>CAYTLK010000072.1:11920-18983 GCA_964438515.1 uncultured Planctomycetaceae bacterium
GACGGGGATTCAGACGGGGATTCAGACGCCGCAAAAACCTCTACGGAGACTTTCGGAGTGTTCCATCCTACGTATTTGTCCCATTTTCCCGTCGTGATTCCGTCGAAAAGCTGGCGTCCCGTTCGGTCCGGGTACGTAGGCGCCGCGGACTCGGACGTTTCGTACGGTTTTCCGGTTGCGAGTGAAACGACACGCGAATCGGAGTCGTTAATGAATTCTGTTTGAATGTCTTCGATTTCTGAAACGTTGGAATTTTTGTCGGGAACGAGGGTGATTCGCAGTTCTTTCACCTCGACCGCAGGAAACTCCACCGTAATATTCTGTCGTTTTTCCGTCTTTTTTTGAAAATTGGACCGATAAACCCACGCAATCGGTTTCCACGACTCCTTCGACGAACGGCCTTCCGAACGACCTTTCAAAGAACCTTCTGAACGGCCTTCAATCTGCACGCATCCTCGGAAAAAATGGGATTCTGACTCATTTAGAAACACATCGACGACCTCGACGGCCATTTTTTCATCAAACGTGTAAATGACGCGCTGAGCGGCGGCGTCTCCAGGGTCGCGCACCTGCGTCCAATGCGCTTTTTTAGGGAGCGAAATTGATTTTCCCGCCAAATAATCCATCCAAAGTGCGTAAAGTTCCTTTTCCTCCTCATTTTCGCTCGTCGGCCAAAAAAAATCCGACCCGAAATACGTCGCACTCACCGCGTTTTGAAAGCCCGTCTGCGAGCCGGTTTCGAGAGACTGACGGAAAATTTCGCGCCATTTTGCGCCTCGTTTCGACTCCGTTTCGAGTTCCACCCCCATATGCGCGCCGCGAGCAAAATCCGCAGTACAAACGAGCCGATTCCGCCGGGAACCTTCCGCAATCCGTCCCCGTTCGGCAGTTGTAAACGTCCAATTACTCTGCATAATTACGACGTCGAACCCCAAATCGTACGCATGTTCGGAGCCGGGAGATTTAAAGTATGGAATCCAAAGCGCTTTCAAACCTCGTTTATGAATTTCGTCACAATAAAGCTTGGCGGTTTCTTCATTTTTCGGCGACACGCCTTCCGACATCAAGTAAAACCCCCAGAGGCGCAGATTTTGGAAGCGTTTCAGTCTTTCCTGCACGCAATTCATATACCAGTTCAGCACCTTTTTTTGGTCGGACTCGAGCGCGAGATTTTCATTTTTTCCGTCGCCGTCCACGTCGCCGAAATCCGTTACTTTCGGATTCATCCACGGAATCGCAAACATCACCGGAATGGGATTTTCCCTCAAATTCGTCAAAAACCCATCCTTTTGCAGCGTCTCGCCCGCCTGCGACAGCGCCTCGACCTGCCGATCGGCCAAAAAAAACGTTTCGAGAATCAATTCCCAGTCGTGCTGGTTCGTTTCTGCGGATTCTGTATGCTTTCCCTGAATTGTGTAACACAAAAACAAAAACGCATCGTACCCACCCTGCGTGGTCGGCGCGTCCTGTTCGAATTTCACCAGCAGCGGCTGAAAGTATTTCGAGTCGGCGTCCGGATTCGTGTAAATCAGTGCCGCATGATGAAAACCGGCTTCTTCCGGAGTCATAAAATCCGCCAAAACCTGATTGCAGTTCGAGCCTGAAAACGTCCAAACGCTCCACAGAACCGCGAAAAAAAGAAGATTTTCAGAGTATTTTCCGAAACGATTCACGAAATGATTCCCAAAACGATTTTTAAAGATTTGCATGAGTGGTTACAACTTCCATAGAATCATCGATTTAAAATTACAATCATTCTGTGCTGAAATCAAACTCTGATTTTTGTGATTTCATTTCAACACAGAGCGTTAAACGAAATCGGACGTTCATTTACGTCCGATTTCCCGTTATTTTACGTCCGAATTCCCGTTATTTTTCGTCGGTTTCGAGTGTGCGGCTTTGCATTCCTACAAGCGCCAGCAGGAAGTAAAGAACGAATCCAACAACAAGCGCGAGGAGCGGCGGACACGGCATTACAAATCCCTGCGTCACCGCCGGCGGGAAGAAATTGAAGGCTCCGACGAAGAAACCGACAAACCATGAGAGCCAGCCAGCCGGGTTGAAACCGGCACGCGGACCGTTCCATTTTCGTCCGGAAAGGAGGTAGTCGGCGATCATCGCGCCGCAGACGGGACCGAAAGACGCGCCGATGACGTTAAAAACAGCCGGAGCATCGGCTGCAAGTTTCGTCACGATGAGTGCGACGGCTGCAAGCGTTCCGAGACCGCACGTGATGTACGGACTGACTTTCGGAAGCGTCGTTTTGAAACTATTTGCAGCAATCAAAGCCGAGAAACAGGCAGACGGGAAAGCGGCAATTGCAAGCAGAAGCATGAATATTTTACCAACGCTGGAACCCATAATCGTATTAATGAGTCCCGTCGTTTCGCCGACCGGAGCGGAATATTCGACGAGACCGGAACCGTACGCACCTGCATAAATGATGAGCGAAAGACCGCCTGCGAAAACGGTGGAGCCGAAGATTCCGACGAGACCGCCGAGCTGAATGTCGCTGTTATTTCGGTTTGCGGTCCCCATGTCGCACCCTGCGGCGCCGGCCGTTGCGAAGAATCCGAGGATGTAAATCGCCATGTAGTTAAAAACACCCAGTGTCGTCAGTCCCGTCGTTACCGTGTTTGCGTCGGCAGCGGCAGATGAGGCGGCGATGATTTTTGAGGCGTCGAACGCACCCACTCCGCCGATGGTTTTGACGAATAGAAGGATGAGAATCACAATGGGAATCAGCGGGAAAAACGTTGCGACTTTCGCGACGTACTGAATTCCTTTTAATCCGACGAACGCCGCCGCGACGGCCCAAACGACGGCAATTCCCATACACATGGGGTCGCCGAACGCTTGATCGACGGGAATTCCTTTAATGATCGAGGTGAAAAGCCCTCCAGCTCCCCAGCCGTTCACTGCGAGCCATCCGAATTGAAGGAGTCCCATGAGGAAACCGGGCATTAAAAAACCGCCTTTGACGCCGTAGGTGCTTGTGCCGACGATGTAAAGTGGGAGGCCCGTCTTCATTCCGAGTTTTCCAGGAACGAGGTAAAAAAGGAAGTGACAGATGAGCGCTGCGGCGACCAAAGCCGCAAGTGCCGTTCCGAGTCCGCAGGAAAGCAGACCCGCCGGGCCGCCGCCCTGTTTGGGAATTTGCGACCAGAAAACGAACCAAAGCATGATTCCCGCATAGGTTTGAGCGGTATTTTTCCACCATGGCGCACGATTTTCAATCGGATTCGGTTTCGCCATTGCGACGTAATCAGGTAGATTGGACATAAAATGATTCCTCTTATAGGGAGACACGGTAATATACTGATTCCACTTTCAAATTCCAACAAACTTGAAATTTGTAAAGTACTTTCTCTATTATAAATCCATTTTTCACAGATTGCAAGTGAAAAACCAAAAAATTTGTGAACTTTCCGCCCAATTCATATCGGATGAAACCCTCGTTTGTCATTCCAAAGCGGGAGCCTGACGTCCGCCCATCGGAACTGCCGCCGCACCGCCTCCCATCGGCGGAAGAGGCGCAAGCGGTCCGTTTCCAGCAGGGTTTTCAGGGGGCTGCGGGTTTTCGGGGCCTTCAGGAACTGCAGGCGCAGCGGGAACGGCTGCGGGAGGCGGCTGCAAACCGGCTTCCGCCTCTGCTTCGGCTTCATCTTCCGCACTCATCAAACGTTCTTTCGCGCGTAGCGAGCCGGAACCCGAATCGATGAGCATAAATCCCGCCCAGAAAAACGGATGCGTCCCTTTTGCACGTGTAATTTCGTCGCTCACGGCGACTCGCGGCTCCGTTTCGAGTCGAATTTCTTCGGACGCGAACTTCAAAACCGTTCGGCGCCACGCTTCGGCAGACGTCGTATTTTTCGGAAGCTGTTCGAGGAAATACGTCGAAATCACCCACGGTGACGGTCCTTCGAGGCGCCATCGAGGGAGAACGACCGTATCGACGCCGTTTGCGAGAAACGCCATACTTGTGAGGAACATTTCCTGACCCACAACCGCCGACGGCGCCGCTTTCGACGAAGAAGAGGACGAGGAACCCGATCGTTTGGACGTTTTTTTCAGAAGCGGCTCACATTGTGTGTGCATTCCTGCGAGAAACACGAGGCGCGGCGAGCCGGCAGGAAGAAGGAACCAGTGTCCCAGCGTCCCCGTTTTCGCACCATAATCAATCCCCATCGGAAATATTCCGTACGAAGCCGCATCGTCGTTCTTCAAATCCGCAAAAACAAACATTTTATCGAATTCCGTCGCAATAATCGAAGACGTCGTACCCTCCGAGCCGGGCTGAACTCCGCCCCAGCTTTTCGTCTCGAACTCGACGGGACGTTCCAGCGCGGCTTCGAACGATTCGAGGACTTTTTCACCCGGCGAATTCTTTCCGGAAACCAGCATCGTATACGGCGATTTGGGGAGCTGCGTTCGTTTCCACGGTGTGCCGAGCGACGCCATGGGGGCGTAACGAACGGAAAATTGCGCAATCGTGGGCCGCTGCCCCTTCGACGTCTGAATTTGAAGCGCCTCAAACGGTAAATACCACGTGAAACGGTCCGGAATAATAACGAGCGACGAAAAGTCGGCACTCGAAAAATTCGCCTGAGAGTTTTTCGTCAGATCGGCCATTACGCGCTGAGCGGACGTCTTCCAGTTCGTTTCCGTGAGCTGCTGCGCCCGCACGTTTCCGCCGCCCAATCCGATTTCTTTCATGAGAGACGCGTAGTTCGTCTGCAGCGACGTGAGCGTGTTTCCCGCCTTTTTCTTCTTGGAACTTCCGGTCCCCGCCCCTGCGTCGAAGATTTTCCACATCGTGAGGCGTTCGTTGTTCATCAGAAAAACGAACATCTGATTTCGGGCCGCAAAATAGACGAGCATTGCTTCCCCCTTCGGAAGCGACGCCTGAATTTCCGCACACGTTCGAACTTTCGGGAAAAGAATATCGATTGGACGACGGTCGAGCACCATCGCACTCAAAATCGCCTCCTGCTCGCGGGAAAGCTGTGAAACTTCATCGAGCGCCTGCGTCAGTTCGACCCCTTTTTCGCGCTCCGTGACGGGGAGACTCATGCTTCGGATTTTCATCTGAAGCGCCAGAACCTTTTTCGAACGCATTTCATAACCGGGATATTCAGTCAAAATGTCGCGCCGACGCTGACGCTGCGTGACGGTCAAATCGGCCTCCGAATTTTCGAGCAGCTGACGCAGTGCGTGCATGCGTCCTCCAAAATCGAGCGTCTGCAAGTAAGCGGCACGGCGAGCACGTTCGGAAATTTCGAGCGCGTCCTCCTTTTTTTCCATGTCGATTGCGCACAGAAAGAAGTTTTCCCACGTTCCGGGCCGCCGCGTCATCGTGACGGCCAAAGCTTCCATCGGAACCAGCGCCCAATCCGACGGCGTCGGCTCTCGCAACAGCAATTTGTAGCACTCAAGCGCCTTTCGCGACGTCATTTGACCGTTCAAAAGCCGTCCGTCCACCTGATTCAGATAGAAATTCCAGACGGATCCGAACTGCATGAACTGCAGCATTTTCGCGAGTGACGTCATTCCCAGCGTCTGCGAGGCGGGCGACGGGTCGAGCAGGGCGATTCGGGCGCGCTGATAGTTCAAACGTGCACCGAGCGTTCCGAGCGCAATGGGTCGGCGAGCGATCGTCTTTTCCGCGTCCGCCAAACACACAGCCGCCTGTTTCGCCTGTTTGAAACGCATAAAATCGTCGGTCCGCAGTTCCTGCAAGTTGGTGTAAAACATCGGGAGTTTTTTGATTCTCGCCCATTCGAGAGCCGGTGCCAGCGGCGGACAAATCATCTGGGGGTTCCGCTGTGCGTACGCGTTTTCAAGTCCGCGGAACGCTTCTTCCATGAGTTCCACATCCTCAAAATAAAACGCAATAGCGGCGGCTTCCAGAAAGAAATTGTACGCTTTTTCGTAATTTGCGCCCATCATCTGGATTTTTCCGAGTTCGATGTACGCGACGGGTGTAAGAATGTGCGCGCTCCCATTAATGAGTGCGCCCCGAAGAAGCGCTGCAGACGCCTCGTCGGGTTTGTTCGCCGCCAGATTTGCAAGTCCGACTTCCATCTCGAGCCACGCAGTGAGCCAGCTGCCCGCAAGCGCGCGCTGCGTTTGTACAATTTGCGTCATAAGCTGCGCATTCAGATCGTCGCCCGCTCCGAGTGGACCGAGGAGTTCCGCGCGCCGTCGAATCGCAAGCATCGTACAGCGCACAATTTCTGCTCCGCGAACGGAACGCAGGGAGGGCGCCATCGCAACTCCGCCAGTCTGATATTTTGTACCATAATTAATGTCTCCAAAAAGTATGGAAAACTTTTCAGGAACGTGAATGAGTCCGCGTCCTGGATTCGGATCGCCCCACGGAACCCGTTTGAGCGTGAACGCGCCGGGATTCGGAATATTTTGGACGGTTGTGAGCCAGTTTGAGTGCTGAATTGCCAGACGAACGGCGGTGTCGAAACTATCGAGCGCTTCCGGGAAGTGACCCATTTGATAGTGCGTCTCACCCAGCATCGCCGCGAAACAGATGGAGTCGATCCACCGATCCGTTGCGATTTTGAAGCCTCCGCGCAGTTCCGAGGCGAACTGTTTCAGCGCCTCATCGTGCTTTCCGTCGCGCAGAAGCATGATTCCCCAATCGTATTCCGGTCCGGGAAGCGTTTGGTCCTGCGCGATTGCGCACACGCTGAAAAGCGTCGATGCAATGAAAAACGTGACGAAAAGAAACGATTCGAAACGTTTGCCGCGTCCGATCGGACGAAAAAGTCGAAGTGCGTTCATTTTTTGGGTCCCATAAAGGTTGTGGGTAAAATATTGTATCGTTTTGAAAATTCAGGTTTTTGGGTACTGCGCTCGCATGGACAAATCACTTGGATTCGTTTTTTAACGCTCCGAGGCGAGCCGGGGGTTTTGTACCCCCGGAGGTTCGGTCTTTCGTCGCATACCCTTTTTAACGGCCCAAGGCGCGTCCCCGATGTGACGGCTCCGCATATTCAGCGGGCAAAAAGCCCGCCGCTCGCCTTGTAAATGCGGATTTTTGAGACCC
>CAYTLK010000073.1:0-18943 GCA_964438515.1 uncultured Planctomycetaceae bacterium
GCAAGCCCGTAATGAAGCGAGTGAAACGAGCGGAATTAGGGTTTTCCCGGCTGCAAACAACGGATTCCATAAAAATCGGTGTTTTTGGGTCAAACGTCCAAACACCCTAATTCCACTCACTGCGTTCGTTTCATTACGGGCTTGCTGCTGCTCTGTACGCATTGTTCGACCAACGGACCTGCATCCAAGAAAAGAAAAACCCTGCCGAAGAACAACTCCTCAGCAGGGTTTATTTTACACGTCATACTGCCTGAAATCTTTCAGGCGAATGAAGGGGTGTTATCAGCCAGCGGTCCGCTGCGCAACCGTAACGACTGCAGCGGTATCCTCATAAGAAGAGATTGTGCCGGATTCATACTGAACTGTAACAGCAGCACCTGAGGTACTTGTCAGTCCAACTGACAGCGGTGCCTGGATGGTATAGGCCTGGCTCAGTGCGGTCATGGCTTCCGCAGTCTCTGCGGCTTCGATGATATAAGCGTCGCGGATCAAGGCCAGTCCGCCAACGATACCGATAACAAGCAATGTGATCAAAAGGATCCATTCGAACGTCAAAACACCGGATTCTTCATTCCAAATGCGATTCATCATTGTTAAAACTCCTATTGAGGGTGTACAGTTTCCTGTACGGGTTGAAAGAAAACTTGTAAACCTTATTACGGTTTCCAATTATGTTACCGACATCGCATATGTTCAGTATGTTGTAAATTAAATTACAGTAGAAGTATCGGAGAACTTGCGGATAAATTTCAAAAATATTATAAATATCGCTTTGTAACGATTATGAAAGATTTAACAGAACTAGAACAGTAAGAAATGCCGTTCAAAACGTAGAAACAAGACTTTAAAAAACAAAAATAAACGCACAGAAAGCAAATCTCCATGCGTTTATGAATCTTAAATCAAAATACTACTTATAAGTATTGATTATCAGTTACCTGCGGTAAGCGTAACCGTTCCATTGGCATCCGTGTAAGAGGAACCAGTGGCGAAGGACGTTGCATAAGTGCCTGTCAACTCAACACCAGAGGCATTCGCGATCACGCCAGACAGCGAAGAATTGATTTTGTAATCCTGATGGAGGGCCATCATAGCTTCCGCAGTTTCAGCGGCTTCGAGAATATAAGCATCGCGGATGACAGCCAGACCACTAACGATCCCGATAACGAGCAACGTGATCAAGAGGATCCATTCAAACGTCAAAACACCGGATTCTTCGTTCCAAATGCGATTCATCATTGTTAAAACTCCTATTGAGGGTGTACAGTTTCCTGTACGGGTTGAAAGAAAACGTGAAAGTCCTTGCAAGACTTTCGATGGTTTACTGCGTTTGTGCGATGGCAGAGTGTAATTTTCATTACACAAAAGATTATCGGCAGAGTGTCAGTATTTTTTAATAAAATTTACAAAATTCTTTCTGTATCAATTGAAGTGAGTTTAACGACTAAAAACACACAACTTACGGTCCGTCAACGTGAAAAGAGGAACAGTACGAATTCCATTTTAAAATTTCACCCACAGAGAGAGAAGAATTGATTTTCGAACGCTAATAGTGTGTCATTTTGAAACAGTGTATCGTTTCGCTACATCAAAATGATACACTGAGTGTTTTTGTTCTTTTTGAGAGTTTTCAGTGAGGCGGATTCGGGGCCCGAAAGACAAAAAAATGAGCAGACAGTTGGGGGCCTGTCTGCTCATCATAAATAAGGCGGTTGAAAGAAATAAGACCGATAAAATTAAGTAAGCCGGCCGAATTTCCAAAAAACATCACAACTTTTGGGGGAAAGTCGTGAAACCACCTAAAAAAGGAATAAAAAAACGTTTTAGGACGCGAGAACGCGCGTTTTTTTATTTTTTCAAACCCGATTGGGGAAAATCCGATTTGAAGGTTGGAACCTTTTTGACTTTTGGGGGAAAGTCTGAACGTTCCTTAGGAGACATCTACTTTTGTAGTTTCTATTTGTACTAAAATGCACACAGCGTGTCAGTCGTGAAAAAAATTTTAACCATTAGGATTTTTTTACTTTTTTGGGTTATTTTCGAAAAATTTGCGGAGATTCAGCGTGGAATCTATTTTATTTCCTGGAATTTCTGGTATAATATAAAGAGTGTATCCTTGACGATTTTGAAGGATTCTGTTTTTCAGGAGATTTTTTTATGAAAGCACTTGTCGTTCTGGGACATCAAAAGCCCGAAGGAAGTTTCTGCGCCGCTTTGGCGGAACTCACCGTCGAGACCTTGCGCAAAGCGGGTTACGATGTTATTTTTAAGAATCTCTATGCGGAACATTTCGACCCCGTTCTGACGCAGGAGGAACTCGCTGCAAAACCTGAAAATCTTCCCAGGGCCGTCCTGGAGGATATTCAGCAGGTGTTGGACTCTGATTTATATGTCGTTATTCATCCGAACTGGTGGGGAATGCCGCCGGCGATTCTGAAAGGGTGGATCGACCGCGTGCTGCGTCAGGGTTTTTGTTACGCGTTCACCGCCGACGGACCCGTGCGGAAGCTCGAAGGCCGAAAAGCGGTGGTTTTCACGACGGCAAACACGCCTCCAGAGATTGAGATAAATATTAATGGAGACCCGCTCGAAAATTTGTGGAAAAACATCGTGTTCAAAACCGTCGGCGTTGATGATTGTACGAGAATCAATTTCGCGTCCGTCATCATGAGTACGCCCGAACAGCGCGCCGAGTGGCTCGAAGAGGCAAAAAATTTACTGGAAAAGAAGGCTTGATTCGAATTCGATGACTGAAACTGAGACGAAACTGTTTAATGCGATTTTGACGGGAAACGCCCCTGCGGCCAAACAAGGGGCGCAAGCGGCGCTGGACGAACAAGGTGAGCCGCAGCAAATCATTCAGGAGGCCATGATTCCTGCAATGGATGAGGCGGGGCGGCGTTTTGAGACGCACAAATTTTTCGTGCCGCAGCTTATGATTGCCGCTCGAGCGATGAAAGAGGCGCTGGCGGTCCTTGCACCGACTTTGGCGGCGGGCGGGGCGGAACCGATTGGAAAGGTCGTCATTGGAACGGTGATGGGCGACATGCACGACATCGGGAAAAATCTCGTTGCGTCGATGCTCGAAGGGGCGGGATTCCGTGTAATCGACCTGGGGGTGAATGTGTCGCCGGAGAAATTTTTGAAGGCGCTGCAGGAAAATGACGCGGAGATTCTCTGTATGTCGGCACTTCTGACGACCACGATGCCTGCGATGCGGAAAACGATTGAGTCTCTGACGGCGGCGGGAATGCGGGATACGACGAAAGTGATGATTGGAGGCGCGCCCGTGACGCAGGCGTACGCGGATGAAATCGGTGCGGACGGATACAGCGATAACGCAAACGCCGCCGTGACGCTTGCTCGCCGACTCATCGCCTGAAGCGGCAGTCTTCATATATATTAATAATGTATATGAAGACTGTACATCCAAGCGGGAGACGTATATTTTTTTATTTTGAAGAAAATTTGACTGTCCCCCCTTGTAAAAAATTTTAATCGTGGTATTATATTCTTATCAATTCGAGAGCGTAGCTCAGTTGGTAGAGCAACTGACTTTTAATCCGTAGGTCATGGGTTCGAGTCCCATCGTTCTCAATTCGCCGTGAGGCAAAAAATTTCGTGATTCGGATGGTTCAAACAGAAATGTTTGAATTATGCTGAATGCGGTTCAAAAATCAGGGGTCAATTTTCTCGGAAATTGTTTTACCCCTTTTTTCTTTTCTTGCATCCCCTTTTTTCCCTGTTCCTCCTGTTTCGCGGAAATTTCCGTCTGAAAAGTCCCTTTTTTTGAGGTCATTTATGAAACTTGTATCCTGTCAGACGCCGAACGGTCCGCGTGCTGCGGTGGTCACGCATGACGGAACGGCTCTCATCGTGCTGAAACGTTCCATCCTCGAATTATTTGCACTCGAAAACTGGCTGGAAGCCGCAAAGGCAGAAGCTGCGGAAGCGCTGAACTCGTCGGTTCCGCTCGTCGCGCTCGAAGACGCAGAGCTTTTGCCGCCCATTCCGAACCCGCAGAAAATCGTCTGTGTGGGTCTGAATTATGCGGATCATGCGGCGGAAACTGGGGACACGGTTCCGGACTGTCCGGTCATTTTCAACAAATTTCCCACGGCGTTGTGCAAAAACGGCGACACGGTTATTTTGCCTGAAGTTTCCGACAAAATCGATTATGAGGCGGAACTTGTAATTGTGATGGGACGCGGCGGACGAAATATTTCCAAAGAATCCGCCATGGAATACGCGGCGGGTTACTGCTGCGGAAACGACGTCTCGGCCCGCGACTGGCAGATGCGTCCGCCGGCGCGTCAGTGGTTTCTTGGAAAAACGTTCGATACTTTTGCGCCTGTGGGACCCTGGATCGTCACGACGGACGAAATTCCGGACCCTCACACGCTCGAAATCGAGATGCGTCTGAACGGAAAAGTGATGCAGCATTCCAACACGTGTCAGTTTATTTTCAGTGTTCCGACGCTCATCCACTGGATTTCGCAGGTTTGCACCCTTCTTCCGGGCGACCTCATTTTTACCGGCACGCCTCCAGGAGTCGGACTCGGACGAAATCCGCAGGTTTTTTTGAAAGACGGAGACGTCTGTGAAGTGGAAATAGAGAAAATAGGTATTCTGCGCAATCCGTTCCACTCCTGAATTTATTGTACGTTTTTAGAATTTCCTTCAGCAGGTGCGCGCTTGCTGGAGGAAGCGTCCTTATTTCATCATATCGAACAGCTGATTCCAACTTATAATCTGAATATTACAGTCTTCTTGATAAACCAACGCTTTTTTGCACTTACATGAAGGCGGATTTCCCTGTTTGTACTGGTTATAAAAATTATCGCCCAGAACAAGATAGGAAGTCTGCTTACTTACAGCAGAACGAACGGCACCGCCATATATATCGATAAATTCACCGATATCTTCTTTACTCAACGGCGCGAAATTCCCAGAAAGAACAAACAAACGTCCCGCAAACCGTTCGTCAGGAGGAGCGAGCTTGTTTCTCAGATTCTGCAGGATTTGGCAGGCGAATTCTTTTGAGGTTGTATTCCGATCGGGATGAATTCCGTACTTTTCTTGATATTCCTGCTCGATTTTCTGCCAAACTTTGTCGCAGTCTTCTGCTTTTTGCAAAATTTCAAACACCTGAAAACACGCAGACGCATCGCAGCCCGCATCGTGATGGTGAGGAAGCGGAACATTACAGGCTTCTGCGACCGTATCCAGCTTATGATTTGCGAGCTGTGGAAAAAGGGACTTGGAAAGTCTGTATGTACATTGGATTTCCGGAACGGGATCCTTTATGCGGTACCGAGTGAAAAGAGCCTCCAAACAACTTAATTCCATCGCTGCATTGTGTGCAACCCAAAGGACGTCCTCCCCCAGAATGTTTTTGACTTCATTCCACACCTCGGGAAATGACGGCGCGTCCTGTACCATATTCTCAGTAATTCCGTGAATATCCACAAAAAAACGATCCAGAAATTTGGTTTTCTCTGGAGGCTTTACGAGCCACGAATGGGTGACGACTCTCCCCTCCTGACGGAATGCGATTCCGACAGAGACCACGCTCGCACGGTCATAACAAACCGTTTCAAAGTCAATTCCTGCAATCATCGGACTTCCTCCATAAGTACGTAGGGGGTGATTTCATAAAATCGTGACGCATTTTCCTTTTCTTCGACCAGGGACACCCTTTTCCGAATGTCCGCAACCGTCCCGTCGAGTTTTTTTTGAGGAAGGCTGAGTTGATGACGTTCCATGTATTCAACCGTCTTTTTGAAGTGTTCTTCCGTTCTTTTAATATTCGCCTGCAATCGCATGTCGAGTGACGCCTGGGCGGATGCGCGTTCGGTATTCAACGGTTTCAGCGCGTCCGAGTCTCCCGCAAGGTGCATCAAAAAGTAATCCGCCGCGGTCAGCCAATCCACATCCTGAATATCTTCCGGCGGCGCAACCTGTACCATTTCTTGATCGGACATGTCGCAAGTCCAGCGTCGAACTGAAATATTTCCAGGGGAAAACGTCGAAAAAACATGTTTCAGATGCTCTGCAAACCGTTCACGCGCTTTTTTAGAGTCTGAATTTCCCATCGGCTGCTCGACGGCAGAAATAAAAAAGGTGTCGCCGACCGATTTCCAGTGTTCGAATGTGGAAAAATCACGACAAAGCCAGCGCAAAAGCTGTTCAGTTGGTGTCATTTAAGATCCTCGATATTATTAACGGAAGTCCTATACTTGTTCCACTTGAAAATTCCGCATTGGGCGGCGACTGCGGCGGCCGTTTCTCAATAGAGTAACGACGGTGATGTGAAAATTCAAAATGCATCGGGTATAAAACTCCATATTCAAAAGACTTTCTTTCAACAGATTATAAGGGTTGTTCGGAAAAAGTCAAGGGCTGAAAATGAAAATTTATCGTTTATCGCAAAAATTTCTCTGCAGCAAGAGCGCGTAAACAGAGGGGATAGAGAAAGTTTGACGATGAACGCGGGAGGCGTCTCCATGGACGCGCACTCTTCATCATTCCACTTTCGTCGTGAAAACAACTTCAGTATTTTTTCTGAAAAGTTGGCGTATTCTTCAAACTTTCTGCGATATGAAAAATTTACATATTTTGTATATTTTCTCCATTTTCATCGAAAATGCAAAAATTTTCACTGAATTCAACGTTTTAATCGTTAAATTTCGAAAATTCGGAAAAAAATTAAACTTGCGACCGTCCAATGCCGAAAATCAAAGACGCGGGATGTTATATCCCCGATGCATTTTGAATTTCCGCTTCACCGTCGCTCGCACGGCTGCGAAACGACTGCCGTGGTGGTCGCCAAAGCGGAATTCTCAAGTGGAATCAGTATAATTTGAAGTAAATCGAGGATTCCGATAATGAAAAAATACAGTTCCTTTCGTCTTTTTCTTATGGCGGTGCTGGTGTTTGGAATATCAGCGGCGGCATTTGCACAAATGGAAGTTTCTTCTTCCAATATGATTGCGATGAAGCAAATCAACGAAACTGGACGCGCACCAATCGTCACGGGGCTTTCGCTCAGCAAAGACGGAACACGCCTTGCAACCGTCGGCGACGACCATAAAGCACGCATCTGGGATGTTCGCACCGGACAGCTCGTCAAAGAACTTTCGGACCAGAAAGACTGGGTCCGCAGCGTAAAATACGGGCCGGACGGTTCCGTTTTCGTGACGGGAGGAATGGACGATCAGATGTACTGTTACGACGCAAAAACGTTTGAACGTCAGTATCAGTTCGAATCCAACGGAACCGCTGTGCGCGCGGTGAGTTTCAGCCCGGACGGTGAACGTCTCGCAATGGTTGGTTTCGACTCCTCTGTATTTATTTACAGCACAAAATACGGAACGTTCCAGCGCCGCTGGGAGGCCACGTGCCCCGACCAGCGCAGTGTGGCGTTCAGTCCGGACAGCCGTTACGTGGCGGCTTCGGGACGCGACGGAAACGTCCGTATTTACGATATGGCGACCGGAAACATCGTGAAAGACCTTCATCGGCACACCCTCCGCGTCTGGGCGCTCGCGTTCAGTGAGGATGGAAAGTACCTCGCCACGGGCGGTGAAGACCGTAAAGTCTGCATTTGGTCGATGGACGAACTGGCACTCATGAAGGAACTGAACTACCCGTCCGGAAAAGTTTCCGCCCTGACGTTCTGCGGTCCTGGAATGGTGGCGGCCGGCTCCGCGAACAACACGATTCGTGTGTGGAACCTGAATTCCGGCTCGGATGAGGCGGTGTACGTGATGAAGGAACATCGCGGAACGGTTGCGGAACTCCTTTGGGATGAACAGAAAAACACGTTGATTTCGTGCAGTTTCGACACGACCGTCCGATTCTGGAAACTGCCGAATACGGACACAGCCGCTTCGGTAATTCCAGTCGTTCGTTAAACATTTCCCCCCCTTTCGGTTTTGTTTTGATTTTTTCCCAGTTTGTACGTGCCTGCGTCGCCGACGCATTCCCGTCAAAAACGTGAAAGACGTTAAAGAGCGTTAAAATGACTTCTACAAATAAAAAAGTTTCGTGTTATCATCACCTGAATGGTGTGGAACTGCTCGAAAAAAGGGACCTTTTGAGTGTCAGTCCGATTGAAGTCGGCGGTGTATACTACGAAGGAACCCGAACGGAAACAGGATCCGGCGTGGACTCCGCGGCGGACTACATTTACGTCGCGTTTGAAGGCGGGGCGGAAAATACCGAAATGACGCAAATCACCATTGATCTCGCACGTTACGGTCAGACGGGACGCTACAATTTCATTGATCAGGGGAATGGTGCGTACGGTTTTACGAACTTCGAGATCCTTGCTTCAGAAGGTTTTGATGTTCTCGATTACACCATCTCGAAAAATGGAACATTGCTCGTCATCAATCTCGATAATTTCGAGGCGGGAGACCTGCTGATGATTAAGCTTGATGTGGATGAAGTCCTGAACGACGAAGGCGATTTGGATGCCGAGTCGACAGGGGCCGAATTCTCCGCCTCTTCCGACTTCTCGGCCGTTTTTGAAAATGCGTACTATGAAGACGCTTTCGTGAACGATATTCAGTTCAAAGATAGGTTTTCTGTAGACTATGCAGGCTACGACATTCCCGGTTTGCCGAACGACTCGTATACAAACGATTATTCCAATTTGGCAAACGGCGAAGAACAGGACGTTTATACCGCCGGTGCGTTCGCAACTCAAATACAGGTAGCGCGTCCGTGCACCATTTCCGGTAAAGTTTACGAGGACGCCAACGCTAACGGCAGCCGTTACGACAGTTCCGTGGACAAACTTCTGAAAAACGTACAAATTAATCTCTACAAACTCAACGACGCCGGAAAATACGAACTGTACGACACGACGTACACCGATGAAAACGGAGCGTATTCGTTCGATGTGGAGCCTGGAACGTATCGCATTCTGGAGATTCAGCCGGACGGATACAAAGACGTGACGTCGTTTGTTGGAACGATCAACGGTGAAGAAGTGGGAATTCAGGTCGACGTGAACGAACTGTCGGACATTGAGATTATGGGCGGTCAGGACAGTATCACGAACGACTTTTCCGAATACATTCCCTGTGAAATCTCCGGTATCGTTTGGCTCGACGAGAACAAAAACGACAAGTACGACGAAGGCGAACTTCTGCTGGAAGACGTCAAAATCGATCTGTACGACAATGCCGGAAACGTCATTGCGTCCACATACACCGATCAGAACGGTTATTACGAATTCGTAGATTTAATGCCCGGCACGTACGGCGTTTTTGAACATCAGCCGACGGAATACCTCAACGGCGGACAGGAAATCGGTTCGGAAGGCGGAATCATCGCCTATCAGGACTTCACGACCGACATTGGTCTCCTTTCGGGTGACTCTGGAAAGGATTACAATTTCTGGGAAAAAGAGTATGCGACGATTTCTGGTTACGTTTTTCAAGACGGCGACACGCTGAAACTTGAAGAAGGGTCCAAGCTTCCTGACAATGTGTGGGAATTGTACCCTGGAATTCGCGACAAGATGGACAAACCGATTTCCGGCGTGACGATTGTGCTGAAAGACGCAGACGGAAAGGAAGTCGCACGCACGACGACCGACTCGAACGGATATTATGAGTTCACGAACGTTGAGCCGGGTGAATACAGCATTTACGAAATTCATCCGACCGATTATACGGACGGTATCGACACACCCGGTTCGCTCGGCGGAGATTCGCTGGTTCCGGACGGCGACATGATTTACAATGTCGATGTCGATTATGGGGATGACGGTCAGGAATACAACTTCAGTGAAATTATGGTCGAATGGACTCCCGTTCCGACGCCCGATCCGCCGAAGGATCCTGGAGGAACACCGTCGATTGTTCCTTTCCCGGGTAAAATCCCTCACAGCGGCGGCGGCTCCGCTCCCGTTTATGGGAATGGTTACGTCCCTTATTTCGGAATGACGACGGGTTTGTCCCTCGGCGGCGGAATGGGCGGCAGCTCGGCTTCGTGGCACTTGAGCGTCCTGAACGGCGGTGAAGGGTCTGGAAACATCGCTGCGGTCGGTTTGAGCGCTGCGAATGCGGACGCGTACGGAAACGCATACGCAAATGCAAATGCGACGGCCATTTACAATTACATCGGAAATCTCGACAAATCCAGTTTCGACCCGCAGACGTGGGAAGGCGCCGCTATCGCGCGAATCCGTCAGATGCTGGCGGAAGGACTCGATAATCCGTCGCTCTTCTTCGGCGAAAACGACCGCTTGTCGGCCAAAATTTTGGCGGGAGATTTCAACGGAGACGGTGTGGATGAACTGGCGTTCTTTATGGACGGATTCTGGTTCATCGACCTCAACGGAAACCGGCAGTGGGACGATTACGATTTGTGGGTCAAACTCGGCGAAAAAGGCGACCAGCCCATCGTCGGCGACTGGGACGGAGACGGAAAATGTGACGTCGGCGTCTTTGGCCGGGCGTGGGAAAATGACCGCGAACTGCTGGCGCACGAATATGGTTTGCCCGACGCGGAAAACAAAATGACCGGAACGTACAAACATATTCCTACCGCAATCGCCGGATATCTGTACAAAAAAATGTATCGAACCGGACAGATTCAGCGTGACGTGATTGACCACGTGTTTGAGTTTGGACGTGAGGGCGACATCGCGGTAACCGGCGACTGGAACGGCGACGGCGTGTACAGCGTCGGCGTGTACAATAACGGAAAATGGACGTTGGATTACGACGGAGACGGACGTTTCACCTCTGCGGACAAACAGTTCGTCTTTGGTGAAAAGGGCGACATCCCGGTCGTCGGAAAGTGGGATCGTTCTGCGGTCTCGAAGATCGGTGTTTATCGAAATGGCGACTGGTACCTCGATCAGGAGGGAAAAGGCGTGATGGACGAGACGGTTCTGCACGTACGCAAGGGCGTTTCGAACGATACGCCGATTGTGGGCGACTTTGACGGGTCCGGAATTTCCGATATCGCAACGTACAGCGAACTCAACACACCCGTTGCGGCGGAGGCTTCTGCCGCGCCGGTTCGACGTTAAAAGTTAAACGAAAAATAGAATTTTGTATAAATTTAAGCAGCGTATGGGTCACGAAACCGAAGAACCATACGCTGCTTTTTTCTCGGAACTCTTCCAGCAGTCAAGAGTCGGTTTAAATATTAAACGATTTTCATACACATTCAGAACCGACAGATTTTGATTCTTATTTTTACGATTCGAGTGCGATTTTTACCAGATTCACAACGAGCGACGAATACGACACATTTTTATCCTCGGCCATCTTTTTTAGCTGAACGTCCATTTCGTACGGTAAACTAATTTGACGTTTTGCGTTCCTTTTTTCTTTCCGCGGACGTCCCGCTCCGGAACGTAACCCGCCACGCGTTGGTGTTTGTTTTTTTTCAGGACTTTTATCAGGATTTTTATCCGACTTTTTTTCAGGATTAATTTCAGACATTTTCCAGGTCTCCTACTGACCAACCATCTTTTTTGACAGGATGAGGAACTCCCCTCCATTCGAGACTGAAATTATAGCACATTTTGGCGCTTTGTCAACGCCTAATTCAAGAAGAATCACGTGTTTTCCGGCACATTCCGCAAAAATATTTCTGCATTGCAAGAGCGAACGGAAAGAATCCGTCAGAGACAAAAAACTGACGGGAATTTTGTACATTTCGGTCTCTGAAAATGGTCAAAATGGCAAAAGTTCGTAATATTTTTAAAAAACTTTGAAAAAAAAGGGAAAAGTTTACAAATTCATCTTGACGGTTTCTTCAGTAGTTTGTATTACGTAGTTAGTCATACGGGCATAGATTCATGAAAGTGAGAAAAAGTCTCCGTCGAGGGTAGTGCCTGACCCTTTGATGAAACTTCCAACTCATTTTCATTTCTAAAATTAGGGCTTAGGAAAATGAAAAGAAAAAGAAACACGATGAACAGATTCAACGCACATACTTTTGTGGCGGTTGCGGCTGTAGCATTGGGGCTGATCACTCAGAACGTGTTCGGACAACTCGCTCCGACGGGTTCACCGAGTACCGCCCAACCGTCAGTCGGACTCCAAGATTCCACTGCGAATCCGGCGGGGAGTGCTACAACACGTCCCGCTGCTATTGATCCCAAGGCGCAGGCGGCGCAGTTCGTCAAACTCGGACGTGAGGCGCTGAATGCCGGCAACGCGCAGCAGGCGGCTCATTGGGCGAATCAGGCGAAAACGCTGAATGCGGTCTTTGATGCAAACGAAGACACCCCAGAGAAGCTGATGATGGATATTCAGTCCTCTGCGGGATTGGTTTCCGCGCCGGTTTCACCTGCGGTGGGCGCCACGGCTGTGAAAATGAACACGACGGACGCTCGTCAAATTGGAAAGCGAAACCTTTTAATCATCAACGCACGTGTTGCATTGGCGAACGGGGATGTGGCACGCGCCGCGAAGCTCGCAAATGAAGCCGGCGAGATGGGGATTCCTTACAATGCGAGTGACGACACGCATGAAAACGTGCTGAAACACATTCAGAATTTCACGGAAACGCTGAAAAAACGTCAATCCGAAGGAGAGACGGAAAGTGTGCGGCGGCTCATGGCGAAATCGCTCATCGAACAAGCGCAAACGCTGCTGGGATGGGGAAAGCTTGAAACGGCGGCTCAGCTGGCCGCGGCGGCTGCCCAGCTCAACGTTCCGTACAATCAGTATGAAGTGCAGCCGAAAGATTTGCTGGCGCGTATCGAAAACGCCAAAAATCAGCAGCTCGCTCGTCAGAATCCTGCCGTCCAGCAGAACGCTGCGCTCGCACAGGTTCGGGAATTGACCGCTCAAGCTCGCGCGCAGATGAATGCCGGCAATACGGCTCAGGCGGTGACGCTCGCGAATCAGGCGGTTGCGATGAACGTTCCGGAGGCGGCTTTCGCGCAGGGAGAAGATCGTCCTTCGCTCGTTCTCAACGACTTGCGCATGGCGGGAGTTGCGGGGAACTCCACGGTGGCTCAGGTTGCTGGAATGGAAGGAACCACTCCGGCGGCGGCGCAGCCCGCAGTTTACAGTACAGGAAACGATCCCACCCAAAACATTCAGGTGCAGGCGCTGGATTCGGCCGCTCCCGCAAGTATCGGTTACACCCTTCTTCAGCAGGCACAGGCAGCCTTGCAGCAGGGAAATCGGGAGCAAGCCGGTCAGATCGTTCTGCAGGCAGAACAGTATCGTTCCGAATTGGATCCCGCAAGTGCGCAGCGTTTGACCGACATGCAGACCATGCTCAACGCGCCGGCTGCAACGGAATCGCTCACCTCACCGGCTCCGGCTTCCGCTGGAACTCCGAGTGTCGGAACGCTTCCGTCAGACGCAAACGCGCTCTTTGGACAGTTGGTCTCCGAATTCGAAACCACGGTCAAAAAGTCGCGTGCACTGCGTGAAGAAGACCCCAAAGCGGCGTTGACGCTGCTTGCGGACTTCCAGAAAAAAGTCGAAGACGCACCGCTTGCCGACGCTCATAAAGAAATGCTTGTGCGGAAGGTGAAGAACGACATTGTGGAACTGAAAGGGTACATCGAAGACAATCGCGCCTCCATCGAGCTGAATTCGTCCAACGCTGCAAGCCAGGAAAAACTGGATGCGCGTCAGGAACGTTATGCGACTCGTGAAGAAAAACTCAAAGAAATGACGGACGAATTCAACCAGCTCATCGCCGAGAACCGTTATGCGGAAGCCGAAGTCGTCGGAAAACGGATGCACGAACTGTATCCGAACGAACCGATTGCCGTTCAGCTCGACACGATGGGAAAAATGTTGAATCGTCAGCATTTGAATGAGAAAATCCGCGACGACAAAGAACGCGGCGTCGTTGGTGCGTTCCTTGCAGTGGACGAAGCCAGCATTCCGCAGAACGAGGACCTCAAATACAGTGAAAACTGGAGTGACCTCACAAAACGCCGTGCAAAATACGGTCAGCAGGAGACGCGTTACAGCGAACGTGAACTGGAAATCCAGAAACGGCTCACAACACCGATTCAGGCTCGATTCGCGAATCAGCCGCTCTCGAGTGTGATGGACCAGCTCGCCCAGATGGCCGGAATTACGATTCATCTGGCTCCGGACGGACTCGCTGAACAGAACATTCAGCCGTCGCAGCCCGTCACGCTGACGACGCAGGGGGAAATCCCGCTCAACAGTGCTCTGAATCTGATTCTGGAACCGTTGAACCTCGATTTCACCATTCGTAACGACGTTCTGATGATTACGAGCAAAGCCAAAAAAGACACCGACGTTTATGCCGTCACGTATCAGGTCGCCGACCTCGTGATTCCGATTCCGAACTTCCAGCCCTCCTCCAACATGGGTCTCGAAGGCGCACTGCGAAGTGCCATTTCGACCGCGAACAGCAACAACCCGTGGATGAGTGCGATGGCTCCAGAAGTCGTTTCCGCCTCGCGAAATAACGCTGCACCAGTCGATGCAAACGCTGCACCGGGCGCAATGGGTCAGGTCAGTGTGCCGATGGGCGGCGCGGGAAGTCCCGTTGTTGGCGGCGGAAGTGCCGGGTTCGGCTCACCTGCTGCTGGAAACGCTGGTGGTGCGTCCCAGGAAGACTTCGATAAACTCATCGAACTCATCACAAACACGGTCACGCCCGACAGTTGGGTCGATAACGGCGGCGCCGGAACCATTTCCTCCTTTGCCGTCAATATGAGCCTCGTCGTCAGCCAAACGCAGGAAGTTCACGAACAAATCGCCAACCTCCTCGAACAGCTCCGACGTCTTCAGGACCTCCAGATTACCATTGAAGTCCGCTTCATCAGCTTGAGCGACAGCTTCTATGAAAGAATCGGCGTGGACTTCAACCTGAACTTCAAAGCGAAAAACTCCAGCGCTTTCACAAGCACTGGCGACGTCACCCATTCCACCGTCACAGGTCGTAATGACGTCACCGGCACTGGTGATTTCGCTCCAGCGGCTCAGGACATTGCGATACGTCAAGGAAGTTCCTCGCTGGCGCTTCCCATGTATGGAGACTACGACAGCTCGGCAAACGCCGGTGCAACGCTCGGTTTTGCGATTCTTTCCGATGTGGAGGCGTACCTCTTCATGGAAGCCGCGCAGAGTACCGAACGCAGCAACGTCCTTCAGGCGCCGAAAGTCACGCTTTTCAACGGACAGCAGGCCTTGGTGCAGGACGTCACGGACACGCCGTTTGTCGTTTCCGTCATCCCGGTCGTCGGCGACTTTGCTGCGGCGCTCCAGCCGGTCATCGTCGTTCTGTCAGAAGGATCCTTCATGACCGTTCAGGCCGTGGCTTCCGCTGACCGTCGTTACGTCCGACTCACCGTGGTTCCATTCTTCAGCCAAATCGGAGACGTTTCCACGTTCACGTTCACAGGAAGCACCTCCACAAGTAAGGATACTTCCGGCGGCGACGATAAAGGACAGAACAAAGACGAATCCACTTCCGGTTCCACTTCCGGCACAACCGTTCAGCTGCCCGAATACTCTTACGTCACCGTTACGACGACCGTAAGCGTTCCGGACGGCGGTACGATTCTGCTCGGCGGAATCAAGCGTTTGAGCGAAGGACGCAACGAAAAGGGCGTTCCGATTCTCAACAAAATCCCGTTCATCAACCGTTTGTTCAAAAACTCGGGTATTGGACGAGAAACCACAAGCCTGATGATGATGGTCACGCCTCGAATCATCATCCAGGAAGAAGAGGAAGAACGACTGGGTGTTGCTCCCTAAGCCGTAACACGCAAAAGTTGTTCCAAATCGGGAAACCGGCAGTGAATGGATTCACCGCCGGTTTTTTTTCGTATGTCTTGCATGAATTTTAACTTATACGAACACTATTTTGAATTTCAGTTTTCCTGCCCGCCGTTGGAGCTGCGCACCACGGCTCTTGCGGTCTTTGTGAAAACTGTATTTCATTGTGGAACCAGCATAGATGAGCGGGATGCAAAGTCTTGGCCCGACGAACAGAAATCACATACGAGGCAGACGTGGATGGACGCGAGTTTTCCGTGTCCGTTCACCCAAGGCTGGCGCAGAAACGGGTTACTTTACAAGTTTTTGCTGAATCCGTAGACTTTTCAGCATAAGATATTTCGCAACAGAAACATTCAAACCACGGTATCGCAGAACCCGAAGAAGTTCTTCAGGAATGTCAGAACGAAGATTGTTCCGAAGCATCATTTGCTCTAAAATGTTCGGACGCGGAGAAGCACCGGACTGAAGCATCCAGTGGATCATCTGTCGGACGGAGTTGAGGGTTGAATATTGAAACCCGTAGCGATAAATATATTCTTCAAACAGCGTGGCATTCAATCGTCGAATATTCGAGTTCAGATATTGTGCGTCGAACGGGATTCCTTTTCGGACAAGCAGTTTCGCCATGTCGAGCTGATTCGCGAAAACGGCATTTTCCAACGACGAAAGATTGTTGCTCGTCGAATGAATATCCACTCCATGTTCCAATGCGCGACACACAAGACGAAAACGGACACAACGGTATTTTTTCGGACGATATGGAATTTTGGACTGAAATTCGCACGCGGAAACAAAAATATCCTTCCAATCCGGATTCACCAGCAATTCCAACTGCAAAAGATAGTCCAGCAATGAAAAAAATTTATGATCCAAAAGCAGTTCCAGAACACTCGGAGAGTCTTCGTGAACGATTTTTTGATGATCCTCAGCGAAAGCCGTCAAATTGTGTTGTAATTTTTGGGAAACTGGAATATCTTGAGGAAAACGTCTTTTTTTATATTGTATTCGTATTCGTTTTAAAAGAAAATTAAGGAACCATTCTGAGAGAGAAATATGCTGCGATTGTATATAAGTCTTGTCCATGATGCAATTTGCAAAGCAAAAAAACCGGAATTGTTTATCGTCCGCGACGCATGGGACGAACGAAAGAATTGCTTCTTTCGACGAAAGGCTTAATCGGTTAACGTCTCGAAAAATAAATTTCGATTCATCGGCCGATCGGAACTTTATCGCTGGCGAAAAGACATTCCGACTCCATTTTTTCTTGTTTTCACGTAAAAAAACGAATTCGGAGGACGTCTGTATCTGTTCGCCCCGAATGCGACTCCTGCAAGCTACTAAAAATTCCCCCGACGGCGCTATTCACGCTCTCGGGAAAAACCCGCTTCCGACGATTGTTTATCCGCCGGAACGAAACGCGTATCCGAAAACACCCGTTTCGCACAGTTGATTTCCGCACATACGACCGTAAAGCCGTCGCTCACTTGGAGATAACCGGAAAAAACTCATCACGCCGCCGCGCAAAATTACATGAAATGAAAGGAAAGGTGGAAACGAACGAGGAGCTCATTTCCCATAAATTCTATGATATTCACACACGGAGTCCACTCCTCGTGAACGCCTTCATCCCAATCACTAACGTCGGTTTACAACCCGAAGTCCGTGTGGAAATATGAATTATTCCTTAATTCTTCAATGTATGTTGCTGTCCTGATGAGTTTTGGGGACACAACGTTCGGCGGAACTTTACGTGATACGTTTTTTGTCGTGAAACATTCAAAAACTTGGACAACTTTTTTGTAAAGTCTTCCACATTAATCCTTGAACGAACTTTTTGTCGATTGCAGCGCAACGCCTTCCAGCAGCTCTCCACACTTTCATTTCCGCTTCATCGTACGTTCCGAAGAAAATACGAATCCACAGAAAATCTATCACGAAACAATCTTTTCGTAAAACAATTCCGATTTGTTTTATTTTATTTTGTTTTATTTTGTCGATCCACTACCGAATGACAGCGTTGAATTTTGCCGTAATTTCACCGATAAGACGATTCAGTTCCGCATCTCCTTCGTGAGGAAGCGCATTCGCTTCGTCGATGGCAACCTGAATAGCTGTACCCAAATCGGAAAGCATTTCCCTCAACTGAATAATCTTTTTCATTTGAATTCCGTAATTAATCGTGACCGTCCGCGTTTTGTAAAGAACGACATCGTAATGTTCTTCATACGTACGGACACGTGTGGAAGTGTCTTCTTCATATGGAACATAACGCACTTTTTGTTCCTTCTGCTCTTCCATGGGAGAAAAGAATGCGGGATGTCCGTCCAGTTTACCGTTCGGAATCAGACGGAGATTTTCGGCAGGAAGTTTCTCGATCAGGGAAGTGAGCGTTCCGACCGATTCCTGAATCGCGCGGAGTTGCGGAACGGTCAAATCCGCTTGAATTCCGGCAAAAACGAAATGCCCGCGATTCGACGCATTCGCTTTTTGGCGAGCGCCATGCTGACTGACAATTTCATTGATAATCGTGAACACTTTAGAAGCGATTTCCTGCGGCGATTCCACCATATAGGAACTGCGTTCTTCTGTTTGAATATTGTCTTGTGTATCTAATCGCTGCGTACGAACTTCTTCGGCACGAATCGATTGAATCAGTTCCTTTGCTTTTGCGAGTTCACGTTTTTGTTTTGTAAATGTACTTTGTACAGGCATTTATAAAATCCTTTCCTGACGATACAGATCGAATTTTACGGTTGGAACCTCTAAAAACCCCGGTGATTTTATGAAGTCTTACTGATATCGTATACTCGTTCCGCTTGAAAATTTCGCTTTGGGCGGCTACTGCGGCAGTCGTTTCTCGATAGAGTAACGACGGAGAAGCGAAAATTCAAAATGCATCGAGTATAAAAGTAGTATACTCGAACATCCCCACTTTGTCAAGGGTGCATTACGTGTAAGGACCGATTTTTTGATTTTTTCCAAAAAATCTCTCTTAGGAAGTGCAGAAATCAAAATCGGAGATTTAAATGACCCCGCCCCGATGAATTCGCTCGACAGGTATTTTTTGAAGTTTTTTGAAAAATTTCTAATTTTTATCCTTAGGACTTATCCGTGAATAATCAAATTTTTTTCTTCATTTTGCCGATAATTAAATTGGAGGCAAAAAAACGGCACGAACA
>CAYTLK010000074.1:0-18657 GCA_964438515.1 uncultured Planctomycetaceae bacterium
GAACAGGTGAAAAGCACGTGGAACTACAAAAACGGCCGCATGAGCTTGAGCAAGTGGCCGGAAGAGATTCTCAAAGAATTGGAAAAGGAAAAAGAGAAGTCAAAATAGATTAAAAGAAATAAACTCTTGACGTCCCCGCTCCAACGAGAACGTCTTTGCGCACGAAAATCAGAATCTTATTGAATTTCGTGCGTATTTTTTGTTTCACTTTGTTCTTTCGGAATCGAACATAAGGTGGTTCCAAGACTCGCCAGTATGACACATAGAATCGCAACCCATTGCCGAACCGAAAGAATTTCTCCAAGAAAAACCAATCCCGAAAGCGCACCAAACGCCGGCTGAAGACTCTGAAGAACACTAAATGTCTTTTTCGGAACCTTCTCAAGCGCAAATAAATCCAGCGTGTACGGTAAAGCACTCGAAAAAATCGCCACGCCCAGCCCAATCAGCAAAAGCGTGAGATTCAAATTCTTCAAATCGCCGCTTCCCAGCCCAAACGGAAGCACCAGAAGAAGCGCAATGCACATTCCCGTCGTAACCGCATCCGAATTCTTCATTTTTCGAGAAATACTCCCGCTTGCAACAATGTACGCCGCCCAGCACACACCCGCCAAAAAGACGAAACCTAACCCAATCGGATCCACATTCGACCCCGTCCAGGGAACCAGAAGCACAATTCCGGTACCCGCCAGAAACGCCCAGAGGAAGTCCGAGGCTTTGCGGGAACAAAGTATCGCCAGACCCAGCGGTCCCATGAATTCGACCGTCACTCCGAGTCCCAACGGCACACTCTGAATTCCATAGTAAAACGCCAGATTCATTCCGCCCATCGACAGTCCGTAAAAGACGGCGTACAGCCACTCGGAAAGCGAAAATTTCTGAATTTGCGGCCGATGAATGAATGCAAGCAGAATCCCAGCCAGACCGATTCGAAGTACTGCGACCCCCGCAGGACCCAGAAATTGGAAAAGATATTTTGCAATGGACGCGCCGCCCTGAACGCTCAGCATCGAGCCGAGCACTGCCGCCGCGAGCCAGTATCGGTTATTTTTCATGTTTTCACTTTAAGAGAATTAAATGATAATTGAAAATATATTCGAATATTATTCAAAATTCATGCGTACAATATTCTAAATCCGCTCAAAAAACAGAAGGAAAAAACCCTCATACGAAAAGTTTTTCCCTTCTTTTCATTCCGTCAATCGCTCAATGCGACACTATTTTTCAGTAAAAATCACCGTCCAGCCGCCGTTGCGCACCATTTTTACAGGAAGCGTGTCGGTCGATGTGACGTCTTTTACCGATTCAGAAATCTGTTCCGCATCTTCGGAACTCGCAGGAACGTCTGCGT
Source organism: uncultured Planctomycetaceae bacterium (assembly GCA_964438515.1). GTDB lineage: Bacteria > Planctomycetota > Planctomycetia > Pirellulales > Thermoguttaceae > RGIG3701. The sequence continues at coordinate 1,352 of CAYTLK010000074.1, forward strand.
AAATCTGGGCCGTGTAGGTCTTTCCAGGCGTCAGGAAGTCGAGCGAAAGCGTCAGATCCCGCGGATTCGAGTCCGTGATGGCGGCCGCATAGAATTTGTCGCCGCTGCGTCGCTGCACAACATAAAACTGACCGATTTCGCCGTCCACCGCCGTCGTTTCGTCCCAGACCGCCGGAATATTCTTCAGAAAACTGAAGCCGGACTGACCCTTGTAATTTTCAGGAGAGTCGCAAATCGTGAGACACGGAGAGTCCGTAATGAGACACATCGCCAGCGCGTGCGCACGCGTTCCCTGCTCGTCCGCTGTCGGCGTCTGCAGTTTTTGCTGCGTATAGAATTTTTCCGGCTGACGATTCACGAATCCGCCAGGAGTGAAGTCGCCGGGGCCGCAAAGGAAGCGCGTGAAAGGAAGCGTCGCAGTGTGTACCGAGTCGATGCGCCGACTGAATTTGTTGAATTCGTTCCCCAAAATTCCCTCACGAGTAATGTGGTTCGGGTACGTTCTTTCCATCCCGGTCGGTTTGTACATTCCGTGGAAATTAATCATCAAATGATGCTTGGCGGCGTTCTTCACCACGTCTTCAATCCACTCGACGCGTTCCTGATTGTCGGAATTCATGAAGTCGATTTTCATTCCCGCAGCGCCCCACTTTTCGTATTGTGTGAACGTTCGTTCGTGACCGCAAAAGTCGAAATCCTCGTAGTGCATCCAAAGGAAAATTGAAACGTTTTTCTTACGTCCGTACGCAAACGCTTCGTCGAGATCAATCGTTCCGCACCCGCTTGCGGTGTCCGTCAGCAATTCGGGTTTAAACTGGAATTTGGAGTTGAAATACCACGGATCGTCGAGCGTTGTGAACGCCCAACCGTTCTGAGCCGCCAAATCAATCCGGGCTTTCAGCGTTTCGGTATTCAAAACGAGATTTCCTTCCGACCACCAGTCCCACGAAGAGGCGCCCGCACGAACCCAGGAAACGTCTTCAAGAACGCAAGGCGTTGCGCAGTTCAGAATAATTCCAGAGTTATTCACCAAATCGACCGCTTTTTTCCCCAGCGTAATGACGCGCCACGGAGACTGAGCGCCGGTTTCCCGCAACACGCAGCCGTTTCCGTCCGCACGCGGAGTCAGACGAATCGCAATCGTCGCCGGCTCGCCCGCCTTATTTCCGCTGGAAACCGAAGCAAACTGAGCGCCCGCCCATTTCAAAAGGTCGGACTCCATCAGAGCGCAGTAACCGAATTCGCCGCGGACGACGAGCGGACAGACGCAGCACGATTCAGGCGTGATGTCGGACAGTTTTTTGAAAAAGAATTCTTCTTCGTGAGCCGTATTGAAACGTTTGTGGTCGGAGGCCCAGCAGTCACAGTCGGCCGTGAACGCGTACTGTGTGTCGTCGCTCGCAAGCACGAAAGCGCCGGGAAGCGCCGACTGTTTCGGAACGATGTAACGCAGTGCAATTCCATCATCATACGCGCGAAAAACAAGCACCAACTCACGATTCGGAGCGGCCGTTTCGACGACTTTCATCGTCATTTCGCTGCAATGATTTACGTATGTGTTTTTTTTCGAGAAAGGATTCTTCCACGTCTCATGAATGGTTTTTGTACTGCAATCTGTAACTTTCATTTCCCTCAAAACGGGTGCGTCTTTGAACGTGAGACCGAGATTCGAGGGTTTCAGTACGGTTTTCCCATCAAACGTGAGTTCGTACGTCATTTTATCACCCACAGAAACGTTGATTTTTACGTTTCCAGACGGAGATTCGACGGTTTTCACTTCGGCGGCCTGAATCACTGCGACGGTCATCAAAAACGCGGGTAAAAACAGGTTCAACAAGAATTTCATGTTTTTCTCCTGATTATTGCAAGGAATAGCGGCTCGGAGGTTCCCGAACCATGAAAAAGTAAAATACGATACCTTCATATACACTTTCCACTTTAAAATTGTGGAATCAATATAATATATCGAATATTCGAAAAATAACAAGACGGGGGACGCGTTTTTCCCCGCATTTCGTTGAAAGAAGAACAGCGCAAAAGTAAAAAAAAAGGGAACAGGAGAAAATTCCCCCGTTCACCTTAAATTCAAACATCAAACTTTTGGTTTTCCGTTATTCCTTAATCATGTCCGAGAATGTACCGCCGGCGGGAATCATCGGAATCACCTGCTCGCTGTACGGAATCGCCACATCCAGCAAGTACGGACCCTCGGCCGCAATCATTTCCTGAAGCGCGCCTTCGAGTTCCGAAGGATTCATCACAAAACGAGCGTCCCAACCGAAACCTTTCGCAATGTCGACGAAATCGGGATAGCGCTTCGGCGGACAAAAATCTTTTTTGTTCTGATACTTTTCCGGATCGTCAATCGGTCCCAAAAATGTTTGAGCATGATTTTTGTTACAAAAACGATCTTCCCACTGGTACACCATTCCGAGGTACTGATTGTTCAAAAGCAGCAATTTCACCGGGATTTTTTCGCAATAACAGGCGGCCATTTCCTGGATGTTCATGAGCAAACTTCCATCGCCCTCCACCACAATCACCATTTTGTCGGGATTTGCGACTTTTGCACCCATTCCGGCAGGAAGTCCGAACCCCATCGTTCCCGCACCGCCGCTCGTGAGCCAGTGCTTCGGCTGATTAATTCCGAAAAATTGAGCGGTCCACATCTGATGCTGACCCACCCCCGTCGCGACGATCGGATTGGCGTCCCGCGTGAGTTTGTACAACATTTCCAGCGCGTGCTGCGGCAAAATGACGTTCGTATTCTTGCGGTACGCCATTCCAATTGTTCGTTTCCACTCTTTCACCTGCTCCACCCACGGCACATTCGCATCGACTTGCGGCTCCACAATCGCATTGAGCTTTTTAAGCGCAGCTTTTGCATCACCTGTCACCGCAATATTGGGTTCTTTCACCTTACTGATTTCCGAAATGTCAATGTCGAGATGGACTATTTTGGCGTTCGGAGCGAAAGAAGTCGCATTTCCAGTCACACGGTCACTGAAACGCGCGCCCAGAACCATGAGGAGGTCGCAATCGTGTACCACTCGGTTCGCCGCGCAGGAACCATGCATTCCAAGGAGTCCGAGAGCCAGCGGATGTTCCGAGGGAATTCCTCCCAGCCCCATGAGCGTGCTGACCACCGGAATGTTGGTTTTCGTGACGAGTTCCATCAATTCATCGGTTGCGTTTGCCGCAATGACGCCTCCGCCGAGACAAATCGCCGGTTTTTTCGCGTTCCGAATAGCATCGGCCCACGCCTGAATCGACGCATCGGTGGGGGTTGGAAGCTCGGTCGGCCCGTAACCCGGCAAATTCAGCGCGCACGTGAAGTCCGGTTCGTTAAACGTACAAGTATTTTCCTCACCGACGAACGTTTCGCCGATTTTTGCCAGCATGATATTTTTCGGAACATCCACGAGCACTGGACCTTTACGCCCTGTATTTGCGACGTAAAACGCCTCTTTTATCGCTCGCACAATGTCGTTCGGGTCGGTAATTAAAATATGATGCTTCGTAATACTGCGAAAAACCTCGGTAGAGGGCATTTCCTGAAACGCATCGGTTCCAATAACATGCGTTCCCACCTGGCCCGTGATTGCGACGAGCGGAATGCTGTCCATTTTCGCGTCCGCAATCGCCGTAAGCAGATTGGCGGCACCCGGTCCGGAAGTCGCAGAACAGACACCGACTTTTCCGGTACTGCGCGCGTACCCCTGAGCGGCAAACCCTCCGCCCTGTTCGTGACGCGGAAGCACAATTCGGATTTGATCTGCATAGCGGGAATACGCCTGATGAAGCGGAATGACCGCGCCCCCTGGATACGCAAATACCGTGTCTACACCATGATGAACGAGCGAAAGTACCACGACATCCGCACCGTTCTTGGGTTGGGTGAATGAGGACGCTTGAATCATTGGTTTTGTGTTTTTGACCGACACGGAAATTCTCCTTTACTAAGTAATGAAAAAATGAAACAATATTTTTCCAATTATAAAAATGTTCTCCTATTATAATCGATTCTGAAATAATTACAAGGGCGACCGACCTGATTTTCTGCTTGACTTGGAAATATTATTATAAAGGAGACTGAAACGATGGAAATATTTTCAACTTTTCTGTTATTTTCAATAAAAACTTACTCAGAACGAGGATAAAACATGAAACGCAAGGTGATTCTGGACGTCGAGCCGGGAATTACAGATGTGCTGACGCTTTATATGGCGCTCTTTGAACCTGAACTGGATGTGCTTGGAATCACAGTTTGCGGCGGAGAAAACTCGATGCCGGCGGCGCTGCGGTGCGTTCAGCGAATTTTAGACGCGCTGGAACCTCCGAAAATTCCGCGTTTGGGCGTCGGAATGGGGTATTTACCGATGCCGATGGGAGATTTGGAAGCCTTTCACAGCTCCGCCTTTTTTTCAGCAATGGAACTTTCAGACGCCGATTACGTCTCCGTACACCCCGCCTGCCGAATCATTACGGAACTCGTACTCGAAAATCCGAGAGAAATTACGCTTTTGTCGCTGGGTCCTCTTACAAATTCCGCACGTGTTCTGACGTCGCGCCGAGATTTAGCCCCGCTGTTTCACCGCGTAATTATGGTGGGAGGAAGTGTCCTGGCGCCGGGAAACGCCTCGGCCGTCGCAGAATACAACATGTATCGGGACCCGTTCGCCGCCGAACAGGTTTTTCGTACACCCATTCCGAAAACGCTCATTCCGCTTGATGTGACGAGTCGGGTGGTGCTGGATTACGACATTCTTCATTTTCTCCCTTCGGACGAAACGCCGACCGGAAAGTTTCTGAGAAGCACCGTGTGCCGACTGCTGCAGCTGCACCGCGAGTGGATGGGAATCGAAGGAATTTTCGCTTTTGGGATGGTGGGACTGCTGGCCCTCCTTCACCCCGAATTTTTTTCTGGTAAAATGATGTACGGAGAGGTGGAAAGCGAGGGTGAAAAAACTTGCGGAATGACGGTCTTTGAACGTCGGTTCAACGCCTCACCCACCCCCAATGTGGAAGTAATGACGGGAATCAACGCTCCTGCGGTCGAAAAAAAGATCTATGATTTTTTGAAAGATCTGAAAAGCGGACGCAAAGCACCTCCCGTCGATGAAAAACCTTTGATTTTTTGAAAAACTGTACAGAAGAAAAGAATGTATTACATAATTGGAACGGACGAGGCGGGATACGGCCCCAATCTGGGACCGCTGGCGGTCAGCGCGACTTTGTGGAAAGTGACGGACGACGCGCTGACTCCGGAACAGATTTACAACGTGCTTTCGCCCGTCCTCACCGCAAAAGCATGGAAAAAAGATTCCGAAACCGTGCCGGTCGCCGACTCGAAAAAACTGCACCGTCACGAAACGCTCGAACCCTTGGAAACGAGCCTTTTTGCGGCACTTTATGCGCTGAAAGCGATTCATGAACCCATGAATTCCGCGGATTTTTGCGACCTTCTTTGCGGACCCGCGCACAAAACGGAGCGTCTGGAAACCGTCTGGAACGACCCGTCTACAGAACGTCGCGTTCCTGTAAATCTCGATTGGAACCGCGCAAAATTTTTGGGAAATTTACTGGCTCAAAAAATGCGCGAGACGGGTGTGGAAATTGCGGGAATCCGTTCCGAGCTGGTTTTCCCTCGGCGTTTTAACGACGAGGTGGAGGCCGCAGGATCTAAAGGCGTTTTTCTTTCCGACACGACGATGCGTCTTGTGGTTTATTTCTGGAGCAAAATTCAAGATTTAATCAAAAACAATGCGTTCAAAAATCAAAATACTGCAAATCTGACCGTCGAAAATCCTTTGAAGAAGAATGAACCGCCGGAAGTTCGAATTCTGTGCGACAAACATGGAGGACGCAACTTTTACCTCCCTGTACTGATGGAATTCTTTCCGGATTTGCCGTTCTGCATCGTAAAAGAGGGACGCGACGCGAGCGAGTACGTTCATTACGGAACGTCCGCAACGCTGCGCATTCGGTTTCAGGCGAAAGGGGAGGCGCTTCCTCCCGTGGCGCTTGCGTCGATCGCGAGCAAGTATCTGCGCGAAATTTCGATGGAACGTTTTAACGATTGGTGGCGCCGGCGTCTTCCGGAAATTCATCCAACGGCCGGCTATCCGCTCGACGCGAAACGTTTTCGGGCGGAAATTTCCGATCTCATGGAATCGATTCCGCTCGATTGGCGTGCAATGTGGCGCAATCGCTGAAACTTGTACGATGAAAATTTACGGACAGATTTTCTTTTTGAGACGCAAAATTTCGGGGTCGTGCGGGTACTTTTCGTTCAGCGTCTGAATGTACGCCTGCGCGTCCCGAAGATGTTTGGCGGCCGCATCTTCATCTTCGGTTGTTTGCGAAAGAATAAAGTACGTTTCCGCAAGATCGAGTCGGACGCCGCGCGACCAACCGTTTTCTTCCTGCAGCTTCAGATTCCCAGCCAGAGCCAGAGCCGCCCAATCCTTTGCTTCCGTCGGATTTCCTTCGGCAAGAAAAATTCGTGCAATCAGCAAATACACGACCTCGAGATTCTCGGTTTCTGTCTGTACAATATTCATAAGCAGTTCTTTGGATTCCGCCAGCTTGTTTTCCCCAAGAAGAAGGATTGAGGAACACCACGGAATCTCTTTTTGAACCTCCTCCAAAGTCGTTGGGGAAAGATTTTTGGCGTATTTCTTTTCAAACTCTTCCACCAATGCGTCGAAAATTTTCCGCGCATGTTTGGGATCCGCTTCCGCATTCAGCGCAAATTCCACAAAACGCATTCCAGCACCGAGAAACGTCGTGATTCGCCCTTCTTCGTCCGGATGGGATGCGATTCCGTTTCGCGTTTCTTCAAGCAGTTCCTCATAGTACTTTTGCGCAAGTTCCAAATTCCCGTCGAAACTCTCCAGATTCGCCAAAAATAGAAGGATTTGGTTGATTGAATCCAGTTCGATCGACAGTTCGTTTTTTTGCGCAAATTCCGCAGCTTCGCCCTTCAAGGAATACGCTTTCTGCAGGAATTCCAACGTTTTTTGCAGGTCGCCGGACTGCCGCCACGTCACTTCCGCTGAAAAATAGTAAAAAAATATTCTGAAAGTATACAAAAAGGTCTGCGTCACCGGATCCATTTCCGACTCGGATTTTTCGAGACTTTTCAGTAAATCCTCACATTTTCCGAGATGTTCCGCCATTCCTTTCCAGTCTTGGTGCGCGTAACACTCCCGAATGGCGGCGCCTTCCGCAAACATCATGCTTTTGGCCGTGAAATCCTCGTTGGGAAAGCGTTCTTTCGTTTTTTGCACGAATTCGTTGTACCGATTTTTGATTTCCGCATGTTTTTCAGCTTCTTTTTCTTCGTCGTAAAGTACGAGTAAAATCCGGTAGGCGGCAATCTGGGATGTGACGCTTTCTTTCTCAAAATTCTTCGCATCCTCTTCCGTCACGCTGTACATTTCCAACGCGTCTTCGGTTTCCTGAAGAAGATCGAATACTTTTTGTGCACAAATCTGTGCGTTTTGCTGTTCCTCAAGTTTCAGGTACGCCTCCGAAAGTGTGAGTAAAACTCCGACTCGAACTGTTACAAAATTCAAATACGTTCCGCTTGTGGTTTGTTCCGGGTCGATTTTCTCCATCAGTTCGTCGAGCTGCGTACTGAAAACGATGAGATTTGCGAGACGATTCTTCTGGTCCGCCAGCATCGTCAGTTCGTAAAGATTGTTCAAAATGTAGTTGGGAATCCAGGAATTTTTCGTCTGAAAACCTTCGGTCCAGCATTCTTTTTGCTTGTAACATTCACGACAGGCGGCGTCCATTTCTTCCGGCGTCCCGTCATAAAACGCGGAAAATGCGGTCACAAAAGGAATCCAATAATCCCCCAAAAAGAGGACGTCGTCGGGAGTTTTGATTTTCGGAACGTTTTGACGTACTTTTTCGACGCACTCGCGCAGAAGTTTCCCGTCTTTTTCGTTCCAGGCGGTACGTGCAAGAATCGTGTACGCAATTGTCGCTTCCAAAAAATAAAAATCCTGGATTTTTGACGGTTTCTCAGCGTATTTTTCGAGTTTTCCGATGAGCCGTTTCCAGAAAAAACGATTTTCAATAGATATCATACATGAATCATCCGACCATTGGAGAGTCGCTTCGTTCGGGAGCCACGAATTCAGCGTAACGGCGCCGAGAATTTCATTCATCAGCGCGTCTTCCGTTTCCGGAAAAAATTCAATCGTGTCGAGATCGTGCGTCACGAGCCTCATGATGCATTTTGCCGTCTCCTCCGGCTCGTTTTTTTTGACCGCAAATTTCGTACAAATAACGTACATTTGTCGTGCGGACTCCCGTAAATTTTTATCTTTTGGGGACTTCTGCAGTTCCACATCATATATCGGAAGCGCCCGATCCAAAAGCACCTGCGCCCCCTGAAATTTCTGTTCTTCGATGGCGACTTGCGCGAGACACATGTACGTAACTGCGATTTGACGTTCGACAGACAGAACGGTTTGCTTGAGCTGAAGTTTTTGCAGCAGTGAAAGCGTTTCGGAAAAATAGCGTTTTGCGTGCGTTCGGTCACCGCATTTGTACAGTGCCAGTGCGAGTTCGTAAGCGCAGGACGCCTGATTCAAAAGCGTTCGAGCATCGGCGTCTTCGAAGGGTTTTTGCTGTATTTTTTCCTTAAGTTTTTCATATTTTTCGATGAACTCGCATGCTTTTTCCTCATTCAGATTCGCCCCGGCAACTCGTTGTATCTCCAGCAGAAGCATCGTTATTTCATCGTCCGCGACATAAATAAGGGTCGGATTTTCCGTATGAACGGGCGAAATTTCGGTTGGGGTCGGAAGATTCAGACTCCACTCGCTCGGAACTTCGATTTTTGCAGGGGTTTTCTGTCCCGATTCCGCACTTTCTTCAGCAACGCACCTGCTTGAAAAAAGGCTGGGAACGAAAATCTGACTGAAAATCAAAACAAAAATCAGGCTCAGAATAGGAAAAGAAAAATTGATGCTGAAAGTGCGTGACAAAAAGATTAAAATCAGAGAGCGAGACGTGCGTTTCATGAAAAACTCCTTTTTATACCCGATTCATTTTGAATTTTCGCTTCTCCGTTGTTACTCTATCGAGAAACGGCTACCGCAGTAGCCGCCCAAAGCGAAATTTTTAAGTGGAACGAGTATACATCCGACGAACGAGATGAATACCAGACAAAAAAGCGGGACGAATATCAAATCATGGGCAGTATAACATTTCTGTTTGAAAAAATCAATAGAAAAGTCTGAAATTTCCCATTTTTTTCTTTTAATCGTTGTTTTTTGCAGAATTTTCTTATCAGAATTTTCGAAAGATTTTTTATAATGCGTTGTATATCGTATTTTCAAGCATATAATGCACTTTTTAAATACTTCAAAATGTTAAGAAATTTTGAAATTTCGGTCGTTTTGTGGTCGGCGACCAGTCAAGAAAAAAAAGTGAAAATTTTCTAAAATTTTTAGTCTTTTGCAGCGGGTTCTTCTTGGGCGGTTGTTTCTTCTACTTTTTTGAAAAGTGAATTGATTCTTTTTAAGTGTGTGTTGTCGTCTTTTTTCAATTGCGATAAGGGATAATTTTCGCAGGTGCCGTCTTCTTTCAAAATGACGATTTCTTTCGATCTTTCGATTATCATCGCGATGCGGCCTTTGAACGGCGAGTCTTTAAAGTTTTTCCAGAGGCGGGGCGTGAGCTGTTCTTCAGCAGCTTTTTTCAAGGCTAAAAGACGTTTGTACTCTTTTATGTCTTCTTTCTTCAGATCCCCGGCTGTCACTTTTTTTTGTTTTCCCTCTTGATTTTCAAGAATCACTTTCATTCCCTTGAAATCTACAAATTTTGCTGTGACTTCTTTGCCGTTGATCGTCCAGGTTCGGAATTGCGGAAGGTAGGTTTCTTCTTGTTTTTGCATTTCGGCGACAATGGCGGCGCTGTCCAGCATTTCAATGACTCGAAGATCTTGATACTCAACGTGCACGGTGCCGACGGCTCGAACGAGTCCATGAATGCAGACTTTATCGCCTCTGACAAGATCGTATTTTTTAGGACTAAGGACGGCAAATTCTTCCATGTTTCGATGGTCATACAGTCTCACCAGGAAGCCGCCTTCAAAACTCCCTTCAAAGGTTCCTTCCCAGAAGTCGATATATCCGATGGTTCCTCCCCTTAATTGATTTACGGGAATGCAGACGCTGTAAGCGTGCGGTGAGTTTTTGGTGCAGGCGTCGGTATAAACGTGGACGGAGGCGTTATAGTGGTCTATCAACATGTCGATTACAACGGAATTGCTTTGTGCCGATGCGGTGCTGATGAAACTGAAAATCGTTAAAATTACATATAGAACGTATTTCATTTTGTTCATGATACACTCTCTGAAATTTGAATAATTTTGAATGTTTTATTTGAAATAGCGTAAATAAATACTCAGACAAAAAACCAGGAAAAACCACCAGACGAGAGTTAATACGGCTCCGAGGATTCCACGGAAAAATCCTTTTGCCGCACCTCTGTAGAACGGCCAGAAAAACGGGTAGGTAATGATGGTTATTACGCCGAACTCGACTTTTTTTTGTTTGGCTTTGTGATTTTTGGGTTTTGTGAAGTCTAATTTTTCGTCATATTTTTCACATTCGTCATATTCTTCATATTCATCTTCGTCATTGTCATCGTATCTGTTTTCACCATATTCAACATGCGACTTTTCTTTAAAAAGGCTCATATCGGTTTCGGCTTCATTTTTTCCGGCTTTAATTGCGGGTTTATCCGGTCTTTTCTCGCCAGTATATTCTTCTGTTTCTGCTTTTTTGACTTTTGAATAACCAATCAGTTGTTTGTAGTTCGGTAAAACGTCTTTGATTTCATTTTCATTGTATGGGTACAAATCACAAAAATAGACGTTTTTTTTGCAGTGGGGGCAAACGGCAAACTGAAAATCAAAAGTACGAACCATTTTGCGGCAGTACGGGCAAGTAAAGACGAGACCTTGATTATAGATGAAATCAAGTCGTTCCTGAATTGCTTTGCTCGTTTCTATTTTATCCAATCCGCGAGCATTTCCGCCCAATAAACACAAAAAATCAACCTGTTTTTGAGTTGGTGGTACAAAATCATCATTACACATTTTGTCTTTTTGTCCATTTTGGACAGTGGGAATTTTTCGGTTTGCTATTTTAAAATTTGTTCGATAATGATAATATAAAATCTGTGCCATATTAATCAAGTGGTACCGGCTCTTAAATTTTGACTTTTTTAAAATTTTTTGAGTTTTTTTCAAAATTTTTTGGGAAAGTCCTTGAAACTCACCAAACTGGTGTTGAAATAGTGCAAAGAAAGGAGGAGAATATGTCAGAAGAAGAAATAAAACGTTTTACCGTTCCGATTCCTGCATCAATGCACGCGCGAGCCGTCATCGTTGCGAATCGGATGGGAATCAGCTTGAATGACTTGATTCGAAAACTGTTATGGTTTTTTTTGAATCAGGGGAAAAATCGGTATTGGAGATAGTCGCAAATTTTAATAAGCGGCTGGATGAAGACGCCAAGCTTCATAATTACCTTTTAAAAAGGTTGGAAGAGCTGGAAAAAAGAATAGACGATAAAAAATGAGTGTTGCCCGTGACCTAGGAAATCTAGGCAACACTCAAGCCCAAGTTAAAAACTCAGTTTTCTTATTATACACCATTTTGGTGCATCTGTCAAGAGGACTCTGTTTTTAATTTTTCATCCAGCCGCAAAATGTTCCCGACGCCCCCAAACGTCGGGATTGTCTATCATTTAATTTATTGACGCGCAAACCCGTGTTTGTTTTCTCAAATGCGGGCGCGCGTGCGTGTGCAAATATTTCAGAGGAAAAATCATGAAAATCAAATTGCTGGAAGATATGAAAGACTGGCACGGAATTGAACTGAAAAAAGGCGCTGTCGTTTCGGGGCTGTTCAAAAAGTGCCCCGAAGTGTGGCAGGGCGTCGTTTACAGCGACGAGGAACCGAGAGAGTTGTGGGTGAGCCTCAAAAATCTCGATTTCAAAAAAGTGGAAGTGCTGGAACCATAGCAGAACGCGGATGAAATAAATTATGCGAAAAACAGAAAAAGAGGAAAAATCATGAGGGAAATTTTATTTCGCGGAAAACTGATGATTGATTGCGGGGATTATAAAAAGGGGGAATGGGTGTACGGAACGCCTGTTGCGGATGGAAAAGGGTGTCATATCGTCAAAGGCGTCGCAGAGACCACATGCGAGTATTTTCAGCCGGAGGAATGGTACGTCGTCGACCCCGAAACTGTGGGACAATTTACCGGATTGACGGATAAAAACGGCGTTAAGATTTTCGTAGGCGATTTTGTCCGTGTCGATTCCCGCAAATTTCCAATCGTTGTGCTCGGAGGAGCTGAAATAGACGACTGTAAGTATTTGATTTATCGCATGTTTACACTAAGCGTCCGGACGCTGAAAGTGATGCTGTGGAAATTCGACGAAACGACGCTTGAGGTTGTTAAAGAGTACTCGAATGCGAGAAATTTGAAATTCGGAAAAATGGAAGGAAAAGAATGAGAGAAATTGAATTTCGCGGAAAAGCAATTTTGTATTGCGGTTTTATCGAAAAAGGGGAGTGGTTTTACGGAACGCCTGTTGCGGATAGAAAGGGGTGCTACATCGTCAGCGGTGCAGCGGATGTGACCGACGAATATTTTCGACCTGAAAAATGGTACACGGTAGACCCCGAAACGGTGGGTCAATTTACTGGTTTGGAAGATAAAAACGACGTTAAGATTTTTGAGGGAGATATTGTTCAGGCGGATCCAGATAGCGTTTTCGTAGTGAAATTCGGAAGATGCATTGACTTTACCTCAAATAAACCAGATGGGTATCAGGGGTTCTATCTGGAACAAATTAGCCATGGATTAAAAATGTTGCGAAATGACATTTATTATTGGTGTAACAAAGGATTGAAAGTCATTGGAAACGTATTTGACAATTCAGACCTCCTCAAGTATGAGGAGGAACAGAACGGGACGGAACACAACGAGGAGGAACAGAACGAGGAGGAACAGAACGAGGAGGAAAAGAATGAGAAAGATTGAGTTTCGCGGGAGGGTGCGGATTCCCGGTATGGCGGATGGTGAAGAGTACGATGGGTATAAAAACGGCGACTGGGTTTTCGGTGTTGTAAACGTCGAATATCAGAAAACGTTCATCTGCTGGAAAGATTACGACGCGATCGGTGAAGGAGTGGGAGATCAAGACCGGAAATTTCCAGTCGATCCGAAAACCGTCAGCCAGTTTGTCGGTCTCGAAGATAAAAATGGAAAAAAGATTTTCGAAGGCGATATCGTGAAAATCTACGACGAACGAATTTTTCAGGTGGTCGATTCCATTTTAGTTCACGAAGGTGCAAAACCCTTTTATCATATTTTGCTCAAAAACTCGAATTACAGAAAACCCTTATTGTATTACGAAACGGTGAACGGGTTCCTTTTTGAGGTAATCGGGAACGTCTTTGATAGTGCGGACCGGGGCGAAACAACGGACCAGCTCAAATATGAGCTGGAACAGAACGGGGACGAGGAGGATTAAAATGTTGCTTACAGCGAAAGAAGTGGCGGAACGCTTGCAGGTTTCGGAGTGCCGGGTACAATTGTGGGCAAAAAACGGGGAGCTTAAAGCAGTCAACGTTTCCCGGCGAATGACTTCAGCTAAACCAGTTTTGAGGTTTCGCGAGCAGGATGTTGAGGATTTTTTGGAAGGCCGGACAGTCGGAATTCGAAATCGAGTTTCCCGATCCCCTAGAACGCATCGGTCTCTGATTAAAGATATCGACGAACGGGCCCGGGCAGTCGGTTTGAGAATTGATTAAAGAAATGAGGTTCAAAATGGAAGTTTACAAAATTGGTGATATTATGGCAAAATCCAATCACACAAACGGAAGAAAAGAACGAACGCTTCGGAAAAAAATCGTGATTGCAGTTCCGAAACCGGAACTCCCCGAAAACGTTTTTGCTCTGAATGCCGATCGGGAGGTGCGGGAGAAATTGCGCAGCGGATGGAAGCTCAAGGTGGTTCGATCCGGAAAGCTCAGTCACGCTCCCCGGGAAGAAGGGGTTTATTTTCTCGATCAGTCTTCTATCGAAGGTTTGCGGGAAATGAAAAACGGACGGCTGATCGGAATGAGTTCACGAATTACAATGGGGGAAGAATACGCCGATATTTGGACCCTGATTCCGCCGGAGGAAAAATAAATGCTGAAAACGTTCCAAATTTCGGAAATTCAAACACGGCCCGACATTCAAATTCGAACGGAAATGAATGAAGAAGCGATTGTTCTTTACACGGAACTGTATCGCGACGGGGTGAAAATGCAGCCGATTTCAGTTTGGCACGATTACGAAGGGAATTTGATTCTAGTCGACGGGCATCATCGGCTGGAGGCCGCACGGAGGGCGGGTCTGACGGAAATTGAGGCTTACGACGAAGGGACCGGCACCATGGCGGCTTTTGTCGAACAGTCGATTCGATGCAATGCAAAAAACGGTCTGGCTCTGACAAAGCAGGACCGAAAACGTGCGGCGGAAAAACTCTACACCTACAATCCGCAGCTCACTATTCGGGCGATTGCGGAAAAGGTGGGTCTTTCAAAGTCGACGGTCGGCACGATTGTTGCGGATATTCAGGAAGAAACAAACGCAACTTGCAAGAACTGTAAATCCCGAGTCTTGAAAATGTTTGCCGAGGATCCTACTAATGGGTGGGTTGTTCAAAATGTAAAGGGAAAACCGGCGTGGTTTTGTTGTGGGAAATGTTACTACGAATTTTTCACGAAATATCTCGAAAAAGGCGCAAAAAAAACCATTCCAAAGATTTATCCCCCCGAAACGGAAAACGTTTTCGAGGATGAAAGCGGCGAGAGCGGCGGCGAGTGCAGCGGCGAAAAGTGCGGCGGGTTCGAACGGACCGACGGCGAGACCGACGAAGGGACCGAGGGCGAGAGCGGCGGCGAGTTCAGTGAAGAGTGCAGCGGCAAAAGCAGCGGAGAGTTCGGGCGATCCTCTTTTGAAAATTCCACAATGGAAGGGGTTGAAAACGAACGGGGGACGGTGGTGTTTCACGAAGAGCACGAAGTTTGTCCCTTTTGCGGCTCCCCGGCCGAGGTGGTGAATTATCGGGATGTGAATTTTACGATTTATTGTTCGAATTCAGATTGTTCGGTTTGTCCCTCTACAGGGTCTTTTGAGAGTTTGGCCGAAGCGTGGAGCGTTTGGGATGCGCGATGCATTCCAGAAGAAAAGTCGGACGAATGGAAGTTTTTCGAGAGATTAAAGGACGGAATGGAAAAAAACCGGATTTTCCTCAAACTGGAAAAAAGCGAAAATCGGTTTTTTATCCGGGTTCAATTCCCCATTAAAGAAAGCGAGATGTTTGAAATTGAAATCGAATAACGAAACGGAGACCCCTTCAGTTCCCTCCCCGGAAGAAAAAAACGAACTGGATTGCGAATTTTTCCCGGAATGTCCCGGGTCGGTTTACGATTGCTGGAAATGCGATTTGCGGAGGCAAAAAAATGGCGAACATGCTGACGGTGCAGCAGGTCGAATACCTTGCAGCAGGCAGGGAAATTGAAGTATTGGAACGGGTTGCGGGGATTCCGAGGGAACTTCTCGACGGCCGGAACCACCCGTGTCCCCTATGCGGCGGGAAGGATCGGTTTCGGCTGATTAACCCGAATGAAGGTACGGTTTTGTGCAATCAATGTTTCCACGAAAAAAATCATGGGTATATTTCGGCTGTCATGCATTTTCAGAATTGCAGTTTTCTCGAGGCTTTACGGAAAATTGCGGTGGAATTCAACGGCGGCGCGGCGGCGGATCGGAATGCATCGGGCGGGAAAGAGGTGAAAAGCGCCCCGGTAAAAACGCTGGACGATAAAAAGTACGCTTTTAAAACCACCTTTACACCGATTTACAGTGCCGACGGAAGCCCGAAAATCATGCGGAAAAGCTGTTTTGCGGTCGGTCGAAAACCCTGGGGAATGGATCTGATTTGGAACGGATACAGCTACACGGCCCCCGAAACCAGCAAAAAATCGAATGTTTTAAAGCATACGATTTACGAATACACCGACGGAAACGAGGAACCTCTTTATATGGTTTACCGGATCGACTTCAAAAACGGTCGGAAAATCCCGGCTTTTTTCCACTGGAACGGGAAAGTCTATGAATCGGGAAAGCCTGAAGGGATGCACGTTGTTCCTTTTAACGCGGTGCGGCTTAAAGAGTCGGAAGAGGTTTTTATTGTGGAGGGGGAAAAGTGCGCGGTCGCGCTCCAGTGGTGGATCGATAAGAAGGCCGCAGCGGGTGAGCCGGCGGGTGCGGTGACGTGCGTTGTGGGGGGATGCAGTCAGTTTCTCGACGATTATAAAACGTGGTTTCGAGGAAAAAAAGTGTTCATCTACCCCGACAACGACGAGCCGGGGATGAAATACGCACGGACGGTTTACGAAACGCTCCGAGAAGTTTCGGCCTCCCTGAAGGTTTATAAGTGGGCGGAAGGAACCCCCGAAAAGTGGGATATTGCGGATGAAATCAAAAAACTGTGCGGGGGTGTGCCGGGGTGTGCCGGGGTGAAAAACACAGCCCCGGCACAGAGTTTGAAAGGAGAGGATAAAATCAAATAAGTTTTAAGCCCCTTTTTTACGGTACTTGACGAAAAAAGAACCTTTTTGAAAAGGTTTTGCGGGGGAAATACGCTCAAAAAACCTCTGATTTTTGTGAGTGTGCCGGGTGTGCGGGGGCGGTCCTCTACCTTTTTTTAAATATATATATTAATTAATATTACGAAGTATGAGATCAATTTTCATTTGAGATTGATTTTAGAATATTTAGGAGATTTCACAATGGCAGACGAATTTGGAAGCGGTTCGTGGCTCGAAGCGCCGACGGACGCAAGCGACGCCGAAGCGGTAAACTTCATGGCAGAACAAGGCGCCATCAGTAGCAAGCCGATTAGACACCGAAAATCCAGAAAAACGAACGAAAATCAAGAAGGAGTCGAGGGAGCCGAAGGATTCGAAAAACCCGAAAAAGAAAAAAACTCCGAGGATTCTGAAAATTCAAGGGATTCTGAAAACTCGAAGGACCCGAGCAACCCGGAAAACAAAAAACAACCGAGGAGGATTTACATCGGAAACGCTTTCGACGCAAGCGAGTTTTTGAAATTGTACGAAAGTTTTAAGTTCGTGTATTTTTCTCAATCGTGGTGGGAATACAGCGAGGAAACGGGCTGGGAAACGGTTTCCGATGCGGAAATGG
>CAYTLK010000075.1:0-6120 GCA_964438515.1 uncultured Planctomycetaceae bacterium
TCTTGCAGTCTTTGTGAAAACTGAATTTCATTGTGGAACCAGCATAAACAGATTCCGCTGCTGAAAAATGTGTGTTTTTCTGAATGTCCCATGAGACCTCGAAGTCCCATGGGGCTCATAAGAAAGCGGGGCTGCTGAATTCCCTTTTTTTCTGAAAATTTCAAAGAAGGTTTCATTATTGATTGACATTTCGTGAATCGGGTGTATAATAAGGAAAAAAGTTTTTCCCACCCCCCAAAAGATTTTCCTTATGAATCGATTTTTGTTTGTTTTTGTTGTGAGTTTTCTGCTTCTTTCTGCCGCATACGCCGAAGTTCCGAACGACGCAGCTGCGGTCGGGACGCTGTTTCCATTTTCCGTGGAAGGAACGCATCTCGACCGATTTTGGACGTCTGCCGAGCCTCGACCCGCCGGTGCAGGAGGACAGATTTCTGTACACGGCGACGTTTTTGCGGATGCAGACGGAAAAACGGTTCGGCTTTGGGGAACGAATCTTCCTTTCGACGCGAATTTCCCCCGGAAAGAGGATGCGGCGCATCTAGCGGAACGGCTGCGGAATTTCGGCGTCAATTGCGTTCGGCTGCATTTTGTCGATACACGAATTTGGGGGAAATATGAGGCGCAGTTCGGTCACCGTCGGATGGATGAGGAGCGTCTCGACCGACTCGACTGGTTCATTGCAAAGCTCAAAGAGTGCGGAATTTACGTAAATATGAATCTTCATGTGGGGCGCACGCTGGACGCTCGAGACGGAAATTTCCCGGACGTGAAGCGTCTGCCGAACATGCAGAAAGGCGTCGATAATTATATGCCGGAAATGGTGGAGCTGCAGAAGGAATACGCGCGAAATCTGCTGACCCACGTGAATCCATACACGAAAATGGCGTACACTGACGATCCGTGTGTCGCGTGTATTGAAATTAATAACGAAAATTCAATCGTTTCGAACTGGAATACGGGAGAGTTGGACGATTTGCCGGAATTTTACGATTCGGAACTTCAGAAGCGGTGGATCGACTGGCTCCGAAAGCGTTACGACTCGACGGACACGCTGCGGAAAGCGTGGGGCGGGGTGGAGGAACCGACGGGGGAGGAAATGATTCCGGACAGGAGTTTTACGGATGCGGAGACGTTTCGGAAATCGCCCTGGAAACTCGAAAAAGATGCGCAAACGACGGCGGAAGTTTCGCTGAACGAGACGAATCAGACGCTCAATTGTTGCGTGACGCAGCCGGGGAAGGGGGGTTGGAACCCTCAATTCTACCTCACGAATGCGACGGTTCGTGAAGGAATTCCGTACAGAGTTCAATTCCGAATCCGTTCGACGGTTGAGGGAAAGTCGATTTTCTATTTTATGGAAAATCATCCGGAGTGGCGCAGCGAAATGCATACGTTTGAGGTGAAAAACGAGTGGTCGAACGTCGATTTTCTGATCGTTCCGAAATTTTCCGACTCCAACGTCCGTCTCGGTTTCGCACACCTTGAGGGAAACGTCGAAATAGATGATTTCAGCGTGCGGAGCGGTGGGATTTTAGGGCTTCATCCCGGCGAATCCCTCGAAAATGCGTCCGTTCGAACGGTGAAAAATCGTTCACAGAATGTTACTTTATCCCAAAAACGCGATTATCAGGATTTTTTGCTGGATTTGGAACGCGATTACTGGCTCGAAATGTTCCATTTTGTTCGGGACGAGCTGCACGCTCACGCCCCTATTGCGGGAACGCAGCTGCAGTACGGGTCGGCTCACGCACAGGCGGAACTCGATTTTTGCGACATTCACGCATACTGGAATCATCCCAGTTGGCCGCACACGGCGTGGGACGCGAACGACTGGTTCGTCGGAAATCAAAATTTCGTGAATACGATGGGGTTCAACGGCTGCATTTTGGGACTTTCGAGCCTCCGAGTTCTGGGAAAACCGTTCACGCTCAGCGAGTACAATCATCCGTACCCGAACTTTTACGCAGCGGAAGGCTTTCCGATAGCGGCCTGCATCGGCGCTTTTCAGAACTGGAGCGGTATTTATTCCTACTGCTGGGCGCATAATGAGACGCATCGGGACGGAAATTCGTACTTCGATTTATGCGAGAACTCCGCGCATCTCGTTCATCAGCCCGCTTGCGTCCACCTTTTTGTACGCGGCGACGTGAAAAACGTACTTGAATTGAAAAATCCGCCTGTTTACATCACGGAAATGAATATTGTACAAGAATATAACTCCTGCGCCGAGCGTTTCGGGACGTACCACCGTCCGTACGAAAATCTTGGACGTGTGTACCATTATTCATTGGATCGTTACTGCGGGATGCGCCTTCCTGATTTGAAAATCCCTCATCCTCCCACCGACGCGCACCAGGCGGCAAACACCGTTCCTGGGTGGGTTTCGGACCCTCTGTGCAATACAAAGGAGAATAACGTACATAAAATCGTTTCTCCGACGGAAGAACTGCTTTGGAACGGTGAAAATCCGGAAAAATGCTACTTTTTGGCGGATACGCCGCGTACGAAAATCTTTACGGGATTCATCGCGGACCGCACCTTCCAATTTCGGGACGGAACGTGTTTTCAGCCGGGAAAAACGATCCTCGATTGGGCGACGATTTCGCTCACTCAAATGACGGAAAATCACTGGCTTTTGGCCGCGACGGGCGTGATGAAAAACACGAACGCGACGTACTGTTCGTACGGCGAAACGGAGGATGTGAAAGATTTATGTACACTGAATGATGTGCGTCTTACATCCCCCGAACGGGGGAAAATGCCGCGTTTATGCGAGTCGATTTCAGGAAAAATTCAGATTCCGGTTCCCGCTGGTGCGTCGCTGAACGTTTATCCCCTCGACGGAAACGCATCCCGGCTCGCACCCCTTCCGACGCACCGAATTTCACAAACTTGTGTCGAATTTGAAATCGGCACAGAAAATACACTGTGGTATGAAATTGAGATTTTAATTCAATAGGAGTTCAATCATGAAATCATTCCTTTTTATTCTGATTTTAAGCATTTCGGCCTCATTATTTGCGGCTGAAGGCGACCATCCGGGCGACGAATTTACGCCGACCCTCGTTGGGCCGCTGTCGATGCCGTCCGTCGTGACGGGCGAGCCGGCAAAAGTGGTGGAAAGTTCGACGGTCGAATCGGAAAATCACGGAACTTTGTTTCACCCGCAGCGTCAGCCGTCGAAAAATCTGTGGGCCGACACATGGCTGTTTATGCAGATTCCTGTACTGGATTCGAAAGGCAAAATTATTCCGGAAAATTCCGAGACGGAAAAACTGACCGCCTCGGAACGTCTCGCGCGTTTTATTACTGTACAGGAATGGTACGCCACCGCTCCGCCTTCTTTGGAAGGGAAATACGTGCTTCTCGACTTCTCAGCGTCGTGGTGTCCCGCGTGCCGGCGAGAAATCGTCGAATTGAACCATTGGTTCGAAAAATACGGGAAAGAACTCGTCGTCATTTCAATTTATGAGACGGACAGAAAATCGCTCGATAATCTGGCGGGTGCGTATAAGGGGAAGGATTTGGAATATTATGTGGGAATCGACCTGGAACGGCGCTGCGCGAACGCGCTCGGAGTTTTTGGGATTCCGCATGCGGTCCTTGTGGAACCTCTTTACGGCGGCGTGATTTGGGAGGGAATGCCGAATCAGCCGGGATTTGAGCTGAAAGACTCGATCATCGAAAAAGTTCTGGAAGTGGGACGTCATTTGAACGATTCATCCGTCGCGGCGTCCTCCGACGCACCCGCTGTACGATGAGTTTTGTTCGTCACAATCGGAGACGGCAAGCGATTTTCAGAAGTTTCGATAAAGAAAAAGAGTTTGAAAATCGCTTCCCCGCTCTTGACAGTCCGCGAAAATGAGATAGAATAGAAGAAATAGAAGAATAAGTTTAAAATTTGTTCAAAATAAGTTTACGTCGCCCTTTTTCACGCGGAGTGCTTTTATGAATTCCAGTTTGATGACAGAATTTCCAGGTATTATTCAGTTGCAGGAGCCGCTGGCGATGCATACGTGGTTCCAACTCGGCGGAAAAGCAGAGTTTTTTGCCGAACCGCAAACGTGGGAGTCCGTTCTGGAACTGCTGCGTTTTTGCAATCGCGAATCGATTCCTGTACATATATTGGGCGCCGGGTCGAATGTTCTGGTGCGTGACGAAGAGGTGAAAGGTCTCGTAATCAGCATCGGCGAAAATCTTCCATCCACCCTCTCCGTCGAGGGAAATCGGGTTCGATGCAGCGGAAACGTTCCTCTTGGAAAAGTCGTCACGACTGCGGTGCGTGCCGGTTTGGGCGGAATCGAGGACCTTGTGGGAATTCCCGGAACCATCGGAGGGGCGCTTCACGGAAATATCGGAACCGACAGCACGGACATCGGGCAGTTTTTGACGAGTGCGAAAGTTGCGACTCTTTCGGGCGGCGTCTCAACGGTGGATGCATCGGAACTGGTTTTTGCGTATCATCAGAGTTCGTTACTCGACACCATCGTGTTGGAAGCGGAATTTGAATTTCATGAAGAAAATCCGTTGGAACTGGCGCAGAGGATGCAGAAACGCTGGATTATTCGTAAAGCTCGGCAGCCGATGGGTCATCAGTGTTCCGGACGCATTTTCCGCAACTCCACGGAAGCGGGGGAAAGCGCCAGCGAGCTTATTGAACGTGCGGGAATGATTGGAACGCGAGTCGGAGGCGCCGTTGTGTGCGAACGCCACGCAAATTACATCGTCACGGAACCGGAATGCACTCCGAACGATGTGTTGCGCCTCATTCGTATGATTCAGGAGCAAGTTTTCGAACAGGTCGGAATCAAACTGAATTTGGAACTGGAAATCTGGTAAAATACGGGTTTTGCGCAGGTTGGTAAAAACATAGAACCAAAATCAGAAACATCCGAGCAAACATTCGAACAATAATCATAAAATATCAAAAAAAACGTCAGAACGAAAATTAGAAATTAGAACGAAAAAACAGAAACGAACCAGAACCAGAACCAGAACTGAAATCGAAACAAGAATCAGAGGTTGATTTATGTGGGAAATTCACCGGGAAAATACGGCCAAAACGCTTGCAGAAAATGAAAATTCGACCGACGAGATGGATTATTCGGAGATGTACACGCGTTTCGTGGGCGATTTTATACCCGGCCGCAGTCCTGCGGCGGGCGGTTGTTTGATCGGTTTTGTGTTTTTGGCGGTTACTCTTTCGTTGTGGGCGACTTTTGGATGGAAATTCTATCAAAAATGTTCGGAAAACGCTCCAGGAAACCTTCCAGGGGTGAGTGCCGACACAATCACCGCGCAGAAAATCCGTCTGGTACATCGTTTGCCGGACGGAACGCTGTCGCCGGAAATCCCGAAATGGATTCATGAAAATATCGTACAACAAATTATGGACGGTCTTCCTAAAGAAAATCGTTCGATTTATGATGAAAAATTGATTGAAAAGGTGAATTTGACGCTGAAAGGGATGTGCTGGATTCAGGAGGTTCATTCCATTCAAAAATTCTACCCTGCGTACCTCCAAATTGAGGTGAAATTTCGTCGTCCGGTACTTTTGGTCGTTGTTCATGAAAAAACGGACGCAATCGACCGAATCATTTTCATTCCCGTTTCGGACGATTGCCGCGTACTTCCCAGCGAACGAAAAGACTTTCCGGTGAGTCCGGAAGAGCAAGAAACGTTTCCTATTTTTTGCGGGGTCGCGCCGGTGGATATTTTGACGCCGGAGGGACCGATGGACATTAGTGATTATAGCGGTTACAACATGCCGCCCAGCCGTCTTCCCGGTCTGCCGTGGGATCGGGACACAAATATTAGCGGCGCGATTCATCTTATTAATCAGCTTGGGTCGCGGTGGGAAAAATACGGTTTGAGTTACATTTGTGTGGAACCGCAGAAACCGGGGGAGACGGATTTCGGTCCGAAATTCTGCATTGTGACGCGCAGCGGGTCGATTATTTATTGGGGTCGAAGCTCGCTGGAAAGTTTGAACAAAAACGACATTTCCGACACGGTGAAAATTGCGCAGCTTGATGAAGAATACAAAAAAAGAGGGTCGCTGGACCAGCCGCCGATGTGCATTTCATTCCGTCACGAAACGGTTCAAACGGTTCAAACTCC
>CAYTLK010000075.1:6220-14868 GCA_964438515.1 uncultured Planctomycetaceae bacterium
CCGCACGTCTGGTACGTCGCCAGCCACGGTGCGTCGTCGTTTCGGTCTGAAAATTGAAGCTGAACTTTCGGCAGCGCGACGTTCAAACCGACGTAGGAAATCCAGAGGACGGATCCGAGAATCGGGAGCCACAGCCGTTCCGAGGAGGAAAAGAAGTAACACAACATCGGAAAAGCCGTTAAAAACTGCGAAACCATCATAACGGGAAGCGGTCCGAAACGATCGACGAGCCTTCCGACGCCGCTGGAGGCAAAAATCTGTCCTCCGCGCGTCACGAGCTGCAGAATGCTGTAATAAATAAACGGCGAAAGTCCGAACGGAATCAGCATCTCGACGTAACGGAAGCGGGACGTTTGTTCGAACTGAATGAAGAACGCGAAAAGCGCGCCGTAAAGCAGAATCGGTCGAAAAACTGGATGTGTGAACGGGCCCCGCAGCCGCTCGTATTCGGTGTGAAAGAACGTGCGCCATGTTCTTTTTGTACGTTTTACGTTGGATTCTGTACTGAAAATTCCAAGGTAGAACAAGTTGCTTGCGAGGATGCAGAGCGTTCCGAAAAGCAGCAGGCCGATGTAGTTCCAAAACGTGACGGAAGGAGGGAGTTTTCGTGTATAAATTTGCGTCAAAAGCAGCATCATGAGGGCGCTCAGAACGACGCCGGCGCACTCGCCGCACAGTTTCCAGCGTTCCCGTCTTCCGAAATAACGTCCAAGATTCCGTCGAGCGACGAAAGACGCATTCCATGAGAGAAAAACGATGTACGCGCAGTGTTCGATGATGTTTGCAGCGCACCAGCAGACCGTAAAAAGAAGGATTTTGGGGATTGGATACGCGTTGGGAAACCATAAAATACAGCCGACCATGAGCCACAGAAACACAATCTGAATAATGTACAGTATAATGCAGAGCTGTTTCGGGTGTGGAAAGCGTTCCATGAGTGCCGGAACTGCGAGTCGAAAGAGGCCGCCGAGAAACGCGGCGGCAAGGATTGTGGAAATCAGAATGGACGATTTGTAGCCGAATTGTGTGAGCATAAAAACCACAAGCGGCGCTGACGTCAGGGAATTTCCAACCGCCCAAAGCATTGCAGCTCGGTAAAAAAGGGCGCGAATGCGGCGGCGTTCCAGAACGGTAGGGCGCGTCACGGAGCAGGAATTTGGGTCCAACGTACATCTCCCTGTTTTTGTACTGATTTCACTTGAAAAAATTTCATATTGGGCGGCCGCGGAAGCAGTCGTTTCTCGATAGAGTAACGGCGACGAAGTGAATATTCAAGATGCGTCGGGTATAAAACCTTCTTTGGACAGAGAAAAACTGAGGACTTCGTGTGCGTCTCCGTCTTGGTCTTCCTCTTTTTCGTCGAGCGGTCCCTCGCAAATCATTCCGCATTTTTCGAGGACGCGGCGTGAACGGTGATTGTCGGCGTAACTGGCGGCCGTCACGCGTTGCAAACCGCGGACTTCAAAGCCGAATTTAAGGACTGCGCGAGCTGCTTCGGTCATAAAACCTCGTCCCCAAACGGTTTCACTGGATGCGTAACCGAGGAATCCGACGGATGGATCGTTTGGAAATCGAGGGTCGCCGATGATTCCGACGGAACCGACGAGCCGTCCTGATTCTTTCAGACGAATTCCAAAAACGGTATCCTCACCTAGGAAAACTGTACGAATGATTTCTTTCGTTTCGTCGACGTTTTGGTGCGTTTTCCATCCTGCGTTTTTTCCGACGGTGGGTTCATTGCAGTACATGAACATTTCCTCCGCGTCCTCGAGGACCACGGGCGACAAAATCAGACGTTCCGTTTCGATTTTGAAAAAAGTTTTTTCGTTCATCTTGACATTCCATACGGAAAACGTTACAATAATAGAGAGTTGTTTTTGCGGTGAGGGAATTTCTTCCTCAAAACGACAGTATTATACCTCAATCCGCGGAGAAAATCAAGGGGCCGAAACGGAAAAAGCATTCATTCCTCTGTGCGTTCCTTCGTATTTTCTGGTAAAATCGGTGTACATTATTCTTCCTATTTCATAAAAAGGAGTCCAAAATATGATGATTCGACGTTCATTTCTCAAAACGAGTCTGGCGCTCGGGGCGGGCGCGTGTCTCGCTGGATTGGAGGGGGGGAAGGCTCAGGAAGCTGAGACGGCCGCGCCGTTCAAAAAAATTCGAATTGCACAAATCGGGGTCCGTCACGAACACGCGAGCGGAAAAATGGGGACGCTGAAAATGCTTCCCGACCTCTATGAAATCGTGGGAATCGCCGCCGAATCCCCGGAAGAGGAAGCGCGTCACAAAAATGACGGCATTTACAAAGATCTTCCATGGTTTTCGCAGGACGATCTGCTGAAACAGCCGGGACTCGAAGCCGTCGCGGTGGAGACGGAAATGACGGAACTGCTTCCGACGGCCGTCCGATGCGCGCAGCAGGGCCTGCATCTGCACGTCGACAAACCGTTGGGACAAAATCTCGATGAGTGCAAAAAACTCGTCGATGTGTGCCGCGAAAATCACGTGATTATGCAGCCGGGTTACATGTTCCGCACGAATCAGGCATTCCGGCTCCTCCTGAAAGCCGTCCGAAACGGATGGTTGGGCGAGATTCACGACCTCCAGATGGATATGTGCCGAAACGACGTTTCCCCTGCGTTCCGAAAGTGGCTCGCAACCTACCGAGGCGGCGGAATGTACGATTTTGGTTCACACCTGATTGATTTTGCGGTCGAATTACTTGGAATTCCAAACGATATTCACGTCTTTGAAAAGCCCGACCCGCAGGATGGGTTGAGCGATAACACGCTTTCTGTGCTGCTTTACGACAAAGCGATTGCGGAAATTCGGGTTTCCCTGCGTAAAATCGATGGTTTCGGTACTCGTCGAATGGCGGCGCACGGAACGAAAGGCTCTTTCGTGCTGGATCCCATTGAAAACTGGTCGAGCCGCGACCCGGTGACGAAAAAACGGCTTCCGCTGAACGTCCGTCTGACGCTTGCGGAAAGCAACGATGAATACAAGGCGGGAACCCACGATTTGAAAATTGAACCGTTTGACGATCGATATATAGGTCAATTGACGGATCTGGCGCATTTTATTCGCGGAGAAAAGGAAAATCCGTACACGCTTGACCGCGAGCTGGAAATTCAGAAAGTGATTCTGGCGGCCTCCGGATACATCCCGTGGAAAGAATAATGGAAGCGATATCTGTACGTTCGTGCGGAAATTTACAGCACCAAAACGCACGAACAACGTGTAAATGAGTGTTGCGTACAAAAATTCCCCAATTTCTTTCAAAATCAGAACCAGAGCGGGGAGATTTCGGGGAGAGTCCGGGGAAATTCCCCCGCTGGAAAGGAATGACGGAGGAAATTTTGCGTTAAAATGGGTAAAATGGACGGTAAATCCGGATAATTACGACCGTTTTTTGACTCTTTTTGGAACTTTTTTAAAATATTTTCACTTTTTTTGATTTTTTTGAGAAAATTTTCAAGAAAAGGATTGCAATTTTAGAGAATCGGTGGTACAATGCATAATGTTGAGGTGGCGGAGGGAAAATGTACAAACAACGCGCCTTGGTTTTTTGTGTAATTTATACATCGGGTATTCAGTCCCGGGGAAATTTACGGCTTATCATTTCAGGAGTTGAATCATGAAAAGGACAATCCAGCTAACGTTTGGACTCTGTCTGCTGTTCATGGTATCCGCTGTCTTTGCAGCGGATTGGGAGGTTCGCGCTGTCTCGAAACAGGCAACGAACATGCCCAACACAGCAGGCACGTCAGAAGAGGCGGGCAAGTTCCTCCACGTTACGTTAGACGTGGCAGGCAGCGCGCCGAATTGGAACAAGTTTAAAGTTGTTAACGAGCAGGGTGAAGAGGTTGCAACTCCAGCCGGGTACAATCCCGCGCAGGGGCTTGTCGTCTTCGAAGGGGATTGGTCCAACATGATTGGCCGGTATCTGGAAAATGGCGATGTCCGCGTCCCCCTCTTCCAGAAAGAAGCCCCTGTAGATGCTGCTCCCGAAGCCGTTGTGGTTCAGGAAACTCCTGCTCCGCAGCCCGTTGCAGTCGATCGTCCGGTTCAGCCTGTCGTCGTGGATCGTCCTGTTGTGGATCGTCCCGTTACGGTGATTGATCGCGACCCCGTGGTCGTTCACGAAGGTGTGGATCGACGCGATGTCGTTCACGTGTACGATAATGACCGCGACCGCGTTGTGGTTCACGATGACCGCGACGATGTCGTTGTTCATCACGGCGATCACGACGGCGTTGTGGTTCACGATGGTGACGATGTGGTCGTTCATCACGGCGGACACGGCGATGTTGTGCACGACGGAGACGTCCATCACGTTTATGACGGCGACGACGTTCATCACGTTGGTGACGGTGCGGCTTACGCTGGCGACGGCGTGGGCGGCGGTGACGGCGGTGCCGGCGGCGCTGGTGTTGCGGAAGTGACTCCGTGGGATATCGACCCGCTGGGACGTACGCTTGGAATGAGCGGAACCGTCGCGATGGGTGATACGGCTGGTGTCGGCGGATTCGGTGCAGGGTACGGCGCGGGTTACGGTGCTGGTATCGGTACGGGTTCCGGACCTGGTTCCGGCCCTGGTGATGGTTCTGGAACGGGTTCTGGAATGGGCGACGGCAGCGGTGATGACGGCGATTGCGAAGACGGCGATTGCGGTACCGACGGTAACGGCGAAGGCCCCGGCCCCGGTGAAGCTGAAGGTCCTGAAGAACTCGACCCGGCTGAAACCAATCCCGATGCTCCTCCGGCTCCCGGAAACGGTCCTGGCGCTGGCGGAAACAATATGAGCAATTTTGTGAATCTCGCTCCGCAGTATCGTCAGCGTGTCCGCAATCTCGCTCCCAAAATGAAACTCCCGGAAGTCCCCGTTTTTTACGGTCCTGACGTCCTCGTTTACAATCCGCAGATTCCGTACTGGAATCCTCAGCTTCCGTATTATAATCCCAGCATGGGTTACGGCGGTGGCGGCGGCGGTGGTTACGGTTCCGGCAGCGGCGGCGGAAGCTATCCTCCTCCGAACCTTTCCGGCGTGAACTTCGCTCCGACCGAAATGCCTCCGGGAATGGTACTTTATATCTCTACTGGAGATGAAAATTCTTCCGGTAAAGTGTATCAGGTTGACGAGCAGGGGCGTGTCCTCGGCGTTGTGAACCTCCCGCATACGGCCACCGGTATTGCGCTTCATCGCGACCACGGTCTCGTTTGTGTCTGCCCGCGCGAAGGCGGTAAAGTTTATCGCATCAACGACGGCGGAATCGTCGAACCCGTGATGGAAAAAGATGCAAAAATGATTCATCCTGTGGACGTCGCAGTGGGTCCGGACAGTGATTCGATGGTTGTGGCCGACAATATCGCCGACACGCTTTCTCTGTCGAACGTGCAGGGAAAAGCTCTCGATACTTACAAAAAGTTCGAAGGGCTGGAACACCTCGATCATAAAAATATGTCCGTTGCAGTCGGTCGTGACCGCGCGATTCTGTTCGGTACGGACGGCGACAAAGGTATTTATCGTTTCACCGGCAATGCGGCTTTGACCAGTTCCACTCCGGTTCTGCCGGAAGCGGGCGGCGTCGCTGCGGACCCCTCAAGTGACCGTTGGGCCGCTACGCAGGGAAGCAACCGTGTTGTTGTGATGGAAGGCGAGAACGAAGTGGCAAACTACGAACTGCCGGCCGGTAAATTCTTCTACAACGACGGTCTCGTCTCCTTCGCGCCTCCTGCGGGAATCGCGGAAACGACGGGCGGATCGGGTGTTGTGGTTGCAATGCGTGATTCCGACAATGCGGAAAGCGCTCCGTATCTTATGGAGTTCAAAACCGATTCGGATGGAAAAGTTGATCAGCGCCTGTTGTTCGACTGGAAACATGAACGTATGGTCGACTTCGTTGTGGGTCCGCGCATGCTCTGGGAACAGAATCATCGCGACACTTACAAGGGTATGTATTAATCGTTATACCCGGTTAATCGGCGTTTTTTGAAAAAAGCCGGGGGTTTTTATGCGCCCCCGGCTATACTTTTAAAGGAGGAGAAAATATGAAAAAAGTTCCGTTTTTCCTTGGCGCCATTTCTGTTGGAATCGCGATCTCCTCGTATGGCGGAGTGTGCGCGCAAACGGTCCAGCTCCCTTCTTTTCAGCATTTTGATGCTTCCACTACCGTTTGGGTCCCCGACGGCGGAAGTACAAATACGGCCGGTATTACGCGTTCGTCGTCCGGTGGAAGGTCTTCTGGAACCCCTATTTTGCCGTTCACGAATCGGTCTTATGGTTCGGACGTCAGCACGTCGAACATCCAAACTTCGGTACAAATTATTGATTTGCAGGAAATGGACGAGCAGATTCTGAATTCCCCTTCGCCGCATCGTGTGCGTCAGCCTGGCGAACGATTGCGGCCGGAGGATTCCTATGCGCGAAAGCAGCAGGCGTTGTTGGAACAGTCGGCGTTGATGGACGTTCGAGATTCCGTGCGTGCGCGTGTTCAGCCCAAAAAAATGTCGAATCCTGCGCAAGTTGCTTCTGGTCGGGACGCTCTCAACGAGGATTTAGTGCTTGCGCCCGAAGCGGTTTCACCCAATACGGCAAAAACTGCGGACGATTCCAGAGAAAAAGCACCGAAAGAGGCTCTCTCTTTGGCAAAAAAAGGTTACAAGGCGGAACGAGCAGGGGACGTCTCTCTGGCCATTTCGTACTATAATCAGGCGTCTGTGCTTGCCAACGGCGACCTCTTAAGAAAAATCGAAAAGCGTCGTCAGGCGCTGCTTGAAGAAAATCCCTAATGGACGGGAATAAAATATGAGCTATTCAGAAAATAATGCGGGAACCACGGATTCTAATCTTCATCCGTACGGAAATCCCGAAGATATAAAAAACGAACAAAATTCGAATGCCGACGTTTCGGACGATTCCGCGAACGAGGAAACGCAAAAAGCGGCAGCCATGCAGCAGATGCTGGCGCTGCGGGATCGTTTGGCGAGGGATACGGTTCGGATTGCATGGCGTTTCCGAATGATGATTGTTTTTTTTCTTCTCGGCGCGCTCGTATTCATGGTGGTTCTGAAACAGATTCATTATTATACGGTCGGTCGCTATGCGGTGTTGAGCGACATTTCCGTGACGCAGCATCCATGCAATCAGGGACAGCTTGAAATTTCCTACAACGTTACGGCTCCGGGACGAGTCTATTTAAGGCGTTCGTCGGGTGGTTTGCAGACGGATTTGATTTACGACTATTCGAACGTTTTTCAGAACGAGCGTCAGCATTGGAATTGGAACTATGTTCCTGGCGACGAGCTGAACGTGGAGTTGTGGAGTCGGACGGGAGTCACGCAGTCGCATAAAAAATTCGATTTTCAAACGTCGGACGTCGTCGATATTGTGGTTTTGATTGATACAACGGAATCAATGGACGGATCCATTCAGACGCTGAAAGAAAAATGTGTGGAGTTTGCCGCCAATCTGCGCGGACAGAAAATCCGTCCTCGATTTTCTTTGATTTCTTTTGGCGATTCAACGGTTGGAGGAGAGTGGGAAAAGGATACAGATTTTACGGAGAACGAACTTTTTTTCCAGAGTGACGTTGAAAATATCGCACGTTTTGAGGGGGGGGATCTTCCTGAATCCGCGTTGGACGCGCTGGAACTTGCGGTTTCGAAAATCCAGAAATCGCCGGAAAAGCATGCAGTCCGTTTCTATTTGGTGACCGACCAGGCGTTTCATCCGCAAACAACCGTTTCCAAGCTGGATACAGCGGCAGTCGCAAAAATGCTGTACGAGAATGGAGTGATGCTGGAAGTTTTTGCCAGACCTCCTTTCCGTGACGATTTTTTGCCTCTCATAGGAGATTGCGGACATTTTCGCGAAATTGAAAATTTCGGGGACGTATTGACGCAGGGCCGTTTTCTGGAAGATTAATTGGTACACGGATTTGACGAACAACGATTGAAAGTCGGGAGAAAAAAATGAAGAAATGTCCGAAATGTCATCGGGAAATTCCAGAATATGCGATGCAATGTCCGTTTCCAGACTGTAGAATGGATTTTTCGCATGTTGCGACGCCTCCAGCGACCCCATTTCACGGAACGACCCCCGCCGCACCTCCGATTCCTGCTGCGTCTTCATTTCACGGAACGATTCCCGCTGCGCCTCCGGCTCCCGCTGCACCTTCATTTCACGGAACGATTCCCGCCGCGCCTCCAGCTCCCGCTGCGTCTTCGTTTCATGGAACGATTCCCGCCGCGCCACCGATTCCCGCCGCACCACCGACCCCCGTTGCGTCTTCATTTCACGGAACGATTCCCGCTGCGCCACCGATTCCTGCTGCGCCTCCGGTTTCCGCCACACCTCTGGCTCCCGCTGCACCACCGACCCCCGTTGCGTCTTCATTTCACGGAACGATTCCTGCTGCGCCTCCGATTCCTGCTGCGCCTCCGGCTTCCGCTGCACCTTCATTTCACGGAACGATTCCCGCTGCACCACCGATTCCCGCTACACCTTCATTTCACGGAACGATTCCCGCCGCGCCTCTGGTTTCCGCCACACCACCGACTCCCGCTGCGCCTTCATTTCACGGAACGATTCCCGCCGCGCCTCCGGTTTCCGCTGCGCCTTCATTTCACGGAACGATTCC
>CAYTLK010000075.1:14968-17415 GCA_964438515.1 uncultured Planctomycetaceae bacterium
GCGCCTTCATTTCACGGAACGATTCCCGCTGCGCCTCCGGCTCCAGGAAGTTCGGCTCCTCACAAACTTCAATCACCGGACAAAAATCAAAATGATTCAGAAGAAGAATTAAAGATTGAGGAAGAGTCGGTCTCAGCGGCGGAAAACGTGGTTCCTCCTGCTGCGCCGATTCCCGCAGGACGGCGCGTCGAGCCGCCGGTTGCGGGGTACAATTCGAATGGAAAGGGTGTCGAGCCGCCCGTTGCAGGGTACAATCCCAGCGGAAAGCGTGTCGAACCGCCGGTTGCAGGGTACAATCCCAGCGGAAAGCGCGTCGAGCCGCCCGTTGCGGGGTACAATTCGAATGGAAAGCGCGTCGAGCCGCCCGTTGCAGGGTACAATCCCAGCGGAAAGCGCATCGAGCCGCCGGTTGCAGGGTACAATCCCAACGGAAAGCGTGTCGAGCCGCCCGTTGCAGGGTACAATCCCAGCGGAAAGCGTGTCGAGCCGCCCGTTGCAGGGTACGATTCCAGCGGAAAACGCATCGAGCCGCGCGTTAATATGGGATTCTGGCAGAGACGCGTGGAGCCGTCGGTACGTTGTGCGGAGCCGCCGGTTTTGATGGCGCCGGGGTTCTTCGGAATGATGTTTTCGCCCGTCAGCAACAATTATTTAGTTCAAAATCCGAATGCGTTTTTGCCGGAACTGCGCGGGAACGAGTCCCAGGAGGAACTGGCGCTGCGAGAAGAGCTGAAAAGTATGCACTTCGTGGCGCAGAAGAAGCTGAAAAAGGGAAAATTCCTCGCAAATGCGTCGTGGATCCTGATGCTTTTGGCGTTATTTGCGGGATTGTGGTGTTACAGAGAGATGGTTTGGAGTTATGCGGTCGTCGACAGAAACATTCAGGTACGGCGCGACCCTCTGGAACACGATCGGATTTTGCTGACGTATGTACCGGATTCAAGGGGGAAATTTGCAGTTTCCTATGCGGACGAGCTGCGTGAAACGACGATTCAGGAGGTCCTTGTGTCCGACCAGGTCGGTGATGAGCAGACGTTTGGATGGCGCATTCGGAACCTGAAAAATGAGGATAAAATCTCCGTTACGTATCGCGAGGAGTTTCTGTTGAAGCGTCCGTCTTCCTCGGTTGGGGAGATGAAGTTTCATGTGGATTCGGAAAACGAGATGCTGGACGATACGCGTTTGGAGGGGGTTGTGTGCGACGCAACCACTGGAAATCCCGTCGAAAACGCGTTGGTGCGTATTCCTGGAAATGAAAAATTTCAGGTCAAAACCAGCAGTGACGGAACCTTTAAGATGCTGGGATTTCCCGAAAACGAACAAAATTTTGAAGTCACAAAGGATGGATATATTTCGTACAAATTTCTAAGCGCATCGCAGGCGGAGCCGATGCACATCGTGATTTCGCCGGGACTGGCGGACGGTCAGATTCGTGTGGTTCTTTCGTGGAAGATGAAACCGGAGGATTTGGACGCGCATTTGGAGGGACCTTTACCCGATGGAAGCACATTCCACATCAGTTATGGAAATCGCGGCGAGGTGGATAAACAGTTCGTGAATCTCGACATCGACGATTCCGACGGATTTGGGCCGGAAACCATCACCGTTTTGGGTGTGACGCCGGGAACGTATAAGTATTACGTTCACGATTACTCGCATCAGAGTGAGGTTGGAACCAGCGACCTCGCGAAATCCGAGGCCGAAGTTAAAATTTACTATGGGAAGCAGGTCCTTGGAACGTTCCATCCCGACCCCGAAAAAGTCGGAAACCTTTGGAATGTGTGTGAAATTCAAATCTCCGAGAATCAGCAGGCTTCCGTAACCGCTTTGGGCGATTTTGAGGATCGCGGCGTGAAGGCGATGGGACTGTACGAAAAACGTACACAAGAAGATCGGCTTGCATGGATTGGTAAATATGGAGGAAGTGAGGAGACTGAGGATTCTGCGACGCTTGCGTTGGAGTGGCTGGCGCGTCACCAGTGCGTGACGAAAGGACGCGAAAGCAAGAAGAACGGCCGCAGTCTTTACGGTGCGTGGAGCCGCGACTGTCTCGACCCGGAAAGTCCGGTCTGTCGATGCGAGTATGGAAAGGCGCAATCTGCTGAAACGACGGAAACGGCAGAAAATACGGAAGATACAGGGTCTGTGAAAGATGTAGAATCTGTTGAAAATCCAAGTGCCGAAGGAACCGAAAAAGAGGGAAAGAGCAAAAAAGATTCGAAAAAGTCCGGGAAGCAGAAGAAGCGAAAGTATCAGGCTGCGGTTCCGTCCGCTGTTGTAAGTGCGGAAGCCGATTCAAACACCGATTCAAACACCGATTCAAACACCGATTCAAACACCGATTCGGAAGCAGGTTCGGAGGCGAATTCGGAGGCGGAAACGCATGAACGTCTGCTTTGCATGGACGGTGCGCCCGATTATACGGCTGCGACGACGGGACTTGCAGT
>CAYTLK010000075.1:17515-18639 GCA_964438515.1 uncultured Planctomycetaceae bacterium
TGCTTTGCATGGACGGTGCGCCCGATTATACGGCTGCGACGACGGGACTTGCAGTTCTCGCGTTCCAAGCGGGTGGAAATTACTTCTTCAATGAACATAAGTACTCGGAAAATGTGCGTCTTGGTTTGGACTGGCTCGTGGAAAATCAGGACAAAAACGGCGCGATTGTAACCCCCATGAGCGATGGTTCCACCGTGTACCACGAAAAATTCATGTACGAGCATGGAATTGCGACGTTTGCGCTGGCGGAGGCGTGCGCACTCGCGAAGTCGATGGAAATGGACGTCCCGCCGAAATACTGGAATGCGATGAAAAAGGCGGTTGATTTCACGCTTCGGATTCAACATCAGGACGGCGGGTGGCGCTATCACACCGACCAGGACGAGGTCAGCGACACCTCCGTGACCGGCTGGCAGGTTTTGGCGCTTAAATCTGCGAAAGAAGCTGGGTACAAAATACCGCCTGCGAAGATTTACAAGATCCGTAATTTTTACGCAGCGCACACGAGAGGCGACGAGACGCGTTACACGATTGTGTCGGCAGGAACCTCTGAGGCGCTGACGGGGATTGGGCTTCTTGTGAGGCAGTTCCTGCTGGATGAACCCAACTCGGATTACGTGATTCAGGGTGCGAAACGCCTTGCGAAAGCGGCAATGCGGGAATGGGAAACTCCCAAAGAGGACGACAGAATTCCTGATTTTTACACGTGGTACAAATGCTCGCTTGCGATGCAGCAGTACGGCGGAGCGGAGTGGGATTTGTGGAACGAGATTGTGCGCGGCGAACTCGTGCGGCTTCAGCGTCGGGACGGGTGCCAGCGCGGAAGTTGGGATCCTGAAAACGATGCGTGCTACGAAATGGGCGGCGGCGGTCGTATTTACGTAACGGCGATGGGCGCGCTGACGCTCCAGGTGTACTATCGTTACACGACCCAGAGCGAACGCCACACAGAATTACGTACATTAAAGTAACAGCGTCGAACAGATTAAAAACTGGAGTGTGGGCGTCTCGTCCGCACTTCCAGAAATCCGCAAAAATCGGCAGAAAGAACCATCATGAACGAGAATCAAACAGAATCACCAACGTTTGAAACCGCACCAGAAAAATCCTCCATTTTTCTCGAA
>CAYTLK010000076.1:0-17345 GCA_964438515.1 uncultured Planctomycetaceae bacterium
ATACCCGATTTTGATTTTTTGTAAATCGGAGGGGTTTTTGGAACTTCCTTATAATGAGGTTATGCGGGCGAGACGCCCGCGTTCCCAGGTTTGCCGCGCCCATCGCGGCGCGTCACTCGCGCGGTAGCGCTATCGCCCGTCGCGGCTCGCGACCCCCATTGTATTTTTCTTGAAAGACGATATAATAGGTGGACTTTTATATGGGGGTGCTGCGATACGTATTGCGGCTGAGATTAAACCCACAGAACCTGAACCGGGTAATTCCGGCGTAGGAATTTTGATGAAAGGAAAAAAATTCCATGTCGATTGAAAACGTCATTTCTTCCGCAATCGTTCGCTCTTTCAGCGACAAACTTCTGAATCACCTCAGCGTCGACGTCGCCATCGTCGGCGGTGGTCCTTCTGCCCTCGTCGCGGCTCACGACCTTGCAAAAGCAGGGAAAAAAGTCGCAATGTTTGAACGAAAACTGGCACCGGGCGGCGGCACTTGGGGCGGCGGAATGCTTTTTAATGAAGTTGTGGTTCAGGCGGACGCGACAGGAATTCTGGACGATTTTCAAATTCAGTACAAACCCATCGACGGTGCGGACGGTTATTTCACGCTTGATTCCGTCGAAATGGCGAGCGGACTCATTTACGGAGCCGTTCATGCGGGAACGAAGCTTTTCAATTCGATGAGTGTGGAAGACATTATTTTCAAAAACGGTCAGGTCGGCGGCCTCGTCGTGAATTGGACGCCAGTCGAACGCCTTGGAATGCATGTGGATCCGCTGACCGTCGTTTCGAAATGCGTTTTGGACGGTACCGGTCATCCGAGCGAAATCATGAATCTGGCGGTAAATAAGGCGCACATTGAGCTGAAAACTCCGACGGGAAAAATCCTCGGCGAAAAACCGATGTGGGTCGACAGCGGCGAAGCCTCGACGCTCGAAAACACGCAGGAATACTTTCCCGGCCTTTATGCTTGCGGAATGAGCGCGAATAACGTCATGGGCGGCTATCGGATGGGACCGATTTTCGGCGGAATGCTGATGTCGGGGCGCAAAGTTGCCAAACTCATTCTTGAAAATCTGAAATAAACGTCACTTTTCGGGGAATTCTTGTTCGAACGAGGATTCCCCAGCGTTTTTCCCACATTTTTTCCTCTTTCATCCTCGGATTCCTCCTTCCGTTGTATTTCGCAAAATGATTTCCTCCTGTTTTTCCACACTCGCGCAGCGTCTCGACGCGTTTCGTCGTGCGGATTTGTACCCCGTCATTTCTTCTGAATTTTGTGCAGGACGCGACCCGTTCGACGTCTTTTGCGCAGCGGCGGAAGGCGGGGCGAAAGTCGTTCAAATTCGTGAAAAAAACTGGAATAAAGGCGCGATTCATCGTTTGGCGTGTCGGTGCCGCGAGGTTGCGAATCGGTTTGGGATGCTGATTCTCATCGACGACCATTTGGATGTGGCGCTTACTTCCGGGGCGGACGGTGTGCATCTCGGTCAGGAGGATTTGCCGATTTCCGACGCTCGTCGTGCGGCGCCTCAACTCCTGATTGGAAGTTCGACGCACAATCTTGCAGAAATTCTCGACGCGCAGCAGTCCGACACTGGATACTTGAACGTGGGACCGATTTTCGCAACGCAAACCAAAACGGTTGGAATGCCGCCGTTGGGGTTGGAATTACTGAAGGAACTGATTTCACAGATTTCTGTTCCTTTTTCCGTAATGGGAGGAATCAAGGCGCATCACATTCCGGAACTTTGGACCCTTGGGGCGCGTCATATTGCGATGGTTACGGAAATTACGCAGGCGTCGGACCCTGCACAGAAGGTTCGTGAACTGCGCGCATTGTGCGGATTGTATCGATAAAATGGGAAAATCAAAAAAATTGATGAAAGATGCGAAAAAAAACCGACAAACTACTTGACAGAGTATCGTTCTGGATTATACAATAAATAAAGTCGGTGTTGAATCCGGTATTTCTATTAATTCTGGTGTTAATAGAATATTGTACAAAGAAACGTATATGGAACTAAAAAAACGGTGTTGCTATGCATCTTGTAAATAAAATCCTCATCGGGTTAATCGTTATCGCTACGGGAGCCTGTTTTTATTTTTCCGCAATTTCGCTGAAAACACACAGTTTTTGGCGTGCTGAAGGAAATAAACAGGCGAAACAGCTCGAAAATCTGAACCATGAAATTCTCGTTTACGAATACGGGTCGGGCCAGCCGGAGACGGAAGGTTACGTGCGTTCCCTGTTCGAACAGCAGAAATATCTGCGCGCGCTTCAGGACCTTCGCGGCCCGATGTTTCGTGATTGTGAAGTCCGCAGTCTTTTTGCGACGACGGGTCGGTTCAACGTTTACATTCCCGGCGTGTCAGCCGTTCAGCTTCCTGTAAATACGCCGCTGTATGCGTTTCGTCCGACAAAAAACGATCCGAAACAGTTCGAGTATCTCGGACGTTTTCTGGTGCGCGAGTTTGGCGTGGACGGCGATACGGCCCGCTCGTTTGTTTCTCTTGAACCGACGCGCGTTGCGTATGAGAAAAACGACCGAATGACGCATCTGCTTTCCGAGAGTTATGCGGGCGATTGGACGCTGTTTATGAGTATGCCGATCGACAAAGCGGAACGTGGAAGCGAGAACGAAGATTATTTGCCGTTTGAAGCAAGTATTCAATATTTTGTGGACCAGGAATACATTTTGCAGGATCTTATTGCAAAACAGAAAAAACAGGTTGATTATACGGTCACGCTCATCGGAAAAGAGGCGGAAGCTGGGGAGTCGGCGCTCGTTCCCATCGCAAAAACGATGCATGGGTACAATATAAACGGTCTCGAAAAAATGTATGCCGATTACGAAGCGGAAAGCGACGTGATGAAACAGGCGAATCAGGCGCTCGCGAGCCGTGTTGCGGAATTGGAACGCAAAAAGGCCGGTTACCAGGAATCAATTAATCAGCAAATTAAGCCTCTTTCTTCCAATCCGTCCAACTGATCCCGAAAAGTAGAATTTTGTAATGATTTTTTCAGGAAAACATTCAAAAATTCAGGCCGTTGCATTCGATATGGACGGCCTGATGTTTAATTCAGAGGACGTCTATTTCGAAACCGGAACCCGATTGATGAGGGAATATGGTGCGGAATACACGCAGGAACTCAGTTTGTCCCTGATGGGCTGCGCTCCCCGCGAGACTTTTCAGAAAATGATTGAGTGGAACCTTCTGAATGTCGGTTGGGAGGAACTTCAGCAAAAATCGAATCGTATTTTTCTCTCGATTGTTCGCGACACGCTTCGGCCGATGAAGGGACTGATGACGTTGCTTGATTTTTTAGACGAAAATCACATTCCCAAAGCGGTCTGTACGAGCAGCTGTCGTGAAATTGTGGGCGAGATGCTTCCAATTTTCGATTTGGAACGCCGTTTTGATTTCATCATTACTTCCGACGAACTGACGCATGGAAAGCCGCACCCGGAGATTTATCTTTTGGCGGCGTCGCGATTCGGGGTGCGTCCGGAATCGATGATGATTCTGGAAGACAGTCACAACGGTTGTTTGGCGGGTGCAAACGCAGGCGGTTTTGTGGTTGCTGTGCCGGGCGATCACAGTCGGACGCAGGATTTTTCGATGGCTTCCTGTCGCGCCGAGTCTCTCGACGATCCACAGATTTTCCAAATATTGAAAAATTCTTGAAGTCACTAGGAAAATAATTTCCCTCCCCCTCCCCGATGGAAAACAAAAATGAGTACTGAAAACCAAGAATCCCACCCTCTCGACGCCTTTGCGCCGGACGTTCGTCGTCGTTTTTTGAACTGGCAAATGCGTACGATAATCGCAACCATGATCGGTTACGCTCTTTTTTACTTCGTTCGTAAAAATTTCTCGCTCGCGATGCCGGGACTTGAGGCGGAACTGGGAATTTCGAAAACGAGTTTAGGTCTTTTTCTCACATTCAACGGTCTCGTGTACGGCGTCTCCCGTTTTTGTCACGGACTTTTGGCCGACCGCTGCAACGCCCGTGTTTTGATGACGGCGGGACTTATGCTTTGCGCGGCGATCAACTTCGTGTTCGGTTTTGCGCCGGATTTCGCCCGAACTTGGACAGGAACCAGCTCGGGGACGGCTTTCACAACCTGCATTGTAACGTTTATGGGCGTCCTTTGGGTGCTGAACGGATGGATGCAGGGCGCCGGTTTTCCGCCTTGCGCCCGGCTGCTCACGCATTGGATTCCGCCCCGAGAACTCGCGACGAAAATGTCGATCTGGAACACCTCGCACTCCATCGGAGCTTTCATCGTCGTTATTATGTGCGGCTGCATTATGGGAAATTCCGTCGTGAATAAGATGCCGAACCCCGACATCCTTCAAAATGGAGGAATTTTCGAAAACTTTATGCATGGGTTTGGTTTTGGGTCCGGCGCGTGGCGGTATTGTTTCTGGATTCCGTCTTCCATTGCCTTCCTCGGAGCCGTCGGACTGTGGTTTTCGCTGCGCGACACTCCGACGTCTGTGGGACTTCCGGAACTTCCAGGAACCGGAAAGTCGACCGTGAATGAAACGTCGCGTCCGTCGCGTTCCTTCCTCTATCGAGCGGTTTTTGGAAATCCGTACGTTTGGACGCTAGGTTTCGCAAACTTTTTCGTATACGTTGTACGTTTTTCAATTCTCGACTGGGGGCCGACACTTTTGAGCGAGTCGAAGCACGTTTCCCTCACGCACGCCGGCTGGCTCGTTGCGGCGTTTGAAATTTCGGGAATTCTTGGAATGCTTTTCTCCGGCTGGGCGACCGACCATCTTTTGAAGGGGCTTGCGCACCGAATGTGCGTCTTCTGCATGATGGGAACGGTTCTGTTTATGACCGCATTCTGGATGATGCCGTCGACGGCCCCGGTTCTTTTGCTCGTGATTCCGCTTTGCGGCGCCGGGTTCTGTATTTACGGTCCGCAGGCTCTTATAGGAATCGCAGCGGCAAATCAGGCGACGAAACGCGCGGCGGCGACCGCCAACGGTTTTACCGGACTTTTTGGTTACGCAAGCGTCATCGTTTCGGGGGTCGGAGTGGGCGCGCTGGCGCAGCACATCGGCTGGGATTGCGTCTATATGGGAATCGTCGTCATTGCGCTCGTCGGAATCGGAATTTTCCTCTGTATGTGGAACGCGCCGCGCGACGGTTACGAACGTCTGAAAGACGTCGAATAACGCATCTTGATTACTATGTATCTTTCGATATTCACTCCACTTTTATATATTTAAGGGATTTTAAAGTGGAATCCGTATATTCGCCATGGGATAAAAAATCGGAATTCCCTGGAACGAAAACGGATTTTTCTGCGTATGGATATTGAGCGTTCCTCCATTTTGACCTCTACACGTACATTTGAGCCGCACAAAATACCGTGCGTCGAGCCAAAAGAGTACGGTTCTGCAATGTATAGCGATTCTAATGAATCCAAAGGTTTGGAGGTCTGAAAAATTTTGAGATAATATGGGGTAACTATTGCAATTAAGTAAAATTATGGTATAATAATAAAGTGTAACTATAAAGTAAAATTCATAATTTGGGGAATTGAGAAAGAATATGAGTAAATCCGAGTTAGAAACCCCTTCGCCCGTCACCTCTCCGACCGACGACAGCACGTCTGGAGTGTCGGCAGGCAAAAAAGGGAGTTGGCGCGGTATCGTCATGGCGTCCGCGATTTTCTCGCTCGTCATTGCGCTCGTCATGTACATTTACGGTCTGAAAATTTACGGTTCAGGCTCGCTCTTGATGACGGTGATGGCGATTCAGCTTTCGTTGGTTTCAGTCACCTCGTTTTTGGTGCTTCATGCGGGGAAACTTCGCGCAAAACTGGCGGAGGTCAAAAGCTGGCGGCGTCCTGAATGGGGAAATAATGTTGAGAATCCGTACGAGATTGAATTTGATCAGGCGAAAGTGATTCATTTTTTGATTCTCGGCATTCTTCCGACGTTCTTCTTTGCGGCTTTCGCGGCGTACGCGCTCTGGAAATGGACGTTTCCGACGGAAAATATACGTCTGATTCCGGCGGGACAGACGGTTTTAATCGCGATTTTAACGATGACGTGCAGCATCCTCTGGCTCATGATGGCGCGCGCGTACGATGCGATTGCGGCGGAAGATTCCGGAGATTCGGGACTTCCGGAAGCGGAATCCATGATGGAAGCGGCGTGGGAATCGTGCTGGGGAATGGCGCTTTTTGCGGCTGTGATGCTTTTGCGTTCGTTTGTGGACTGGCCGGAAGCGGCGCTGTGCATCTTTTTCCTGAGCTGGACGCTCTTGGTGTCGGTCGAACAGCTTTGCCGCCTCTTTTCCGGATGGATGACGACGAAAGCAACGCAGGATTCGTTCAAATCCCCCACGATGGTTTTTCTGCGGTACATGGTTTTTGTTCGTGGAAACCCGATCAAAAGTTTCTTCTTCACGATGGAACAAAAGTGGGGCGTGAGTTTTCGTTCCTCTTGGTCGATTCGTTTCGTTGCGCGCGCCATGGTGCCGGCGATCGTCATGGTGTTTTTCATGGCGTGGGCGCTTTCCTGCATTTATGTTGTGCGTCTCGACGAGTTCGGAGTCCGAAAAGACTGCGGAAAAATTTGTAGGAAAATCATTGAACCCGGGCTGCATCTGAAATTACCGTATCCGTTCGGAACGATTATGACGTTTAAGGTGAAAACCATTTCTATGGTTCAGGTCGGTTACGAAAAATCGGCGGCGTCTGAATATTCGTTCATTTGGACGAAAGAACATGGAACGGAGTATGAAATTCCGCTGAATCAGGAAGAGTCCGTCGTGGTGAATGCAATGGTGCAGTTCAAAATTAAAGAGGATTCCGCAGGATTCTTCGATTACGTCGAAAAATGTCAGAATCCGGAACTGGCGGTCAACGAATATGCATATCGCGCGCTCGTTGATGCGACGATGGGCCGAACGATGGAATACGTGATGAGTATGGACCGCGCCGCGTTTGCAGAGGAACTTTCTGTACGGCTTCAGAAACACTTGGACGACGATGAAATCGGAATCGAAATTCTGGAAGTGTCGCTTTTGAACCTTCATCCTCCTGTGGCGGCCGCCAAACAGTACTTGAACGTTTTGTCGGAGGAAATTCGGCAGGCGAGCGCGCTGCATAACGCGCATGAAGACGGAATTTGCAAGCAGTACATCGCGGAGGTTCAGGCCGCGTCGCAAATCGCACAGGCAAAAGTCGACGCAATCCGCAAGGTCCAGACGGCCAGAAGTGAAACGGCGGGCGTGTGTTCTGCTTACGAAACGTACAAGGTCAATCCCCCATGCTATCGATTCCAGTACTGGCTCGATAACGCGCAGAAAGTGCTGGCGAATCGCAGACTCGTCATTGTGGACGACTCGATTGAGGTCTTTCTCGACTCCCAGAAACAGTCGGGAACCAGTATTCCCCGTGCGGTTATGAATGGCGCACAACAATAAAACGTTTCATTTGAATTCAAATAAAAACCAAAAAATACACATATAAATATAATGGAGTTCCTTTATGTCGGACCATTGCCACCATCATCACCATCATGATTCGGAAAATAAGCTTTCCTGGAAGACGTACATCTTCCGTATTTTTCTCTCTTTGCTCATCATTGCGATTGTGCTGGGCTATGGGATGACCTATCAGGTTTCGGAGTACGAAAACGTCGTCGTGACGCGTTTCGACCGTCCTTTGGAACCTGTAACCGTCGATCCGGGACTGCATTTCAAACTGCCGTGGCCGATTGATCAGACGAGGACGGTCGACATGCGCAAA
This sequence comes from uncultured Planctomycetaceae bacterium, assembly GCA_964438515.1. GTDB lineage: Bacteria > Planctomycetota > Planctomycetia > Pirellulales > Thermoguttaceae > RGIG3701. The sequence continues at coordinate 7,779 of CAYTLK010000076.1, forward strand.
CGGATTTACGAGACGCCTCACGTTTCGAATCAGACGAAAGACGACAAAACGGTCATTCTGAAAACGTACATGGTTTGGCGTGTGAATGACGCGCTGAAATTCATTCGTGCGTTCGGAGGAGACGTGACGGCAGCCGAGAAAAACCTCGAATCCTCCATCATCGGTCTGAAAAACCCCGTGTTGGGTGCGTATCCGATGTCGGCACTGATTTCGAAAGAGGGTTCCCAGGTGAAAATCTCGGAAATCGAGAATAAAATTCGCGACGCGGTCAACGATGTGCTGCGTGAGAAAAACGCGGGAATCGAAGTGTTGCAGATTGGAATCAAACGAATTTCACTCCCTGAGACGAATATGAAAGATATTGTCGCAAAAATGCGTGCAAATCGCGAGATGGAAGCAAGCAAAATCCAGCAGGAGGGGCTGCGGGATGTGGAAGCCATCACGACTCAGGCGCAAGTGGACGCACAGAGTATCATTGCGCAAGGTGTGAATGAAGCAACGAAAATCATTCAACAGGCCGATAATGAGGCGATGACGATTACGGCGCGGGTACACGAATTGGATCCGGAATTTTACGAGTTCTGGAAGACGATGAGTACCATTCAGAAGACGATTGGGCCGCAAACTACGCTCATTTTGAAGCACGATAATAGTGTGTTCCATCCGTTGTTCGAGATGCCGCAGTGGACGAAAAAAGCGTCGACGGAAACCCAGGCGGACATTGAGGCGGTCGAAGGGGTGCTGCGTCAGGATGAGTCAAAAATCAGCGGAAGCGTGAAACTGTCGGCGGATGGAGGTTCGTCTGCGTCTGGAACGGCCGTTCCTTCGGACTCTGCCGCGCCGTCTGCCGCACCGTCAGTTCCGGATTCCGCACCAACTGCCGCACCCGCACCAACTGCCGCACCCGCACCGTCTGTTGCACCCGCAACGACAGCCGCGCCGCTTCTTCCGACGTTGGGCGGGACGAACAGCGGAATCGACGCGCTGATGGGGAAATAACGGTTGCAATATTCAGAAGAATGTGCAATTGAAAAGCGGACGAATAAACAGATAAAATAGAATAAAACAATAAATAAATCAAAATTGGAATATAATTATGGCACAGAAAAAACCAGGAAAAGTCCTTTTTCAAGGGATTGAATCCGGAATGAAAGTGTTCCGCTGGATGGTGCTGGTCCTTGTGATACTTTTCGTTGTTTCGGGACTTGCAAACGTCCAGCCGACGCATGTGGGGATTCTGACGCGCTTCGGAAAACTCGTGCCGGCGGGGCCGGGAAACGACATTCGAGACCCAGGATTCGTTCTTGCGTTTCCGTTTCCGATCGATGAACTGATTCAGGTTCCGAAAGCACAGGAACAGCAGCTCGAAGTGACGAACGTTTGGGCGGCGCTCGACGATAAAGAGTGGAACGACGAAATCGACCCGACGATCGAGGGTTACTGTCTCACCGCCGGGAACGATGTGATTCAGGTGAAAGTCGTCGTGAAGTACTACATCGCGGACCCGGTTGAGTTTCAGTTCAACCTCATTGATTCGAAACAGATGATTGAGTCGATGACGGTGGCGGCGCTCACGGAGTGCATTGCGTCTTGGAACTTCGACGAGGTGCAGCACATGAGCCGGGAATTTACGACGAACGTTCCTCAAACGGTGGACGGAAAAGAGACGATGGTTCCTGAAAAGCGGAAAGAAGCACTGGATGTGCTCGTCACGCAGAACCTTCAGGAACGCCTGGACCGCGTTGGGAATTCCGAGACGGGACACAGCGCGATTCGAATCAGCAACATTGATTTCGTCGATATTCATCATTTACGTCACGTAAAAGCGGACTTCGAAAACAAACAGACGGCCGAAACGGCTGTGCACGTTGCGATGGATGAGGCGCTGAAACAGGCGGACCGTTTGAGAAAAGATGCACAAACGCAGTCGATTCAGATGAAGAACAACGCACTCATTTATCGTCAGAAGCTGATTGCGGATACGATTAAGAATGCGCGGGAATATTTGCCGCAGCTGCGCGAGTTTCTGCAGGCGCCGGAATACGTCTGGCAGCGTGAATACATGAATACTATGGAACAAGTTTGGACCAATGTCGGAAAGTTGAAATTCGTACCTGCGAATTCCCGAGTGGTACTTCAGGATGAACAGGAGGACGAAAAATGAGTCAGAATTTTGCGAATCCCGTTTCCGGCCGCATGCATGATTTGGATGTGCCGCTGACCGTAATGGAACGTCTGAAAATCGTGGTGCAGCTGGGTTCCGCGATGCTTGCGGGCGGTTTGCTCATCGTGGGGCTTGTGGAGTGGAAAGTTTTCGAGATGGATGTGGTGGGAAACATCATCATTGCGATTGCGTCCCTCATTGTGTCTCTTCCGATTTTTGCAACGGCTGTTTACGGCATTTTTACCCGGGACGCCGATGCACACGCAATGACGGAACAGCTCGTGGCGCTTGCGACGCTTGCGGCGATGATGAACCAGCAGTTTGTTGTTGCGACGCTCATTCCCATCATCATGAATTTGGGACACTTCCTCGAAGAACGCAGTATTTTAGGCGCGCAGGCCGCAATTGACGGACTGAAAACCCTTCAGGCCCGCAACGCTGCACTGCTGCTTCCCGACGGAACCGAACGCGAGGTGGAACCGAAAGATTTGAACGTGGACGACGTTATTCTGGTGCGTCCCGGCGACATTATTGCGGCTGACGGCGACATTGTGGAAGGAACTTCCACGATCGATCAATCCTCCATTACGGGCGAGTCCCTCCCGGAAGATGTGACGGTCGGAAAGAACGTTTTTGCCGGAACCATCAATATGACGGGTGTGCTGAAAATCCGCGTCTCAAAAACGGGTGAAAAGACGGCGATCGGACGGGTCGTGGAACTTCTGCGCGATGCGGAAAACGCCAAAACACCCGTGATGAAACTCATCGAAAAGTACGCAACGTATTACATTCCGATTATTTTAACCGTAGCTGGCGTCGTGCTTTTCCTCACGCGCAACATTGACCGCGCGATGGCCGTTCTGGTCGTCGGATGTCCCGGAGCGCTGGTTCTGGCGGGTCCCACGGCGATGGTGGCGGCGCTTGCTGCGGCGTCGAAACTTGGAATCCTCATCAAAAACACACGTTTCCTCGAATCGGTTGCGGGAATCGATACGGTGGTGCTCGACAAAACCGGTACGGTTACGATCGGTCATCTGCAGCTTTCCGGAATGGCGCTTAAAGACGCGGCGAGCGAGAAAGATTTGATGGTCGAAGCGCTTCGTTGTGCGACCGGGTCCCGTCATCCGGCGTCCAAAGCGATTGTGAAAGCGGCACAGGATCGCGGAATCACGATGCTTACGCCTCCCAGCGCCGTCATTGAAGAGGTTCCGGGAAAAGGCGTTATTCTGCGCGAATCCTCGGAAATTACGCGGCTCGGACGTCTCGAATGGCTCCATGAAGACGGTTTCGATGTGACGGGGTGCGACGATTTGATTCCTGAACACTTCATTGGTTCCACCGTGTGGCTTGCACGCCGCATTACGAACGATGAAGGGGTGATACATCAGGAAATCGGCGGCTGTTTCCTCATGGCGGACCGTCCGCGGCCCGAGGCGTGCGAGGCGATTCAGGAAATGCGCGATTTGGGCGTCGAACGCTGCGTTCTTCTGACGGGTGACCGACGCGCAACGGCTGAAGAAATCGGACGTTTCCTCAAAGTCGATCAGGTGATTGCGGAGGTTCTTCCCTCTCAGAAACTCGACGTTGTGGCGGCTGAAAAGGCGGCGGGACGTTCGGTCATGATGGTCGGGGACGGCGTAAACGACGCGCCGGCGCTCGCAAGCGGCGATGTGGGAATTGCTTTGGGGGCGGTCGCAAGCGACATCGCGATTCAGAGTGCCGACATTGCGCTCATGACGAACGACCTGCGGCGTCTTCCGATGACGATTCGACTTTCGCGCGCCACGCAGATGACGATTCACATCAACATCATTGTGGGACTCGGAATGACGTTTTTCTTCATTTGGCTTGCGTCGATGGGCGTCATCAACTCCCTTGCGAGTGCGATTCTGCACAATTTCGGCGAGGCGTTCGTCATTATTAATAGTGCGCGTCTGCTGAAATTCCACGACTAAAAAACTCCATACTAATAGTATTGATTATACAAGTTTTCCAAGTGAGGGGCTGGGGTCGCGAGCCGCGGCGGGCGATAGTGCTGCCGCACGAGTGACGCTCTCGTTGGAGCGAAATTGCGAGCAGTAAACAACATTCAAAATGTTTTTTCCCCGCGACCGTAAATTCTTAACGTGCAGCGTGATTCTCCCGCAGGGTGAATCACGCGTGAGACCGAAGCCGAAAAACCTCGCTGATTTCCTGAATTTGTAAGTGTGACGCATTTTTTTCTTTTATTTTCTTTAAAGTTTCGAAAAAAACTCATTTTCGTCTTTTGAACTGGAAACAAATTCTCTCATGAAATCGTATTACTACAAGAAAGATACTTAAAAAAAGAAATATTTTGGAAAAAATAACAAAATAGTCATGAATTTTGGCAAAAATGAGGCCCCCACTCTTTGACAAAATATGAAAAATGTGTTAAAATAAGAAATCGGTTCTTTAACGCTGGAGTTTTGTGGGTGAGAATGACTCCGGCGTTTGCATAAGATATCACAATCTTTCTATTCAATGGGAGAATGAATCAATGACACAGCGCAAAGGTTTTACCCTTGTGGAGTTACTTGTAGTGATCGCGATTATCGGAATGTTGGTGGGGTTGCTCCTTCCGGCAGTTCAGCAGGCGCGAGAGGCTGCTCGAAAAATGCAGTGCAGCAACAACCTCAAAAACTTGGGCCTTGCAAGCCTCAACCACGAAAGCACAAGTCAGAAATTTCCTTCCGGCGGCTGGTCTTCCAGCTTCGTCGGCGACCCGCAGCGCGGCTTTGGAAAAGGTCAGCCTGGGTCTTGGTGCTATTCGCTGCTTCCGTTCCTTGAACAGAATGCACTTTATCAGGTCGGTTTGACAAAAGACACCGCCACCACCGCCACCACTTTCGATTCCGGTGACTGCTTGGAAACACCGCTCAATGTGTACCTGTGCCCCTCCCGTCGTTCGACGAAGGCCTACACGGTCACGAGCAAATCGTACACGAACTGTTCCAGCGGTTCCATCACGACAGGTGCGAAATCCGACTATGCCGCCTGCTACGGTTCCACGCAGATGGGAAACACTGCGAGTAACGCAAATTATTCCTCAAAAGTAAATAAAATCGTACCGTCCAGCACACCCACCGGCATCATTTTCGACTGCAGTGAAGTGACGCAGGGTCAGGTCCGCGACGGAACGACCAACACCTACCTTATCGGCGAAAAATTCGTTTATGCGGATAAATACGATCTGGCATATTACGGCGACGCCCTCGTGATGTATGCGGGTATCGGTTCCGATTACAACTCCAACTCGAGTTTCCGTTCCGCAGGTGAATACACCTCCTTCTCGCAGAATTCGGGAAGCGTCACTGCGACGGGTACCGCTTACGCGCCGATGCAGGACCGTATGACGACCATGGCGTCCTCCGGCAGTCCGTACTATGCGTTCGGCGGCCCGCACGCCGGCGGTTTCGCAATGGTGATGGCGGATGGTTCCGTGCACTCCATTACGTACAGCGTCGACGGCGCCGTTCACGCCTGCTTGGCGAACCGCAAGGACAATATGCCGGCACAGCTTCCGGAATGAGTTTAACGGTATAAAGTATCAAATGTTTACGCATGAATAAACGATCGAAACACTGTGATTGATTTCACAGTGTTTTTTTCTATTTTGGTTTTGATTTTTCCAAAAAACGCATCACCCCCCATTGCAGAAAACGGTTAGTTTTCTATAATATTCTATAATAGTAATACTGTTTCCAAAGTTTCAGGAGATTTATAAAATATGTATCGTTCATTTGTCCCCGCCTTAACGTTCGTCCTTTTGTTTTTCGTCGCGGCGAGCCTTCAAGCGCAGCTCGAATACAAAAACGGAATCATTTGGGACCGTCCCGAACGCGTCGAAAACGCACAGCCGGTCTGCACGCCCGCTCCGGAGGGCGCGGTGGTTCTTTTCGACGGAACGGACCTTTCCGCTTTTAATGGTGCGCAAAACTGGGTCGTAAAAGACGGTTATGCGGAAGTTCACGGCGGAACCGCCGCGACGAAGCAGAGTTTTGGAAGCTGCAAAATCCACCTCGAATGGGCGGAACCTGAAAAAGTCTCCGGCTCCGGTCAGGGACGCGGAAACAGCGGCGTGTACATCATGGGAAAATACGAAGTGCAAATCCTTGATTCGTACAATAATGATACATACTTTGACGGTCAGTGCGCCTCGATTTACAAACAGCATCCGCCGCTCAAAAACGCGTGTCGAAAACCCGGCGAGTGGCAGTCGTACGACATTACATTTACGGCGCCGAAGTTCGACGAAAAAGGAAACGTGACGCGGAAAGCTCGACTCACCGTCATTCAGAACGGCGTGGTCGTTCAGGACGATTTTGAACTTCAAGGCGGAACCTTCTGGTATCGTCCCACTGCGTACGAAGCGCATCCGGAAAAACTTCCGCTTTCGCTCCAGGACCACGGAAATGCAGTGCGTTTTCGGAATATTTGGATTCAGGAAATTGAGGATTAAATGTCCATTCATCCCCTGCTCGGTGCGCATATGTCGATTTCCGGCGGACTTTTCAAAGCCGTCGAAAGCGCGCAGTCCGTCGGCTGTCAGTGCGTGCAGATTTTTTCGAAGAACAGCAATCAGTGGAAATCCAAACCTTTGACGGAAAAGGACGTCGAGCTTTTTCGTGAGGCGCTCGACCGATGCGGAATTTCCCATCCGATTGTACACGATTCGTACCTCATCAACCTAGGCGCCCCGGCGGACGAACTGTGGCTGAAATCCATCGCAGCTTTCGAAGACGAACTTTTGAGAGCCGAAGCGCTTGGAATTCCGTACGTCGTGACGCATCCCGGTTCCTTCACCACCTCGACGCCGCAGGAGGGACTCGATCGAATTGCGGAAGGTTTGAAAATTGTACTAAAACATACTGAGGGAATCAAAACCCGGTGTTTGTTGGAAAATACGGCGGGTCAGGGTACGAATTTAGGGTTCCAGCTCGAACATCTTGCGTATATTATGCAGAGTGTGGAGGGCGAAAATCCAGCAAAGAATCAAAACGATTTTCATATAGGAGTCTGTTTCGACACCTGTCACGGTTTCGCGGCCGGTTACGATTTTACGACTCAGGAAAAATATACGGAAATGATGACGCATTTTGACGCGATTGTTGGTTTAAATCGTTTTCGTGCGTTTCATTTGAATGATGCAACGAAGGATCTTGCGAGCCGCGTCGATCGGCACGCGCAGATCGGAAAGGGGAAAATTCCTCTGGAAGCGTTCGGTTTTTTGCTGAACGACCCTCGTTTTTTTGAGATTCCCATGTATCTGGAGACTCCAAAAGGGACTTTTACCGACGAAAATGGAGCGGAACAGGATTGGGATGTTGTTAATTTACGTACTTTACGGAGCTTGGTTAAAGAATGAATGAAACGATTTCAGAAAATTCAGAGAAAACTGAAAAGTCGGGGGCCTCTGAAAAAACCGATGTTCCCATACGTTGGCGAGCCGTGGATGATTCTCGGCTCGTATGGCGGCAGTGGGAGGAAGACGAGGAAATGGGCGCGGACCCGCTTTCCGTGGTGTATTTTTTGGATTCGGACGACACGCATTTGATGAACGATATCGGTGCAGAAATCATACGTCAACTTCAGAACAAAGCGCTTTCGCTGGATGAGCTGATGGACGCGCTTTCGGACGAGTGTTCAGAAGAGGGGTCGGACGAGCATTCGGAAGGGCGGTCGGATGAAAGTTTGTCGAAATCTGAATTGCGTAACGTGATTCCTCCTGTTTTGATAGAACGTTTTGTACGTCAAATGGCGCTTTCCGGCCTGATTTACGAAACGATGGAATAAATATGGATTGAAAAATATGAAGAACGGGATTTCTTATGCGGCTAAATTGTGAAAAAGTCGGTTCCGGGGCGAAAACGATCGTTTTTGTTCACGGATTTCCGTTCGATAATCGTATGTGGTCCGCACAGCTTGAGGAACTTTCCGACGAATTTACGCTCGCGGCTCCCGATATGCGCGGAATGGGAAAAAGCGCGGCGTCGGGTGCGTCCGTCACGACGATGGCGGAGCTTGCAGACGACGTTGCGGAACTGTTGGATGAGCTTGCAATCGAAAAATGTACGTTTTGCGGTCTCTCCATGGGCGGGTACGTCGGCTGGGAATTTTGGAAACGCCATTCCGATCGGCTGGAACGTTTCATCCTCTGCGACTCGGGCGCGAACGCGGATGCTTCGGACGGAGCGGCAAAACGTCTCGCAACGGCGGCAAAAATGGAAGCGGAAGGAACCTGCACGTTTCTTGTGGATGGAATGAAAACCAATTTGATGACGTCCCAGACGCTTGAAGACGTTCATTCTTCCGTTTTTTCGACGTTTCGGAAAATGGTATCCGAAAATAATCCCGCAGGAACAGCCGCCGTCGCTCGCGGAATGGCGCAGCGGCACGATTTTACATTGGAACTTTCCGAAATTTCAGTCCCGACCCTCGTAATGACGGGGGTGAACGACGTGCTTTCGCCTCCCGCAAAGATGAAAGCAATTGCAGACGCGATGCCGAACGCCCAATTCGTGGAAATTCCCTTTGCCGCACACCTTTCACCGATGGAAAATCCGGAGAGGGTCAATTCTGAAATTCGTGCTTTTATGAAACGTTAAGGAAAAGGATTTATGAGTAAGAAAAAAACGCAAAATGCGGGGGATGGAGAAACTGGGGAGATTCAAGAAAAGAAGGTGAATCGGAGGAAGAGTAAAAATAAGGAAAAAATCCAGCCTTCCCAAACCACAGAGGTTTCCGAAGCGCCCGAAAAGCCTCAAATGTCAAAAAAAGAACAAAAACGCCGTTATTATCGCAGTGCAACGTACTTGCATCTGTTCACGTTTATCACGTGTTTTGGACTTTTTATTGCGCTCACGGCCAAAATCGCGAATCAATCCCTCATGGAGTGTCAGCCGCTTTCCGTCGAAGGATGGGTGTTGCTCAACGATCCGGCTGCGGGAAAAATGGAACGAAAAGATTTTTCCCTTTCCGTGAGTTCCGCGTGCACGCTGGCCGCGATGTTGGATGCGGCGCCTTCCGTTTATACGTCGGAGAAGCTCGAAAAGTACGGAGAACTCAATTTCACGTTTGCGCACGGTCAAAAACATCGGCGTTTTTTCATTTCGCAGAATGGTGTACGCGATACGCGGGGATTGAAGCGTCACAAAAATGTTTCTCCTGAAGAAATTCGGGAACAGATTCAGCAGGCGATGAACGAAAAGCAGCTAGAAACAACTCCCTAAATATTAAAGGAAGTCCTAAAAACACAATATTAAAAAGTTTTTGAAAAAGGGGTCTGGGGAAAAAACAACATTCAAAATGTTTTTTCCCCACGACCGTCACGACATTACGGGAGCGCTCTTGTTTCCTCCCGTTAGGGTGGAAACACCGCCACG
>CAYTLK010000077.1:0-17156 GCA_964438515.1 uncultured Planctomycetaceae bacterium
GTAATCCGTCGTAAAGAAAATGCAAGAGGAAAAATAAGAAAAAAATGAAAAAAAGAAAAATTCACACAAAAACAATCAGGCGGGGACCGATGTGTCTGTAACGGCCTCCCGCCATTGGGGGAAAATTTACATATTACGTACAAAAATCAATATTCGTCCCAACTCTTAATTTCCATCTTTGCTCCCGCGTCGAGACGACAAATTGCCGTGAAGAACGTGTCGGCAAGGCGCGCGTTCGTGAGGAGCGGAACGTTGTAATCGATCGCACTGCGGCGAATGTCGTAGTCGTTCGAAAGCTCCGTCGATGAAAGGTTTTTCGGAATGTTCACAACGTAATCGACCGTCCGGCTCTTGATGAGGTCCAGCGCGTTGAGAAGAAACGACGAGCCAGACGCTTCGCGCTCTTCCATCGTCATCTTGGCCGGTGTCGGTTCGTCGGGCCAGCCCACCGCCATGACGGGAACCTGATGATCCAGCAGATACGCAGCCGTTCCGCGCGTCGCATACAGTTGGAAACCGTCTTTCACGAGCCGTTTGCAGATGTCGAGCATATCGACTTTCGACTTCGTTGGCCCCGTCGAAAGAAGAATCTTCTTCGTTTTCGGAAGTCGGTAGCCCGTCGCGAGCATTGATTTGAGAATCGCTTCGTAAATATCCTCGCCGAGACATCCGACCTCGCCCGTCGACGCCATTTCGACGCCCAGAACCGGGTCCGCTTTCGCCAAACGCGCAAAACTGAACTGCGGCGCTTTGATTCCCACGTAATCGAGGTCGAACGCAGAGCGATTCGGCTTCTCGACCGGAAGACCCAGAATCACTTTCGTTGCGAGTTCAATCAAATCAATCCGCAGCACTTTCGAAACGAACGGGAACGAACGCGACGCCCGCAAGTTGCATTCAATCACCTTAATGTCGTTGTCGCGCGCCAGAAGCTGCATGTTGAACGGTCCCGAAATGTCGAGCGCCTGTGCGATTTTTCGTGCGATTTTCTTAATACGGCGAATCGTCTCGACGTACAGTTTCTGCGGCGGAAACACGATGGTCGCGTCGCCGGAATGAACGCCCGCAAACTCGACGTGTTCGGAAATGGCGTACGCCACGATTTCGCCGCGCTGAGCCACTGCGTCGAACTCGATTTCCTTCGCGTTTTCGATGAATTCCGAAACAACCACAGGATGTTTCTGCGAGATGTTGGCCGCCAGAGTCAAAAAGTCTTTCAGCTCGTCACGGTTCGAAACGACGTTCATCGCGGCGCCGGAAAGGACGTAACTGGGACGCACCATGAGCGGAAAACCGACTTCATCTGCAAAAGCGTAAATCTCTTCGAGCGACGTGAGTTCCCTCCAGCGCGGCTGATCGATTCCGTTGCGGTCGCACAGCTCGGAAAAGAGGTTTCGATCTTCCGCATGGTCGATGGATTCGGGAGTTGTTCCCAAAATCGGAACGTTCTCCGCATGCAGCCGCATCGCCAGGTTGTTCGGAATCTGTCCGCCAGTCGAAACGACGACGCCCTTCGGACACTCAAGATCCACAATGTCGAGGACCGCCTCGAGCGACAGCTCGTCAAAATAGAGTCGGTCGCACATGTCGTAATCGGTCGAGACGGTTTCCGGGTTGCAGTTGATCATGATTCCGCGCAGACCGTTCTTTCGAATCGTATTCATCGCACCGACGCCGCACCAGTCGAACTCGACGGAAGAACCGATTCGATAGGCTCCGGACCCCAGTACGACGACGCTTTTACGGTCGCGCGGAAAATCCACATCGTGCTCGCAGCCGTGATACGTGAGGTACAAGTAGTTCGTTTTTGCGGGAAACTCGGCCGCCAGCGTGTCGATTTGCTTCACGAACGGTAAAATCCCTCTTCTTCGTCGTTCCCTGCGCGTCTCGAGGACCGCAATGTCGAGATCCATCTTTTCGTGCGTCACGATTCGTCCGATTTGGAAGTCGGAAAATCCTTTTTTCTTCGCGGTTCGGAACAATTCGTCGGGTAAATCCTTCAAATGCTCGTATTTTTCCAACTCACAGTGCACGTCGTAAATCGATTGCAGCTTTTCGAGGAACCAGCAGTCGATCTTCGTGAGCGCATGAATCTGTTCGACGGTGTACCCCTCATGAAACGCTTTCGCAACCGCAAAAATACGGCTGTCGGTCGGATTCTGCAGCGAGTCTTTGAGATTTTCGAAGTTCAAAGCGTGATTTGCGACGAACCCGTGCATTCCCTGACCGATCATGCGCAGCCCTTTTTGAATCGCTTCTTCGAAGGAGCGTCCGATCGCCATTACTTCGCCGACGCTTTTCATGCTGGAGCCGATTTGTTTCGAGACGCCTTTGAACTTCGAGAGGTCCCAGCGCGGAATCTTCACGACGCAGTAATCGAGTGCCGGCTCGAAAAAGGCGCAAGTCGACTGCGTGACGGAGTTTTTCAGCTCGTGCAGACCGTATCCGAGACCAAGTTTTGCCGCGACAAACGCCAGCGGATAGCCGGTCGCTTTGCTCGCAAGTGCGGAGGAACGGGAGAGACGCGCATTCACCTCAATGACCCGATAATCTTCGGAGTTGGGGTCGAGCGCGTACTGCACGTTGCATTCGCCGATGATTCCAATGTGACGCACAATCCGAATCGCCAGGGAGCGCAGCTTGTGGTACTCGGAGTCCGTAAGCGTCTGGGACGGCGCCACCACGATGCTTTCACCCGTATGAATTCCAAGGGGGTCGAAGTTTTCCATGTTGCAGACGGTGATGCAGTTGTCGTGACGGTCGCGAACGACTTCGTACTCAATCTCTTTCCATCCGCGAAGGGATTTTTCGATGAGGACCTGATCGCTGAACGACAGTGCGTTGGTGACGCGGCTTCGGAGTTCCTCCTCGTTGTCGCAGAAACCGCTTCCCTGACCTCCCAGGGTGTACGCGGCCCGAACAATCACAGGAAATCCGACGTCGTGCGCCGCCTGACACGCATCTTCTACGGTCGTAACCGCCTCGCTCTGAATCGTTTTCACCTGAATCTGGTCGAGTTTTTTCACAAACAGGTCGCGGTCTTCCGTGTCGATAATCGCCTGAATGGGGGTTCCGAGAACGCGCACTCCGTAGCGGTCGAGGGTTCCGTTTCGAAAGAGTGCGACGCCGCAGTTGAGCGCAGTCTGACCGCCGAAGGAAAGCAGAATTCCGTCTGGACGTTCTTTTTCGATGACCTGCGCGACGAATTCGGGCGTGACGGGCAGAAAGTACACGCGGTCCGCCACGTTTTGGGACGTCTGAACCGTCGCGATGTTCGGATTGATGAGGATGGATTGAATCCCTTCCTGACGCAGCGCCTTGAGCGCCTGCGAGCCGGAATAGTCGAATTCCCCCGCTTCCCCGATTTTCAGCGCGCCTGAACCGAGGAGAAGGACTTTTTTAATACCGTGAAAATCGTTCATTATTCATTTTTTCCTGTATAGTATTCTGTAAATGAATCGTTGTTCTTTTACAGAATGAGATGAGTCGAGATGGAATTCAATCGATTACCATTTTCAAAAACTGGTCGAACAGCACGCCGGAATCTTTCGGTCCGCCGCAGGCTTCGGGATGGAACTGTACGGAAAAGAAAGGCTTCGTTTTGTGACGAATTCCCTCACAGGTTCCGTCGTTCAGATTCACGTAGGACGCCTCCCAATCATCGTTCAGACGCAGCGGATCGACGGCGTAACCGTGATTCTGCGACGTAATCCACGTTTGATGCGTTCCCGGCAAAATGACAGGCTGATTGTGTCCGCGATGTCCGTACCGAAGTCTGTAGGTTTCTGCTCCCGCAGCACGCGCAAGGATTTGATTTCCCATACAGATTCCAAAAATCGGTTTCCCAATTTCAATCGCTTTCTTCAGAACCTCGACCGTTTCCGACGCCCAGGCGGGGTCGCCGGGACCGTTGGAAAGCATGACGCCGTCGTAATCGAGCGTCGTAAAGTCGTAATTCCACGGCACACGCACGACGTCCGCGTTTCTCGTAATGAGACTTCGAATGATGTTGTTTTTCGCGCCGCAGTCCACAAGAATAATACGGGGTTTTCGTTTTCCGGAAAGAAGAAACTGGCCGGCTTGAGGAAGAAGCTCCGAGTCGTCATCGACAGAAAATTCAGAAACAGAAGAACAGCTGCATTGAGCAATGAGATTTACTTTTCCCGGATCGTACCAGTCGGGTTCGGGCTGCGCATCAATCAAGAGTTTTCCGAGCATTGTTCCTTTTTCTCGCAGCCGCTTGGTCAACGCTCGGGTGTCCACTCCCGTAACGGCCGGCACCCCCTCCCGTTTGAGCCACTCTGAAAGCGGCTCGACCGCGTTCCAATGACTGTATTTCTGAGAATATTCCGAAACGACGAGCGCCTTCGGCCAAATTCGGTCCGACTCAAAGAAACGAAGAATCCCGTCCTGTGTCGAATGCGGCGGAACCCCGTAATTTCCGACGAGCGGCCACGTCATTGTAAGAATCTGTCCTGCATAAGACGGATCGGAAAGGGACTCCGGATACCCCGTCATTGCGGTATTGAAAACCACCTCACCGGCGGTAGAAGAGCACGCTCCGAAAGACTCCCCCTCAAAGGCGGTTCCATCTTCCAGAACAAGTCGCGCGGTACACATAGAAACTCCTGCGATTTTGAATGTCCAAGTTTTTTCAAGTGCGTAACGTCTCCAAACGTTCACGCCAAAAACGTGCGTATTATATCCCATTGTACGTTTTTCGTCAAGGGGGTGAGTGCGGCTTTTTTCTCCTTTTTTCGTGAATTTTAAATGATTCAAATCCAGAAAAACGTCCTTCTTTTTAAAATATCTTACTCAAAGCTTCTATCTTCACTAATTTACAACGAAAAACGGAGCTTTTTCTCCCTTTTTAACTGAAATTTTCAAAAAAATCCAAAAATTTGCTGTTTTTTGCTTGACTTTTCATTTTGTCGGTTTACAATGAGTAACATACATTTATTTACATTTATGCTGGTTCCACAATGAAATTCAGTTTTCACAAAGACTTCGGGAGCCGTGGTGCGCAGCTCCAACGGCGGACAGGAAAACTGAAATTCAAAAGAGTGTTACTATAATATTAGGGCTGTATGTTCCAATTGGGAAAAATCATGAACCGTTGCAAATTTTACCTGTTTGATATTTCCGTGGCCATTATTTCGGGTTTGTCGCTCCTGCTTTCATCCGGAACCCCCGTTCGTGCGGATACGCTCGACTGGGGAGGATCCGACGGTGCCTGGGGAACTGCCTCCAACTGGCTCATCGGCGGCGTGACGTCCACAAAAACGCCCGCTGACGGCGATACGGTCAATATCTCGTCCGGGAAAGCCACAATGAGTGGAATCGTGTCGTCGAATCTCACGCTGAATCTCAACGGCGGCGATCTCGAAATGAACGGCAACGACTTCACATTAAAAAACGGTTGTTCCGTCACGCAGTCGGCGGGTACGTTTTCGCTCACCCAATCGTCCAACAGCTGGTTCAATCTCGGTGAATCGGAAGGCGGGAACGCCTCCTACACGATGACGGGCGGAAAGATTAACGCCGTTCAGTATTTTATCGTCGGCCGCCGCGGTCAGGGAACCATGACGGTCAGCGGCAATTCGACCATCAACGCACAAACGTTCACTCTTGGGTTTTTCACTCAAATGGCCGGGAACTCCTCCATGACGCTTGACGGCGGAACCTTCACCGTCTCCGGAACGTCCTACATCGGCGGAAATGCGTATCAGGCCGGCACACATGCGGGAACCAACACGTTGAACATCGGCGGCGGAACCTACATTTCCAATGGGGAAACTCGTGTCGGTTCCTACCATTCCGAACTCAACAAAATCACCAATGCGTCGATGAATACCGTCGTAAACGTCACTGATGGAAAATGGGATGCAAATGGTTTCGTTTATGTGGGGTACGGTGACGTGACTGCCGCTGGAAATTCCAATAACGCAACCGTCAATCTCTCGGGCGGAACTTCCAACTTTAATAATGAAGTCCACGTCGGTTTCGGTCGCGGCACAAACGCTGTTGTGGAGGTTTCCGACACGGCTCAAGTAAAGTTCAAATCGCTCACACAAGTCGGTGTCGGGGTGGATTCCATTGCCGTTCTGAAAGTCTCCGGCGGAACAGCAAACTTTGATGGACTCGTAAAACTCGGTATGGGTTCCGGTGCAACGGGAACGATTGAAGTTGCAGGCGGAAATGCCGTTTTTAACGCCGAAAGCAACCTCGGCGGCGCAAATAACTCAAACGGAATTCTGAAAGTTACTGGCGGAACCACAAACTTTAACGAGATCGTGAGAATCGGTACGGTCGCAGGATCCACCGGAACGATTGATATTTCGGGAGGAACCACGACTTTCACAAAACAGGTCCTCCTCGGAGATTACGGAACCGGAATTCTCATACTTTCTGGTGGAAACACTACTTTTAACCTGACCGGAACAACCTTCCAAATCGCTCCGAACGGAACGGGTTCCATGGAAATTTCCGGCACCGCGAACGTCACCATGAACGGTTACGATTTTCACATCGGAATGGGAGGCGCTTCCGCTTCCGTCACGCAAACAGGCGGAACGTTCACCGTCAACAGCTGGCTCAACATCGGCGAAAATGGAAAAGGAAGCTACTCGATTTCCGGCGGAACGCTCAACGCGAACGCAAATCTCGTCGTCGGACGTCGTTCGGAGGGAAAAATGACGATTTCCGGCACTGCAGACGTGAACGCCAAAAACGTTTTTGTCGGATACTTTCCCAATCTGACGGGTGAATCCGTTCTGACCGTCGACGGCGGAACGCTCGACGGCGTAAGCCTCTTCATTTCCAACCAAAACGCAAATGGAAGCAGTGCGTCTCCCACAAAGGCCAGCACCGTCACAATTAATGGCGGAACCACCCATTTTACCGGCGCGTCCTACATCGGTCACCGCGGCCCTGACGGTGCGTACACCGGAGGAATCGGCGTCCTGAACGTCACTGGCGGCTCCATCCTCTTTGACGAAGAAACGACCTTCGGTTTTGGTACAAAAACCAGCGGTACGCTGAACATGACGGGCGGCGAAGTCAAATTTACCGGAAGCAGCAAGGTTTACGTCGGACGCGACTCCGGCTCTGTCGGAACCGTTCAGCTCAACGGCGGAACTCTCTACGGACCCGCTGCAGACTTCCACGTCGGTGAAGGCGGTTCGTCCGCAAAATTCATCGTGAAAGGCGGAACCTACAATCAGAACGGAAAAGGAAACTTCGTCATCGCGTCGAGTACGGCCGTCGACAAAGACGGAAATCGCGGAACCCTCGTGGAACTTCAATCCGGAACGATCGACACCAGCTGGCTTTCGCTCGGTCAAAGCGGTCAAACAGGCGGTTTATGCACCTACACCATGAGCGGCGGAACCCTCAAAATCGGAAATAATTTCCGAATCGGTTTCAACTATGATGCGGTCGCCAACATCTCTGGCGGAAGCATTACGGTGAACGGGCAGCTTGGACTGGCTGAGAAATCAACCGGAACCTCGGCTTTGAACCTCTATGGGTCCAAATCGACCTGGAAAGTCGGATCCCTCAACTGGACGGCCAGCGGAACTGCAAACCTCTACGCAGGCGCGCTTGAAATCAATGCCGACGGAACGGGTACTTCTGCGATTTCGAACATCGTCGTGACGGGAAACGCCTCCGTTGCGAGTAAAATCCGGATCGACACCACAAACTATACGTACAACGGCGCCGGTTTCCTCGACGATCTCCCCGCGCGAACATTGATTTCGGCTGGCGGAACGCTCACTTGGAATCCCGCTTCACTGACGACAGTCGGGACATGGAAGGTTGCGCAAAATGGGAATAATATAGAGCTTACACTCGACGAATCCGCCATCGCATCGGCCGTAATCACCTCGGGTTCGGGCATTGCAGAAGGTGTTTTAGGTGAATCCGGCTGGGTTAAACTGTCGGGAGACGCCAATTCCTCGTACAATCTTTTGATGCACTACACGGGCGAAGGAAGCGGTGATGACCTTGCAACTTGGCTCTTTGACCAGCTTGCGGACGCGAATGACGGCGTGACCGTCAAAAACGTCGGTGAGTTCATCGAGTTTGGAAATCTCCAGTTCGACGCCGACGGACTCGGTTACATGTCGTACAATCTTGCAGAATTTAATGCGCTGAACAATACGAGTCTTACGTTTAATAATTTGCCGGAACCTTCGACGTGGATTTTGCTGCTTTCGGGACTGACGTTCCTGGCTGCGTATAAAAACAAAAAAATATTAAAAAGTTTTTGAAAAGGGAGTGTGAGGGAAAAACAATTTTCAAAATGTTTTTCCTCTCACGTTTCACGCACGATTCACTCTTTTATTATATATCTCACCTATTTTCAATGGTATGGGGAAAAACCATGAAAAAACATGCTTTTACGCTGGTTGAACTGTTAGTCGTCATTGCGATTATTGGAATGCTTGTCGGGCTGCTGCTTCCAGCCGTTCAGCAGGCTCGTGAGGCGGCGCGTCAGATGCAGTGCGGAAATAATTTGAAACAGCTCGGTCTCGCATCGCTCAATTTCGAGTCGCAGACGAAACACTTTCCGTCTGCCGGCTGGACAGGCAACTGGGCGGGCGACCCGGACCGAGGTTTGGGAAAGAAACAGCCGGGGGGCTGGACGTTTTCTATTTTACCGTTTCTCGAACAAAACGCATTGTTCATGTACGGATCGAACAACAATCCCAGCGAGCCGGACCGTGCGAAAATCACCGAGACGAATCGGACGCCACTGCCGGTTTTCATTTGTCCTTCGCGCCGCGCCTGCAAAATTTACCCAGCCGGAAATCCTCCGACGAGCAACTGCAACTCTGCAACCGAGCTGGCAAAAGGAGATTATGCGTCGAATTACGGCGAAACGGATGCGGTCAACACATCGGGAATACCGGGGTCTTATGCGAATGCGGACAAAGGTACCGGCTGGGTCAATCAGGCCTATAACGGTGTGATGATCTCGGCGAGCGAAATTACGATTGGGGAAATCCGCGATGGAACCTCCAACACGTATCTCGTCGGCGAAAAGAACAAAAATCCAGACCGTTACGAAATCAGCTGCTGCTGCGACGACAGCGGAGTTTTCAGCGGCGCCGACCCCGACAACAGCCGCGCGACGACGCTCCCGCCGACTCAGGACCGCTGCGGGTACGTTCCGCGTCAGCAGTTCGGAAGCGCCCACGCCGGAACGCTTGGGTTCGTGATGTGCGACGGCTCGGTACAAAGAATTTCGTACAGTATCGACCCAGAAGCGCATAAGCACCTTGGGAATCGTGCGGACGGCGAGGTGGCGTCGTTCCAATGATGCGTTCGTTCCTTCGTTTTTGTCCGGCGTTTCTTACCGTCTTATTTGCGGCTGTAAGTGCGTTTTGGGGTGCGGAGTGCGTTCGTGCGCTCGACACGGTCCTCTGGAAACCGACGCCGGAGGCGGAGTGCGTCACGACGGCGGGCCGAGTGCTTGTCGTCGCGCAGGACCGAAGTTTGCTCATTCAGGACCGCACAGGGGAGATTTTTCCAGTTGAAACGGAAATGCTTCAAAAAGCAACGCGGAATTCTACGCCGTTTGTTCCGATGACGCAGGATGAACTGGCGGAATCGTACATCGAACGGCTTCCAAAAGGGTTCGAGTCGCTGAAAACGGCGCATTTTGTCCTTTTTTACAAGACTTCCAAGGCGTACGCCCGCTGGAACGGTCTGCTTCTCGAACGGTTGTACGACGCCTTTGAAACTTTCTGGACGAAACGCGGTTTGACGCTTTCCGAGCCGGAATTTCCTCTTTTCTGCATCATTTTTCCCAACAGCAGCGAGTACCATGCGTTTGCGGACGCGGAGGGGGAGAGCGTCGGCAGTTCGGTGATTGCGTACTACAGTTTTCATACGAATCGGATCGTCTGTTACGATTTAAGCGGTTTCGAGTCGCAGGCGGCCGCAGAAAAAAACAATCAAAATTTTCTGACGTTTACGCGAGCCGTTCTGAATCGTCCGAACGCAGAAAAACAGGTCGCAACCGTCATTCACGAGGCGGCGCACCAGCTGTCGTACAATCGCGGTCTGGCGGTTCGTTTCGGCGACATTCCGACGTGGTACAATGAAGGAATCGCCTTGTTTTTCGAGTCGCCCAACCTTCGCAACGACAAAGGATGGAGCGGAATTGGACGTCCCAATCCGTTTTGGCTCCCGTTTTTCAAGAGTTACATCCCCGTCCGTCCGGAGGGACAGCTCGAGCAGCTGCTGGCGAACGACGCACTGTTTCAAACAGGCGAAACCGTACGAGAATCGTACTCCGAGGCGTGGACGCTTACATGGTTCCTCATCAAGACGCAGCCGGAAAAGTATAACGAGTTCGTACGAAAAATGGGGTCCAAACCGATATTGATTTGGGACACGCATGAAGAGCGCGTCGCGGAGTTTGAGTCGATTTTTGGTTCCGTCGATGTGCTGGAAAAAGCGTTCATTCGTTACGCTCGGAAATTAAGGGACTGAAATTTTCTGAAAACTCGCATTCTTGAATTATTCTGCATTTCTCGAAAAGTAATATTGCGTCAAAAAGCGAAAATCGCTACAATAGGTATTCCAGGGAGCGCTGGCTTCCAGCCTGCATAACTTCATTCTTTAAGGAAACGCTGAATAATTCAAAATTGAAATTCTGGATTTAATCAGTGATTCCTTAACGTTCCGTTGAGGCATCCTGCGGGCAGGATGCCCGCGCGTCCAGGAATACCGTTTGTTTTTGTACGTTTATCGTCCCTTTTTGTTTCCCAGTTCGGACAAATCATGAGTTTTCCAAACGTCAGCGCCCGATTCTTCATACCGCTTTTGAGAAAAACGAGTCAAAAGCATGTGAATTTACGGTATCCAGGTTGTTTGGGTATTTTACTCATTCTTTCAATCTGTATTGTTTCTGGAGGCTGTGCCAGTTTTCGAACCAAAACGAGTCCATACAGCTCCTTTGGAGGAACGACCCGAACGCAGAACGCACAAAATCCACTCATCGTGGGAGACCGCGACCCGTTCCAGGTTTGGGAGACCGTGGTGGATGTGACGCGGCTGTATTTCGACAAAATCGAAGACGAATATCCCTGCCACCGCAACGGAAACGCGATTACAGAAGGACTTCTAAAGACAAAACCGCAAACAGCTTCCACCTGTTTCGAACCATGGCGCCGCGACTCGGTGAACGCCAACGAACGTCAGTACGCGACGATTCAATCCGTTCGACGCACCGCAAAAATTCGAGTCCGATTCACCGACGGAAATTACGTCATTCACGTGCGGGTCGATAAAGAGCTTGAGGATATGGCGAAGCCGAGTTACTCGGTGCTTCCTTCCGCAACGTTTCGTTTGGACACGGAAATTCCCGAAACGAACGATCCGATTGCGGTGCAGGATTATAATGAGGGATGGATTCCGCTCGGACGAGATTACGCGCTGGAACAGCAGATTCTCAATCAGCTTCAGCAGCGCCTCGACGCACTTCTATAAACCATAAACCGCCCATTTCGCCTAATCATTGGAATGTTTATAGAATATTGTTGCGAAATCTGTCGTTTCAGACGGGCAGAACGTTCTTCCTTGATTTTCTCGCGAAACGGACGGCAAACAAGCTGACCGAACCCAAAACCAGCAGCACCCACGCCGAAGGTTCCGGCATCGCGGACGAACTCATCGACAAATCTTTGAAGTAACTATAAACGTAGTCGTTCGAAGTGGATGAATAACCAAGCAAGGAGAAAAAGTTGGACGTAAATCCGTCATCAGTTTGAAAATTATACACATACTCATCATTAATAAACAGGCCCACTTCCACGAGCGAGTCGGAGTCGAACGAAGGAACGTAATACTGAATCGAAATGTCCGCCCAGCCCTCTTCATCGTACGTAATCACATTATTTGCAGAGTAAACCTCTTTCGCATCGTCGAAAATTTGAACCCCGCCGTTTTGACGGAACAGGATTCCCACACCGTCCGAGGCGTTTACATTTACTCCTCGAGACGCATCTGAAACGCCGAAAATGACGGCAGACCAGTTGGCGGCGTTTGTGTCTCCCACGACCGGCATGGTTTTAAAGGACAGTTCGTACATTTGACCGGAACCGTCAGCAAAATCGATAAAATTGTGGTCCGGCGACGCATTCACTCTTGTGCCGCTGTTATTGGTCGCAATCATGAGCGCGTCTTTCTGCCCGTTATACAGCTGAATCTGCCAGGGAGAAGCGTCGCAATTGTACTTCGTATAGGTTGTGGAACCAACGAGCCCGCCGAAACGATTCGCGTTGTCGTTGGACGAAGGACTGATGGTGTTCGAATTTGCTTGAACGCTGAACGTATCGGAGAAATAATTGTACATTTTGTAGGACTGCAGCTGAACGTTGTCGATCAACAGCGCAGAATCGCCGGTCGTCAGGTTCCCGAACGCAAGGGTTTGCGAGGATGCTGTCGGTCTGACGATTGTGGAATAGCTGTTAAAACCGTCTGCTACGGCTGTTTTGAATAGCGCATTATCGTCGAAATAAACCGTCGCATTGGGATTTTCGAATCC
This sequence comes from uncultured Planctomycetaceae bacterium, assembly GCA_964438515.1. Lineage (GTDB taxonomy): Bacteria > Planctomycetota > Planctomycetia > Pirellulales > Thermoguttaceae > RGIG3701. The sequence goes on from CAYTLK010000077.1 coordinate 12,560, forward strand.
CGTTCGTTTTCCCCAATTAAAGGTCAAACGGTACGAAGTCGACGAATCAGAAGGATCGAAGCCGGAAATCGTTTGATAGAGCCGAACATCATCGCCTTTACTTTGAATGAACGCGACTTGATTTCCGTCCGGAGGCGTTTGATTTACGAGAAAATGCTGACACGCACTCCCCGTCCACGCCAGTCCCGCCTTCGAAGCGTCCGTGGTCTGCCAGCCGGAAATCACGCCGGAATGCGACTCGCTTATGTAGCCGTGTTCAATAATACTGCCCGTATGACTTGAAATCACAAACGTGTCGGCCTCGAAACTGGGGTTGTAAATCGTCGGAGTCGTCGGCGCGACGATTGCAGTGCTGGTTTCAAACAGAACCGCGCCGTAATTGTGCCACGATTGATTATCGTTCACGCTCGTAAGCGTCAGAGCGGCAGTCGAACTTTGCGCGACAAATGTGAAATCGACCGCATACGCGCCGGCATACGAGTCGCCGAAGGGATTGTCCTCGCTGACCCGCTGAACCGTCACGGAATTCCCGCCGTAAAGGAAGGAATCCGCCTGCCCGTCGGCGTTGAGATCAATCGTAAAATCATGCAGACGGCTGTTCGCGCCCGCACTCCACGAACGCGCGAGCATTCGAATTGCGTACGTTTTTCCTTCTTCCAGCGAATTGAACGCCAAACGGGTTTTCGTGTTCGGAGTCTGACCAGAATCGTAGATCATTCCGGACAAAACTTTATCCAAGTTGCCTGCGCCGCCCACTTTATTGAATGTCTGCGCCGAATTGGGAGCAATATTTGACGTCTGGACCGTATAAGAGGCTTGGAGGGAGTTGTAGCCGTCTGACGTGGAATACAAGGAACTGCCGCCCTGATTGGAGAAAGTAACGCTCGCAACCGAATCGGTGATTGCGTGTGTCGTTGCGTTTTGGTACCAGTTCAGCGCGTAGATGCTTTTGCTGTAGTTCGCGACGTTCGTTAAATCCGCTTCTGTGGTGATTTTGTTGAGCGACAAAACGGTTTCCGCCTGGCAGATTCCAGCAAACCACAAAACAAACAGAAAGGTGCAGTATGATAAACGTTTCATAGTATTCATTTCTGGGAACAAAAGGACAGAATTGTGACGTAAGTACAGTTCTATATTATACATTAAAATACGAAGAATTGCAAAAAAAATCTGAAATTTGCTAAAAAAAGTCAAAAAAATAAAAAAAGTTTGAAAAACAAACAAGAAACGTATAATAATCAATTGATTTGCGTTCTTCTGCGAAATCAGCGTGCGTTTTATTCGTGGTTCTGAGATGCGATTTACAGAATCGTGACCCATCTTTTGTTTAAATTTTGATTTTTTTAAATAAATCGTTTGAAATATTGGGAAAATCTTCTGCATTTCTTACAGTATACAGAATTGTTAAAACTTAAAAAAACAGAATAATCGTTATATTTTACTCAACTTTAAATGAAACCATGCCGAAAGTAATAAGGACGGAGTACCGAAAAAGGTTTCGGCATTCTGACGATATAAATTCCTGCAAAGGGGTGGTTTTATGGAAAACTTTAGATTTCAGAAGATTTGCGTGCTTGCGGTGCTTTTCGTACTGGCGGCTTGCGTGTTTGCGGCAAACGCAGATGCAAAAATGACGCTTCGGAAACCCGTAAAAAAGGTCTCCCCCGCCGCCGAGCAAACGGTGGACCCCGCTTCCGTAAAGACTGAGCCGGAGAAAAAAGCCAATCCAGTCGCTGCGTTTTTCACAGGACTCGTGGGTAAGAAAAAAGAACAAAAACCAGACGTTCCTTTACCCTCCACGCAGGCGGTTCCGTCCTCGACGGCGGCTGTGGGTGCGGAGCGCGTTGAGAATTTTGAATACAAGGAAGAGGAAAACGTCGAACTTCCTTTTGCGCCGTCCTATGGGGTCGATCGAACTGCGTCAGCCGGGACCGCGCCGAACGTTCCGGATGTGGTGATTCTGGAAGACGCTGCGCCTGCGGAAAATGCAGTGTCTGCAGAAAATGCCGCGTCGAAATCGTCGGAATTGAAACCGTCTGGGATTCCTGATTCACTCCTCTTACGAATGGACCCGCTGCAGAGTGTTTCCGTTCCTGAAACGGAAACCGCTGCGGCTTCCGGAGCTGCAGAAACTGCAGAAGTTACAGAAACCGCCGAGATTGCTGGAGTTGCTGCAACAGCAGCCGCTGAAAGTGAGGAAACGGAGGAAACGACGGACCTCATATTGGAAGAAACGACGATTCCGGCCGTTCCGACAGAAAATGTGATTGCGGGAATGGATCCGAACGATACGCAGTGGAAGGCGTCGTCGAGCGGCTCGGCAAAATCGGGAAAGAAGACGCTGAACCTTCAATACATGGAGGAACCTCGGAAATCCTTTTCGGAGAGCGTTTCGCCGCAACGTTTGGCCGCGCCGGACGTTCTGAACGATGATTCGTTGGAACAATTTTCAAACGAACCGCTTCCGCACCTCGACGTTTCGGAGTCGGAATCCCTTTCGAACGATTCCTCGACGAACGAAATGAATGCGGCGAGCGAGACGCACGCAAGCATCGCACCGTCGTATGGAGCCTCCGTACAGATGGAAAATCGTTACGAAAAATCATCTTCAGAAGACGCCGTCCGCGATCGGGCCGTACTGAAAATTTCGACGCAGGCTCCCGAAAGTATGCTTGTGGGGACGCAAACGGAATTTCGAGTGCAGGTGACGAACGAAAGTGCGTGCGCCTCGGAAGGAACGTGCGTCGAAATTGAGGTTCCGGAGTGGCTCGTCGTTCGAAATGCAAACGTGAAAAGCGGCTCAACCGAACTGCGAAAATTAATGTCGCGTGAGGGACAGATTTGCATTTGGGACCTCGGAACACTTAATGCGGCGGGTCGAGAAACCCTTATTTTGACGGTGCTTCCGAGTAAAAGTGCCGAGGCGGAGCTGCATATTTCGTGGAGCAACCGCAGTACCGAGGCCAAAAAAGTCGTTTCTGCGGAAGCGCCCAAACTGGAAATGAAGCTCCTCACCGACGCACCGCTGCAGGAAGGAACTTCGAACACGCTGAATTTGCACGTCCTCAATACGGGAAACTGCGTCGCAAAGAATATCGTACTTAAATTAAACGTCGATGGATTTGAGGCCGATCATTTTGTTCTTCCGGGAATTCGTCGTCTTTTGCCGGGCGAGGAACAGGTGGTTCCGGTGGAAATTTTGCCGCAAACCCATGAAAACCTGAAGGCGCACGCGGACGCATTCATTCAGAATCAATTGCTCGCATCGGCAGACGAGACCCTTGAAATCGAGTTTTTCGCGGTGGACCTCGAAATGCCGCAGCAGCTGCCGGTGTACGTGGGGATGGAGTCGCGCTTTCCGATTCTTGTGCGAAATTCAGGAAACAAACCAGCAGAACATTTGAAAGTGAGTTTTACGCTTCCGGAGGAGTTGCGGTTTTTGAGTTCGAGCCTTGAAAACTACACAGAAAACGCGGCGTCCCGACGTTTGGAGTGGGAAATCGGACGTTTTGAAGTGGGAGAAACGAAGGAATTTTACGTCACAACGCGCGCGCTTCAGGAAGGAAACGTACAGGTCGTCGCGGCGGTGAATGAGGGGGTGAAAACCCTCGTGATGTCGCCGGTTGCGCTGGAAATACAGGGGATTTCGAGTCTTCGGATGACGATGGATTTCCCGCAGCGGACGCTTCCCGTGACGGAAGAAGGGGTTTACGAAATCACGCTCACAAATACCGGAAGCCGATGTGTGGAAGACGCGAAACTGTACGTTTTCTTCGCGGAGGGTCTTGAGCCGCTGCAGCTCACCGACACGACGGGGTCCAAAACGGATGCGGGGGTCGTTTACTTCCAGGTTCCGCCGCTTATGCCGAACGAGGTGAGTAAATTTACCGTCCGAGCGCGCGCGAACGATGCGGGAAACTTTCCGATTCGCGTTCAGGTGGTGAGTGAGGCGTCCAAAATTGATTTAATCCAGCAAGACACAACGATTTTCCGATAGAATCCGGTTTTTTCCCGAGTTCAAAGGTCCGTAAATTCTTATGCCGCTGTCCCGCCGTCCGTTCCTGAAAACGGAGTTTTCCGTTGGACGCATCAGGCGAGCGGCGGGCTTTTTGCCTGCTGAACGTGCGTTCCTAAAAAACGGAATTTTCCGGTTGAATTCATCCAATCGCCTCGCGCCGACTGCCGGAGGCTCACCCCCCGGCTCGCCAAAATGGGGCGGAAATCGGTTCATTCAACCCCGACACAGTGTGCCGCCCCGCTTAAAAAGAGGGAAATTAAAAGCGGAAATCTCAAGTGTGATGAGCAAATTATTCCTGACTCTTTTTAAAATAATCACTCTTCAGTCCTTTCGACATGGAAGCTTTCGAGGAATTCACAAGATTGATTGTAGAGCTAGCCTGAACTCTCTGAGAATCCATTTTTGTAACAGGAACAGAGTCTGCTTCGACGGATTGTTCCTGCGGTTTTTGAGCCTCATTTTCTAATCTAACCATTTGTTTCTCTGCTTCATTTTTTGTAAACTCAAAAACATCTTGAACAAATTCAGAATTTGCGTCTTTCTCCAATACCAGAGGAAATTTTTTTTGAACCTCTTTTA
>CAYTLK010000078.1:0-4508 GCA_964438515.1 uncultured Planctomycetaceae bacterium
CGCAGCTCCAACGGCGGACGGGAAAACTGAAATTCAAAATAGTGTTCGTATAAAAGAGGAAAAATTTTCCGTTCCGGAGGAATTCTTGACGCTTTTGGACTCTCGCACACCAGAAACGGTCATTCCGATGATTCAGCATCGTTCGACGTGTCTGCGGAACTGGAGTCAGCTCGCCTGGACGGTTCAAAGCGGCGTTCCGGCTCCTCGAACCAGCAGCGTGAACGGGCCGCTTGCTGATTATCGTTCGTTTGTTTGGGCGATGAATTCAATCGCGGGGCGTGTCGTGAAGCCGGTCACGGAATCTCTGAAGGCGGCGGGACTGCTGAATTTTCGCAGGATGCTGGATGTTGGGGGCGCGACGGGAACGTATTTGAAGGCGTTTCTCGAAGTAAATCCGGAGGGAAAAGGAACGATTTTCGATCTTCCAATCGCGATTCAGGAGGCGTCGCAAAGTTTTGCCGGAACGCAGTGGAACGAACGGATTGCGCTCGCAGAAGGGGATTTTTATTGTGACGAATTTCCTGCAGGATGCGATTTTCACTGGATGAGCGCGATTATTCATCAGCACGACGCACCCGCCACACGAATGTTGTTCGAAAAATCATTCCGAGCTTTGGACCCGGGCGGAAGTCTGGCGATTCGGGATGTTTTTTACAATTCGGACCGAACAGGACCGATTCCGGCGATAAATTTTGCCGTAAATATGCTGAGCGCGACGCGGAGCGGGATGGTTTATACGAGAGAAGAAGTTTTTGACCTTTTCACCCAAGCAGGGTTTCAGAATCCGCGAATCGTTCGGGACGCAGACGATATGACGTCCGTTTTGGCTGCTGAAAAACCTCAATAAAAAGAGAAATTCAAAAGAAAAAAAAAGTCTGGACGACGTAATGCCGATCCAGACTTAAGCCCCCCTGGGTTTTATTTTTCTATAAAGATTTATCGGCTGCAACACGCTTTCTCTCCATCTTTTTTTCTAAAAATCTCCGAAAAAAACGGTCTCAAAACGATTTCAGGAAGAACTTTCAGTGAATTTTCGTTCCAATCCGCAAAAGAACGAAAATCAGTATTGACGTTTTTTTCGAAACATGCTATTCTACTCAATCAATTTCTATTTTGGAACTCCTGCAGGAAAGAAAAATGAGGTTTTGAAATATGTCCGCAAATGCATCGTCCGCCGATTCGGTCCGTCGAATCGCGAAGTCTCCTATTTTGTGGGGGGTCGTGTGTACGGCTCTGTTTTACGGCTTGATTTTCAGCCGCGCGCTGCAGTTTCAAACGATTCTGCATTATTTCATTTCTTCAAAACACGAGGTTCTTTCGATTCCGGCCGTGGAACTTTTGATGTTTTTCATCGGATTTTTCGCGCTCCTATTCAAATTTAACGACATTCGTTTTCAAACACGATGGATCGCGCGTCAGGAAGCGTCGCCCGACACGTTTTTTCCGTCTCCCGAATCAGGCGGTTTTACGCCGGAAGATGCGGCTCGAATGGTTGAAAAACTCGATGCGATTCCAGAAAATGTTCGAAAAGGGTACTTCATTCAACGTCTGAAAGCGACGCTGGATTTAGTGGTTCGAAATCGGTCGGCTCACGGTTTCAGCGACGAAATGAAGTATCTTTCCGATTTGGATTCCGCCCGAATGGCGCAGAGTTACTCGTTCATCCGCGTCATCATTTGGGCGATTCCGATCCTCGGATTCCTCGGAACCGTTATGGGAATCACGCTGGCGATCGGCGGTCTCGGACGTTTCGGAGGAGATGCGGCCCAGCAGTCGGAACTGATTCAGGACATGATTTCTTCACTGAGTCTTGCGTTCGACACCACGGCTCTGGCGCTGAGTTTTTCCATTGTTCTGATGTTCTTTCAGTTCTTCGTCGAAAAATCCGAAAACCGACTTCTAGCGAGTGTGGACGAACAGACGAATCGAGAACTTTCCGGACGTTTTGAAGAATATTCCGACACACCGGAAGGAATCGTTCAGGCCGTTCGAGCGCAGGGAAACGCGATGTTTTCCCTCATGGAACAGCAGGCAAAACGACAGAGCGCCATCTGGGAAGAATCTTTCCGTCACGTGGAACTCGAGTGGACGCGCCGTCTCGAGTTGGTCGGAACTGCAATGAGTGCGTCTCTGCAAAAAGCCTTTGAAAATGCGGCCAGCGGAATGGCGTCGCAAACCTGCACCGTTGTCGGGGCACAAATTTCGATAGAACTTGAAAAACTCCTAAAAAATACAATCACGCTTCAATGGATGAATCACGTTGCGGAACTGAAAGATGTACAAAAATCTCTCGGCGATCAATGCGAGTCCCTTCAAAGCATCACGCGTCAAAATGTAGAGTTTTTTGCGCAAAACAACATGATTCTTTCACAAAACACTCAGAAACTCGTCGAACTCGGTTCCGCATTCGAACTTTCCACCTCAAAACTCGCCCAAACGTCCGACTCGGTGCAAAAAATTGCCGATTCGACGGTCCAAATGGCAGACGCGGCTGAGAAAATAGGAAAGATGGAGAATGTGTTGGGTCAAAATCTTTCCACACTTCAAGGGGCGAGAGATTTTGAACACACCGTTTCACAGCTCGCCACGGCGGTGGCCGCCCTGACGCAGTGGCTCGAAGGAATCAAGGCGTCACGCCAGGGATAAAATGAAGGTTCAGAAAACAACACAATCTGTATATTTTGTACATTTTACGTATTTTATACATTGTTCGATATCAAATTTTGATTTTTTGATTTTTTAAAAGTGGCTTTGATTTTATTTAGATAGAAATAACAATATTCAATGGGCTATCAGACTTCCAATCGTCGTGCGCAAGTGTCCGGAAACTCCATCTCGTTGTTTCCGTTTCTCGCGGTGTTGCTGTGTACGATGGGTGCGCTCATTACAATTTTGCTCATTACGACGCAGCAGGCGCAGGTCAGTACGGACGCAATCGTGGCCGACATGCTGGAAGATGAAGAAAACAAGAAGTACGAGAAAGACACGCAGTACGCGCAAGATGTGCAGGATTCGCAGGATACGCATCTTGCACAAGATATTGACGATTTGACGGAAAAAACCGCCGCACTTCCAACGCCGTCGGACGATGGAACACCTTTGAAGGACGATCTTTTCGATTTGGCGCCTCCCGAAGCGGAAGAAAAAGGGGTGGAAGCCGAGGAAAAAGAACTTTCTTCAGAGGAAATGCAGAAAAATCTCGAAGAAATGCAGATGCGTCAGCGTCAGGAAAACTGGCGCTTGAGCGAGATGCAAAAAGTACAAATTCAGGCAGAAAAAGAGGCGCAAAGTGCGCGCATTGCTTTAAGTACGATTCAGGAACATCGAAACGCGCTTTTGCAGCAGGTTGGAGTGATGATGGAAGCGTTAAAAAAGATGCAGAACGCGCCCCAGGAACAAACTCCGAAGGATTTGCAAGCTGAAATTGCCGCCAAAAAACAGAAAATTGAGGAGCTGAAAGGGAAAATCGAGAAAACAGAAAATAGTGCAGATATTCAAAATGGTTCGTACGCGATTCTGCCGCATGAGGGGCCGAACGGAACCAGGCGCTACCCGATTTACATTGAGTGCCGCGAGGACGGCGCGTGGCTGATGCCGGAAAATATCCGACTTTCAATCGACGATTTTGAGGGGAGTTTGACGATGGAAAATCCCCTTGAGTCGGCACTTTCGGCAAAACGACAGTACTTGCTGCGTCATGGAGTGTTTCAGGAGTCGCCGATGAACGAACAGGAACCGTATCCGCTGATTATTGTACGTCCTGAAGGAATTTTATACCTTTACATGGTGCGCAGCAAACTTCAATCTTGGAAATCCGAATACGGGTACGAACTCGTGGACGGCGACATGAAGATTGCGTATCCGCCGAACGATGAAAATTTGAAGAGGGAAATGGTTCAAGCGGTGGCGGTTGCGCGCTCACGAGCACGTGAAATTGCGGCGATGGCGCCCACGCTTCCTCAAAACGCCGGCGGGTCGGGCGGTATTGTTTACCATCCAAGCTCGCAGGGAGTTTCTGCCGTTGCGGTGGATCGCGACAGCCGTCTGGCGCGCACTTTACAGCGTTCCAACGCTCAAGCGGCGGCCTACAATCGGGCGTACGGAAGCAACGCCGGAAACGGTTCAGCTTCTGGAAACGGTTCAAGTTCTGGAAATGGCACAGTTTCTGGAAGTAACACAAATTCCGGAAACGGTTCAAATTTCGCAAACGGCCTCGAAGGAGGAACGGGGGAGAGCGCGTCCGTTGCGGCCGCCTCGGCAAACGATCTTTCACTGTGGAATCCTGCGGTTCCCGGCGAAAATTCGGCTGGAAGTTCCTCCGGAAACGCATCGGAAACGTCCGCGTTGGGTTCTTCTTCCGGTTCTTCTTCCGGCTCCGTCGGATCGGCTGAAACAGCTGGAACAAATGGAACAAACGGAACCGGCGGTCCCGGCGCGCAGTCCAATTCCGGCCCAAATGGAATTCAAGGCGTGGTTTCGGACGGCGCAACCGGCGGTGCGTCTGGCGG
>CAYTLK010000078.1:4608-12250 GCA_964438515.1 uncultured Planctomycetaceae bacterium
CAAATGGAATTCAAGGCGTGGTTTCGGACGGCGCAACCGGCGGTGCGTCTGGCGGCGGAGCTTCCAGCGACGGCCAAATGTCGAGCATTGCGGAAAAAGAGGGGCAGAACTGGGCGCTCGATAATTATCGCACCTCCCTGACGTCCCTCACGCGTCCGATTCCCATGGAATGCCGCGCCGACCGCTACGTTCTTTCTGCCGTTCCGGGCTTCGACCCGGTGGAAATTCCGTTTTCCGCACCCATTCCGACCGTAAAACGACTTGCGAATGAAATCGGAACACAAATCCGTCAGTGGGGCGAAGCGGGTCGCGGCGTCTACTGGAAACCCATCCTCCGTGTGCGTGTTGCGCCGGACGCCCGCGAACAGTTTGAACAGCTGAAAACCTTACTCCAAGGAAGCGGTCTCGATGTGGAAGAAGTGGTTCCCGCCGCAAAATAACTCCTGCTGAAAAGCGAACGATTTTTATTAGGATTCAAATAAAAACAGACGTATGAAACGATATGTACCCAAACAGGATTTGGAAAGCGGACAGGATTCATTCTTGGACGTGGTTTCCAACATCGTCGGAATTTTAATCATTTTGGTCGTGATTGTCGGCGCACAGGTGAAAAGCGGTCTGACGTCGAGTAAAATGCGTGAAATTCGAAACGTTTCCGCATCGGAAAGCAGGGAAAATGCGTCCCGTCTGGAACCTGAAAACGAATCGGAGGTCGAAAACGATTCAAACGTTGCTGCGGAAACGGCACCTGAAACAGAATTAGAGTCGGAACTGAACGCGGATTCGGAGCTTGATTTGAAATCCGAACCGGAATCCGACACGCAAACCGCCGCCGACTCTTCGAAAACGAATCTTCAGCACGAAAAACTGACGGACAGTCTGAATCAGACGGCGGAAGCTCTGCAGGAAACGATGGGAAAAATGGAGGAAACGCAGCGGCAAATTGCGGACTTTCAGCTTCAAAAACAGCGTATGGATGCGGAGCAGGTGGTTTTTGAGGGGGAGTGTGTGCAGATTGAGACTCGGCTGCGGCTGGTTCGGCAGGAAATGGAAACATTTACGGACGCAAAAGACGTTGAAAATCGTGAAAAACTGTTGCTTGCGCAGGAATCCGTCACGTGTGACCGAAGTCTCGAGGAACTTGAATCGCGTCTGCAACTGCTTGAAAATCAGAAAAAATCAAACGGCGGACCCAAAAAAATTGAACACAAAGAGACTCCGATTATTCATTCTGTGGACGGAAACGAATTTCATTTTATCGTTGATAAAGGAAGAATTCTGTACATCCCCATGGAGGTTCTTTTGAAGGATTTCGAGCGGCGTTTGCCGTCGATGGTTCCGACGCTTGTGCAGAATCGGGTTCGAACGGAGGTGCTCGGACCTTATGATGGTTTTCGGATGTCTGCGGAGGTGAGGCTCAACGAAGGCGGTCGTGTGGGGGTCCGCTGGCACCTGATTCCGCCGGAAATGGAGGAAAGTGCGGAAACGATTCAGGAGGCGCTTGCGCCAGGTTCAAAATTCCTCTATACGTTGGAAAAAATCCATCCCGAAAAGGACATTGTGACGTTTTGGATCTATCCCGACGGTTTTCCGTCCCTTCCGACGCTCAAAGAAGCGGTGTATCGGCTCGGTTTTTCGATCGCTTTTCGCCCTCTGCCTGCCGGAATGCCGATTTCCGGGTCGCCGGAAGGTCAAAAATCCGTGTCGCAGTAAAATCCGTGTCGCAGTAAAAAATCACGTACGGTTTAAATCACGTTTGGTTCCCGGAATCTCGAGGCGCGGCGAACACGCAGGGCCCCCTGTTCGGGTGGTTCTTGCGTCTCACGAATGAGGAAGGACGGGAACTAAAATTTGAAGATATTTTGGGGGCTTAAACCCTTTTGGATCAAAAGTGTTTGATTTACGTTAGATTCTCTATTTTATTTCATTTTTTTCTTAAATTTTTACAAAAAATGTCAGGAATTCTATTGCATTTAAACAAAAATTTCGTATTATTATATTTGGAGTGATTGAATCTTTTTTTAAGACTGGAGGTTTCATGGGCTGCGTACATTCGTTAAGTGAAAAACTGAAAAGTACATTGGACCGTTGGCGGAATGCGTTCCCCCAAAAGGCCCAATTTTCCAATCGTTCATCGCTGCGCGTGGAGGAACTCGAAAGCAGACGCCTTCTTTCTGTTTCTCCCGTCGAAATGGAGGCTTTGGCGGCGTTTTATTCCGAGTTGGAACTTCCGGAAGACACTCAGGACGTCCATATTATTGAAATTTCGGACGCATCTCTGAATTCCGAGTCTCTCGAAAATGCAATCGCCGAGGCGGCCGCCACGTCCCAGGACGATGTGATTGTGCTGCGGACGTCCGAAGGCGCGCGAACGCTCGAACTATCCGAAACCGTGAATATTGCACTCGATTCAAACAGCTTCGGAACGATTTCCATTGTGAGTTCCGGTGAGGTTTCGCTGCGAATCTCCGGGGAAATTGAAACGTTTTTTAACGTGGAATCCGGCGCAAACGTGCAATTCGGCGGCATTTCGTTCCTGGGTGTTGCGGAAATTACGGGCGAAAACGACACTTCGAGCCTCATTACGGTTGCGGAAGGTGCGTCCGCAAAATATTCTGCCTCCATTTTTATGGTCAGCGCGGGTTCCACCGTCGTTCAGGAACTCCAAACCGCCTCCGAAGAGATTGCTGCACAAAATTCAATCATCATTTCAACCACGGATTCAAATGCACTCCTCACGAACTCCGATTCACTCCTCACGGGCGCAACGTCGTCGAGCAGCGTTACGAGGACGACCGGAACCTATTATTCCATCGAATTTCAGCTTTCCGGCTCCAGCACAAAATGGGTGTACGTTGCGGGTCTGTCGGCTGCGGACGCTGCGTCGCTCGAAACATCGCTTACGGGAGCGGATCGTCAAATTATTTCAGGCGATTACTTGGATGCGGAAAAGACATTCGCCAATACGGATGACGATTTAATGTGCTGGGCCGCCTCCGCCTCCAACCTCCTTTGGTACACCGGCTGGGCCAATGAATCGCTGAAGCTCAATGAGGATGGAACGCCGTTTTTCTCGAATGAAGATGATGTTTTCGCTTACTTTTGCGACTGTTTTGCCGATGTGGAAGGAATTACAGGATACGGCTTCGATTGGTTCACCACAGGCATCTATTCCGGAAGCAACCTCGAAGTTGCGGGAAGCGGAGGTTTTTATTCCGGCGACTTTGCTAACGAAAGCATTTGGTCGTACAATTATCTCTCGATGCCGTCGCTTGCAGCGTCTCTGCGAAACGGTTACGGAATCAGCCTTTCGGTGGCCAATTATTCAGAAGCGGGGATACGTTCCGGCGGTCACGCCATTACTTGTTGGGGGTACATCTACGACACCGCCTATGAAACGATCGACGACAGCTACTATTCCGCCCTTCTGATTACGGATTCGGACGACTATTACTCCTACGACGCACTGCGCGTGAATGGAATGACGTATTCGGAATCCAACGCACGATACGTATTTACCAATTACAGCAATTTAGAGATTGAAGGGTACTACGCAATCGCTCCGTACACGTCGAAAGTCGATATTTCCACAACGAACGGCGCGTCGCTTTCTTCCTCGCTCATTTCGGTCGGCGACACGTTTTCCCTCACGAATATTCAGGTCTCTGCCGGGACGAAAGAATCCTCGCACGACTATATTCTTCACGTGTACGCCTCGCTCGACAGCTCCATTTCGGCAGAATCGGACATTTTGCTCGGAGATTATGTTTTTAGTACAATTTCCAAAGGCTCGACTGCTTCTTTGACGGTAAGCGATATTGCGACGAATTTGCTCGCTCCAGGCGTCAATTATACGATTGGGTGGGTGATTGAATCGGGACTCGATACGAATCTCACAAATAATTCGGCCGTTTGTACGACGAATCTGACGACCGAGTCGCTGACAGGAATTTCCACAAGTGCCGCGGACGCAACGCTTTCCGAAACATCCATTGAACTCGGCGAGACGTTTTCGATTTCCGGAATTTCGGTCACCAATCACGACGCGGCCGCTTCGAACGCGTATACGATCGAAATTTATGCTTCTTCGGACGGCGTCTTAGAGCCTTCGGGCGACCTGCTTCTGAAAACGATTTCAGCCGAAGCACTCGCAGGCGGTACAACTGCGGTCTTTAATTCGGGAGATTTGAGTTCCTCCGAAATGACGCTTCGCACTCGATACAAAATTTACTGGCGCATCGTCGATTCCGTGACGGGCGGCACACCTACGGCAGGAATTCTGTCCCAGCAGCTGTCGATAAACGCCCTTGAATTCACCGTTTCCGACTACGAATCGCTCCGTACGCGCTACGACAAGCTTTTGCTTCCGGCTCTCGAAGGGGGCGCGATTCCCTCATCGCTGAACGTAATCAATCTCGAAGGAAACGCTTCTCTTGCGTCCATTCAAACCGCAATCAACGAAGCCGCAACCACTTCGACGAACGATTTAATCGTTTTGACTCTCACCGAATCCGACACATTCACGTTTGCGTCTGCAAGTGACGCACTTTCTATAAATATCAACTCCCAAAATTACGGTTCCCTCACGATCCTTGTACTGGACGAAAACGGGAGAAAACTGACGATTGACGCAAATCAGCTCGGAAACATCGTAAATATCACCTCCGGAACGGTGTCGTTCGGCGGAATAACATTCAAAAACGGCTTCACGACCGGCTGCGGCGGCGCCGTTTCCTCCACCGCAAACAGTTCCTACGCTATGCGTTTTCAAGACTGTTCTTTCACCAACAATACCTCAAACAATTCGACTCTGGCGGCCGATTTGCAGGCAGAAACGAACGGCGGCGCCGTCTATTCCTCCGCCTCCAGCCTCTACTTCTACGACTGTGAGGCTTCCGGAAACAGCGCGTATAACAATGTCAACAATTACGCATCCTGCGGTGGTTTCTGTTACAGCGGCGGCTATTTTACCGCTGTAAATCTCGTGACTTCCGGAAAGAATAAGGCCGATTACGGCGGAGTTTTGTACGGGTGCAAAACGTCAAATATCACCGATTCCACAATCTCAGGAGGCTCTGCGTACGAAGGCGGCGCCGTTTATCAGAATAATCTGACCGCCTGCAGCATTTCGAACTCCGCATTTTCCGGTTGCAATGCGACTTTCGGCGGCGCAATGCTCATTATGCAATGTGATTTGACGCTCAATAATGTAACTTTTGACTCAAACTCTGCGTCTCAAGGCGGCGGAATTTACGCCTACGCCTCGGACGTCACGGCCGCTGAATGCGGCTTTACAAGCAACTCTGCTTCAAATTGCGGCGGAGCCGTCTATTGCGACACCTATTCCTCCACATACAAAACAACGATAAACGTTACAAATTCCAATTTCGCCGGAAATTCCGCTGCATTGAGCGGCGGCGCAATTTTTGCTGAAGGTGCTGAAATTACCGTCTCAAATACCATTTTTAGCTCAAATTTCGTGAATCTAAACGGCTCACTGTCGTCGACTCCCTCCTTCCAACTCGCATCGGGCGGCGCGATTTACAGCACCAATTTATACAGCGGAACCACTCTCGCCTGTGAGGGAACCGCAACCATCAATAAATGTACATTTTCCGCAAACTCAGTCGCTTCAAGTACTTACACGGCCTTCGGAGGTGCGGTTTACAACGATGCAGTCCTCAAAATTGAAGACTCTTCATTCCTCCAGAACAGCGCGGAACAAGGGGGGATGATCGCGAGCAACACGATTGGGACGGTCACCATTTCGAACTCGTTGGCCGCTAAAAATACAGCCTCCGAACTGGGCGGCGCAATTTACACGTACAATCTGAAAGCCGTAAACTGTACGATTACTGGAAACTCTGCGGCGAATTACGGTGGCGGAATTTACGCTCTGGGAGGAATTTCTCTCGGAAATACGATTTTGGCCGCAAATTCCACAACGCAAAACGGAACGTCGAACGCGGATTTGTACGCGTCGGCTTCCGGCCTCACACTTTCTGCTTCCTACACGTTGAGTTCCTTTACCGCATGGACCGAAGCAAGTTCGTCGAACAATCTGACGTACAACGCGTCGCTCCCGCTTTTTACGAATGCCGCCGCCGGTGATTTCACGCTCGCCGTCTCCGCATCCTCGCAGGCGCTGAATGCCGGTTCTTCCGATTTATACGCCTCCATGATGCAGACGGCTGCCGCCTCCGACTCGGATTTGGCCGGAAACGCAAGATTGTACAATACGTTTCTGGATTTGGGTGCGTATGAAGCCGTTTTTCCCGTCGTTTACGACTTTTCCGCCTCGGGTGCAACTCTCAGTGCCTCAGAAATCGCTGCCGGAACCAGTTCCATCACCCTTTCGAACCTGCAAATTAACGCATCCGACGTTTCGTGTGTCGGTTATTCCGATTCCTATTCTGTCGAAATCTACCTCTCGAACGATTCCGTGATTTCCGCCGCCGACACGCTGATTACGACCTTTTCCCAGGCGGGAATGAACCCTGGAGATTCAGTACAATTATCAGACGTATCCATTAATACCGCCTCACTGGCGGCCGGAACCTGGTACATCGGGTGGCGAATCGTTTCTTCTGATGTAAATTCGTCCAACGATTCGGGCGCGATTGCGTTCACCGTTTCGACGGAAGAAATTTCCGGACTCGCAATTTCCAACGCGGAAACAACGTACGACGGACTTTCCCATTCGATTTTCGTTACAGGAACGCAGGTCGGCGACATCGTTTTGTACAGCCTGGACGGAACCAATTATTCATCCTCCGTATCGTGCGTAAGTGCCGGTACATACACGATTTACGCAAAAGTGTCGCGTTCCGGATGCGACGATTGGACCGGCTCTGCGTCCCTGCAAATCAAAGCCCGTTCTTCTGAGGTTTACTGGACCGACGCCGCATACACCTACAGCGGAGCCGCACAAACCGTTACCGCCTGGTTTTTGGATGTGTCGGGCACAACCCGTTATTTGACGGTGACTTACAGCGGAACTGCTTCCGTATTCAAAAATGCGGGAACGTATACCGCAGAGGCTTCGACGGCCGATTCGAACTATCTCCTTACAAACAATTCCGCCTCGTTTGCGATTACAAAAGCGGCGCTCACCGTGACGGCAAACGATTCCACGACCGTTTACGGCTCGGCGGCGAGTTTGAACGGCGTGACGATTTCCGGTTTCGTCGGCGGCGAAACGGTTTCGAATCTTTCCGGAAGTGCTGTGGTTTCAACGACTTACAAAACGTTCGACGACGTTGGAACCTACGCGATTTCCGCCTCCGGCCTCACGTCCTCGAATTACGAAATAACGTACAAAAACGGCGTTCTGACGGTGACGCAGAAGGAACTTTCTGCCGTGATTTCCGCAAACGACAAAACGTACGACGCTACAAACTCCGCGTCGGGTTCGTACACGCTCGTCGGGGTCGTGAATTCTGACGCCGTCACGCTTTCCGGCGGGTCGTACACGTTCGAAAATGCGTCTGCCGGGACGAATAAAACCGTCACTTTCGCAGGTTTCGCCCTTTCCGGAACCAAATCTTCGAATTACGTACTGAATCAAACGCAGATTCAAACGACCGCTGCGATTACAAAAGCGGCGCTCACCGTGACGGCAAACGATTCCACGACCGTTTAC
>CAYTLK010000078.1:12350-16683 GCA_964438515.1 uncultured Planctomycetaceae bacterium
GAATTACGAAATAACGTACAAAAACGGCGTTCTGACGGTGACGCAGAAGGAACTTGATGCGCCGACCATTACGGCTTCCGGAACTTCCATTTCCACGCTGGAACTGACGATTTCCGCACTTGAGGGCGCTTCCGGATTCCACATTGCGGTCGCATCGGACGACGGTTTTACGAATATCGTGCAGGATTTCACGGTTGCGGAATCTGGGAGTTTCGAAATTTCCGGGCTTCAAGAAGAAAGCACGTATTATTTTGCCGTGACCGCAATTGGAACCGGGAATTTCCGAGATGGAAGTTCGTCAACGGTACAGGCGGATACGTGGACGCGCGAGTTCAATTTGAGCGTTTCGCAGGTCGGGAGTTTCCGCAAGGAGTGGATTTCCGCAGGAAACGTCGTCACCGTCACGGAAATGCAGGTTTCCAGCAAGGGACGGGATGCGTCGCGAGAATTTCAAATCCAGTTTTATGCGTATAAATCCGATGCGAGTGCGGAGGAAGCCGTGCTTCTGACGACGACGGAAACCTTCGAGGGACTCGAAGCAGGAACGGCAAAAAATCTCGAAGTGGAGGTGGATACAAGCACGCTGGGAGTCGGCGAGTACGTCCTATTTTGGACGATTGCGGCAGAGGGAAATGAGTCGGATGTTACGGAAAATACCGGGGCCGTCGATGGTTTTCTCGGTATTTTGGGAAACATGGAAACGCGTGTTCAGGAAAAAGCGCTGAATTTTGACGATGCAAACACGCTGGAGGCAATTTCCAACGCAAGCCTTACGGAGTGGTCGAACTTTTATGTAGGTTTGTGGAGTGAAAACGGGTTAAACTCGCAGCTTGTACTGATTTCATACAATTCCTCGCTTTTCACGCTGGAAACGGGTTCCACACTCTCGCGAGACGGGGTCGAAACCACGTTCCGGACGCTTTCTGTCGATGAGGAAACCGGAACGACGCAAGTATTTGTGGAGATTCACGTTTCTGAGGAAGCGGCGCCGCAAGTCGAAACGACGGAAAATGTTTTGATGACGCAGCTGTATTTTACGCCGGTCGGAAATGGAGGTTTGGAACTGGGAGAAAGTGCGGCGTCCGACTGTCTGCAGACGAATGGAACGGCAAATGAAGTGACGGTTTCATCGTATAAATACGACCTCAACGATGATGGAGGCGTCACGATTCAAGATCTGATTCTGTTTGCGAAACTTTATGGGAAAAACGTGGCGCAACTTCCGGCCGCCTCGATTGCGGATTTTGATTCCGACGGGCTGGTGAGAATCAGCGACCTCATTTTGTTCGCGAAACACTATGGAAAAGCGAGTCCAAACGCGATCAAAACTGCATCCATCGTAGCGGCGAAAACTGCGAAAACTACATATGATGCGGAAACTGCGGGAGTGGCGGAAACTACAGAAGATGCAGAAACTCCAACAATTGCGGAAGTGACGGCGACGCCAGAAGTTGTTGAAACACAGTCTGCGGCGGCGGAGATTGTTGAGAGAGTGATTCCTGAAACTGTTTCCGAAACGAATTCTGAAACAGATTCTATGATTTCCGAAACAGAGTTATTGATTCCTGTAAAAGCAACTTTCCCGGTTGTTGAATCACGTACAGCAGTTTTTTCTGCCGCACCGCTGAAGAATCTCGCTGGAAATAACGTACAAACGAGCGGCATTTTTGTCGTTTCGGAGGAAGAAACCGCCAAATCGACGTCGAGTGTAACGCCAACGGCAGAAAAGAAGACGCTTTGCGCGGAGGACCTCTGTTTTGCGTCCCTCGAACAATCGAAAAAAGAGGAAAACACAACGGAGTTTCTTCCGTTCCAGCTTCAAAGTGAAATCAGCACACCCGTTTTAGACCGCGTTATGCGAAAATGGGGAATTTAGGAAAGATAAAAAACGAATCGAGAGAGTCGAAAAAAACGAAAAAACGAAAAAAATCAAATGGAAGGCTGATTCCCCATCGCCGTTGAGGGAGTCAGCTGAATATTGAGGGTTCCATCCTGCGAAATGCACGCATTATCCTGCAAAATCACTTCTTCACGAACGACCGACAGGTCGCGCGGGGCGTCGATACCGATGCGCACGGTTCCTTGAGAAATACGTACCACCGTGATCGCGATTTTGTCGCCGATCATAATACGTTCTCCGGTTTTGCGTGAAAGGACTAACATGGAAAATCCCTGTCTTCTGAACGATTCTCGTAAGGAAATGAAGGAATAAAGGAAGGAAATGAGGGATGTGACAGTTAAATAATATGAAAGGATTAAAGGAAATAAACAAAATGACGATCATAAAACAAAATGAATAAAACAAACGTAAAGTGAAAATTGAATCCCCTTGAAACTGATTCTAAATTCTACTCTACGATATATTTTACCCTATTTTTAGATTTTGTCAACCAAAAAATAGGTTTTTTAGTAAAAATAGATAAAATTTTCGAAGATTTTGACGCATTGTGTCGATTATTTAAATTATTTTTCGATTTTCACGTCAATTTTCACCAAAAAATTTTAACTTTTTTTCTGGCGCTGGGGCTTGCATTCCTACTGGTGTCGGTTTATAATAAAAAAGGATTCCCCCCTCTCGGAATTTTGATCGTTTTTCCTCCCCTATTTATTTTTTGAATTCTATGAATAAAATTACTTTAAATGTCTATTGTTTTTTGATGTTTTTCGGATTCGTTTCTCTCCTTCATGCGGCAGAGTTTCATGTTTCTGTGAGCGGGTCCGACGAGAACGCCGGCACACTCGAAGCTCCTTTCGCAACACTTGAGAAAGCGCGGGATTCTGCCCGCACCGCAAAAAGGGAGGGGGAAAATGAACAAATTACGATTTTTGTACACGCTGGCGATTATTACAATTCGAAACTTGTTCAGTTTTCGAAAGACGATCACGACCTTCTGATTTGCGGGTGGAAAGATGAAAAGCCTCGTTTTTTCGGCGGAATTCAAGTGACGCACTGGAAAAAGTCGGATTTTCGCGGTCTTCCGAACGTTTATGAGGCGGATCTCGCACCGCTGGGCGTCACAGGACGTTTTCGTCAGCTGTTTTACGGCGGGAAACGTCAAATTTGGTGCCGCTATCCGAACTACGACGCGCGCTATCCGTTTGCCGGCGGCTGGGCGTACGTGGACGGCGAAGTGTTCGGAATGTATCAGGACGTGGAGGGCGAACGCTGCGACCTCGTGAAAATCAAAGACGAAGATTTTCATCACTGGGCGAATCCGTCCGAAGGGATGGTGTGTCTTTTTCCCCGCTATAATTGGTGGAATGTCGCAGCAGAAATCAAAGAAGCAGACCCTTCTTCGAAAACTGTAACGCTTACGAAACCGATGGGGTACGCCGCGCGGCCAGCGGATCGCTACCATTTTATGGGGCTGCGTGAGGAACTCGACGCGCCGGGCGAGTGGTACCAGGACGTCGATGCACAAAAACTGTACTTTATTCCTCCAGACGAGAAATTGCAGGAAACTTCCGTCACCATTCCGGTTCCTGCGGGAATTTTCGCGCTGTATCAGTCGAAGAACGTGGTTTTTCGGAACTTGGACCTCTGCGGCGCGGAGGTTTACGGGATTTTGATGGACAAATGTGAAAATTGTACGATTGAAAAGTCCCAGCTTCACGATATGGTGTTCTTTCAGGGGGCGGCGGTTCAAATTCACGGCGGAAC
Organism: uncultured Planctomycetaceae bacterium; assembly: GCA_964438515.1. Taxonomy (GTDB): domain Bacteria; phylum Planctomycetota; class Planctomycetia; order Pirellulales; family Thermoguttaceae; genus RGIG3701. The sequence continues at coordinate 16,012 of CAYTLK010000078.1, forward strand.
GCACTGTGAGGTTTTGGGGTGCGACATTTGGAACACGGGCGGACACGGAATCGAAGCAAGCGGAGGCGACCAAAAAACGTTCACGCGCTGCGAGCACAATATTGAAAACAACTACATTCATCATTGCGGCCAGCTGTATCGTCACGGAATCGGCGTGATTATCGGCGGGATGGGCGTTCGTGCGGCACACAACCTCATTCACGACACGCCTCGGTGCGGGATTTTTCACAGCGGACAGCTGCACGTGATGGAATACAACGACATTCATTTTACCAATCTCGAGATGGAGGACACGGGTGCGATTTACGGCGGCGGCTGGACGGGCGGTCTGGGAACCGTCATTCGTTACAATCGCTGCACCGACAGCATCGGTTTCGGTCACGATCGGGACGGAAAGTACCATTTTCACATGTTTGCGTGGGGAATTTACTTGGATGAAGCGTGCTGCGGCGTCGATGTGTACGGAAACATTGTGGCGCGCTGTCAGATCGGCGCGATGCACCTTCATAACGCTCGTGAAAACCATATTTGTAACAATATTTTCATCAGCAATGCGTGTATTGATGGAAAATCGCGTCAAATGTCGTACCAGGGGTGGAATGATTCGCCGAACGGTGTTTTTCTGCGCGATCGACAGCCGAAACAGCTGAAAGAATATAATCATTTGATCGA
>CAYTLK010000079.1:0-16590 GCA_964438515.1 uncultured Planctomycetaceae bacterium
AATGTTCCTGCGTTCAGAGCCTCACCTGACGAACAGCTGCGATTCAAAATGCGTCGTACTTAAAACGTTGAATGAACATCTCCCCGAATCCCTGACGACTGTCCAAAATGGAACTGGCACCGGCTGCATATGGAAATTTTCTGGGTTTTTTCCACAAAAATCGATGGGGGGGGCTTGCTTTTCGAACAAGAGTGTGTTAAAGGAATAGATACAAACAATTTTTTGTCGTTTCAAAAGTTTCATTTTCTGTACAATTATACAAAAGGGAGAGAAAAATGCCCAGACCTATTACGCTGTTTACCGGTCAGTGGGGAGACCTGCCGTTGGAAACCATCGCGAGCAAAATGAGTGAGTTCGGTTACGAAGGTCTCGAACTGGCTTGCGGCGCAAACGACCACTTCGATGTTCATAAAGCACTCGACGACGATAATTACTGGCCCGAAAAGAAAGCGATGCTCGCCAAATACGGAATCCAAATCTGGGCGCTCAGCAATCACTGCGTCGGTCAGTGCGTGCTCGACAAAATTGATGCACGTCACAAAAGCATCGTTCCCGCCTACATTTGGGGCGACGGCGACCCGGCAGGTGTGCGTGCGCGAGCCGTTCAGGAAATGAAAGACACTGCGCTGGCAGCTGCAAAATGCGGGATTAAAATCGTCACAGGTTTCACCGGGTCGAGCATCTGGCCGCTTCTTTACAGCTGGCCGCCGACGGACTGGAAAGACATCGACGCAGGTTTTGAGCTTCTGAACGAACTGTGGACGCCGATTCTCGACGTGTTCCAGGAAGCCGGAGTCAAATTTGCGCTCGAAGTTCATCCGACAGAAATTGCGTTCGACCTTTATTCTGCGGAAACCGCTCTGAAAGCCCTCAACTATCATCCCGCTTTCGGGTTCAACTTCGACCCCAGCCACCTCATCTGGCAAGGTGTGGATCCGACAGAATTCATCAAAGCGTTCCCCGACCGCATTTTCCATGTACACGTCAAAGACGCCGCAGTTACGCTCAACGGCAAATCCGGCATTCTCGCCTCGCACATCAACTTTGGTGACCGTCGCCGCGGCTGGGATTTCCGCAGTCCGGGACACGGGGACGTGAATTTTGAAGAAATTGTGCGCGAGCTGAACGTTTCGGGTTACACTGGCCCCCTGTCAGTCGAATGGGAAGATTCCGGAATGGAACGTTTCTGGGGAGCCGAAGACGCCTGTAATTTCATCAAAGGCTGGAATTTCTCGCCGAGCAATATCGCGTTTGATTCGAACTTTGCGAAATAGTACTTTTTACTGTTTTCACTCGAAATTTCCGCTTTAGTTGGTCGCTGCAGCAGGTGTTTCAGCTTGTTTAACGACCGCGAAGCGGAAATTTGCACGAATTTCACTGAAAACGCTGCTTTAGCGGTCGCGCTGGAGAAACAAAAATTCAAAAGGGGATCGCTTGTGCACCTTCGGTCTTTTCATTTTTTTAATTTAATCCTTCATTCAATTTTATGTCGAACGTTCCTCAGCCTCAGAAAAATCGGAATCTTGCGGAATTATTGCAGGATTTTGCGGCACAGCGGAAGCTCATGCAGGAAGAGCTTCAAAAAATCATCGTCGGTCAAAATGAGGTGATTGAACAGCTTTTTGCTGCGATTTTCACACGGGGACACTGTCTCCTTGAAGGGGTTCCGGGTCTCGCAAAGACGCTCATGGTCAGCACTCTTTCACGGATTTTGGATGTGAATTTCAAACGCATTCAATTCACGCCGGACTTGATGCCGTCCGACATTACGGGAACGAACGTGCTCGACGAAGACGAGAATGGGAAACGGAATTTCCGATTCGTGGAGGGACCGATTTTCACGAATATTCTTCTTGCAGACGAGATAAACCGTACGCCGCCCAAAACGCAGTCGGCCCTGCTGCAGGCGATGCAGGAACGCGAAGTGACGGTGGGGCAGAATACGTACACGCTTCCGGACCCGTTTTTTACGATTGCGACGCAAAATCCGATCGAACAGGAAGGAACGTACCCGCTTCCCGAGGCGCAGCTGGATCGATTTATGTTCAATATTAAGATCGACTATCCGACGCAGGAAGAGGAGGAACGCATTCTCTCTCAGACGACGCGCAGCGAACTCGTGGAAGTGCGTAAAATTCTCTCCGCACGAGCCATTTCGAACATTCAAAAGCTCGTAAATTCGGTGGCGGTAAGTCCGTACATCGTGAAATACGTGACGTCGCTTGTGCGTGCGACGCGTCCTAAAGATGAGTCGGCGCCGTCCTTTGTGCGCGACCTCGTCGATTGGGGTGCGGGACCGCGGGCCGGTCAGTTTTTGATTCAGGGAGGAAAGGCGATTGCGGCGATGGACGGACGTTTTTCCGTATCGATTGAGGACGTTCGACGCATCGCGGTTCCGGTTTTGCGGCATCGGTTGAGCGTCAATTTTCAGGCGCAGGCGGAAGGAATGACGAACGACGCCATTGTGACGCGCCTTGTGGGTGCGATTCCCACGCCGCCCATTCCGAAGTTGGAAAAATAGAAAGAAACGCGAAAAAAATATCAAAAGTATTGATTATACAAGTTTTCCAGCTGTTTTGGCTCGCGCTGCAAAAACGCCTAAATATTTCCCGTTTTTCATGGTTGAATTTGAAAACAATCAATCTGCGTCCATCTACGAAATCGGCGGGCGTTTTGCCCGCTGAATGTGCGTTCCTGAAAAACGGAAATTTCCGGCTGAATTCATCCAATCGACTTGCGCCGACTTCCTGGGAGCGCGGGCGTCTCGCCCGCATAATCCCATTAATGAACGTTCCATTGAGGAATCATGCGGGCAGGATGCCCGCGCTCCCAGGGGAACGAATAAGTCCCTGCCGCTTCTTTTTTCGATGCTTTTCCTTACTTTTTGACCGGCAAAAGCTGAACGCAGTCGAGAATGACGTAACCGTCCGCGTCCTTGTTCGAAATCACGATCTGCGCCGGACCCGCCTCAAATCGGAAAGTTCCCACCGTCTCAAACGGCGGCTCCGAACACTCTTTTTGATTGATGAGGACCGTCTTCACGCCGTCCGCACTGTGAACCTCCACCGGAACGTTCGTTGCTCGATTCGGATTCGTTGGGTAAGAAATTCGTACAGCATAGTCGCCCGTCTCTTTCACGTCGAGCGTGTACGTCGCACGTTTTGTGCCGCATTTTGTGCCTCCGTCGTGCATGTATCCTTTACCGACGCGCGGCGTGGTGACGTTATTAAATTCCCAATCCCCCTCGAGTTTCACCCCTTCACCGTCTTCGTCGCAGACGATTCCCGGAAGGTTTTTCACCGAAAGATCGGCGACTTTCGGCGGTGCAAGCGCGTAATCAATCACCTGTTTGTCGGCTTCCAGACGCGCTGCGAGCTGTTCGTAATTCACGTCCTGAACAGCAGTTCCCGCGTCGAGCGCCATGCAGGCCGTCGTCGCCGCACTTTGACCCAGAATCATGAAAACGGGTTCCATCCGAATGGAGCCGTATGCGATGTGCGAACTCGAAACGCAGACGGGAACGAGGAGATTCGTGCACTCCGAACGCTTCGGAAGAATCGTCCCGAAATCAATCGGATACGCTCCGCCGGGTGAAACCTCTACGTCTCCCTCATTCATTGCGTACGCTTTTCCGTCAATCATTTTTACGTGCCGCTGACAGTGGTGCGAGTCCATCTGATACGACCCGAAACCGATGGGACGCGGCGTTGGAAGCACGCGGCAGCAGTGCCGTTCGGTGAGTACAAAATCGCTCACCATCCGGCGTCCTTCGCGTACGTAAATCTTATGGCCGAAGTGGCGCGTGTCTTGGAATTCGTCTTTCGCAAGACCCCATTCTTTGTAGCTGTTTTGAACGTCAGCCGGAACGCGCGGATCGTTCTGAAGCGTCCACATAAGCCCTTGCTGCCACATTTCATGCGCGAGACAGATTTTTTCGCGGTCCGCATCGTCCGCATCAATATAATCGTAGTTTTGACCAATGAAGTCATGCGAGAACGGCCCGCCGTTATTCGTGTCGGTTTTGGCGTTCGGCATCCCCGAAATAATCATCAGAAAACGCTGGCCCGCCTCGATCGAACGAAGAAACAGTTCGTAATTCAGCGGGTCGTAATTTGCAGGTTTCTCGAACGGAACGCGATTTTCCGGGACGCACGTCATGCACAAACGATAGCAGTACGCCTGAATTTTCGTGTCGGCAGACCCATCTTCTCCGCCTGCGTCTTCATTAATATAAGGAAGCAGACCGCTTTCGGGCTTTCCCGGCACAATGTACGGATCGACCATCGGAACGAACTGGTGATAGTGTGCGTGTCCGACCTGAATTCCGTTGAGAGATTCGCCGTACTGTTCGTTGCTCTCGCGTCCCAGCGTGTAACTGACGCCGGCCGCCGCCATCAAGTCGCCTTCGTACGTTGCGTCGATGAACGTTTTTCCACGGAAAACTTCACCGCTTTTCATACGAATCGAAACAATATTCGTACCATCTTTTTCCACGCAGTCTTTTTTCATTCGGTCGAGATATTGGCCGCGAAAAACAGGAATGTCGTTTTCCTTCACGAATTCTTCGAAAATCGCCTCCGCAACGTGCGGTTCAAACACCCAGGCGGTTTCCGTCACATTATCGAAGCCTCTTCCACCCTGCCCCGGCATTCCAAGCTGCGGGATGGACTGCCAGTTCCACGATTCGGGTTTCTGGTAGTGAAGCCACAAACGATGGTAAAATTCGCGGGAAATACCGCCGATGACGTCGCGATTTCCGGAGTCCGTTGCGCCGAGCCCCGCCGAAGAAAGACCGCCGAGATGCACATCGGGACAGACGATTGCGACGGAATGTCCCATCCGTTTCGCCTGAACCGCAGACGCAACGCCGGCGCTGGAGCCGCCGTACACGACGAGGTCGTAAACCTCTTGCGCCCGCACAGAAGATGCGAAAACTGCAACATAAATCAGAATGGCGAGAGGGAGGATGATTCGTTTCATAAAGGTTCCTTTCGTTTCAAGAAGTCACGCGCGCAACAGCGCTTGTGACGCATAAATTAAATGAAGTTTTTGCGGGATGGAAGGCGACACTCCCAAGGGGCGCTTTCGTCGACATTTGCGGGCGAGACACCCGCGTTCCCAGGAAATGCATCCCAACCGCTGGACGTTCCCGCCCCAACGGGGGCGTCACTCGCGCGGCAGCGCTTTCGCCCGTCGCGGCTCGCGACTAGGCGCGTTTGCGTTTGATTTTTGGTTCTTCAAATTGAAAGAGTTTGCGGCGCCCCAGAACCACATCTTCATCCACGACGTAACGCACTCCGCCGGGCTGGTCGGGAAGTTCGAACAAAATGTCGAGCATCACCTCTTCCAAAATGGCCCGGAGTCCGCGCGCACCCGTCTGTTTCTCTTTCGCAAGGCGCGCAATGGTTTCGAGAGCGTCCGGCGTAAACACCAGCTCCGCATTATCCATCTCAAACAGATGCGTGTACTGCTTCACCAACGAGTTGCGCGGTTCTTTCAAAATTCGCACCATCGCATCCATATCGAGTTCGTCCAAAGCCGCGATGACCGGAAGACGTCCCACAAATTCAGGAATGAGACCGAACTCTATAATATCCTCGCTCGCAACACGTTCAAGGGGCGACAGTTCCTGCTCGCCGAAGGTTTCATCCGACGCATTTGCGGTCTGTCCGAATCCCAGCGTTCGGTTTCCCAAGCGTCGTTCGATGATTTCTTTCAGTCCGATGAAGGTTCCGCCGCAGATGAAGAGGATGTTGCTCGTGTCGATTTGGATGAATTGCTGTTCGGGATGCTTCCGTCCACCGTTCGGCGGGACGTTCGCGACGGTTCCTTCGAGCATTTTCAGCAGCGCCTGCTGGACGCCCTCCCCGGAAACATCGCGGGTGATGGAGACGTTGTGAGTCGTACGGCCGATTTTGTCGATTTCGTCGATGTACAGAATTCCACGCTGCGCCGCCTCGACGTCAAAGTCGGCCGCCATCAAGAGTTTGAGGAGGAGATTTTCGACGTCTTCACCGACGTAACCCGCCTCCGTCAGCGTGGTTGCATCGCCGATTGCAAACGGAACGTTCAGGATTTTTGCGAGCGTCTGCGCGAGAAGCGTCTTTCCGGAACCTGTGGGACCAATCAGAAGAATGTTCGACTTTCCGAGTTCCACGTCGGTATTTCCTGAACGCACGTGTTCAAGACGTTTAAAATGGTTGTACACCGCCACGGCCAAAACTTTTTTCGTGAAATCCTGACCGATAATGTATTCGTCGAGACGCGACACAATTTGACGCGGTGTGAGACGCTCCATGAGCATCGTCGGCTGCGGCGTAAAACGGCGTTTTTTCTCTTGTTCGAGGATGGAACGGCACAGTTCAATGCACTCGCTGCAAATGTACACGTTTCCGGGACCTTCGACGAGCGGGCCGGTCACGCGGTGCGATTTTTTGCAAAAAGAACAAAACGCCTGTTTTTTAGGAGTTGTTTTTTTGTCGGTGTCGTTAAAATTATTGTCGGAATCCATGGAACACTCGATTCTTGTTTGAATGCGGTTGAACGAAAAACGTTGGCCGGTTTAATCTTTGCTTTGCGCGGACTCCTGAAGGCGGTCCATCAGCTCCGACTTAATTGTATGATATTCAATTTCGGAAATATCCCCATTTTCGAGGGACTTGCGGAGACTTCCCAGCATGGAATGGACGGCTTCTATCCCTTCCGCAGCTTCCTCGTGAATGGATTCCTGAAACTTTCGAATTGCCAGCCGTCCGACCCACACGATGACGACGAGGGCAAAAAGACCGATAAACAGAGGGATCAAACTTTCCATGTGCGTTCTTCCCTGTTTTTTAGTGGTGGTGGTGACAGCAGCAGCCGTTTCCGCAGCCGCAGCCGGACCCGGGATTGGATTCCGTACAGTATCCAGCGTCGCGAGCGGCACAGCCGCTGTTTGCGGAGTGGGGATTGGAAGGGACGCTGAGTTTTCGGTGAATCTCGGCGCTTCCGCAATTGGGACATTTTTTGGGTTCGTCAGAACCGCGAACCAGTTCCTCGAACAGTGTTTGACAATCGTCACAAAAATATTCGTAAATGGGCATTTTTTTCCTCACATGAATGAACTCTTCCACTATTATAACACGATTTAAAAATTTTTAAAGAAGTTCCCAAAAATTTTATTAAATTTTTTAAAAAAAGAAAATTAATCTTGCGCCAAAACGAATTGCGTTGTATAACTAAAGTATAGGAGAAAGTGTGTCGCAGACTCAGGGACGCGTGCGGGTAGAAAGAATGTTTCAAAAAATCAGATTATGGACGATTTTGGTGCTGATTCTCGGAATGTCGGGATGCGCAACAATGAATGCGGGGAAACCGATACCGGGAGTTCCGCAGCCGGCGGAGCGTACGCGGCAAATTAGGGAACTTGGAAAGAATGCGTCCAAAATTCCGCCCGAAAATCAGACGGAGTACGCGCAGACGCTGGCGACGATCGTTCACGAGGAAACCGACGCGCTTCTGCGTCGTGAAGCGGTGCTTTCGATTGCGCATTTTCATGTGCCGCTTTCGGAAGAGACGCTGGTTTTTGCGGAGAATGATTCGGATCGGGACGTTCGTGAGGCGCTGTGTGCCGCGTGGCTGACGTACGGCGGAGACGCGGCTGTGACGCAGCTCATCCACATCCTTGCAACGGAAACGGACCTCGATATTCAGCACTCTGCAATTGATGCACTGGGCGAGCTGGGCGATTCGCGCGCGATTGCGGCGCTCGAAGTTCCGCTGGGGACGAAGGATCCGGCTTTGCAGCACTTCACGATGATTGCACTTCAGAAAATTACGGGTCAGAAGCTGAAAACGCAGCAGGAGTGGCTCGCGTACTGTCGTGAACACCGAGGAAGCAGCAGCGATCGTGCGGTGGCCGCCGCCGAAGAATCCGAAACACAAACGCCCTCCGTCCCTTAAAACCATACATCCTGTTCCCCGCTCACCAAGATTGAAAATCGAGGTTTTATTCAGCATTTCCTAAAACTTTTATTTAATAAATAACGTATAATAATGGTAAATACCCTCCGAATTACAGAACAGTTTCGTCTTTTCGTCGAAAACGCGAAGCTGATGTACACCGAAATGGAAGCCTCGGCGATCATCCTTTTATATGATGGAAATGCGGACTGGGGCCGAGTGAAGAAACTCGTCGGCGACAGCGGCGTGCCGTTCATCGTGGCGCTCGATACGGAAGAACAGGCGCAGGGTGCACGAGACGCAGGTTTCCGTACGATTATTCTCGAAATGGTCGGAAATCCAGTGTATGACCGACTCATGCAGTCGATTCTGCGATGTATTTCCGAAGATTTCATTCGACCGGGGAGCCAGATCGTCGCGATGTATGGAGGATTTGAGTCGAACATCATCGACACGATTTCCCTCATTTCCCTCAAAGAACATTTGAATCGGCTCACGAGCAGCGATTTGCGGCTCCTGAATACGACGGTTCCGCTGGAAACGCTGAAAACCATCGTCGGACTGGCGGTGGAAATCGGTCTGAGCGGCCGCGAAGGAAAGCCCGTCGGAACGCTGTTCGTCGTGGGTGATAAACAGCGCGTTCTGGCAAGCAGTCACGCAGGAGGTTTCGATCCGGTACGCGGTTACAGCCGTTCGGAACGCGACATCATGGATCCAAGGGTCCGGGAAGGAATTAAGGAAATTGCGCAGCTGGACGGCGCGATTGTAATTTCTTCCGAAGGAATCGTTGAGGCGTCGTGTCGGATTTTAGACGCGTCGGCCGACAACATTACGCTTTCGAAAGGGCTGGGGTCGCGCCACTGGGCGGCGGCTGGAATCACGCGCTGCACGAAATCCGTCGCGATCGTCGTCAGTGAAACCAACGGAACGGTCCGTATTTTTCAGAACGGCGAGGTGATGCTTCGTATTGAACCGACGAATCGGAAGCCGCTGATTTGGAAGAAGTTCGAGTACGAGCCGCCGGAAGGGTGAAAGTCCGTCGAGGTTCAAACACCCCCGTCTGACGCCGTCCCCCGGCTTGAAAAGAGGGAAATTTTATCCTTACAACCTGAAGTTTAAAGTGGACCGTATGATGGAAAAAAATTCGACTCTCACTCCCGAAGAACTGGACGCACTGCTGAACAGTGTGGATGCGGAGCTTCCGACACTTCCGGAGCTGGACCCTCAAAAGGAGGAACGGGAGGATGCGTCTCGGCGTCATCGGGCGTTTTGCAGGGAACAAATTGCGTCGCTCGGCGATATTGAACTTGAGGTGCGAGTGGAACTGGGTCAAACGACGATGCTGCTTTCGGAAGTCGCGAGACTTCATCCCGGGTCGGTCGTGATTCTCGACAAACACGTAAACGAGCCGGTCAGCGTCCTCGTAAATGGAAAAGCAATCGCGCGCGGCGAGCTGCTGATCGTCGACGGCTGTTTCAGCGTCCGAATTACTGAATTTTTGTAGAAGGGGCCGGGAGGTTTTATGTTTTTTCACGTTTCCTGGGTCCGAAAGGCTCGAAGAATGCAGACCGCTGCGTTTCTTTCCTTCTTTTTTTTCGTTTTCGCGCTGTTCTTTTTCGGCGCGCACCCTCTGTCGGCGCAAAATGGGACGAACGCTGCGGAATCTCCTGTGCTGCATGAAGCGCAAAGCGGAGAAACTGGGATAAATAGAGAAAGTGCCGCAGTCGGAGAAACTGAGGGAAGCGGGGAAAATACGGTTTCTGAACGACCGCTTTTTTCGACGCATGAGGCGGAAACGGACGAACAAACGCATAAAAACTCGCTTTCAATCGCGAACGGAGGACTGCGCAACCTGATTCTGGCGGTGGCGGGAATCACGATTCTGTTTATGATTCTCATTTTCATCCTGAAAAAATTCGCACCGGGCGAGGCGCCGCCGCTTCCGAAAGAGGCGTTCGAAATTCTCGGAAAAACTCCCCTTGCGTTCCGTCAGCAACTGTATTTAATGCGCTGCGGGAAAAAACTTTTTGTCGTTTCCGTCTCGCAGAACGGTTTGGATCGAGTCGGTGAAATCGAAGATGAGATGGAGGTCGCGCGTCTCGCAAAACTGTGCGGAAAGCCGATTCCGGAAATGGAAATTCCTGAAAAAAACTGACTTACGAGGTCTCATCATGATGAAAACGTCTGTTATTTGCACAGGATTCATTTTCGCGTTCGGTCTGATTCTGTGTTTCATTTTCCCCGGTGCGGGACGCGCACAGACGCCGTACAACACGCAGCCGGTCGTTCCGAAAATCTGGAATTTACCGGTCGAACAGCCGGAAAATATCCCCGAAGCGCCGCAAACGGAAACGCCGTCCGAAACGCCGTCTGGAAAGTCGTCTGAAACTCCGTCTCAATCGTCGTCAAAAACGCCGTCCGAAATACCGGAAAATTTGGAGATTGAGGTCGTTCCGGAAAATTCCGCCTCCCAAACCGCTTCGCCGACCAACTCACCGACCAATTCCCAAACTGATTCGCCGACCGACTCCGAAGCGTCTTCCGAAGCGTCTTCCTCCATTTTTTCGTTTTCCTCGTGGTTTGGGCCGGAAGGAATCAGCCGATCCGTACTGATGGCGGTGATTTTGAGTGCCGTCTCGCTGGCGCCCGCGTTCGTAATGATGACGACGAGTTTCGTACGAATATTCGTTGTTTTGGGAATTCTTCGTCACGGTTTCGGCACACAGGGAATTCCGGGGACGCAAATTCTCGCGGCGCTCGCGCTTTTCATCACGCTTTTCATCATGTTTCCCACCTGGGAGCGGATGTACACGGAGGCGCTCGTTCCGTATCAGGCCGGGACGCTTTCGGCAGAGGATGCATGGGAAAAAGGGTGGAAACCTCTGCGAAAATTCATGGGCGGCCAGCTCGAACATACGGGAAATACGGACGAAATTCTGCTTTTTTGGCGTTACAGTCCCAATCCTCCGACCGAAGCGCAGCTCGCATCGTGCACGATGGAAGACGTTCCGACCCACGTTCTTTTGCCGGCTTTTATGCTCAGCGAGCTGAAAACGGCGTTTTTGATTGGTGTACAGCTTCTGCTTCCGATGCTTGTGATTGATTTGCTCGTCTCGGCGGTTCTCGTTTCGATGGGGATGTACATGCTTCCGCCGACGCTCGTTTCTTTGCCGTTCAAACTTCTGCTTTTCGTCCTCGTGGACGGCTGGCGGCTCGTGGTGGAAATGCTTTTGGCGAGTTTTGTGGGAAAATAAGAGGTGCTTATGAATTCGGAAATGCTGATTCAACTCGGACGCGACGCGATTGCGCTCACCCTCACGCTTGCGCTTCCGATTCTGCTCGCCGCAGTTCTGACGGGGTTCCTCGTCGGACTTTTTCAGGCGCTCACACAAATTCAGGAACAAACGCTTTCGTTCGTTCCCAAAGTAATTGTTGTTTTGCTCGTTTTGAGCCTATTTTTGCCGTGGATGCTTGCGTCGATGACGCAGTACACGCAGGAACTGATTCTGAACATCCCCAACACGATTCTTCCATAAAAACAGAGCGTCAGAACGGCAGAATGTCGGAACTTCAGAACGTCAGAACGGCGGAGCGTTAGAGCGGCGGAGAAACCGCAGAAATGATTTTTGTACATGTATTTCGGTTACAACACAAACGGGCTGGCGCACCACACTTTTTCCGATGCGGTGGAGATTTTGGCGGAAATCGGCTTTCACGGCGCGGCGATTACGCTCGATCACGACCTTTTGGAGCGTCGAGAGTCCGACTTTTTCTGGCGCACGCCGCTCGAGGAAATCGTACAGACGGTCGAGTCGCACGCACTTCGAAGTGTGGTGGAAACCGGAGCGCGCTTTCTGCTGGACCCGCGTCACAAACACATTCCGAACCTGCTCGACCCGCGTCCCGAACGCCGTGAATTACGTCAAAAATACTATCGTCACGCAGTGGAACTTGCGCAAAAACTCCGCAGCGACTGCGTTTCCATCTGGTCGGGCGCGCCGCTGGAGTCGGTTCCCGAATCGTCGGCGGTACTTTTTCAGAGAATTACGGAGGAATTGCGTTTTCTCGTCGATTTTGCAGGCGAGCGCGGCGTCAAAATCGCGTTTGAACCCGAGCCGGGGATGTTCATCGATACGATGACGCAGTTCGAACGGCTTCTGGACTCCGCCCCGCCCCAGCTGCGGCTGACGCTCGACGTCGGACATTTGTTCTGTCAGTACGAGCCGATTCCCGAAAGGATTCATCGTCACGCTTCGCGGCTCGTGAACATTCATTTTGAGGACTCGAAGCGCGGCGTCCATGAACATCTGATTCCAGGAACCGGCGACATAAATTTTACAGAATTCTTCACTGCACTGCACGAAATTCAATATTCCGGCGGAATTTTTGCGGAACTCAGTCGTCACAGTGCGTCGGGGGTACAGACGGCTGAGACGGTTTGGGACTTTCTGCGGCCGTGGAACGTCTGATTTTTGGGAAAATTGGTGGGAAAAATGGTAAAAAAACAAAAAATCCCCCCTTTTTTTGAAGGAAAGTGTTGAAGTAAACGCCATTTTGTGCTAAAATAAGAATATAAGAAAGTCCTTATACTTATTTCACCCTTTTTGTTCCACTTTTTTTATGGGAACGATTCCATGAATGCAAAACCCGCGAAGCCTTCAAAACCCGCAAATTCGGCGAATCCGGCGAATGCGTCGAAATCCTCCAAAATGTCCATTCATTCCAAACGGCAGATTTTCTCTGCTGTGACGCTTTTTTTATTGCTCGGCGGGTACATCGCGCTTTTTTTTGCGCCCTCGATGCCGGGAAGTCTGCTGATTCGGTTCGGACTTGCGTTTCTTTTTGCGCTTTTGATGGGGACTGCGGTCTTTTTCCTCATCAAAAAACGTCTCACGGCGCAGGATTTCGAATACATTAAAGACGAAGAAAATTTCGCGCGGGCCGTCCGTTCCATGAAACAGACAAAATTTTACACGAAAAAGTTTGCCGGTTTCCCGCACGGAATTCGAAAAGAAATCATTCCTGCTGCAATTACGGGGCTGATTCTGTTTCTCCTCATGTGCATCGTGAGTCCCTGCCGCCTTCCCGAAGCTCCGATGCCGGACTTTGCGAAAATGACGGCTCAGGAGTTTTACTACCCCTATTTGTTTGCCGCAAGCGACTCGCTCGCCGTTCTGGCTCCGCCGACTCTCGCGCCCGAAACCGAGGATTGGGCCGAAAAAATCCCCGCAAAACGCTATTTGGAATGGGCGATGTACGCGAACATTTTTAAGAACCATTTCGAAAGCGCCAACGCCGACGGAAACCTGTGCGAAAATCGTACATCGGGCGTTTCGCTCGCGATGGCGCAATCGTCGCTTCTGGCGGGAAAGTACGAGCGAGCCGTCTCGGAGTATCAGGCGGTTGCGGACGCGGGGAACGCTGCGCCGGACGTGATGTTTCAGCTTGCGATTGCGACTGCGTATGCGGGCGACTTGCGCGGCGCGGAGAAAGCGATGAATGCGCTGAATTCCAAAGCGGTTGCGGACGCGATCGGCGACGATTTTGCGCTTCCGCACTGGAAACTTGTGCTGCAGATTTTGAAGGGCGACCTCAGTGAGGATGTGCTTCAGGAATACAGCGCCATGTACACGCGGCAGCGAAACGCGCACGCAAAATTCAACGCCTCACAGAACGAAACCGCCGCTTCAAACGATGCGAAAAAACCTGAAAAATCGAAATCCGACGCAAAATCCGACGCAAAATCCGAGTCGGAAGCGGGTTCCGAGGAAGCGGCGCGTAAAGCGCTCGAAAAACGGCGGCGTTTGGAACGTCGGGTGGCGTCCACGGCCAACAATATGGCGGTGCTTCAGATTCTCGAAGGCGATTACGCAAACGCGGTCACGACGTCCAACACGGTTCTTTCCATTTCGCGGAATTCGGCGGCTCGAACCGGCAAAATCATGCGGATGTGTACGTACAACACGAAGGGATTTGCGGTAGGATTTCTCGGAAAAAGCATCGAAGACCCCGGCGTCTCGTGGGATTCGAACGTTTACACGACGTCCGAAGAATACTTTAAGAACGTTCGAACCCTCTACGAGGAGATTCTGACGGCGAGCCGCCTGGAAACGGAAGCGCCGGATCCGTCGTACAAAAAGTCGATGTTTTACCTCCTTCCGTGGGTGAATGGAGCGCAATTTGCGCTTTGGAACGAATTCACATCCGCGCGTTTTCCGGATGGAAACGCATTCGATCGCGAATTCAGCGAGCTGCACACGCTTTGTGACGGACTTCATAAGACCTGGTGCGCCAACGAAGTGAAAAACGTACCAATTTTATCGATTGTTGTTGAAAACTTCCTGATGCGTGAAAGTCTTCTGATTGAGGGACTTGATAAAGACGACAATTTCGTTCAGCTTGTGAAAGTTTGTAATACTTTTTTGAATAAGGATGCGTCGCTCGCGCTTCTCGACGCGCGCACGCTCGAAATGGAGATTCAGCTTTTGGGACGTTTTGCCGCCAAAGAGGCGCTGACGATCAGCATGCTCGACAGTTTGCTTGACGAACAGAAAAAAAGTCTGAAAATGGCGAGCGATTTTTTGCCTGAGACGCATCCGCTTCGGGGACGGCTCGCGCTGTGCACGCTGCGTCTGACGCTCATTAAAAATGGGCTTTCGAAGAAAGATTTTACAACGGTTCAAACCTCCTTAAATGAGGCGCAGACGGTTTTCGACGCGAAAAAGATTCCGGAAGCGTGCTGGATGCGGGGCGAGCTGAATGCGGCGGGGCGGCTGGTGAATGCGTTAAAAAAGAAGGAACTTTCGGAAATTCAGGCGGTTTTTGCGTCGGCGATTGAGCAATCGGAGGGGAATTTGTTTGAGCGTTCGAAGGTGTATCGGGACTGTGGGTTTGCGCTTCAGCATCGCGGCTACACGACGGACGCGGACGCCTCCAACCGTTCTGCCCGCACGATATTCAATCAGCAAATTTATCGCAGCAACACGCATCATTTCCTGATTTTGCAGATGGATAAAATACTGAAGCACTGAACCTTGCATTCCGAACGATGTATATATTTTCGCATTGGACTGCTGCGGCGGCAGTCGTTTCTCGATTGTGTGAGTGACGGAGAAACGAAAAATCCAAAATGAGTCGGGTATAAAATAACCAATTTGAAAAAATGAGAATAAAAACAGGTCCTAAAAATGTCGATTGATCTTGATGAACAAAGATTGCTTCCAAGAATGGAAGACTTGAAAACAGAAACGAAACTTTATACCATCGGTTATGAAGGTTTCGAGATTCTTAATTTTGTACATCTGCTTCGGATTCGCCGCATTGAACGCGTAATTGACGTTCGACGGAACCCGATTTCCCGAAAGCGGGGATTTTCCAAACGAATTCTTCAGGAAACCTTGGAAAAATACGGAATTGAGTATTTTCACATTCCTCAGCTTGGGATTCCAACTTCCTATCGGACGGAGCTGAACTGTCAGGCGGATTACGACCGGCTGTTCGACCTCTACGAAAAAGAGCTTTTACCAGATGTTATGGAGTTCGTTGAACAGGCCGCCAAACTGGTTCAGGAAAAAACTTCGGTTTTGCTTTGCTTTGAAAAGTCGCCGAATCAGTGTCACCGAACGCGTCTGGCGCTTAAGATTAAAGATTTGTACGGCTATCCTGTAATTCCGCTGAAATAACATGCAAGAAAAAATTTTCATTATCGTCAAAACCTATCCAAACCTCACCAGTCTCCATGGAGAACTCGTTTGTACTGCTGGTCTTACAGAAAATGGAGAGTGGAGAAGAATTTATCCTGTTCCGTTTCGCAGTTTGAATGAGAGGGAAAAGTTCAAAAAATTTCAATGGATAAATGTTGAAACGGAATCTGCAGCCCCGAGGGATAAGCGTCCTGAGAGTCGAAAACTCAGCGCTGGTTTTCCAATTTCCGCGGGTGAAACCATAACGGATACGACTCGACGGCGAGGTTTCATCTTTTCCGCAACTCCGGTTTATACTTCACGTTCGACGCTGCTGAAGGACTTGAAAACGAAAGGAACGTCGCTCGCCATTTTCAAACCGTCGGAAATACTCGAAATGACGTATAAAAGGACTGAATCTGAATGGGCGCCTGAAAAGCTGGCGGCGTTTCAGAGAGAGCGTGAACAGTTCGATCTTTTTTCGACGCCGGAAGAGCATGAAAGAAAGTTTCGTCAGGCGGCAATGAAAATCCCCTATATATTTCGATACAAATTTAAAGATTCTGACGGTAAAACCCTTCATATGATGGTCGAAGACTGGGAAATCGGAATGCTGTATCTCCATTCCGCAGCGTCTCCGAAATGTTCATGCGATGGGGGCGCCGCAAGAATGACGGTGGAGCGATATATGAAATTTGCAAAAACGAAAGACATTTATTTCTTTTTGGGGACTTCTTGGGAGCGCCAGCAGAAAAACGCGCCGAATCCGTTTCTAATTGTGGGCGTTTACTATCCGCCTTTCCCTGAACCCACTTCAACGAAGGGACCGGACGAGACGCAGCCAACCCTTTTTGATATAAAATAACCCCCGGTGAGTTCGGTCTTTCTTTGGATTCGTTTTTGATGGTCCAAGGCGAGCGGCGGGCTTTGTGCCCGCTGAATGTGCGTTCCTGAAAAACGGATTTTT
>CAYTLK010000080.1:0-16385 GCA_964438515.1 uncultured Planctomycetaceae bacterium
TTATACCCGATTTTGATTTTTTGTAAATCGGAGGGGTTTTTGGAACTTCCTTTAAAAGTTTTCCAGGCGGAGGGTCTGGGAGGAGGGGCGGCTTTCAAAAAGCCCCTCTTCCCACGACCGTGAATTCTTAACGGGCAGCCAGATTCTCTCGAAAGAGTGAATCGCGCGTGAAAACTTTTTAATATTGTGTTTTTCTTTCTTTATTTCGCTGCTAAATATTTCGAGACGGCAGACTGAATGACTCGCGAAACTGGGACGTTTTGCGCGTCGGCCGCCGCCTGACAGTCGTCGAATTCCGGCGAAAACTGCACGTCCGTCTCGCCGAGCGTTCCGATTTTCATTCGGACGGTCCCGAACGGCGTCTCCACATTTTCCCACCTCCGAGTCAAAAAATGACGGCGAAGCGGAAACTCTCGGATTCCGAACGTTCCGGAATGAAGGAATAATGTACGAATACATTCGTTTCGTTGGGCGGGCAAAACCAGCAGGCCGAGAAGGACGGCGGGACGCTGTTTTTTCATGGTGATGGGCGTGAACCAGACGTCGAGAGCGCCGGACGCAAAAAGCGCGCGCATCGTCGAGGAAAGCTGCTCGCCCGTGGCGTCGTCGAGATTGCACTCGAGCTGAATCAAAGATTCCGTTTCGAATTCTGTCCCAGATTTGGAATTTTCGCAACTTTCGTATCGCGTGACGCGCAGGACGTTGGGACGCGACTCCATTTCGCGGTGTCCGAACGAGTTGAAGGACGCTGAAATTTGGGCGTTTGAAGGGATTTCCGCCTTTTTCCAAACCGAAAAAAGAGCGGCGGCGGTGGGGGTCAGCATCTCGCAGGGTTCGTTGTCGCCCGAGACGGGAAGATGGAATTTCTGAAGAAGTTCCTGCGTTGCGGGGGCTGGAAGCGGGTACACGCCGTGCGCGCAGCGGACCGTTCCCGACCCGACCGGAAGCGGAGAAAGCGAGATTCCGTCCGCCTCAAGACGTGTGAACGCGATGCAGCTGCCCACAATATCAATAATCGAATCGACGGCTC
Organism: uncultured Planctomycetaceae bacterium; assembly: GCA_964438515.1. Lineage (GTDB taxonomy): Bacteria > Planctomycetota > Planctomycetia > Pirellulales > Thermoguttaceae > RGIG3701. The sequence continues at coordinate 1,031 of CAYTLK010000080.1, forward strand.
CCACTTCGTGAAAATGAACCTCCTCTGCGGGTTTTCCGTGCACTTTTCCTTCCGCCTCCGCAAGCGTTCCGAACACCGCGAGAGAAAGTTCCTTTGCCGCGTCGGGCAGGGCGCTTTCTTGAATCATGCTGCGAATATCAGCGTAAGAACGATGAACGTGCGCGTGCTCGTGCTGATGTTCGTGTTCGTGCTGATGTTCGTGCCCGCAGCAGTCGTGAATCTCCACGTCGAGCATTTTTCCCGACATTCCGTGCGACGCTTTCGCGCTTCGGTGCAGATGAAAGGGGTCGTTCGGAATCAGAAGACGCAGCGGGTCTTCCACGTCTTTCTGCGGAATTCCCTGCATCTCGCAGAGTTCCAGAAGCGCGTTGAGAATCATGTCGCCGGACGCGCCTCCGACACTGTCAAAACGTAAAATTTTCATTAACCGTCAATCTCCGAATTTTCGTCGTCGTCCTCTTCTTCGAACTCCACGCCCGCTTTTTTGGCGGCTTCGCGCTCCTCACGCAGCAGGTCCTTGCGGTCCAAATTGGGCGTCATCCACGGTCGCGAACGATTCAGCTTCGAATTCCAAATCTCACAGAACGTATTCGCATTCTGCACCATTTGAAAATCGTACATTCCGACACAAAGGAAGTCCGCGCCCCCTTCCAGAGCGTAACGGAACGCATCTTCCGGTTTCAGCGCACCGGCGGCCAGCACTTTGAACGCGATCCATGCTTCTTTTCGTTTCTCCATCCACTCACGCGTCTGTTCGGGCTGACGGCAAAACACGTTGTCGTGCTCGGTTGCGGCATTCGCGGACCAGTAATTATGATGATGGAACGTTTTCATCCAGAAATCCGGCACAGCCCCCGTCGTTTCAACTGCCCGCAGCGTTTCAATTCGGTGCGCGCCGATTCCGCAGGGGAGACCCGCGTCGCGAATAATCTGCATCGCTTTGGGAAAGAGGTCGAGACGTCCTTCACGCACGAGACGGTCCGACGTTTCGCCCTGAATGTAGCACGCAACGGACCCGATGTCGATCGCGTGTTTAATCGTGTCGAGCAGCTGATCCGGGGCGCTTCCGCAGTCGGCGATGAACTGCATCTTTCCTTTGGTCCACTTCCAGTACCCTTCGACCATTTTGAAGAGGCTCCAGTGTCCCAAAAACGTGTTGATTCCGCACTGTTCGGCGAGATAGAACGTTTCGTAGACTTTTTGTTCGGTGTGGTACGCTTTCACGAGGTCGGAGACGTAAATCAAGTCGCGCGAGTGCGCCCAGCCGCCGATCAAATTCCCGCCGAGAATCAGTCGGCTGACGTTCACATTCCCGATTTTCGACATCGGAATTTTTTCTTTCAGATGCGGACGTTTCGGAGGCGTGAACGTTGTGCGGGTCGCGCCTGATTCGCCCTGAATGGATTCTTTTTTCTCTGTACCTTCTGCTTTCTCTGCACCTTCCGCATTCTCAGCGGGAGCCGCATTTTCAGCGAGACATTTTTCCTCAAAACTCTGAATCACAGAAACGGAAGCGGCGGTTCCCAGAACGGGAAGCGTCACCATTTGACGCAGTGCGTCGCGGCGATTGGTGGGGGACATTCTTTTTTCCTTTGAAAATGAAAGACGATAAAAAAACATTTCATCTGTACAGTATAACCCAGACGCAAGCGCGTGTCAACGGGAGGAAGAAAATTTTTTGAAATTTTTTTCAGAAGAAAGCCCCACCGCTTGACTTTTGACCGCAAATGTTCTATACTCTATCATGAAAGACGGATTTTCGTTCGGAGGATTCGTCGTCCAACCTTTCAATTTGATTTTACAAAGGAGTTTTCAAAATGAAACAGATTTCATGGTTTTTGGGGGCCGCACTGGTTTTCACATCTTTCACAACTTTCACCTCGAACGTTCTGAGTGCTGCGGAACCCGCTCCGACGCCCGTGACGGAAGCGCGCGAACTGTTTAACGGAAAGGACCTCACGAACTGGTATCGTTACGTTCAGGAACAGGGAAAAGAAAACGATCCGACGGGCGTTTTCACGGTACAAGATGGAAAAATCTGCATCTCCGGCGAGAAAATGGGATGTATCACGACGAACGAAGCCTTCGAGAATTACCGACTCATTCTGGAATACCGCTGCACGGGAGCCGCTTTGCCTCCCCGCGAAAACAACACGCGCGACTGCGGCGTGCTCGTGCATTCGATCGGCGACGACGGTGCGTGGGGGAAAACGTGGATGTATTCCATCGAGTGCAACATCATTGAAGGCGGAACGGGCGACTTCATCGTCGTCGGCGACAAAACCGACCGTTTCTCCATCACAGCCGACGTGAAAGAGGAACGCAGTCCGCAGAACTGTCCCATTTTCGAGCCGAACGGCACCGGCAAACCGTTTACGTCGCACGGCGGACGCATCGACTGGTGGGGACGCGACCCGCGCTGGACCGACACGAAAGGATTCCGAGGGGCGCAGGACCTTGAAAAACCGGTTGGCGAGTGGAATACGCTGGAGATTATTTGCGACGGCGGCACCATTACGAACATCGTAAACGGCGTCGCAGCGAACCGTGCGTACAACGTCCAGCCGACCTGTGGAAAGATTCAGATTCAGTCGGAGTTTGCCGGCTTTGAATTCCGCAGAATCACCATCCTCCCGCTTGAAAAATAACGATCATTCCTTGGGAACGCGGGCTTCCAGGAAATTTTGAGTATAAAAGCATGAAGGGCTGAAAAACGTACGTTCTCCAGCCCTCCAGCTTCCTGTTTATTTCAATCACGTGTCCGCGTTTCAGCCGGTCACTTCCTGCTTTTTCAACTGTTCATCCAACACGATTTCCAAATTCTGCGCCTCCGGAAGTTTCTGAAGCTCTGCCGAGTTGTCCGTCAATGCGTTTTCTTCTTTCACGACCGGAATCGGATCGGCGTCTTCCGCTTCGATTTCCACAACCGCTTCAGCAAACACATCGTCGTACGCAATCGCACTCACCGGAGCGCCTTCGATGTCGTTGAGACTCCCCGTCGTTGGAAGTGAGGCGGCAAGAATCGCCTGAACCACCGGCGCGATGCTGTACGGGAAGTTTTCCGGATACGTAACGTTGTATTCTTCGTCCCAGAAGGTCTTTCCTTCGTTGTTGTCGATCATCCACTTACGATCCTTGAGCGTCACTTTCTCGTTTCCGTCGAAATCGGCGTAACTGAGTTTCTTCGTTTGATACTCATTATCGAAGAGCGTGTTGTCGGCTCCGTCGCCTGCGATGAGGATTTTCCCATCATCGTTCAGGTCGCCGGGAACCGCATAAACGTCCAGAATTCCGTTATTGTTGAACTCAACAGCATCCTGATTCACGACATCGGTCCAATTCACGCCGTTTGCATCAATCGGAGTGAGTTTGAAATACCCGATGAATGTGTCGCCGCTGCCCGCTTCGAATTCGTCGTTGACGGTGATGGTCCAGCTGCCGTCGTTGTTGTGAACGAGATCGAAGCCGTTCATTCCGTTCATTCCCTCGATTGTGTAGAGGTCGGGGTCGGCGTTGAGCGTGAAGGTGAAGGAACGTCCATCCAGAAGTCCCTCTGTATCCTTCGTCCAAACTTCAACGAAGACGGTCTGCCACTCGTCAGCCCACTCCAACGAGGTCGGAATTTTGCTGTCCGCAGCGTCGGAAAGTTTCGTAACCACAACACTTTCGAGCGTGACGGAAGTCGGAGCCGTAATGGTCGCAATCTCCGATGCGGCGTCGTAAGTCGTTTCACTTCCAACGGCCTGAACCTGGAACTGATACGTAACACCGCTCTCCCAAGAGGTTTGCGTGAACGTCGTGTTGGTTCCTTCATACAGAAGCGTCATCGGCTCGCCGACTTTTCCGCCGTAAAGTTTGTAACTGACGGCATTCGTCACTTCGTTCCAGTCGACCAGAATCTGTTCGTTCACAAACGAGGGCGTCACGACGGGTTTGTTCATCAGTGCTTTGTCGGTCGTCACATCGACGGTTCCGGGAGTTTCACTCTCACGATTCGTATTGGTGTTGAGAGCCGTCACTTCAAAGGTGTACGTCGTGTTCGGATTCAGTCCTTCGACCTTGAACGTAAGTCCTGACTGTTCCGTACTCGTGGAGATAATCGCGGCTTCACCCAGCTTGCAGACGACGTTGTAGGCGTTCGCGTCCGGCACAGCGTCCCACTGAATCGTGATGGAGGAGGAGGTCGTCGCGTCTTCCACTTCGGTCGGAACCGGAGAGGCAAGATAGGCGGCCGTCGTCAGCGATTCGATTTCGGAAAATTCGGAACTGACGTAATCTTCGTTTGTTTCGTTTGCAAGCGCTTTCACGCGGAACTCGTACGTCGTGTTGGGCGTGAGTCCCTCGCAGAGGAACGTGATGTAGTTTCCTTCGAAATTCACGTCCATGCTGGAATTCCAGTCGGTATCGCCCTGTTTACGCCACTGAATTTCGTAACCGTCGGCACCCGTGATTTTGTCCCAAGCAACGTCGATCGCGAACATTCCGTCGTTCGAAAGAACGATTTCCGGAGCCGGCAGAATTCCTTTCGTCGTCACTTCGAGGATGTCGGACCAGTCGGAAGAGACCGTCTCGTTCGTGCTGGAACCAACTGCCTGAATACGAAATTGATATTTAGCGGCCGGCGAAAGGTTCGTGATGTCTTTCGCAGTAAGCGTGCTTGAAGTGTTCGTCCACGTTCCGCCTTCCACGCGATACTGAATGTTGTAACCGTTGGCGAGTGCATTGTCGGCGTAATTCATCCACTCAAGACTCACGCTGCTTTCGGTCTTTCCATTGCTTCCGAGTCTCGGAACCGCCAGTTTGTACCACGTGTCGGCAGTCGTCGAAAGAACGTTTGAATCGGAGAAATCTTCCCCGTCGCCTTTGGCCTGAAGCGTGATTTCATACGTCGTGTCGGCTAAAAGTCCTGTAAGCGTCAGCGTCGTCACGTTTTTCGCGACCGATTGCTTCACGTATTCGCCGTTCGAACCGTTCACTCGATACAAAATATCGTAGCCGGATGCGTTTTCAACGGCGTTCCAATCGACTTTGATCGTCGTGTCGCTGGTTCCTGCGGCAGAAAGATCGCCGGCATTCAGCACGAGGCGTTCAATCGTCGTACCGCTGGTGGAACCCGCTTCGGAATCCAAAATGTCCGAACCGTTTCCGATCGCCGTGACGTTGAAAACGACCGTGATTGCAGGATCAATATCGGTGGTTTCGGTGAAGGTGTACGTGAGGTTCGTCGTCGTAGCGGAACTAACTTCCACGCCTCCCGCAAGGACTTGGACTTTGTAGCCAGTCGCTCCCGTAACGGCGCCCCAAGAGGCGGTGACGCTTGCAGTCGTGCGGTCCGTAATGGTCGGATTCGGTGTGCTGAGCTGGTTGAATGTCGCCGCATCGTCCGTCGCAGGTTCGGAATCGACGTAATCGCCCGTTCCGTTTGCAACGACCGTGACGGTGTAAAGCGTCGCAGGGTTCAAACCGGAAATGACGGCGGTGCAAGTCGTTCCTTCGGTCGTGATTGTATACGTTCCGTAATTCTGACCGTCTTTACTGCATGTGAGGGTGTAACCAGAGGCGTTTTCGACCGCGTTCCACGTGACTTTAATCGTGGAAATGCTGGTTCCTTCTGCGGAAATGTCGAACGTTTCAAGCGTCGTTTTCGTCGTGACGCCGTTCGCGGTGTACGCCCATTCGGAGTCGTCGGAGAAACGTTTTACACCTTTCGCCATAACGCGGAAGTTGACCGTCACACCTTCATCAAGACCCGTGACCGCGGCGCTTTTGCCGTTCACCGTAAGGTTTCCAGTGAGCCAGTCGTTGGAACCCTCGATTTGATACTGTGCAACATATTCACTCACGTCTTTGGGGGCGTTTTTCGTATCATCCCAGTTGATTGTGACGCTCGACGTCGTGCGGTCGGAAGTCGTGAAAGTGACGGGTTCGAGGCGCAGTCCGGTCGTTTCGGTTGTGTAAACCCAGTCGGAATCCAAGAGGAATTCTGCCGCATTTCCCACCGCTTTCACGCGGAACTGGTACGTTGTATTGTACGTAAGACCTGCGAGGATACAGTCGGCATAATTCGTGAGTTGGAACAAACTGCTGTCGATGTTCGTCCAGCCGTTTTCCGCATCTTCTACATTGTTTGCATCATGAAAAACGGTCCCGGAGGTGTTCGAGAGAGGACGATACTGAAGGACGTAACCTGTCGCGTTGGTCACGAGCGGCCACGCAAGGTCCATGGATGTGGGTGTTTCGAGCGACGCAACGAGTTCTGTCGGAGCAGCCAGCTGAACTTCCTGCGCGGTCAAAGCGGACGCAATGACCGACCAGTCGGAACTGATGAAATCAATGTTGTCGCCGACGGCCATCACCTGGAACGCGCCCCACGTATTCTGACCCGTTTTGATTTTGTAAAGGGAAAGGGTTCCGTCGAGTTCCACGACCGTCGCACCTTCCCCAATTGCCGTTGGTTCTTCGGAACCTGTGACGTACTTCAAAATGTATTTGGCGGCGTTTCCGTCGTTGTGCCACTGGAACGTAATGTCGGTCAGCGGGTCGTCACCCAGAAACGCATTTGCATCCAAATTTCCGATTTTGACGGCCTGCGACTCCACAGCGCCGATATCGACGGTCTCGCCTGTGACGCGCGGCATTTGACGGACGTCCAGATTTCCAAGAAGACGAGAGTTCGTTCCAGCATCCACCGTGGCGGCGTCGGCCCAAACGCGATAGTCGTTATTTTTGAAACTCATGGTGGCGGCCTCGAAGAATGCGTAAATATCTTCAAGTTCCGATGCTTCGGTAAACGTAATGTTCGTCGCACCGTCTGCGAGAACGATGAAACCGCGTTCGAGATCGACGTTAGAATTATAAACACTGTTCTGAATGTAATAGTCGCCGCGAAAACTTCCGAGCGTGTCGATGACGGTGTCGTTCAAGAGTTCCACATCCGTGTAAGCCGTCGCAATTCCGTAAGCCTGAACGTTCACTTCCGCGTCCGACCAAGTTGCGGGAGTCTTGATTCCGGACGAATCAATGGCGGTTCCGTAAATCAGCGTACTTTGAATGGAAGCAGGATCGTAACCGTCATTTTGATTGTAAATTGCGGAGAAAATCACACTCACATCGCCGCGTGAGGTGGCGGGACTGTAAGTATTGTTCGCGAAAACGGAGGTCAAAACTTCCAAATTTCCCTCGTTGTACACAACTGCCGTGATTCCTTCAAGATCGTAACGTCCCGAATCCTGACGGATGTTGATGTCGGAGAATGTGCACCCTTCGAGAACGAGTGAGCCGCCCTGATTCGTGATGACGTTCGTCGTGTAGTCGCCCGTAAAAACGCAATTGCTGAACGAGACGCTGGAGTCGCCGCTCATGATGATTCCCACGCCGTCAAACTTAACGCCGGAAATCGAAAGGCTCTGATTGAAAAGAAAAATGGAATTCACATCTTCAGCAAACTCGATGCTGTCGATGTCAGCGTAGTCGCCTTCGGTACTATTTACCATATAGGCCGCGTCCGCGAGCGTAACGTTCTCGTCCGATAAATCAAAGGTGGAGTCGCCGCTCGTGACGGTGACTGCCGACAGTAAATGACGGGCTTCGAGTGACTCAAGACGCAAAGCGCGAAGAAGGCTCGTGTTGAACTTTTTAGTAAATTTGGAGCGTTGCATACTGCTCTCCTTCTGTAATTGTGAAACAGGAAACACAAAAATTTATGATTGGCGGTATTGTAGCGATATCTGAAATCCACGCAATACCAAAATTCCCATTTTTTCGTTTTTTTTAGAAAAATCAGAAAAAAGATTAAAGTTTTTGCGTTTATTCTAAAAAATTTAAAAATTTGAGGGTCAATCCTAGCTATAAATCAAATTTGTGCTATAATAAAGAAGTATTTTTTTTATCACGCGACAGCGTTTCCCTTTTATTGAATCCAAAAGGAAAATATACGATTTATGTACGATTTAAAACCTACGAAAGATTTTTTCATCGGTCTCGACTCGGACGGCTGCATCTTCGACACGATGGAAGTCAAACAGAAAGAATGCTTCACCCCCAACACCATCCAATATTTTGGTCTGCAGGGCGTGAGTAAATACGCGCGCGAGGCGTGTGAATTTGTGAATCTCTACAGTCAGAGCCGCGGAATCAACCGTTTTCCAGCTTTGATTGAAGAACTCGAATGGACCGCGAAACGTCCGGAAGTTGCGGCGCGCGGTGTGAAAGTCGTCGTTCCGCAGGCGCTGAAAGATTGGGCGGCTCGCGAAACGAAGCTCGGAAATCCGACGCTCATTGAAGAGGTCAAACGAAATCCGTCGCCCGAGATGGAAAACGTGCTGGCGTGGTCGCTGGCGGTCAACGAAACGATTACGAAAATGGTGCACGGCGTTCCGCCTTTCCCGTACGTGCGTGAGTGCCTCCAAAAGATGCAGACGCTCGCCGACACGCTCGTCGTGAGTCAGACGCCCAACGAGGCGCTTGTGCGGGAGTGGCGCGAACATAATATTGAACAATACGTCACGGAAATCTGCGGCCAAGAATATGGTACGAAAAAAGAAATCCTCATGAACGCTGTGAAATACGCTCCCGACCACGTTTTGATGGTCGGCGATGCGCCTGGCGATTACAAGGCGGCAAAAGCAAACAATACGCTTTTCTACCCCATCAATCCCGGTGCGGAAGATGCGAGTTGGAAGCGGTTTTTCGACGAAGGACTGGATCGTTTCTTCAACGGAACCTTTGCGGGCGCGTATCAGCAGCAGATTTTGGACGAATTCAATACATTCCTCCCGGTAATTCCGCCGTGGATTCGTCAGTAAAAACTTCAACTGCGGCGGATCGTTCGTAAAATACCGATCCGCTGCGGAGTCGTCTGTTTATACTTCAACTCAAATTCAATCCAATTCAACTCAAATTCCCTCCCCCACCTTACTTTTTTCCAGTCATTCAGATACAATTTTGAACAGGAGAAACTCTCATGCAAAGACGCGATTTTGTAAAAACATGCAGTGCCGGACTCGGTCTCGCGACGATACTTTCCGACCCCGCTTCCGTCTATTCGACCCCGGTAAATAACCGTGTAAATCTCGCCGTCATCGGCTGCGGAAGCCGTTCGGACTGGCTCGTTCGCGACCTCATCAACCGAACGGAAAACGATGTTCGATTTTTGTACGCAGTCGATGCACAGCAGTCTCGTGCGGAAAACCGAGCGAAACAGGCGTCGAAAGAAGACGTTCCCGCCAAAGCAATTCAGGATGCGAAAGTCGTTTTCGACGATCCGAATGTGGACGGTGTGGTTCTCGCAACGCCCGACCACTGGCACGCGCTCCATACGATTCAGGCTTGCGAGGCGGGAAAGGACGTGTACGTCGAAAAGCCGGTCGCACGTTCCCCGTTTGAGGGCGAACAGATGATTCGGGCGGCGCAAAAATGGAATCGGATTGTACAAGTCGGCACACAGACGCGTTCGGCGGCGTACTGTTTCGAAGCGAAAAAGTTCATCGAAGAAGGAAATCTCGGCGAAATCGAGTTTTGCCGCATCCACAACATGTGGCCTCAGCGCGGACCGGACAGTATTCAAATCGAAGCGGTTCCGAAAGATTTGAACTGGGACGTCTGGCTCGGACCGTCACTTTATCGTGATTTTTCGCCGACGTACATGCAGGGCTTGCAGTGGGAGTGGTTTTGGGGCCTCGGAAGCGGTATTCTCGGCGTTCAGGGGATTCATCAGATCGATATGGCGCGCTGGATGCTCGGTGTGCAGTACCCGAAATCCGTCTATGCGGCCGGAAAGCTCCACAAACCTGAAGGAACGAACGGACGCGAGACGCCGGAATCGATCAGTGCGACGTACGATTTCGACAAATTCATCGTGAACGTCGAACAGACGACGGGGAAGCCGTACATGCTGGAGACCGACTTTTTCGTTCGAGAAAACGATTTGTTTCCGTACTGGTATCAAAACGCGACGCGGGTCGAGATTTACGGAACCAAATTCCTCATGGTGATTGGGCGTCTCGGAGCCGGCTGGCAGGTTTTTGACCGCACGAAGAATCGTCTTCCTGTCGTGAAAAAGGAAATGTACGGGCGCTACCCGCATGTTCCGCACCTCGCGAATTTCGTCGATTGCATTCGCAGCCGTCAAAAACCGAACGCGCCGATTGAAGAGGGACAGTGCAGCACGATGATGGTGCATTACGCGAATATGTCGTGGCGTTTGGGGCAGATAAAACTCGAAATCGACCCCGCCACCGGTCACATTACGAACTGTCCGGACGCCGCGCCGCTTTGGAAACCGGAGTTCCGAAAAGAGTACGACATTCCGACGATTGAATGATGCGTTTTGACGCCATTTCATTAATCATTAATTATAATGAAAGAAATTCAGCATCCGAACGCCCTCGTTCCGTGCGTATTCGTCGAGTTTCCCGCTCAGTTCCTCCCAAAAAGTGACGTCGTTTCGGACGTAAATGTCTTCGTACAATCGGATGAATTGAGGGTAATTTTGCCGAATGTAACGTAAAATCACGGGCTTGAACTCGCCGCGCAGATTAAGATTTTCGACCCAGAATTCGTCGCAAAAATCTCGAGCTGCCGGGATGATTTCAGTCACACGCGTAATTCCTGGAAAAATCGGCGAGATGAAAACGGCAGTGGGAATTCCCGCATCATGCAGGGTTTCGAGAGCCGCAAGGCGTCGTTCGATGGAGACGGCCGAATCCATTTCACGTCGAAATTTTTCGTCCATGGTGTTGATGGAAAACGCGCAGAGGATGCTTCCGGTTCCGTGATTCATGCGTTCGAAAAGATCGAGGTCGCGGAGAATCAGATCCGATTTCGTCAAAATGGAAATGTGGGCGCCGACGTCCGCCAACTGTTCGAGAACGCTGCGCGTCTTACGGAATTGCGTTTCGTAGGGATTGTACGCATCGGTCGCGGAGCTGAAAACGATGGATTTTCCGCAATATTTTTCCGGATGAGGAATCGGAGGAAACTCTTTCACGTCGAGGAACGTCCCCCACGGTTCCGTATGATTTGTGAACCGTTTCATGTACACTGCGTAGCAGTACTTACACTGATGCGGACAGCCGATGTACGGATTGACCGCAAAATCGATACCCGGAAGTTTTGAAGGCGTCAGAATCGTTCGTGAGGAAATCGTTTTTAGAATCATGGGAATCGTTTTCTAAAACAGGAATGATTTTTGAATCAAAATCAACCAAACAATTAATCAATCAACCATAATTATAATTATTTTTAGACAAAATTCAAGGGGGAACCCGTTTCGTTTGGAGTTTCAAAGCTTTTTCGAATAAAAATAGGAGAAATTTTCATGAAATTTACGATTCTTCCAGCACGTCCCGAACAGCTGCGCGAGGCGGCGCATCTGATTTACGACTCGACGAACGCCTGGTACGAAAAACATTTCGGCATTTCCGTCTTCACGGGTGAAAAAGACTCCGCGCTCCTTTTTTGCCGAACGTACGCCGCTCTCGACGGTCCCGAAAACCTGCTGATTGCGTGGGACGAAGAGCAAAAACGGATTGCGGGGTCGTGTTTCGTTCATCCGCGTCCGACGCACGTCGCGCTGGGAATCATGAACGTTCATCCCGATTATTTCGGTCAGGGAGTTGCGCCGCTGATTTTGAAACGAATCATTGAAATCGCGGCTTCTCGAAAACAGCCGCTGCGCCTTGTTTCGAGTGCGATGAATCTCGACTCTTTTTCCCTCTACAATCGGCTTGGGTTTGTGCCGTATGCGATTTTTCAGGACATGATTTTTCCGAACTTCAATCCTTCGAAAATCGCCGCGTCATTTTCCGACTCGTTCTCAGCCCTTCTCGCGTCGGTTCGTGAGGCTCGGAAGGAGGATGTTGCGCAAATTACGGCTTTGGATGCACAAATTACGGGCCTCAATCACACGCAGGATTATTCGTACTTTATTCAAAATCCCGACGGTGCGTGGAGGACTTGGGTTTTGGAAGGTGCGGACGGACGTTTGGACGGCGTGCTTTCGTCCGTTTGCGATCCGGGAAGCTGCATGCTGGGACCGGGGCTGATGTGCGGCGAAACGCAGATGCTGGCGCTGATTTTCACTGCGTACAAATATTATACGCAGCGCTGCGCCGGGCCTGCGACGCCTGTTTTTCTCGTTCCTTCCGGGTGTTCCGACGCGCTGCGCACGTTGTATTCGTGGGGCGCGCGCAACACGGAAATTCACGTGGGACAGTCGCTCGGCCCCTGCGAATCGGCTCGAGGAATCGTGATGCCGACTTTTATGCCGGAATCCTGAAAGAAATTCGCCGAAAACGCACGCCCCCCCTTGAAATTTTGTACAGGTGTTGTTATACTCGATTCAAATGAAAGTCTGCAATTCAATCGAAATTCAAAAAAACAAATAAAAAAACAAAGGTGGAAAAATGACGACTTTAACCAAAGAACAAATTGAGGGAACGGCGGCGTTTCACGGTCATCACTGTCCCGGTTTATCGATCGGAATTCGGGCGGCTGAATTCTGTCTGCGTGAAATTGGTTCGGCAAAAGACGAAGAAGTCGTCGCCGTCGTCGAAAACGACATGTGTGCCGTCGATGCGATTCAATTCCTCACCGGCTGCACGTTTGGAAAGGGAAATTTCATTTTTCGCGACTATGGAAAAGCTGCGTTTACGTTTTTCCGGCGTTCCGACGACAAACGCGTTCGAATTTTGCTCAATCCCGCCCTTTGTGCCGACATTCGTTCCCGGATGGAGGAGGCTCCGCGAAATTCCGAGGAAGCAAAAACGCTGCGTCAGCAAATGGTTGATCGGCTGATGGACGCGGATTTAGAGGACGTTTTTATCACGAGTGTTCCGAACGAACCCATTCCGAGCTGCGCAAAACTGCACAAAACGCTTCCCTGCGACCTTTGCGGAGAAGGAACGATGGAAACTCGCCTCACGGAATTTCTCGGACGTCATTTGTGCGTCGAGTGTCTCGCAAAAGTGAAATCCGGACACAAATCGTAGTGTTGATTCCACTCTTTACGAATTACGTACATATAATTTCTGAATATTTTACATATAATTTTACAATAATCATAGAAAGGACCCGCCCATGCAGCGTCGTGAATTTTTAACCTCTGCCGCCGCGCTCGCCGCAGCTGGAATGAATCTCGTGCCGGAATCACTCTCCGCCGAAGAAACCGCTGAAAAATCTGCCGAAAATGCGGCTGACAAACGCGAATACATTGAAATCAAAATCTTTTACACCGCAAATGAAGACTCGAAAAAACGGCTCCTTGAGCGCTGTGACGAGGTGCTTCTGCCCGCTCGGAAGGCTGCGGGTTTCGCAAAAACAGGGATTTTCTCGCTGAATGCGCAGCTGCATGAAGGGGATGCGAAGCTCGACGAGAAGTTCCAAAATGCGGTCTTCGTCTTTACGTCGGCACCGACTTTTGCGATGCTGGAGGCGTATCACGAAACGATTCACGCGTCGCTTCCGCCGGAAAAACGGATTCAAACGTTTGCTGAGGAGGCGCTTTATACCGTTCAGGAATGCAATTTGCTGCGCGCGTTTCCATACTGTCCGACGCTCCAGGTTCCGACGCTTTCGCCCGACCGAGTGGTTCAGTACCGCTGTTATTTCAGTCCCTCGCCCGACCGGAATCGTGCGAAACGGTTCATGTTCGATGAACGCGGCGAGATGGCGCTGTTCAAACGCTGCGGAATGCTTCCCGTCTTTTTCGGCGAAACGCTTTACGGAACGAATCAGCCGAACATTTCGTACATGCTGAGTTTCGAAAATGACGACGCGCGGCGAGCGGGTTGGAAAAAGTTCATTCAGTCTGAGGAATGGGCACAAATGAAAAACGAGACGGAATTCAAAGACACTGCGACGATCGTGCGCAATCTCTTTCTGAAACCCACTCCCGGTTCCGAGTTTTAATTAGAAAACGTGCGTAAGTTCTGTATTCATCAGACCTTGCGCATTCTGAAGTACAAAAGGGAGTTCATTTTATGAAATTCGCATATAGTTCGAACGCGTACCGACAATTCACGCTGGAGGAAACGTGTCGCCGCATCGCCGGCATCGGTTTTCACGGGATGGAATTGCTGGCCGATGTTCCGCACGCGTGGCCTGCGGGGCTTTTGCCGGTCCAAAAGGAACAGATTCATGAGTGTCTCGAACGAAATCAGTTACAGATTTCGAACATCAACGCCTTCATGATGAATGCGGTGGCGGACACGCGCCAAACGTTTTGGTATCCGTCGTGGATTGAACCGTACGCACCCTATCGCGCGCTGCGCAGGGAACACACGCTGCGGTGTCTCGATCTTGCGTCTGAATTATGTGCAAAAAATATACAGATCGAGCCGGGCGGACCGCTTCCGGAAGGGATGCGCTGGAAAGAGGGGTGCGGCCGTTTTTATGACGAGTTGATGCCGTGCGTCGAGCGTGCGGAGCGGGTCGGGGTCGGACTGCTGATTGAGCCGGAGCCGATGCTGCTGATTGAAAAGATGGAACAATATTTGGAATTTACTGCACGGATTGATTCTCCGGCAGTGGGACTGAATTTCGACATTGGGCACGCATTTTGTGCGGGGGACGATCCGGTGCAGTGGATTCCGCGTCTTGCGTCCCAGACGCGTCACTATCACATTGAAGACATTTCGTCGGAACGGGTTCATCGTCACCTCATTCCTGGTGAAGGCGCGATCGATTTTGGGCCGATTCTGTCGGAAATTGAGAAAAGCGGTTACGAGGGCTGGGTGACGGTGGAACTCTATCCGTACCTTGAAAATCCCGACTCGGCGGGGCGTCAGGCGCTTGAATATCTGACCCGCAAGCTCGAAGAGGGGGACGCTCGCAGCGTTACAAACCGTTAAACGTTCTGAAAAATGGAGACACAAACACGGGACGCATCTCGCGCCGAACGTCCCGCGGATTCTTACGCGTAATGCGGGTTCTGCAATGAAATTCAGTCTCACAAAGACTGCAGGAGCCGTGGTGTGATTGTGGGAACGGTCCCGGAAAACTCAGTACGTTCGTGAGCAAAAAGCCCGCCGCTCGCCTTGACGCAGGGGAATTCACCGTCACTCCTGAATTTTAAAGGGTGATGAGTATAATAAAATTTCTGAAAATCTGGTTAAATTTCTGATTTTGTCGCAATTCCATAAACTTTTGGCGTTAAAACTGTAACATTCCAAATGAAATGGTGTATAATTATAAAAAGGAATTTTGAATAAATTCGAATTTAATTTCAGATATACAGAGGGGTGGGAGAAACCATGAAACCTGTTTTTACTTTCATTTTGGCCGCAATCGTGAGTTTCAGCACTGTAAAAGGAAGTTCCAAAAACCCCTCCGATTTACAAAAAATCAAAATCGGGTA
>CAYTLK010000081.1:0-16346 GCA_964438515.1 uncultured Planctomycetaceae bacterium
TCAAAATCGCGAAACCGCTTCATGAAAATCGTGAATCACTTCGTACGGATACGACGAATAATCCCGCCCGTCCGAATCCACAATGAGGATGTTTCCCGCTTTCGCGTTGATCGCCGCCTGAATTCCAGGGGGTGAATCCTCAAAAACCAGCACATCAGACGGATTTTTCCCAAGAATTTTCATCGCTTTCAAATACATCGCAGGGTCCGGCTTTCCCGGCATCGTCCCATCCAGAAAAACAAGGTCGTCGTAACGAAACCAACGGTCCAAACGCGCGTATTCGTAAAAAAAATCCACGTTCGTCTTGTACGACGCCGTCGCAATCGTAAACGGAAATTCAATACTTTTCAAATAATTCAAAAAATATTCAGCCCCAGGTGCGAGTCCCAGTCCGCGGCGCACACAAATTTCACGATACAAACTCTCTTTTTCCTCAAGCTCGACGCACACCTCATCCGGCGTCAAACGTCCATCATACAGAATTTCGAATATCGTTTCATTATCCTTCCCGTGCACTTTTCGATAAAAATCGGCCGTCGAAAGTGGAATGGAGTGTTTCGTACAGTATTCGACCCATGCTTCCAGATGAAACGGAGTGTCCCAAAAAAGGGTCCCATTGAAATCAAAAACGATTCCAGAATATTTATGTTCCATAATCAAAAATTCTGCGGAAGTAAAAAAAGGCGGCGCGGCACATCGTCGAAATTCCGAATCACAGGGTACGGATTTTTCTCGCCCCGCAACGCATCATAATCGACATTTTCCGAATTCACGCACACAATATTCCTACAGCCGGCATTTTCGGCCGCCAAAATTCCGGAAGGCGCGTCCTCAAAAATCACGGTCTCTGCAGGAGTGCAACCGATTTTCCGCATCGCACGGCTGTAAAACTCCGGGTGCGGCTTTCCCGGAAACGTTCCGTCAAAAAAGACGATTTTTTCGCGGTCAAACCAGCGTTCAATATTCAAATGACGGCAGTAAAATTCAATATTTTCAAGCGGCGCCGACGTCGCAACGGTCAAAGGAACTTGATTTTCCTTCAAGAAATCAAGCAGCGAAACGGCTCCCGGCGCAAATTCCATCTTTTTTTCGAGACAGAGCGTCTGGTAAATGCGTTCCTTTTCCGCAATAATTTCCCTTAGTACCGCCTCAGACGTGTTTTTGCCGAGCAATCCGCAAATAATTGTTTCGTTCGGCTTCCCGTGAAACCGTTCGAAAAGTTCGTCGGCCGTCACCTGCACACCGCGTTCACGCATGCAGAGGATCCAGGATGCGTCGTGTTCGTGCGTGTCCCAGAAAAGCGTTCCATTAAAATCAAAAATGGCGCCGCGAATCGGCGGAAAAGCGGAAAAATCCGGCAAACTCTGCATTAAAGGACCCCCTTTGTGCTTGGAATGTCGTTCAATTTTCCATCCATTTCAACTGCCGCTCGAATCGCGCGGGCCACACACTTGAAAATCGCTTCCGCAATGTGGTGGCTGTTGCGGCCGTATTTTAGATTGATGTGCAAATTACAAAGCGCGGCACACGAAAATCCCTGCCAGAAGTCGCAGACGAGTTCCGTGTCGAACTCGCCGACTTTTGGGGTGGGAAATTCCACATTATAAACGAAAAAGGGCCTTCCGCCGAAATCGACCGCAACTTCAACGAGCGTTTCGTCCATCGGAAGGAGGAAGAAACCGTAGCGCCGGATTCCCGCTTTGTTTCCGAGGGCTTTCCGGATGGTTTCGCCCAAAACGATTCCAGAATCCTCTGTAATGTGGTGGAAATCAATGTATGTATCCCCCTCCGCATGAAGTTCCAAATCCATCGCAGAGTGCTTTGTGAAAAGCGTCAGCATATGTTCGAGGAATCCCACTTTCAAATCCAGATTCGACTTTCCCGTTCCGTCGAGATTCAGCGCCATCTGAATTTGGGTTTCGTTCGTGTTTCGAGTGATTTCAGCTTTGCGTTCCATAAAAAAGTCCTTTAAAGTAGGAATGTTGGGGAATTTGGACAAAATAAAGTGGGAATGCTGGGAAGTTTGAGTAAAATAAGGTGGAACAAAATTGAACAAAATGAATGAGGGAAAAATCGGGTCGCTGCTTATTTCTGTATGGCGGCGATGCGTTCGATCAATGTACGAATTTCCTCGTCGGTCCCGACACTGACTCGCAGCCCGCAGCCCTGGTCGGACTTCCAGTCGTTGTAAACCATATATCGTACAAAAATGTTTTGGGCCTTCAGCGTCTCGTAAATGTTTTTCAGGTCCCACTCGGGATGCGTGCACCAGCAAAAATTGGCGCTCGACGGAAGGACGTGGAAACCGATTTCTTCGAGTGCGGGAATCATCCACGTACGTGTTTTTCGGATTTTCACAACCGTTTCGCGGAACCATTCCCGGTCGGTGAGGGCGGCGGTTGCGGCGGCGATCGAAAGCGCGTCGCAGTTGTACGAATCTTTCACCTTGATGAATTCCTGAATATAATCGGGATGCGCCACGACGAAACCGAAACGCAGACCCGCGAGGCCGTACGATTTACTCATCGTCCGCGTCACAATAATATTTTTGTGTTCCAGCACGAGCGACACGCAGTTTTCGTCGGCAAAATCCGCATATGCTTCATCGACGACGAGCGGACACGGGAGGGAATCCGCGAGTTCTACGATTTTCGTACGACTGAGACGCGACCCGGACGGACTGTTCGGATTGGGGAGGTACACGAGTTTCAAATTCGGTGTCGGAGCGCAAAACGCAGACGTCAAATTCCAATTTGCGTCGAACGGAATTTCCTCGCTGCACGCATTTTGAAGCTGCGCGAGCGACTTGTAGAGGATGTAACTGGGGTACGGAAGCCGAAGCGTCTCGTTTTCACCCACAAACGTTCGCGTCAAAATCGTCAGAATGTCGTCGGACCCGTTTCCCGCAAGAATGTATTCCGACGGAACGCCAAAAACCTCGGACGCCGCACGGCGAAAACTGTTTGCCATCGGGTCCGGATAGCGGTTCAAACCCTTTTGAATGACGGCCAAACACGCATCCGCGATTTTAGAGGAGGGTGCGTACGGACATTCGTTCGTATTGAGTTTAATAAAAGTTCCGCTTTGCGGCTGCTCGCCCGGCACGTAACCCGGCATCGAGGCGATATTTTCTCGAATTCCAATCATCATTCCGTTCCACACTGTGTTTTTATCATCCAATATAAATTTGCATTTTCGTGTATTATACCATCAGACAGGATTTTATAAAGGACGGTCGAACGAAATTTTCCGTTTTTTTCTTTTTTTTCAGAAAGATTGAGGTTTTTTTATGAATTTTCTCGCAAATCCGTTCACCTTTGTGATTCCAGGAGCCACAGGAAACCTTACGAGTCGAAAATTAATTCCTGCTTTGTTTCGACTTTTTGAAGACGGAAATCTTCCTGAAAATTTCAATATTGTGGGAGTGGCGCGCACGCCTTTTACTGACGACGAATGGGAGGCGCGGCTGTTCGATTTCATCCCCGCAAGTCCCGATTCCGAAGAACTTAAACACTCCAAACAACCCGAACACTCCAAACAACCCAAATCACCCAACTCTCCAGAAAGTGCGTCAAAAACCGAAAAAAATCGGAAAAAAACGTGGAATGAATTTCGTACACACCTTCTTTACTTTCCCGGCGACGCCGCAAAACGAGAAACGTTTACGCGTCTCGAAAGTTTCCTGAAATTCGTTGAAAATGAGGTTCCGACGCCGCGCGTTTTTTATCTCGCGACGGCTCCCATGCTGTATCATCCGATTCTCAACGCGATGGCGCCGGGTGTCGCAACGCTCGAAAAAAACGGAATCCCGACTCGAATCGTCGTTGAAAAACCGTTCGGTTCCGACCTCAAAACGGCGCGGGAATTGAATCGTGTGCTGCATGGGATTTTCCGCGAAGAGCAAATTTTTCGGATGGATCATTTTTTGGGAAAGGAAACGGTACAGAATCTTCTTGTTTTTCGTTTCGCAAATTCCATTTTTGAACCCATTTGGAACCGAAATTTCATTCACGACGTCCAAATTACGGCGGGCGAGGCGTCACTCGCGGGGAATAGAATCGAGTACTACAATCAAAATGGGGTGCTGCGCGACATGATTCAGAATCATCTTCTGCAATTATTGTGCCTGACCGCCATGGAACCCCCTGCGGCGTTTGCGGCCAACGCGATTCGGGACGAAAAAGTGAAAGTTTTGCAGTGTATTCGGCCTTTTTCGACGCCGCATGAGGTCGAATCCGACACGATTCGGGGTCGTTACGTCGAAACCGATGCGCAATCGGTGACGAAACTTGAACCGAAACTTGAGCCGAAAACCTCGACATTCGGCGCGGTACGGTTTGAAATTGAAAACTGGCGGTGGCTCGGCGTCCCGTTTTTTCTGCGTTCCGGAAAGGGGATGAGCTGTCGGTCGACGCAAATCATTTTACGTTTTCGGCGTCCGCCGCACCTTCTTTTTACCGGGATGAAGCCGGGTGAACGGGGCGAAATCCTCAGCGAGCTGGAAACCGATGCGCTTCTGATTCAGATGCAGCCGGCAGAAGGAATTCAGCTTTATTTTCAGGCGAAAGTTCCAGGAACCAACCTGAAATTGTCGCAGGCCGCCATGAATTTTTCGTTTGCGCAAACTTTTCCGAAGCGGCTCCCCGATGCGTACGAACGGCTTCTGCTGGATGTTCTGTCGGGCGACTCGTCGCTTTTTGCGAGAAATGACGAAGTGGAGGAAGCGTGGCGGCTCATGGATCCGATTCAAAATGCGTGGGACGCGGCGTCCGAGACGGGAAAAATGCCGTTTTCGTACGAAATCGGAAGCTGGGGACCGTCGGAAGCAGATGAATGGATTCAAAAATTCGGTTCCTGCTGGTTCAATCTCTGTCCCGTGCTGGAATAAAATGACGTTCCATCCCGACGTTATTTTAAAATTACGATACATAAATATTTTGCTGAGTTTTCAATTAAATTTTCATGAAATTCATGTAGTTCATGGTTCATTTTCGTTGTTTTACAGGTTTGAATTAAAATAGATTTATCTGTTTAAAATTCCTGAAAAAATAAGAATAATCGGCAAAAGACGCACATTTTTCAAATGGTAAAATTTTATCGATTTCTGAAATTATCTCAATTTTAGGAAACTTATTGTTCAATCGTTACGTATGCCTCATTAAGGTTCTTGACGCAGGTGCGGAAAAACTTGTAATTTTACGAAAGTTGAAAGAACTTTTGTTTTATCTTTCATTTCCGTTTTTGTTGATTGTTTTTGTTGATTGTTTTATGGAGTAAAGTGAATGAAAGGGATTTTATCACACAAAATCTTGTTTTTTCTGCTGGCGGTATCCGCCTGTTCTTTTTTGTTGGGCGCAAATGACTCTGTGTGGAACTCGCAAAGTTCCAGCGGCTCGTACACCTCTTCCGAGTTTTGGGCCGCTGAAAACTGGACGACCGGCACACGTTCCGACGGCGGATACTATTTCGCATACGACGCCTCCGCAATTCTCACCGGGGATTTTATGACGTCCAACGGTTTTTTTCTCGGTTACGCGTCCACGGACGGATCGCGCGTACTGAATTCAAACAGCGGTTCCGGGACGCTCACCGTTCAGGGAGACGCCTCTTTTTCGGCCCTCGGCGTCGGAATTCAGTGGGGAAACACCCATAATTCCGGCTCCGGAAACCTTACGGTCAACGGAAGTTTGAACGTTTCCGGAAACCTCGAAGTCGGTCGGAACGGAACTTCCACCCTAAAAGCCGGGACCGAAAATGTCGGCGAAACCGTCACAATCGGAACATCCGAAGCACCTGTACGTGTACAATTTTCATCGCAGGCGTCCTCAAGTGCTGAATTTTCAGCAAATCCGACACAAATTGATTTTCGTTCGATTGAAAACGTGCAGATTTATGCGGACAATTTCCTAATCGGCGCAACCGCCACAGGGTTAATCGATCCGTACGATTCCAGCGTCTCGTCGTACAAATTTCAAAGCGGTGCCGATGTGTTTCTCGGAACCAACAACACGATTTCCGCAAACTACCTGATTTTGGCCTCGTCGTACGGTGTCGGACTTACAAACGCGCATTCGACGCTGGAGTTCGGGGAAGGAACAAACGATGTAAGTATCGGAACCGAAATGATCGTCGGAGGGTTGAAAGCCGACAAATCAAGTTCGGACGCAGCGGACGCCGTGAACGTTGTTTCTGTACGCAACGGCGGAACGTTCGCCCTGCACGGAACCGACGGCGTGACGTCCAAAGCGACGCTTTCGATCGCCAAAAGTACGTGCGACACGAGCAATATTTCGTACGGAACGCTCGATCTTCGCGGCGCGTCGAGTGCCGTTCTGACGCTCGACACACTCACCATCGGGTACAAATCCGAGACGGATTCCACCCAAAGAGTTCGTTACGGAGGTGCGGAGGGATTTTTGTATCTCGGCGACAACGCAACACTTACAGCCGACACGATTCTGATGGCGTACAAATCGAACGTAAGAATGGATACCGTAAAATACACGAAAGGAACGCTCGATTTAGGCGGCAAAAGTTCCGTCACAACGTCCAAACTGACGCTTGGAAACAGTGCGTACGCGTACCTCATTTCGGAGGAAAACATTCGGATGCACGGAGGAATGTTTAACGTACAAAAAGGTGCGGAGTTTTTTGGAAACGTCAACATTTCCATCGGAAGCGACTCGAATGGAAATGACGGAATTCTGAACATCTACAGCGAGCAGCAGTACGATGCGTTGCAAAATAACGGTCTCCTCAATGCGGAACTCAGCAACACGGCGATTCTCGCATCGTGCAGCGCCCTCATTTCCATTTCCGGAAAAGGAGAGCAAAACGTTTACGGCGACGTCGTGTGCGTCAAAGAAACGTCGAACTCCAACGGCTTCCCAGGCGGCGATATGGAAATCAATTTGACCGATGAGGGAAAGTTTCACATTTATGGAAACTTTCAGGGCGGTTACGATTTGAAAATCAGCCTCACGGGAAACAGCGCGATGACGCTTGAAGGAACCACGTCTTTTCTCTCCAGAAATATTACGATTTTGGATGAAAACGGTACGATTCAGACGGACGCGACTCACGGCTGCGTCGTGAAAAATGTGTCGGAAAACGCGCTCTATCACGTGACGAACGATGTTTCTATGAAGGGAAATTCTGAAATTACGGTTTCCGGAAACGCCTCGTTTTTCGTCGATGGAAGCATTGAGGCCGACACAACGTACGAAGCCGTCACGTACAAGTACAATGCGGTCGCGAACGAATTCGATATTTTATCCCAAACAACCTCTAACGGAAACGCAATTTTCACGGTTTCCGGCGGAACGGTGGATATAAATGACGTCTCCGTTGCGGGAACGTTTCACGCAACGTTCAGCGGAGGAAAAACGTACATTGAATCCATTCAGTGCGCGCTGAATGACGCAAAAGACGAACAGTCGCTCAAAATCTCCGGCGGCGAAGTGTGGCTGAAAACCGTCCAAGCGGCAGTTCCCGCATTCGAGACGGAAGGAATGACGGCGCCGAAAATCGAATTCACCGGCGGAAATCTCGCGGTTTTGGAACTCGGAACCTCCAAATCCCCATTTTCGCTCGAACAAATTCAGGCGAATTCTGACGTTAAAAGCGTTTTTCACGTCGGAGACAGCGTGACGACCGCACTCGGAGTTGTGACGGAGACTTCAAAATTCGGAATCTCGAATATTCATGGGAATTACACGATTTCCGGCGGAACTTTGGAACTCGATTTCAACGGACTCAGGCGTGATTTTCTGAACGTTTCCGGAATCATGGACGTCACCGATGCGGGAATGGAACTGAATGTGGGGGAAAACGGAATCGAGTTCGACGGCTCATTTGTTGAAGACGGAAAACGGTACGAATACATCACGCTCGTTGCGGCCGGGACGTTCGCGGACCTCACCGAGACCCCTGAAACTGGGGAGCGCATCGTAAGCACCCTGGATTTCAACTATCTTTGGTCCGAGAAATTCACGGAAGGATGGACGTATTTCATTTACGCGAACGGCCAAAATTTCGAGCTGCAGGCGGCGCAAGTCACTAGGATTCCGAATCCGGAACCTGCGGCGTCGGTCCTGCTATTTCTCGGATGTTCGATTCTCGTTGGAAAAAGATTCGTGTGCAAAAAACGAAGTAAGGAAGTTTCGTAACGCATGTTCGGCGAGTGTGCGGCAGACGTTCCGCACGTTCAAAGACGAATTTTCAAGTGGAATGAGCGTTATAAAACGAAGCTCCAGACTCACACCGAATCGAAAGCTTCGTTTTCTTTTTTATTAAAAAATAATCAGAAACAATCAGTTTTTATCGAATTTTTATCAAATTTTATCGAACATTATCAAAACTTATCCGGTTCCACGGGATCCGGTCCGTATTTTTCGAGTAATCCGTCTTGGTATTCGCCCCGAATCGGGATGATTCGAGCAGGCGAAAGTTTGGTCTGCTCGACGGTTTTCTGAATTTCCGCGACCAAAAGACTCTCGATGAACGGTTTCCGCGTGCGCCCTGTGTCGGGGTAGCGCGTTCGCGCGTTCGCGATCGTATGTTCGCCGTCGTACGACATTTCCTCCATCAGAAACACAAGCGGCGGCTGTGCTTTTCCATAGATTTTCCAAAAATCGAGAACAAATTGGGTCACGTGCGGATAATCAGAAATTCCATTCAAGGACGAAAGAATTGCGTAGTAACTGAGACCGGATTTGATTGCAAGATTGATTTTCTGGAACGCGATTTCGCCCGTCTCGGCCACGTCGAGGTCGCAATCCAGCTGGTCAAAGAATTTTACACCGGATTCAAAGAGTTCGAGACTTGTGTCGATGAGTAAAATTCGTTTTCCCGCAAAAATCGGTTTCCAAATGCGTACCAGTTCCTCGCGGCTTGGCGTTACATTATTCAAAGGAAGTTGTTGACCCACCACCCGAATGACGTGACTGACGTTTCGCGCCGCACGAAGAATTTGGTAGAGTTTGTGCTGCGCCTCAATTTGCGTGTCGTCCAACTGTGCGTAAAGTTCCAAGCAGTAATTCAGGATGTTTTTCATCGGAAGAGCGACTTTACCGTGAATTTCCTCGACGCTCATCAACTGTCCCGTCGTGGTTCCCATCTCGAAGGAATGCAGGACGTTCATCGCGAGGGCGATTTCATGTACGAAAATTTCCGTGTAGAGTCGGTCCATTTCGTCGAACGCGTTGAGCTGCGAACTTTCCGCGCTCAGAATTCCCATCAATTCCCCCTGAAACAGAATCGGAACGGTGAGAGACGAACGCATTCCGTTTCCCCCCCTCAGGTAGTGCGGGTCATTTTGCGTGTCGCTGCACAAATAGCTTCTTTGCGTAGCGGCCACGTAACCAATGGTTCCGTTTCCAACGACGTCCGGCACAATTCGACGATTTACCGCTTCGTTGAGGATTCCATAATGCGCAAACAGTTCGAGTTCTTTCGTCTTGGAATTGAACGTTCGAACCTCCATCACCTCGTAATGCAGGAGGCTTTTTGCCATATACTGAATTCCTTCCACGAGAAATTTGCGGCGTTCCTCTTTCGTCATTTCGCAAAGTTCGTCTGCGTGGCTCAGCGACTCGCACACACTGTGGATGTTTCGCAGCCGCTCCTTCAATTCCCGACGTTCCGTCGCTTCGTGCACCAGAAACATCGTCCGATTCGGATCCTTCCAAGGCTGAACCACCACTTCGACGTAACGTCCGTCTGAAAGTTCCATCGCGCCGCGCGTCGTTTTTTTGGTGACGCTGTAAAGCTGAAGCGGATTCACAACCGCATTTTCAAGATTCGTATCGGACAAAAAGATGGGATGTCCGATGACGGCCAAAACTTCCCGACCGAATTTTTCAGGGTCACAAGAATTCGGAAACCAGAGCTTAAATTTCTCGTTACACCAAATGATTTCGTTTTTCTCGTTCACGATCGCGATGGCGTCCGGCATTAAATTTAGTACGTAAATCGAATCGGAGGAAAGTGAGAATCCATCACAGCTGATCGGCGCAGAATCCGTTGTGTCAGAATTCGTACATAAAATTTTCTCTTCCTGACCGCAGTTCTTCGTTTCATTTTGTTTCATCATAATTTTCTCCTTCAACAATTGTATAAAAAGGAACAATTGCATAAAAATGTAAAAAAATACTTCATAAAAAAAGGGTTACTATAGAAAAAACAACTTGATTGCAGAGTTAGTGCTTTGGGTGTATTATACTCGGGAATCCGTTCCCAAAATCTTTGAATGCGCGTTTTTCTCTCCCGCCGAAACCATTTCTGCACACGGAAGCTCCCAAAAAACACCGTTTTTCGCAAGATTTTTGGAATTTTTTTATAAAATCAACAATCTACTGGAACGTAGTATACCACCGTCTTCTTTTTTTTGCAACCATTTCCCCGCTTAAAACTCCAAAATTTTCAAACTTTTTAAAAATTTTTGCATTTTGAACGGTTTTTCTCCTTTTTTCCCTCAGACTCTTCCAAAAATGGGGTTCTAAAAAGATTTTTCGTCTCTCCCTCCTATTCAGGAAAAAGGATTCCTGTATAATATACTAACACTATTTTGAATTTCAGTTTTCCCGTCCGCCGTTGGAGCTACGCACCACGGCTCCTGCAGTCTTTGTGAAAACGGAATTTCATTGTAGAACCAGCATAAATGGATTCCATTTAAGATTTCAGCTTTTAGGTTCGTTCCTGGACGCGCAGGTTTCCAGCCTGCTTTAGGATAAAAGTAAATTTTGTGTGAAGGTCTGTTTTGAAAATGCGGGCTGGAAGCCCGCGCTCCCAGCCTCACGTGTGATTTGTAAGAAGGAAAAACAAAAATGAACGCACTCGTTACAGGAGCGGGAGGTTTTCTCGGCTTATACATTGCGGAGGCTCTTCGAAAACGCGGTGATTCCGTTCGTACGGTTTGCCGCCGCGAGCATCACGCACTCAACGCGCTGGGGGTCGAAACGATTCATGCGGATCTCGCCGAGTGTGACGAAAGCCGCCGCGCCCTCGAACAAGCGTGCTGCGGGGTCGATACGATTTTTCACGTCGCTGCAATTTCCGGAATCGGCGAACCGTGGGAACGTTATTATCGTACGAATACTATCGGGACGGAAACGCTTCTGCGGGCGGCGCAAAAGGAGGGGGTGCGGAAGTTCGTATTTACAAGCAGTCCAAGCGTCACGTTCGACGGAACGCCTCAGTGTAATGCAGACGAATCGGCGCCGTATCCGTCCCGCTGGCTGGCGCACTACCCGCACAGTAAGGCTCTCGCGGAAAAACTCGTGCTTGAGTCGGACGGTACAAATGGAATGCACACATGTGCGCTGCGTCCGCATCTGATTTGGGGGCCGCGCGACAAAGCACTCATTCCGCGCCTCGTCGCACGCGCAAAAAGCGGACGTCTTCGGCGAGTGGGAGACGGTCAGAATCTCGTGGATATGATTTTTGTTGAAAACGCCGCCGACGCGCATCTTCAGGCCGCCGATGCACTGAAAGACGGGTCGCCTGTATGCGGAAGCGCCTATTTTTTGTCGCAGGGAGAGCCGGTGAATTGTTGGGACTGGATCGACGAATTGCTGGCCGTTTACGAACTGCCACCGATTCGAAAATCCATTTCGTTTTCCTCTGCGTGGAAAATCGGGGCGGTCTGTGAAGGGTTGTGGAAGACGTTTCGCTGGCAGAGCGACCCGCCGATGACGCGTTTTTTGGCGGCCGAGCTTTCCATGTCGCATTATTTTAACATCTCGCGTGCTCGAACCGACTTCGGTTTTTCTCCGACCGTTTCGAAAGAAGAGGGGATGGAACGGCTTCGGAAGGAACGCAGCGAAGCAAAAACGTACTGAAAAACGTACCAAAAACGTACGTGGAAACGCACCGAAACGACATTGAAACATTGAAGAATGAAAAGTTCTTTGAAAAATATGGAGAAAATTTCACGCGGGCCGTTGACATTTTGAGTTTTTTGCGTTATAATGGAAAAATGCACGAAAAGTTCGTTTTAATTGCGAATTCCCGAAGTCCCTATCCCATGATGGATCGTTGCGATGAACACAAACTCAACTGAATTTTTGGAAATCTTCCTCCCTTTCTTCGTCCTCGGAAAAGCGTAAAAAACGTCAAAAACAGTCGGTTTTGCGACTGGAATCTCTCGAAGACCGTCATTTGCTCGACGCGCTTTCCTTTTTGAACGCCGAGGCGCCGCAAACCGCGCTTTACAGTTCCGAACTGACGGAAGAATCTGCGTTTTCCGACGAAATTTCCGTTCCCGAAACGCCCAGCGTCGGCGGTGTAGCGCTCATTTCGGACGATTCGGTTTTGATTTCGTGGAAAAGCGTCGAGGGGGCGGTTTCCTATTCCGTGACGAATCAAGATTCTGCGGTGCTTGAAGCAAACGGAACATCCCTCCTTCTGACGGATTTGACGGCCGACAGCAGTCAAACGATTCTGGTAAAAGCCGTTTTTGAGGACGGAACGCTTTCGGACGCGGAGACGTATTCGTTTCAGATGAGCGATCTGCTGAGCAGCAGCAAGAAAGTCTTCGTGCCGAACGATATGCCGGAACGGTTCTGCAGAGATCTTTCCTACCGAGACTGGAAGGTGAATGACCGCGTCATTTACGGAAATTGGTTCCCCACGGTTTACAAAGTCGTCGCGGTTTTTGATTATTGGAAAAGTGAAGGTCTCTATCTCACCGCTTTTCAGAACACGTGGAGCAACGAA
The DNA here is from genome assembly GCA_964438515.1 of uncultured Planctomycetaceae bacterium. GTDB lineage: Bacteria > Planctomycetota > Planctomycetia > Pirellulales > Thermoguttaceae > RGIG3701. The sequence continues at coordinate 12,718 of CAYTLK010000081.1, forward strand.
ATCTACCTGACGTGCCGCGGGACCGACAACGTGGAGAGTATTTTTTGCGATTTGGATCCGAACGGGATCGGTTACACGGTTTTCACCAAACACATCGCGGAAGTGGCGACTTGGGCGAAAGCCTGCGTGAATACCGACCATCCTCTGACGGTGATGGGACACTCGCTGGGCGGCGCTTTGTCGCAGTGGTTTGCGGTCGGACTGGCTCAAAACAGCGTTACTGTAAGCAGCGTCGTCACCTTCAACTCCCCCGGAATCACCCGCAAATTCCTCGCGGAGAACGAGACGGTCATTCAAAAATATTGCGTTGATGTGACGCACCATATTCAGTCCGGCGACATCGTAAGTATGGCGGGTGAGGCGTTTTTGGCCGGTCAAAATACGTGGAACTGCCTTTATCATTACTTTTTCGGGTTCAATCCCATCGAAAAACACGAACTCCCAATGACGATTTGGGAGGTGAACGGTCAAAAATATCCGTGGACCACCACTTGGACCGTGATTTCTACCGAAAACCTGAACTCCCGGAATTTCTCCTATTCCGAATCGGCCCTCTTCGACTATCGCGACAAAATGTATCACGGTCAAATCTGGCTGGCCAGCAAAGTCTGGGACCTCTTGGGCGTCCTGCACGAACGCGGAAAAACGGAGGATACGCGTGTAATTATCGGTAAATTCAGTGAATACATCCGAAGTTGGATTCAGATTTTCAAAGTTGAGAATTCCGAGTCGGCAAAAATCGCGCTGAAAGACGTCTCGCAGCACTCGGTTTCGGTCGATCTGACGCTGCCGACGGAGGGGAATTACAAAATTTATCTCTGCCGGGACAGTGACGATTCCGACAAAATAACGCAGCTCGAAGAAAATGAGGTTTCCGAGTCAGGGGTCGTAACCTTTAAGAATTTGACCGCAAATACGGATTATTTCGTGGCGGCCGTCCTTTATGAATATGACGATTCCGGCGAAATTGTCGGCGTGAAGGACATGAATTGCGCCGTGCTTTCCACCGAGAAACCGCTTTCGGCCGTTTCCCAAAACGAGAAAGAACTAATTTTCAGCTCCGATATTCAAACCGATTGTACTTTTCGCTGGAAACTGCATAGCGTGAAAAGCAAATACGCCTGGAACAGCTGCGAAACAACCAAAAATGACGCTGGAAACGCACTCGCGACTGTGAAATCCGTACGTTTTATCAAAGGCAGAACATACGATTATCAGTTCGTCGACGAGAACGGCCTCCTGAGTGAAGGAACCTTCATCGCGAAGCGTCTTTTCGCGCCCCGTTTTTCGATTTCGAGAGTCGCAGATTCGCCGACCGAGATGAAACTTCATTTGAAAAACATCCACGAAAACGCGCAGGAAACGTACATCTCGCTGCGCACCTGTTCGAAAGGCGTGTGGTCCGACTGGACGGAAATCGCAGTTTCAGAACTGGAAAGCATGAATAACGTAACAAAAACAGAGGACGGCGAGTATATTCTTCACAATCTTCCAGCGGGCGCGATGGTTCAGGTAAAAATGCGGTCGGAAGGACAGTTTTTGGAGAGCGAAAACGCGACGAATATTTTGTATCTTGATTCTGCCGCAACCTCAAGAATTTGCGTTCTGACTGCCGTTCAGGGACTCGAAACCCCTCGTGCGAAACTGACGTGCGGCACGACGTCCGTCGCAGTGAGTCTGACGCACGTGGACGAAGCGGCTCAGCAAATTTCCTATCAATACCGCACGCTTTCCAAAGGAAAATGGAGCGCGTGGTCGGACGCCGAGACCGTGGATTTCGAGGGAACTGGGTTTGAAATCAGCGATCTTGCTGTGAATTCTACCGTTCAGGTGCGTCTGACCGCGACGACGCTCGACGGCGCCTATAAAGATTCATCGACGGTCACGTACACGAAAGCGCTGAAACACGTCGCGCTTTTGCGGTTCCCCATCGTGATTTTCAACGCGCACTTGAATAAAGTAACGTATTTTCGCGCAGATTCGAAGGCGGATTGGTACAAAGTGGAAGGAAAGCGGTCGACGAGTTCGGTTTGGAACGCGGCGGAGACGCAGTACACGAGTGAGGACGTTCGGTCCTTCCAGTTGGAAGATTTAGTTCAAGCGTTTCTGACGACGGAAGAGGCGCAGTCGTTTAAGGTCGGAAGCTGGAAAACGCTTCAGCTTCGAGTGACGGCCATTTCGGAGGAGACGGACCGCGCGGATTCGTTTTCGTTCCGCACGGCCTTCACGTTTCAATGGACGCAGGAATTGAAGGATTTGTTCGGCGTTTCCTGAATTTGAACGACAGACTCTCGTCCGTGATTTTGTTTTTTGTTCACAAAACGAAAAAAGGGAAACTCAAAATGTGTCGGGTCGGTTTTGCAGCGTTCGAAAGATCGATGTGCGGTTTTCGTCACATTTTTCGGGTCGGGTCGATTTGTAACGCGAGGAAATCAGGCGAAAACGTTGAGAAATCTCCCTTTGAACCGCCTGAATGTGGTTCAGTTGCGAAAAATAATCGTCGAACAAATACTCCATCAGTTCCTGCGGCGGAACGGGCGGCATTACGGCAGCGTAACTCAAAACGCGAGGGTGAATCGGATTCGTAAGCGCATTTGTAAAACAAAGCCTTTGAGCCTTCGGAAGCATCGCGAGCCATTCGTCAAACTCCGCAAAAGCGTAATCTCCTGAAACATACGGAATACCGTACGACGGAACGCCCGTCTCGGGATTTTCCAAAAGTTCGATCGTGCGGCGCGTCATGGAAACGTGGTCGCGCAAGGTGCCGGGAGAGAGCGACTTTTCGAGCGTTTTCCACCCGAAAAGTGTTTGAGGAACGCCGGCTCCAGAGGGCATTTGGCCGGAAATCAGTCCCCAGGGATAGAAATCTGCGCCGGAAATTTGAACGTAATACTCCCACTTTTGAATCACAGAACTCTTTTGAAAATCCAGGTTTCCTGTGAATATTTCCGTTGGCGTCGTTTCGAACCAGCAGCGAATCCACTCCATTTCACGTTTGGGCCGCGCCTTCATCGAGACTGAAAACGAGAAATGAATTTTCGAATCTTGAGACGTTTCCGTAAATTCTACGTCAAACCAGAGTCGAATTTCATCGGAAGTTTCAAGCGTTTTCCGAACTTTCTGCCAAAAAGGATGATTCCAGTCCGCAAGGGGAGGCGTTACAATTTCCGTTGGGAAAATCTCGATTTCACCGTCTGGTTCGAAGCGCTTTTTGTCGTAAATCACTGTGAACGGAACCACTTCGTCATGAAAAATGGGAGTTTGTGCACAATATTCATATTGCAACTCGGAAAACGTCTCGCATCGGCACGAAATGCGTCCTTTTTCGAGTGGGATGCATTGGGGTTCGTCGGTTCGATTCACGCATTTGAGCAAAAAAAAGACGGAATCTCCGAAGAGAATTTGACGGGGATTGACGTCGATTTGCACCTCCCAGCCGCCAGCCGTTTTCACGTTGAGCACGTCCGATTCGCCGCCCAGAGCTGCCGCATTGCAAGCCGCGCAAGCCAGACCGACCGTCCACAGAAAAATTTGTTTGATATTCATCATGTTTTCTCCTGAAGCAAGATAAGATTTATAGGAAGTTCCAAAAACCCCTCCGATTTACAAAAAATCAAAATCGGGTATAA
>CAYTLK010000082.1:0-11292 GCA_964438515.1 uncultured Planctomycetaceae bacterium
ACCGCTTCATCGTCTCCGACGAATTCCTGTTTCTGGCTCTGTGTCGGTTTCTGTTTCACTTCGACCGCTTCATCGTCTCCGACGAATTCCTGTTTCTGAACAGGCTTCTGCGTCTGCGATTGGTCCTGATTCTGGAAACTCTTCTTCATGTGCGACATGGAAAAAGATTCCGCATACGTGAACGACGTACAAACGGCAGCCGAAAGCAGCGCGACCGCTGAAATGTGTGTAAGTTTCATAATTTTTTATTCTCCTTGTTTGGATTAAATAATGGAAGTGGTTACTATTAAGTAAAGGTAGTGACTTTTCAGAAATTGCAAAAGATTTTGGAAAATTTCTCAAAATTTCTGAAAAATTTGAAAAATACGAATTTTGTACGATGTATAACGATGGATTACGATTTTTGACGGTCCAAGGCGCGACCTGTGGTGTGACGGCTCCGTACATTCAGCAGGCAAAAAGCCCGCCGCTCGCCAGAAATACGGGCTTTAGTTCGGGGACGTTCGAATCTCTTCGAGCAGGGCGTCGAGCGCTCGAATTTGATTTGTGTCATTCGTTTTTTGCCTCGCAGTTTCGTAGGCCGTCCGGGCGGTCGGAAGGTCCCCTTTCACAAACGACGCAATCGCAAGATTGAGCCAGTCGTCGTACGAAGCCTCTTCCTTCAGCGTGCTGCAGACGTACTGAAAATGCGCGGCGGCATCGGCGGCGGCATCCTGCATAAAAAGCGCCAGTCCCATGAGTTGGTGCCAGCGCACGTCCGGAACGTTTACCGATTCCAGCACCTTCTGCGCCTCCGCAGCATTCCGCTTTCGAAGGAGCAAAAAAGCACCGTATTCCGTCAAAATGGAATCCTCATGGGGACATGCGTCGAGCGCCTGCAAAAACGCCTTTTCCGCCTCCGCCAGGTGCGGATCCATGAACGGAAGCGACTTTCCCGGCAAAAAACCATTCAGGCAGTAATTCATTCCCGTGATGGAAACCAATTCCGGATGATCGTCCGGAAGAACCAATGTGTTGTACGTCTGAATCGCAGCCAGACGCGCGTCAGGTGATTCTTCTGAAGCGGGTTCCATCTCCGGAAGCTCCTTCGTCTCCTGAACCACATCAGGTGCCGTCACAGGAGTCGGAATGTTTTTCGCAATCTGCGTTTCCTTCGAAGAATTCGAGACTTTTGCCGCACCTCCGAACGGTATTCCGTCCATTCCGTCTATTCCGACCCACACACAGACGCCGCCCAGCACGAGAGCCGTCACTCCTGCGTACAAACGTTTGGTGAGGAACGTCCTTTTTTTCGGCATCGGCTCTAGCTGGAGTTTTTCTTCTGGAAGGTTCAGAACTCCCTCGCGAGCGTAAAACGCCATCAATTTCCGACAGTGCGCGCAGTGCGCAAGATGATTCCGATAGTTTTCAAGCGCCTCTTCAGAGAGCGAGCCGGAAAGGAGCGCTTCGAGAAAAACCGCATCTTCCGCAGGATGCGCCTCGTTTTCGGGGGTCGGCACCTCGGCGTCACGGAGACTTTCGCGTACTTTTGACTGCAAAATCGCGATCCATTCCGGATTGTTGATAAAGGATTCCTGGTCAGTCATCGTTTCCTCCAAATAGCAGCTGCATAAAATCCTCCGCGCATGAACGCGAGAAAAAGGCGTCGTAAAAACAGGAAAACTCGGAGGAATTCTGAAAGCATTTCTTCATTTCTTCTTCCATTTTTCCTTCTGCGGCTGTTCGTTTTCGGGATGTGACCGAGGGGTGTTCCTTTAAAATCTCTGCCGTTTCCAAATTGGAAAGGTCTTCTTCGTGCCGGAACCTCAAACGCATTTGCTCGTCGGGGGAGAGCGCACCGAAACAGGTTTTCACCGATTCCGTTACAAACGTCAAAAGACGCGCCGCACTCGAATCTGAGACCTCCAAAGAAGAGGGTTCGGACGTTCGTGAAGGAAATTCCAACTCGTTTTCTTCGATGGAAACGGTGTTTTTTCGGCCTTTTCGGCACCGGCGCTGATTGTTGACGTAGTTCGTGAACACAACCGCGAGCCAGTTCCGAAGAGGAATCATCCCCATAAAACGTTGAATGACGGGGTCTTTTCCCGGACAATCTTTCAGTAAATAAATGTAAAAATCGTTTAACCAAACGTCTTCCGCATCGCCGAACAGGTGCAGCGCCTGCAGAAGTTTCCCCCCAATGCGCCTCAAATAAGGACCAAACGCTTCGTGATAGTACATTGCGGCGGCATTCTGCCTCGCGTAAAACGCATCGCAAAAAACGAGTTCCTTCAGCGGCTTAAAATTCAGGGATTCTTCCACGTACTTCAACGCCTCCTGAGCGTCCAAATCCGAATCCTTCTTTTCCCAGTGATAAAACCAGCAGGAGTACAGTTTCGGTTCCAGCAACACCCAGCTTTCAGTCTGCGGCAGATTTGTAGGAAAATCGTACAATTGTTCGCTATATGTTTTTGCCGCGCCGGACAGCTGACGTTCGAGGCGATAAAAACCTTGTTTCCAAGGCTGGAGGTCGGAATGTTGTTGAATCCATTCCGGAAAAATAGTGCTTAAGGAAAGGGCCGTTTGTCGTTCCATGGCTTCAGTTCGATTCACACAAAGCTGTGCTTGGATTTTCTGAAAGAAAGTCATTCGTTCGTGACGAAACCAACAGCTTTCTAACAGTGAATAGTAGGATTGATATTTAAATTGCAAAAATTTCTGGATTTTTTATGCCGATATTAGAAACTTTACTCTTAATATATCAGGAAGAATAAAAAATGCAATCCCTTTGATTTTATTTTTTTAAATATTTGATAAAATATGGAAAATAGTTTAATTATTATGATTATCGAACGTAATGTGAAATGAAGATTCTGAAAACAAATCATAGTGTGCGTTTATCTGTTTATTCAAAATTTTGTTTTTTAGATGATGGAATATAAAATCAAATTCATTTTCCCATGGTTCGTTTTAGAAAAAAATGAAAATTTTTTATTATTAAAAAATAGTGCAAAAAAAAGCTAAAAAATGATATAAATCGTTGTGCTGCAATATTATTTAATGTAATAAATTTGAATAATTTATAAAACAAAAACTTTATAAAAATGTATGAATTTAAGTATATTTTTATTCGTAAAATAAAAAAATTCAAAAATTTTTATTCGAACTACTTGACAAATGATGGGGAAATAGGTATATTGAAAAAGATGGAAAATCTCCTCTCCGTGTCAAACTGAAAATTTTGAATTATTTGATTTTTATGAATATCGCAACTTTGTGAATTCTGGAATTATTTTCACAAAAACAGCAAAGTGATAGAATAAAGACGGAAATTTTGAAAAAAGGTTGAAACGTGATGATTTTTGAAACTCATATTGCTGAATTAAATTGAAGATGGGTTTGAAAACCCCGTCTTCTCTGACATTTGAAAAAGAAGAAACCAACATTGGAGAATAATGATGTCACGAATAAAGTGCAGTTTTTTATGGGTTTTTACCGCGATTCTTCTGAGTGCGGCGGCGAATCTGTGTCAGGCGACGCCTCCAATTGAGGAACAAACGCATAAGATGCTGGAATCCGAGGGGGTTCTTAATTTTCTTATAGATTCGATGCCGGACGGATCGACCTTTCGAGTGGAACCTTTTACGAGCTTCGGGCGAAGTACAACGCAATATGCGGTATTAAGTACCGAACTTGTAACCCTCTTGGAGAGCAAGGGGTTTCATCGCATCGAAACGGGGGGGCGTCCGAACGTCATCATTTCCGGCGGGTGTTCGTTGGAAGCCGCAAGGGGGGGGATTATGATGTATCTTTCTCTTTCCTGCCGCGTTGGAAAGAATTCGAATTCGCAGGATTTCGAAATTTTTAATGAAAACTATGAAGAAGTGTTCATGGTTTTGGACGGTGAAAGCAGCGGAACCAAAGGAATGAAAGTGACGGATATTCTGTATAATGAAGACGCTGATGAACAGATCGGTTTCGATCCGGAGTCCGCAGGTTCCAGCACAGTGACGTCCACCATTACGGAAGAGTTCGTTCCCGGTCTCGATTACGAGGTTTCGCTCGAAGATAAATCGGGGAAAAAGTTCGAGTGCACCATGAAGAAACAGTCGTTCAAAAACGGTTCCATCAACACAATTCCGGTGTACAATATTCCTCGAGGGACGGAGTACGTCATTCGAATTCGAATGCGGAACGCACTGACAGAAATGGCGGCCGTCGAGACGCGTGTGGATGGAGTCGATATTTTCAGGCTGTGGAACGATCGGACGAAAACGCTTCCCTATTTTATGCTGCATAAGGATCAGGATTTAGTCATCCAAGGGTGGGTCACGGGGTTCAGCGGCGGCACGCTTTTCAGCAGTCGGTTTTTAATTGCGGATTACGATGAATCGGTTGCGCAGTCGCTCGGCGAACCTCAGCAAAACGTCGATTATGGAACGATTACGCTCCTGTTTCGTGAAGCGTATCCCGCAGGAACGAAAGCCTCCGGGACGGGAACCGCCGTGGGTGAGTCTGTGAAAACGAAAGCGTCTAAGGTTAAGGCTCATTTCGGAGATGTGAAGCAGGATTTGACAATTTATTATCAAATGGTGGACTAATGAAGCATTCGATCTCGTTATTAATTTTGATTTGTATCGGCGTTTTCAGCTTCGGAGAGCCTGTGTATGCCGCCCGAAACATGAATTTGGTGATTTTTTACCTGAAAATGAACAACAATCTCGAAACCGAAAGCGCCGATCCGTTTTATTCCAAAACCTCGGAGGATTTGGCGGAGACTTTGGAGACATTCCGCCTTCGGTCTTCCATGACGGACGAAGCGAACGGAACGGTTTCCTTTGTAAAAGCGGATGTTCCTGCAGGGCAAACGAACGCCAAAGAATACATCAAAGATAGTTTTACACAGTTGAATGCGTGCTTTAAAGAATGTGAGGAAAGTGACGGGTGTACGTTGCTGATTGTGCTGAACGGTCACGGATTTCAGGACGAAAACGGGTTCTACATCAGTCTGGAGCCTGAAGGAAAAGAGACGGCGTATGTAAATGAAAGTGCATCGCCGCAATCCGTACACAGCAGGGGGACGGTGAAGGATTCGAATCCGAACCGGCTTTCACTCGATGATTTTCAAAAATGGGGATATGAAAGGGCGAAAAGCCGTTACATTTACATCGTTTTATCCTGTCGAAAGGATGAGGACAAACGCAGCGGCAGAGAGATTGAAATTCCGGAAAACAGTTCCGTCTTTTTTGCTTGTTCCCGGGGTGAAATGCTTCCGACGACGTCCTGGCTGTTCGCGCAGTGTCTCACGTGGGGCTTTTCAGGTGCTGCGGACGTGGAAGACCAACGTCGGAACGACTACAAAAACCTTGAGCGCATCGACAATGAGGCGGAACATTACAACGGTTACGTGACGATCGAGGAGGTCTGGCTGTACGCTACGTGGCTGTACGCGAAACTCTGCGACCCGAACGAAACGATGGACGAAAAGATGCAGCTTGCGGGATCTGTGCATGACGAAAGCATGCAGTCGGAATCCGAGTTTCTCGCTCGAATTGAGGAAGAAACAGAAAGAGGAAGTAAGGTTTTGACCCCCGAATTTCTGGGACCGATGCCGCGGATGAGAATCACGAAAATCAGTAAAATGTATTTGGCGCCGATTCTCACAGCCGACGACGAGAAAATCGCAGACGTAATCGACGCCAGAACGTACGGGGATCGTTTCCCCAAGTTTTTACCGAGGAAATATTGGTTTACGAATGAGTGGCTGAGTATGAACGGAGCCGGTTGGACCTTGGAAGGGAAAATCATTCACAATCTCGATGTTACAAATTACAATTTTACGAAAAACAAAATTCAGTATGGAATTTGGAACGACTGTAAGTATGATGAAAGCACGACGTGCGGTACATTCATTCTGAATAGTGAAGAAAACTTTAAAAAGTGTTCGGTGGAAGTGCGTCCAACGCCGCGTCAGTCGCCGTCATCGTACAGATAGAATTCGAAAGACGCGAGTCTTTCAAACCGCAAAACCAGTTGGACGGATCCCTGTTTTGCTGTGCGTTCCTTCGGGGCGCACACGAGGGCAACCTCGGCCCCGACTCCTGCAAGATTGGATTTTATCAGAATTTGGGTTTTGATACACGCAGCGAGTTGTTTTTTCGATTGATGGTCAGTCGAAAAAGGAATGAAACGTCCAAATGAATGGGATGTTGGACAAAGTTTTTATACACAATGGAGATGAACATGAAAAATTGCGTATGGGGGAAACCGTTCCTGTGTTTCTCAACGGCGTTGATTCTTTTGGGAACGACGTCACTCGTATGTGCGGAAGAGGTGATTGATCCGCTCAATCAGCAGACGCCTCCAGCACCGTCGGCGCAGCAGAAGACTACTGATTTTCAGGAACTTCAGACGACGTGCGACGCTGTCGCGGCAGCCGCGAATAAAGCTGCGGAAGCTGCGAAAGTGGTGACGGACGTCAAAGCCGGTTTGGAAGCGAACGCGGAATCGGCTCAAAAGGGAACGAAAGATGTGGCTGAACAGGCCAAAAAGGTGGTTGAGGCGTACGGAAACTTCAAGAAAGAACGAATTCAAGTGAAAAAATTCGCCGACGAACTGAAAAAGACGCCGAAGGATCTTCCCGAAAACGTGCAGAATTCGGTGGACGCTGCGAATAAAGCGGCTGAGGAGCTTCCCAAAACGTTAGCGGTGCGTTCCGACATCGTTTTTGTTCTGAGTGCGGCTCTCGACGACGCGAAAGCAAAAGCGGCCGCAGAACTTCAGGTGATTACGGATGCGAAAACAGCAATCGCGCCGAAACAAGCGGTTTCCGTTGTTCAGACTCCTGCTGCTGCACCCGCCGCACAGAATTCTGTGACGCAGGCTCCCGCCGCACAGGCAGCGCCTGTTGATGTTGCTGCGGAGATTCAGAAGGCCGCCGCTTCTTTCAAAGTGGTGACCGAGGCCGCCGCCGCAGCCGCTTCGTACGTTGTGGTGATTGATGAGATTGCGCAAAACACAAAGTCCGAAGATACGAAAGCCGCCGCTGTTCAGGCGAAAGCTGTCGCAGATGAAGTTGCGAAAATCAAAACGGCTGCCGACGCGGCTTACAATGGAATGGCGGACCTGTTCAAAGAAAATTTGAACAAACGGTACACGGACGCTGTGATTGCTCTCATGAAGAACGATACGCCAGCGACTCGTAAAGCGGTTGCGGACATCGCAGCGGAAGAAAATGCCAAAGCCGATTTGGTTCTGAATGCAGAATTCAAAGAACTGGCCGCCGCCGTCATTGCACTGATGGACGTCAACAAAAACCAGCACCTTCCGAAATACAAGTTCAGTGAATACAGCAAAGCCGTCAAAGCGGTGCAGGACGTCTTTGCGGCGGAAGACCGCAAGTGGGAAGACCCCGTCAAAGCCGCCGTTTCTGCGTTCATGAACAGTGTCGACGAGGGAATTGACGCTCTGAAACTCAAGAGTGATACGGTTTATTCCGCCGGTGTGAAGACTCTGCACGACAGTGTCAAAAATATCAAAGATAAAGCCGAAGTCAAACCGGAACCGGTGGACGGCGTTCTTTATTTGGAGTTGGTCAAAACTGTGGTTAAGGGGCCGTTCGTGTTCTATCTTTCCGATCCCGATACGGATCCCCAGGCGGAACGTCACGTTTTGAATTTGCATGACCGCTGGTACTTTGCGAAGGACACCGAGATTTTCTACTACTGTCCCGGCAAAAAAACCGTGAAAAAAGACGATAAAGAGGTTGAAGTCGACACAAACTATGCGTCTTATTTGGTTTCCCCGGCGGACCGGAAAGGTGCACATCAGATTTCGGCTCATCTTTCTCAGTGGAAAATTGTTCCTACGGAAGTGACTGACAAAGCGGAATTGGTGAACTCCAAAACGCAGATCAAGAAGCAGGCGGACGAAATGAAAGCCGGAAAAGAGAATGAAGCAGAGAGACTGAAAGCACGAGACAGTCAGTATCTTGAGAAAATCGGAACGGACGAAACCAAACCAGCCAAACCGATGGCCGCATCGGATAAAACAAAACCGGTGACCGCATCGACGCAGGAGACGGCCAATCCTGATGAAGAAGATTATGACGATCAGGAAAAATTCTCCGTTTTGGCGTCTGCCAAAGATTTCGACTCGATGTTGAAAAAATTCGATGACAAATATGCAAAAGACCTCAATGTGGACGCCGATATGAAAACCGTCTTGGCGAATACTGCTGCGAAAGGCAATTCGGGTACTGAATTGCTGCTCGTTCCCTTTGTGTCCAGTGAAGTTTTGAAAGCTGGTTACAAAAAAATGACGGGTACGAATGCGGTCGCACAGCTCAAGTATTACAAAAAAATGCTGGAAGATTCTCTGGAAATCGCTGAGAAAATTCAGTATCACATTGACCATAACGGCAAATGCGACAAAAAAGCGTTTCGTGATCTCGGAATGGTCGTTCTTTTGAACGCGAAAATTATTGCCGAAGCATTCCAGAGTATGAACTCGGGCGAGAACAGCATCGGAAAAACGGTCGAAGCGTATTACAAAACGCATACCGAACCGGAAGATGCCGCCATGCACGAGGAAATTAAGAACCTTTTGACGGGATCTCCCACAAACGGAAAAGATAATGGAATCCAGGGAATTATTTCTTCGTCGTTCGATGAGTCCGATGATTATTCCGCCTATTCCATGTATCTGAAAACGTTCTCTGCTGTGTCTCCGGTGGGTCCGGAACCTATTGGAAACGACGTCAATATTCAAATCCTGGATGCTCGTGTTGGAGACCTTGAAAATGGAAACACTCGCCGCGACCACAGTTACGGTGCGTGGACCGCGCATTTCAAGTACACTTATTCCGTTCAGCGCCTCTTCTGCTGCCGTTATTACAGCAGTGTGACGCACGATGTGGAATGGGCCAAAAAACATCACCTCTCTGTGGGGATGATTACGGCAAACTATTCCATCAACGTCATCGGTACGAAACAGTGGAAAGAATACACCTGCGTCGTGATGCGTGACGATCCGAGCCTCATTTATTACTACGATAATGCGGCAAAAGCATACGTCGCTTACTACGACACGGAACGGGATTCGTTCTTTGCGGCAGACACCGAACGCTGCGTCACGCTGGGCGCCGCGCCCGTCGGAAGCTTTACGCCTTCGGAATCCGTGAAGGTCGAGAATCCGTACGAAGGAAATAAGGAACAGAAATTCATGCCTCCGTATAGCGAGTGCTTGGAAAGTCTCGAAGAAATGCTCTTCAAGCTGAACGATGTGCAGAACTCCAATGAGAACTATTCCGTTCCGATGGAAATGTAATTTGGATTCAGGGAGAGGCGGCGCTGAGTCGCCCTCCATGATTGTTTGTTTTGTTTAGAAATTTAACCTAAAATCAGTACGGGTCCGAATATTTTAAGCGATATTCGGATCTTTTAACGTTTTCGATGTTGAATCTGTTTTCAAAGTTGAAACAAATTCAAAATTAAAACAATTCTAAAATTGAAACCGTTTTGGGGAGGCCGCAGATGAAATTTAGAAATTTATGCTGGTTCCACAATGAAATTCAGTGTTCACAAAGACTGCAAGAGCCGTGGTGCGCAGCTCCAACGGCGGGCGGGAAAACTGAAATTCAAAATAGTGTTCGTATAATACGAATTTTCGGTCTTCTTGTGTTCTTTTCGGGGTTCATTTATGCGCAGAATGCGTCGAATCCCAATGACGGTACGTCGCCGGTTCCCGAAAGTCGCGCCCCGTTTACGCCTTCTATTTCTGAAAATTGTTATGCTATTCTTGTTGGAGTCCCGCGTTCTTCTGAAATTTATCGAAATACTGCGACTCAAAACGATGTGCGGCTGGTTCGTGACGTTCTTTTGATGAATGGAGTCCCATCGGAAAATATCGTCACGATGACGGATGAAGCGGGTCTTCCGGACGGCTGGACGCCGACGAAACCGAATTTCCTCCGCGAACTCCAAAGACTGTGCGAGACCGCGAGGCCGAATGATGGAATATTCGTGTATTTTTCCGGTCACGGCTTCTATCTGAATCGTATTTTTGAACGAAGTCGGTCCGACAAAGACCCCCAAAACTCGGTGGCTCTGGAGGAGTTTCTGGCTTTCAAGGACGCGCAGCTGGATGAGTTGAATCATACGTTTGATGAAATCGTTGCGTCGCTTGTTTCGATGAACGAGATTTTGGACGTTCTGAAAACCTGTCCGGCAAAACAGTCGCTTTTGGTGTTCGACTGCTGCCGCAATTTGCGGATAATCGGTTCCCAGCAGGAGATTGAGAATCCGGAAAAGTACCTCGTTCCGCCGGAGATTCCGCCGAACGTACAGATTCTGCACGCCGTCTCGTTTGGGGAAAATGCAATCATTGATTACGATTTGAATTGCAGTCTCTTTACGTTTTTAATGACGCAAAAACTCCAGCAAAACACGAAATTCGCGACGTTGGAAGAAATCGCAAAGTACTGTACAGACGAAATGCGGAAGATTCATCTGCGAGTGCCTGCCGAAATTCAAAGAGGGGCGTCTGTCGCGCGTCCAACGGTTCTGCTTAATGAAAAAAGGGAAAAAACACCGAAAATCTATGTGAATCCTGTAGGAATGCGTTTCGTGCATGTGCCCGCCGCCGGGTCCGAGCCGGATTTCTATCTGGCACAGTGCGAAATGACTCAAAAAGAATACATGCTTTTTATGAAAACGGATCCGTCTTATTTCCAGAAGCAGGAAAAAAAGGCCCACGATAAAATTTCGGCGCGATTGTTTCCCGTCGAAAATGTGACGCAGGAAAACTTGATTCAGCTCGTTCGGGCGATGAATCAGAGAATTTCGCCTCCGCCGTTTGACGCGAGTGAGGGAACGTGGGAGTATGCGATTCCTACGGCGACGCAGTGGGCGTGCGCGTTTCAGTGGGATTTGGACGGAATGTCGCTCGAAAACTTGATCTCCGAAAATCGTTTGAATTCTGTCGCCTTTTTCGCAAAAGATGCGGACGGGCCGGAAGCATTGTGTCCGCACCCCGTTGGAAGTCGTCAGCCGATTCGCGTGTTCTACGACATGGTTGGAAATGTCGGTGAAATCTGCGCAAAAAACCATAAAATCGGGAACGATGGTTCTGCAAGTTTGGCGTTTCAAACTGTGGGGTCCAATTTTTCCCAGAGGCCCGACTTGAATTCGAAGCTGCTGGTGCCTGATTTCCGTTCCGAATTTAATCAGAGCCGCAATGCGGGAGTTCGGCTTGCGATTGTGAGAAAGAAATCGGCAAACGTTTTGAAATTTCAAACGCCGGTGAATTCCGAAA
>CAYTLK010000082.1:11392-16051 GCA_964438515.1 uncultured Planctomycetaceae bacterium
TTCTGAGGGTTCTGAGGGGTCCGAGGAGCTTGAAGAGTCGGAAGATTTGGAAGTACTTGAGGAACGTGAGGAACGTGAGAAACGTGAGGAACGTGAGGAACGTGAGAAACGTGAGAAACGTGAGAAACGTGAGAAACGTGAGAAAAATACGGCGGGTCCGAGAACGCAGGAGGTTGCGACGCCTCCGTACGATGAAAAAGGTTGGGGCAGGGCGGGAAGAAGCTGGGGGTCCTCAAAACCAGAATCTTCGGGAACCTCAGAACCCTCCGAAAAGACCCAGGAACCCGCCGGAAAAACGCAGAAACCCGCCGGAAAAACCCAGAAACCCGCCGCAAAAACCCAGAAGCCCTCCGAAAAGACCCAGAAACCCGCCGGAAAGACGCAGAAACCCGCCGGAAAGACGCAGCCTTCGGGAAAGACGAAACCAAAAGCAGAAAGAGAGCCGATTTATTCCCTCGTGAATGGGTCGTACGGTTTTCCTATGCGTGTTTATTTTGTGGATCCTTCTCGAACGTTGGACGTTTTGCCGGAAAACTCTTTCTTCCTTTATCCCTGCAGCGGTATCCGTCTTTTGCCGGGAACGACTGTTTATATTAAAGCGGGCGAGTACTATCGAAGATACACGATCGAAATGAACCAAACATACATTTTTACGTCTGGCAATCAGGGAGTCTGGGAGCTTTCCAGATAAAAAATCATGAACAACCTCCAAAAAAAAATATTCACAGGCTTTTTCCTTTTCGCACTGATTTTTCAGCTGCACGTTTGCAGCGTCTGGGGGCGCACATGGACGTATTCCGGCCGCTCGATGGAAGCTGTACTTCTGGCGACCGTTTCGGACGATGGGTCCACAAAAGCCGTACTGCGGTTGAGTAACAGCGAACTGCTTGAAATTCCTGTTGAGGAACTTTCGGAGGTGGATCGGCGTTACATTAATGAGAATCCGTCCGGCATGCATGCGGCCGAAAGCGGCGATAAATCGATCAACGAAGAGTCTGTTCAGGGAAAGAAATACGCGCTTTTAATTGGTGTGAATCGTTACAAAAATCTGCGGTCACTGCATTACTGTGAAAATGACGTTCGTGTTTTGGGGCAGACGTTAACCGAAAATGGTTTTTCTCCTGAAAATATTTACATTTTAGACGGCAGCTCCTCCAATCAGAATCTTCTTCCGACGCGCAATAATATCGTACATATTTTAGAAGTTTTCTCTAAAATGCTTCAGCCGGATGACGTTTTTCTCGTAATGTTCAGCGGCCACGGCTGTCAGATCGGCGACGAAGCGTTCCTCTGTCCGTGCGACATGGATCGCGATCCAAAATCGATGCTTCCTCGTACGTGGATTTATCAGCAGCTTGAAAATACGCGTTCCAGTTACTGCATCTTCATCATTGATGCGTGCCGCGACACGCCGTTTTTGCCGGGATCCGGGTCTGGGGACGTTCAGCCTCTTTCGACGCTGCTGCTTTCGGCTCCGGGAAAATTGTACTGTTTATCGAGCTGCGAGCAGGGTCAAAAGTCCGTGGAGAGCGCGCAGCTTCAGCACGGGATTTTTACGTATTGTTTGATTGAGGCGCTTCGAGGCTGCGGCGACACGGACGAAGATGGTTGGGTCTCGCTCCAGGACGCTTACACGTACGTTCGTTTGCGGATTCCGGAGGTTTCGAAGGAGGTTTTGGGCGCGCCAGTGAGGAAGCAAACGCCGCTCCTGAACGCTCCGTGGGGGGACCACGATCCGGTTCTGACGGAAGCAAAAGAACATGAAGTCCCTCCGATTCAACGCTTCATTCTGCCGACGGGGAAAGATTTTCAGGTTAAAACCGACGATTTCAGTATGGATTTTCTGCAAATCGCCTCCGCACCGCTGGAAATCCGGCTCCCTTTCATTCCCGATCGGCTCGAACAGGATGCGGGGACCCGCGATTCGCGGCACTGGGTCAAAATCGACCGGCCGTATTACATCTCGAAAACCGAAGTGACTCAGGCTCAGTACGAGGCGGTTCTGAAACAGAATCCTTCGAAATTTGTCGGTCCGAATCGGCCTGTTGAGAATGTGTCGTTCCGAGAGGCGAAAGCGTTTATTGAGGCGATGAACACGCAGATTCCCCTTCATTCTGCGTGGGAATTTGCTTTGCCGACGCCGGAAGAGTGGGAATTCGCGTACTATCAGAGTTCCGACAACATTCCTTCCGACCCACGCCGTCCCGATCCGGAAAATTTCGACGAAACGGTCTGCTGCCGCGAAAATTCGAATGGAGAAACGTGTGACGTCACGCAAAAACAGGCGTTTCACGGACTTTACGGAATGCTCGGAAATGTGTGGGAATGGTGCAATCTCGACGGACTTTCGGGCGTTGTAAAAGGAGGAGGCTTCGACATGCGAAAAGGTGCGCGCTACTTTCATCCCGCAGAGTCGAGAATTCAGGAAGAAAACACTTCCGTTCAGGGCGTCGGTCTGCGTATCGTGCTGAGAAAACGGGAGGAAATGTGAAAAGTTGAGCGTCGGCTGAGCATCGATTGAGGGCGGTGGATGAGGAAGGTCAAATTTTGTTATTTCCTTTGAAAACGAACCAAAAAAAGTCCAGATTTTTGAAATTAATTCCGATAAGTACAAAAATTTCCCAAAATTTCCCAAAATTTTCATTTTTTTTCATTTTTTTGAGAAATTTTCCCTACCCCGGCCTTGACGGAATGACGGTTTTAAGGAATACTTTATAATATATGGATTCGTTCCACTCGTTTGCGCTCAGGATGCGTTTCGAGTGCCCCATCTTTTTCCGACAACGTGTCGCGAAATGAATTTATCCACAATAGGAGTAATATAACGAATGAATTTGAGAAAGGGTCCCGCGGACTCCAAGAACCAGCAGCGTATTAATGATCAGATTCGTGTCCGCGAGGTGCGCGTCATCAGTGAAGCAGGTGAACAGTTGGGCGTGATGCCGATTCGCAAGGCGCTCGACCTTGCGCAGGAGGCCGGCCTGGATTTGGTCGAGGTCGCTCCGAGCGAAAAAGTGTCGGTTTGCCGAATTATGGATTACGGCAAATTTAAATATCAAATGGCCAAAAAATCCAATAAAGCGACTCCGCACGTCGTGAAAGTGAAAGAAATCCGTCTGCGTCCCGGAACAGGCGACAACGATGTGGTGGTGAAAGTAAATGCTGCGAAAGCTTTCCTTGAAAAAAAGGACAAAGTTTTGGTTTCCATCGTCTTCCGCGGTCGGGAACTCGCGCATATTCAGGAAGGCGAGCGTATGATGCAGCAGGTCATTGATATGCTGACCCCGTTCGGAAAGCTCGACGCGCAGCCCTCAAAACAGGGAAAACGTATTTCCTGTACGATTTCCCCGAACTGACGTCGGAACCGATTTAACGTTGGGTGTTCCTGCGGATTCCGGTAGAAACCTTATTCTTTCTGCCGGCGGCGGTCCCGTGTAGGAACGGTTGGGTTCAGCGGTGCGTGCCGCTGAACGTCCTCTATTTCTTGTGAGTTTGTCCGTGGCGCGTTTCCCTCGTTCTTTTTCCGTTTCTGCGGCGATGTGTACGTACAACAGCGCGCGTTTTCTCCGTCCTCAGCTCGAAAGCATGGAGAAACAGACGTTTTTGCCCGACGAAGTCGTGGTCTGCGACGATGGTTCCACCGACGACACGCTCGAAATTCTCGAAAAGTGGAAAGAAACCGCTCCGTTTAATGTGCGTTTTTCGAAAAACCCCAAAAATCTCGGTTACACCAAAAATTTTGAACGTGCGGTGAGTCTGTGCGGCGGCGATCTGATTTTTTTGTCCGACCATGACGATGTTTGGTTTCCGAATCGTGTGGAACGAACGGTCGAGGCCTTTGAGGCGGACGACGCGCTGGGACTCGTGACGTCGGACGCGCAAATTATCGATGCGGACGGGGTCGAGCAGGGGATGAAGCTGCGTGAATTTGTCGATCGAATGCGGCTTAAAGATTTCTGGATGTTTTTCTTTCCGCAAGATGTTCGGATGGAACTCTGGACGGGCTGCACCATGGCGCTTCGGCGTCGGGAGGTTCAAAAGGCTTTGCCGATTCCTGCGGCGATCGCGTGTCACGATGTTTGGTTTTACATCACGATGGCTCTTGCGTCGCGGGTCGCCTACATTCCTGAGCCGCTCATTGCGTATCGGCTTCACGGCCAAAATCATTCAACGGCGCCGACGGTTGCGTTTTTGCGGGAAAATCCGTCGCAGTGGAATTACTTTAGTGCGTTTATTGAGACTTTGAACGTGCAGCACCCGCAGCTGTCTGAGATACTTTTGAATTTTGTACAAACACTCCCTTCCGCACCGCGTTTGGAGCGGTACGCGCGCAGACTTCGGAAGAATCAGCGTCATTTTTCGGCTCGGTCGCAGATGGTGCGTCATCCGGGAAACTTGATTTTGGAGTGTCTGAACGGCGGATATTTGACGCATCCGCAGCCTTTTCGTTCGATTCTTTATGATTTACGTGAGATTTTCCGATCCTTTCGATTTAGCCGTTAAATCCGCAATCCACCCAAGTCTCGCTGCGGCTTTTTGCCCGCTGAACGTGCGCCGGACCGAACAATGTACAAGCAAGCCCGTAATGAAGCGAGTGAAATGAGCGGAATTAGGGTTTTTCCGGCAGGGAACAACGGATTCCATAAAAATCGGTGTTTT
>CAYTLK010000083.1:0-16048 GCA_964438515.1 uncultured Planctomycetaceae bacterium
ATTTTGGATTTCAGTTTTCCCGTCCGCCGTTGGAACTGCGCACCACGGCTCCTGCAGTTTTTGTGAAAACTGAATTTCATTGTAGAATCAGCATAATGCAATAACGTACGTTTTCGTATGTATTATGTTTTAAATTTTAGTAAATTCATAGAAACGTTGAATGAAAAAAGCAATCGCACTCATGTCGGGAGGTTTTGACAGTCTTTTGGCCGTCAAAATCATGCAAAAACAGGGCTTCGAAGTCGAAGGTCTGAATATCGTCACACCTTTTTGCGACACATCGGCCGCCGCTGTGGAGTCGGCAAAAGATTTGGGAATTTCATGCCGGTGCGTTCATACGGACGCATCGTACCTGGAACTCGTGCGCCATCCGCATTACGGGTACGGAAAGGCCGTGAATCCGTGCTTGGACTGTCATCTGTACATGATTCATATGGCGGCCGAGCGGATGAAAGAAACGGGAGCCGACATCCTGATTACGGGTGAAGTCGTCGGTCAGCGCCCCATGAGTCAGCAGCGCCACCACCTCGAAATGCTTGAATACCACAGCGGCGTTGCGGGTCGGCTTATTCGTCCGATTTGCGGAAAATTGCTTCCTCCAACCGAGGCGGAACTGACGGGACTCGTGGATCGTGAAGGTTTGTACGCACTTTCCGGACGTGCGCGCTCCCCTTTGCACCAGCTGGGAATGGAACTGGGAATCGAAAATCCCAAACGGGCGATGGCCGGCTGCGTTCTTACGGAACTCACGTTTGCACCGCGCGTCCGCGATCTGATTCGACACGAAAATGAACGTACAGAAATCTGGGAATACGAAATTCTTCGTTACGGTCGGCACATTCGTTACGATCAAACGACGCGCGTGATTTTGGGTCGAAAGGAAGCGGACTGCGACTTTCTTTCCGCAAAATTCCGTTCCTGCTGTTCGAATCGTGAAGACGTAATGTACTGGGAGCCGGAGAGTTACATGGGACCGAGCGTGATGCTGGTCGGACGGCTGGACGAAGAAACGATTTGTTTTGCGCAAAATATGCAGGTCGCGTATTCGAAAAATGCGGTTCCCGGAAACATCCAGCTGCATCGTTATTACAAAACCGAAGATTTCGTCGAAACGTTTGAACCAACGGAAGGATTCGACCACACAAAATATCGTACGATTTAAACAGATTTTAAAACGCGATTGTTTTGAATTTCGGAACGCACACATTTCAATTTCATACAGATGTGATTTTTATATAAGTCGTGAGGCTGAAAGTATTTATGGCAGATTTAACTGAAAGTATAAAAAATCTTACAACCCTTTTTACGAAATTACCGGGCGTTGGGAAAAAAACGGCCGAACGTTTCGCGTATCACGTTCTTATTTCGAAAAAAGAAGACGTTCTTGCGCTGGCGGACGCGATTCGTGAAGTAAAAACGAACATTCGATACTGCAAGTGCTGCTACAATCTCGCAGTGGAGGATCTTTGCGACGTGTGCCGGGACCCCGAACGAAATCGGTCGCAGATTTGCGTTGTGGAACAGCCTCGCGATTTGGCGGCGCTCGAACAAACGGGCGTTTTTCACGGCGTTTATCACGTTCTTCTCGGACGGCTTTCACCGACCGACAATATCGGGCCGGACGATTTGACGATCAAAGCGCTCGAAAAACGGGTCGCGTCGGGCGAAATAAAGGAAATTATTATGGCGACGAACCCCAATATTGAGGGCGATGCGACCGCTTTCTACATCACGCGGCTTCTGCACGAGTACCCCGTTCGAATCACCCGTCTGGCTCGCGGCGTCACGAGCGGCAGTGTGCTGGAATTCGTGAACCGCGACATTCTGCGCGACGCGTTGGAAGGACGGCAGGGATATACAATTTGAATTATGTGCGACAAAAAATCGCGTTTTCTTTTTCCCTCGATGAAAAACCTGTGAATCTTTCTCGAATTTGCGGGTTTTTCGGGTGTCGTAATGCGTCTTTTCGGTCCGCAAAACGCTGGGCGTAAAAAAATTTCTAAAATTTTCTACTTTTTTTGAAAAAAAAGGGTTGAACGGCTTGCATTCGAGTAATTCGAAGGTGTATATTTCTATTATTGAAGAACGTTCTATCCTGATTCGAACCGAAATCACAAAGTAAAATCAGTACAATATTCAATTATAATGGGTTAAAAACGAATGAATCCCCGATTAAGTCCTTCCGACGCAGAATCCGTTGCGAATTTGGCGGAAATCCGTCAGATTAATAATGTTACAGCACAAGTGTTGTACGATTTTTTGAACGAGATGCCGCGCGCAATTACGCCGGAACTGATGCGGGACGCAAATCCCGATGGAACGTTGAGCGTCGAAACGGTTTTTCGTGCAATTTTGGCGGAACTGTGCGGTTTGACGGACCGAAAAGTAATGAACGACTATCTGCGTCCCGGTGTGAAACGCTTAAATGCGGCAGAATACAGGGCGAACGCGTTCTACAAAGAGATTCAGATTCCTGAAACAAAATTCGGAAGGTGGGAATTGCAGCACGAAACGTACGAACCGTTCGAACTGTTCGTGCGGGACGATTTATGGATTCAGAACGATTTTCGAGAAATTCCGCGCGTCGGTTTTTTTGAGGAAGCGTTTCGATTTCCGGTTGTAAAGGAGGCGGGACGCGAGTGGATGGCCGTGAAACCAAGTGAAATTGAGACGATGAAACCTGCAATTTCGGAAGTTTCGGGTCGCGTTGCGGCTCTGGGGCTGGGATTGGGGTATTTTCCGTTCATGGCGGCGCGCAAGCTGGAAATGGATCGGGTGGTTGTGGTGGAACGGGACGCGGAGTCGATTGCGCTTTTCGAAAAATTCATTCTTCCGCAATTTCAGGACCCAAAAAAAATCGAAATTGTGGAATCGGACGCCTTTGAATTTCTGGCTCGAACGCATTCGGCACATGGATTTGATTTTGTGTTTGTCGATTTGTGGCACGATGCTTTCGATGGTTTAAAACTTTATTTACGTACGAAAGAATTTGAATACAAGAACGATTCAGTTCGATTTTTGTATTGGGTTGAGTCGTCTTTGATTTCTGCTTTTCGCTGGCGTAAGTTTCATGATGTCGTGGAAAAAGCCGTGACGTTTGAAGAGGTTTTAAAAGAATTAAAGTACGATTCAGAAAGGTGTAGGTCCTGATGAAAACAATACGTATAGCAATTGTGATCGTCGTTTTAGCGCTGCTTTTGCCGAGCGTTTATTCCTATTTTGTAAAAAATGGGAATGGGAAATCCGTCGAAAATCAATCAATCAACCAATAAATTCGTACAGAAACAAAGAATGAAGAGGGAAAAATCAAAAAGGAACGAAACGCACAGTGAAAACTGTAACGAAAATAGTTAAAAAATCAAAAGCATCTTTGTACAAAAATTCATAAATCGGCATTTCCTGTACGTTCTGGGAGCCGGGTCGCTCGCTTTCTCGGCGCTCATTGCAGGGTGCGAAACTCAAAACCTTTCGGGAACCGCCGCTTCGAACGGCGGTCTGGAAGAATGGACGTTCCGACGGACAAAATGACGTATCGGACCGACCCCCAAAACGGGCGACAAAATTTCCCTTTTGGGTTACGGTTGCATGCACCGGCCGCGAATTCCGAAGAAAAACGCAATCACGGAACTGGAAGATGAAATCGACCAGGAGGAGGTGAATTCCTCCTGGATTATGCGCTGGCGCACGATGTGAATTATTTCGACACTTCCCCGCGTTACTGCAAAGAAACGTCGGAAAAAGGGACAGAAATTGCGCTTTCACGCCATCCGCGGAAGTCCTATTTTCCCGCAACGAAAATGTCGAATCAGACGAATCGCAGCCGGACAGGACCGCAGCGTTCCGAAACTTCGGCAGGCGAATCACTGCATCGGCTGCGGTTTGTGCAAGCCGGAATGTCCGCATTCGATTGATATTCGACGGTCCGGAACGATGCATCGGCTGCGGCGTCTGCGAGAATCTCCGTCCGTCGCGGCCTTTTAGCGCCATTTACGTTGAGGGACACGAAGTTCATCAACGTTTTGAATAAAGAAAAGATTTCAAACGTGAAAATTTTAACCAAAAAGTATGAAAAAGTGTGGTGAATAGAGAAAATTTGAGAAAATTCAAAACGTTTCGGGGAGGTGAAACCGGGGGAAAGTTTTGAGTTTGGGGGGATTTTTCGTCAAATTTTCATAAAAAGATGAGGAAATCCGTAAAAAATGTTCGTGCAGACCGTTCTACCCGCTTGACTTTAAGACGCAGAATGTTACAATGTAGTTTTGGTGGAAACAAAATTTGTGGATAGAAGTCAAAAAGGAGTAAAAACGGTGCTTCATGCAGTCGAAAAAGCAGACGTTCTCATTGAAGCGCTGCATTGGATTCGTGAATTTCGGGATAAAATTTTCGTGATTAAACTCGGCGGAAGTTTGATGACGAACCCGCTGGCGATGTCGCATTTGCTTCAGGACGTTGTTTTTCTGGAAACCGTCGGTATCCGGCCGATTGTGGTTCATGGAGGCGGGCCCGCTATTAATCGCGCAATGCTTGAGGCGGGTCTTCAGTCTCGTTTCGTGATGGGACGGCGTTACACGTGCGAAAAAACGCTCGAAATCGTAGAACACGTTCTTGCAAATGAGGTGAACGAACAGCTCGTCGAACAGATCGTGATTCTGGGCGGAAAAGCGAAATCGCTGAATTTCAACACGAAGTGCGTTGCGTACGGCGAGCCGCTCAAACTTCAGGACGAAAACGGGAATCCGGTCGATTTGGGGTTCGTGGGAACCGTGACGCGCATCGATAAAGAGACGATTCAGGAGCTTCTCGACTGCAATACGATTCCTGTGATTCCGTCGATGTGCCTGACGGATGACGGACAGAAGCTCAACGTGAACGCCGACACCGTCGCGATGAAGGTTGCGCAGGCGTTTCGTGCGGAAAAACTCGTCTATTTGAGCGACATTAATGGTGTGCGCGCCGACAAAGACGATCCCGACTCGCTGATTCCGACCCTTACACCCGAAATGGCCCGCGACCTCTTCAAAAAAGGGGTGATTCAGGCGGGAATGATTCCAAAAGTGCAAGCCTGTCTCGAAACCGTCGAAAATGGGGTGCGTAAGGTGCACATCGTGGATGGACGGCTGCGTCACTCCCTGTTATTGGAAATTTTTACCACCGTAGGAATCGGTACAGAAATCGTATCAGGCGCTCATCCTCACGAAAACTGAATCCCGGTGATTTTCGATGAATCCCGATGAATCCCGACGATTTTCGAGGATTTTCAGCGCGTGGGTGCTGGATGCAAGCTGTAAATTCAGCGGAAGTGCGGCAAAAAGTGTGCGCAGCGAGTAAGAAAAATATACTTTCGCAATATGCGAAAGTTCATCCAAGAGGTGCGGACGGCCCGTTCGCAGCGAGAGGACGTTTTGTCGCGTTTTTTCCTTCCAGACAGGCCGTCTGGAACCCAGGGAATTTTTTGTTAATGGAACGAATTTTATGACGACTTTTGAAACATTTGATAAGTACGTTATTCCGAATTACACCCGATATCCCGTCACGCTGGTTCGCGGCGAGGATTCATGGATCTGGGACGAAGAAGGAAAGCGCTATCTCGACTTTTTCCCCGGTTGGGGCTGCAACATGCTGGGACACTGCCCGAAATATGTAGTGGACGCCGTGCGCAAGCAGGTCGGAACGCTGATTCACATCCCGAATTCGTGGTATTCACGCGAACAAGGGGAGTGGGCGCGTCTTCTTTCGGAACGCAGTTTCGGCGGAAAATGTTTCTTCTGCAACTCGGGAACCGAGGCGAATGAGGCGGCGATTAAGCTCGCGCGTATGTACGGAAACGAGAGTAAACGTTACAAAATCGTCACATTTTACAACGGTTTTCACGGTCGAACGATGGGGTCGGTTGCGGCGACGGCTCAGCCGAAGTATCAGCAGGGATTGGGACCGCTGCTTCCCGGTTTCGTATATGCGCCGTACAATGATTTGAACGCAGTGAAAGAAATCGTCGAAAATGACGATGAAATCGTTTCGATTATGCTGGAACCGATTCAGGGCGAAGGGGGCGTGAACGTTCCGAGCCGTGAATTCCTCGCGGGTCTGCGTGAATTGTGTGACAAAAAAGATATTTTGCTGCATTTTGACGAAGTTCAGTCGGGGTGCGGCCGTACGGGCGAGTGGTTTGCGTACCAGCTTTTCAACGTCACGCCCGATTTGATGACGCTCGCAAAGACGATCTGCGGCGGAATCGCAGGCGCGGCTTTAGTCGTTCGTAAGGAATTCGCCCCGTATTTACGGCCTGGAATGCATGCGGCGACTTTCGGCGGAAATCCCATCGCGGCTGCGGCGGGAATCGCGACGATCCATCAGATTGAGGACGAACATCTGCTTGAAAACGCAAAGAAAAATTTCGAAATTTTCAAAAAACGTTTCCTCGATTTGAAATCGAAGACGGACGTCGTGACGGACGTGCGCGGCTGCGGCGCGATTATCGGCGTACAGCTCAGTATTAATGGGACGCAAATCGTACAGAAATGTATGGAGAAAGGTCTTTTAATCAACTGCACACACGGAACGGTGATTCGTCTTTTGCCGGCAATTACGCTTACAGAAGAGTTGGTGAACGAAGGCTGCGACATCCTCAGCGATGTGATTTTGAATTTGTAGCTACAGCCGTACAGAATTCGAATAAACTGTACATCCAGCTTTGGAAACGCGCGGGCGGCGGAAGTTGCTCGCGTTGTTGTTCCATAATGGCGGAGTCAGTTTGGAATATATGCTTTTTTTATGTTTGTACTTTAAAAACGAAAGGGACCGAACATGCGACATCTGCTTACACTCAAGGATTTGACGACGGCGGAAATCGAAGAGATTCTTTCCATTGGACGTAATTTGAAAGCGGACTTGAGGCGGGGAATCCGTGCGCCGCTCTATCCGAACAGCGTGATGGGAATGATTTTTCAGAAGCAGTCTCTTCGTACGCGCATCAGTTTTGAAACGGGAATGACGCATCTCGGCGGACACGCCATCTTTTTGGCGGGCGACGTGGATTTCGGAAAACGTGAGCCGATCCGTGATTTCGCACGTGTGATGAGTGAAATGGTGGATTTGGTGATGATTCGGGCAAAACATCATGAAGATGTTGCGGAATTTGCGCAGTATGCGTCGGTTCCAGTGATTAATGGTCTGACCGATTACTGCCATCCGTGCCAGGCGCTTGCGGACATTATGACGCTGCGCGAGCTTGTGGGCGACACGACGGGTAAAAAATTCGCGTGGGTCGGCGACGCAAACAACGTCGCGCTCAGTTTGGCGTTCATTTGCGGAAAACTGGGGCTGAAATTCAGTATGGCGACGCCCAAAGCGCATCAGTTCAGCGATGCGGAGCTTCAGGAAATTCACGAAAACGCACCGAATGCGTCTTTCGAAGTGTCGGAAGATCCTTTTGAGGCCGTCGACGGGGCGAGTGCGGTCTATACGGACGTTTGGGTCAGTATGGGACAGGAAGCGGAAAAAGAACAGCGCGAACGTGATTTTGCGGCCTATCAGGTGAATGCGGAGCTGATGAAACACTGTCCGAAGGCGTATTTTATGCACTGTTTGCCGGCCCGACGCGGTTTCGAGGTCACGGAGGACGTGATTGACGGTCCGCAGAGCGCCATTATTCCTGAGGCGGGAAATCGTCTTCACGCTCAAAAGGGAGCCATCGTCTGGCTTTTGCGTCAAATGCAGAAAAACTCTTGAAACGAATTTCAAAACTTTTGCCGGGATGCGGATTCACTCCTCTTTTTTGCGTCCCGGCTGCGGGTTTTCTCCATTTCAAAAGCAGGAAGGTAAAAATTGGAACCTGAAAATAAGGACCGAAAAAAGACGATCCATTCAGTGAATCGTGTGGAACGAATTCTTGCGATTTTAAAGGTTCTTCAATCGGGATGGTATTCGCGGGACGAGCTTTTACAGCTTCATCCGGAATATTCCGAACGCACGCTTTACCGCGACATGGACGACATCGAGAGTTATTTCGGGGCCGCTATTCGCCGCGACAAAGGGAAAATT
Organism: uncultured Planctomycetaceae bacterium; assembly: GCA_964438515.1. Classification (GTDB taxonomy): domain Bacteria; phylum Planctomycetota; class Planctomycetia; order Pirellulales; family Thermoguttaceae; genus RGIG3701. The sequence goes on from CAYTLK010000083.1 coordinate 8,041, forward strand.
CACTTTGTTCCTGAAGGAACGTTATTCTTTCAGCCTCTTGATTTGACGTACATGGAGGCGCTGTCGCTCTATCTTTTGTGTCAGTTGGGGAAAAGTTCTCCCTCGGCGGTTCCGTATTTGGATTCGATTGAGACGGCGATGGAGAAACTGAAATGTTTGTCGCACGATTTGGTTTCCGATGCGATGGAATATCAGATGACGCATACGGAAATCGACATTTCACCCACTTCGCCGCACGGAAATCATACGTTCTTTTCCGATTTGCTTTACGCTTTGGAAAAAAGGGTGGCGGTTCTGGTTGAGTACGACAGCGTGTTTGAGAATACGGTCATTCAGACCTTCATTTTTCCCTATCATCTGCATTTTACGCGACATGCGTGGTACGTGACCGGGCGTTCCAGCTTCCATCAGGATGTACGAACGTTTCATCTCGAAAGAATTCGAAGTTTGAAATTTATGCACGATTACGTCTTTGTGGTTCCTGCGGGATGGACGTACGAAAATTTCCGAGGAAATGCGTGGAATATGATTCGCGGTACGGAGGATGTGGACGTCGAGCTGCATTTTTCGAAACAGATTGCGAAAAACGTGATGGCCGTCAAATGGCACAAAACCCAATATTTCCGCAAAAACAAGGATGGATCCATTCAGTTTTTTGCGCGTGTTTCCGGAATCAGCGAGATTTTGTGGTGGATTTTGGGGTACGGCGACCAGGTGGAAGTCGTTTCGCCGCCGGAATTGCGCAAGGCGGTGAAAGAGAAAATTCAAAGAATGATGAAAATCTACACATCGGACGAGACTTCGGGAACGAATCATCCCGAAATGTATTAAAATTAGAAATTTGCGGAAAATTTTTCAGGTTTCGCTTGCGGAACGGAAGCAAAAAAGGAGAAAAAATGCGTACGACCCTAAAATGTTTCGAATTTGGATTTGTTTTCTTTTCATTATTGTTTCTGTTTTCAAACGGTTTAACGGCTCAGGAAAACGCATCGGAAGCATCGGAAACGTTGAAAACGTCGCAGAATTCAGTTTCCGGGATGCTTTCGCCTTCGGACGCGGCGCTGATCGGGACGCAGGCGGTTCCAGACGAACGAGTGCGCCAGCTGCTCGTCGCGAAACGCATCGTTTGGACCTCTCCGGAAGGAACGGAAAATGCGGAAGAACTGCTGAAAAAGCCGCTCGGACAGACGTCCACCGCCGACATGCACGCTGGGTTCTGCATGAAAAAACTGCCGGGAAAGGAGTCCGCAATCCTTCTTGATTTTGGAACGGAAATCCATGGCGGAATTCGGCTGGAAGCGAGAGATTTGAAGTTCGTGAATGAGGCGCAGCAGGGACGAACGGTCCGTGTGCGTGTGCGTTTCGGCGAGTCGGCAGACGAAGCAATGTCGGAAATCGGCGAAAAAGGCTCCATGAACGATCATTCGATTCGCGATATGGAGATTCTGGTTCCGTGGCTCGGCGCGGTCGAGTTCGGCGAGTCGGCCTTCCGGTTCGTACGTCTGGATTTGACGGAAGAAGATTCTGCCGTCTGGTTCGACTCAGTGCGCGCGGTTTACACGTATCGCGACCTTCCATGGGTTGGGTCGTTTCGTTCGTCGGACGATCGGCTCAACGCGATTTGGACGGCGGCGGCGCACACACAGCATCTGACGATGCAAACGTACGTTTTTGAAGGTGCAAAACGCGATCGGCTCGTCTGGTACGGCGACATTTATCCGCAAACCTGCACGACTCTTCGGGTTTTTGGCGCGCCGAAAGTGCTGACGGATTCGTTGGGACGCTACGCGCTCGACGTTTGGGGGGCGAAACCCTGGATGAACGGAATGGCAAACTATTCCATCTGGCACTTGCTCTCTGTATATGATATTTATGAATATACTGGAAATCGTGCATATATCGAAATATTCCACGATTCTTTTCGAAAATTACTGCACGAAAAACTGCGTCCGCAGGTGAAAGAGTCGGGGGAAGCGTCGTTTCCGTCTCCGTTTCTCGATTGGCCGACCGCAGAAAATCGACCTGCATTGGACGCCGGGACGCACGCGATGTTTGTTTTGGCGTTCGATCGTCTTGCGAAAATCGGCGAGGCGCTGGGAGATGCGGAAATGACAGAAGAAGCAAGAGCGCTGGAGACGAAAACCCGTCAGTTTTTGCCGCAGCATCATGGAAACAAACAGGCGGCGGCGCTCATGTTTCTTGCGGGTTTGGACGCTCCGAACGACCCCAAAACGTCCGATTTGGAGGCGCTTTCAGCCGGAGGCGCGCACGGTTTTTCGACGTTTTACGGGTATTATATGCTGGAGGCGCTCGCGCGGGGAGGACGGACGCAGGAGGCGCTCGATATTGTGCGGACGTATTGGGGCGCGATGCTCGACGTTGGAGCCACAACGTTTTGGGAAGATTTCGACCTTGCGTGGCTCGAAGAGGCCGGCCGAATTGATGAAATCACGCCGCCGAACCTCAAAAGTCTTCACGGCGACCATGGTGCGTTTTGCTACAAAGGGTTTCGACACTCGCTCTGTCACGGTTGGGCGTCGGGGCCGGCCGCATGGATTTCCGACCACATTTTGGGCGTCGAATCGCTCGAACCCGGCTTTAAAACGGTACGGATTGTTCCATTCCTGGGCGACCTGAAGTGGGCGGAAGGAACCGTTCCCACTCCGTACGGTCCGATTTTTGTCCGGCACGAGAAAGACGCGCAGGGAACGATTCATTCGGAAGTCCGTCTCCCAGAAGGAGTTACGCAGGTTCAATAATATTTTTAGACCCTGTGTGTTTTTAGACCTGAAGTTTTTTTAGACCTGAAGTTTTTAACCCCCGATGTTTTGATTTCTCGCCGTAAATTCCCCTCTAAAAAGAGGGGAATAAAGCGGGATTTCAAGTGGGATTGTTGAAATCAAACATCCTTCGAAACACCAGGAATCGGCGCGTCATAAAGCCCTTCCGCATTGGGAAGAACCGGCGGATCGCTGTCGAGCGTCAGCGCGTCGTGATTTTCATAAATCATGTACGTTTTTCCGTTATTGACCGCGTGGTCCCACGTAATCACCTGACCGGAATAGGTGGCCATGCGTCCCATGATTCCAATCATGCTGGCCGTCGCACCCGCCCAGCCTTCATTATAAGGTTTGTTTTCCTTAATCGCCTGAATGAGGTCGGTGTGTTCGACGTCGTACGGGTCGAGCGGACGTTCGCCTCGCTGTTTCGCACGCGCCACCTGACCGGAACCCTTCGTTCCGTACGCATATTCATTCACACAGTTCCACGTTCCGGGAACCTGACGGCTCTGACTGTACATTCGGCGTCCGTCTTCATATTGGTATTCGACGAAATGCGTTGCGAAAATTTCACCCACGCGCGACGACGGAGCGGGAACGTAACGCAGCGCGCGGCCTCCCATTCCGTTGCACTGAGTCGGATGGTACAGCGGGTCGCGATTTCCCATGATGATGTTTCCAACGTCGAGATTGTGGACGTGCTGTTCCAGAATATTGTCGCCGCACAGCCACACAAAGTAGTAACGGTTTCGAATCTGGCGCTGCATTTCAGTCGGTTCCTCGCCGGTCCCGCGGACGGGAATTCCGCCCATGTTCCAGTAAACGCACGTGTACATAATGTCGCCGAATTTTTTCTCATCGAGAATTTCGCGGAATCCGTCGAGGTACACCTGCTGGTGGCGGCGCTGCATCCCCACTCCGACTTTCAGGTTCTTTTCGTCAGCGATTTTGTTGATTTCCATCAGCATTCGATATCCGTACGCATCGACGCAGCAGGGTTTTTCAAGGAAGCAGTTCAGTCCTTTTTCGACGGCGTATTTGTAGTGAATCGGTCGAAATCCCGGAGGGGTTGTGAGGATTGCGTAAACAGCACCGTTTGCCGCGGCGTAATCGACGGCTTTCCGGTACGCATCGAAGCCTGTGAAACCCGCTTCCGGAGACAGACCGTAGTTTTTCAGCGCTTTTTCCGTCTGATCGGGAAAAACGTCTCCGACGGCTATGATTTTCGTGTTGGGATTCTTCAGAAAGTTTGCTGCTGCACCGGTTCCACGGCCGCCGCAGCCGATCAGGACGGCTTTGATGGTTTCATCGGTTCCTGCCGCGAAAGCATTGGAGGCGACCGACGCCGCAGCTGCTGCGCTGAAAACGATTCCGGATTTTGTACTGAATGTACGTTTCTGCATGAGAGAACTCCTTGCGTTGAGGGAAAAAGGTGGGAAAATTTCGGGTTTCATCAACCATTCTTTCATCATAACACAATTTGGGGAGAAATGCAACCTTTTTTTTCCGCAAATCCTGCTTTTTTTTCCGCAATTGTTTTCCCTGAGGGGTTGACGTCCCTGTAGATTCCGTGTATCATGAAGGATAGAATCTGATAGAAGTTCCAAATTCATTCAAAAATTTTTGATTTTAAACATAATTTAGGGAGTTTAGATGAAAACTGCAATTGTAACGGGCGGCGCGCGCGGAATCGGACGAGGAATCGCGGAACATCTTGCGTCGGAGGGCTGGAATTTAGCACTGTGCGGGTCCAAACCGGCTGAAGACGAAAAAGTCGCGCAGGCGGTGACGGAAATTGCAGCTCTGGCGCGCGAAAAATCAGGAACGTCCGTAAAGTATTATGTGTGCGACGTTTCCGACCCGGCTGCGAGAGGTGCGTTTCTGCAAGCGGCGACGGCTGATTTCGGTACGATTCACCTCCTCGTGAATAATGCGGGCGTCGGGGCGCGCGTGAGGGCCGATGTGCTTGAAATGACGGAGGAAAACTACGAGTGGCTCATGAAAATCAATCTCCAGGGACCGTTTTTCCTCACTCAAGCGGTCGCAAAACAGATGATTCAGGCGCGAAAAGACGGAAATTCGGAACCTTTTACCATCATTAATACGTCCTCCATCAGTTCGACCGTCGCGTCTGTGAGCCGCGGCGAGTACTGCATTTCCAAAGCCGGAATTTCCATGGCGACCAAACTCTGGGCGGTGCGTCTTGCGGAGTTCGATATTCCGGTTTATGAAATTCGACCAGGAATCATTCATTCCGACATGACGGCCGTTGTGACGGAAAAATACGACCGACTGATTGCGGAAGGGCTTGTTCCGCAGAATCGGTGGGGATTTCCGGACGATATCGGACGGGCGGCGGCGATGCTTGCGCGCGGCGATTTGCGGTACAGTACCGGTCAGGTGATTATGGTCGACGGCGGAATGCAGATCGAACGTCTGTAACAGAAACGGTTGTTTTGTTTCAATATAGAGTGAACACATAGATTAATGTTCGAATCATTTTTGATTGATTGTTGATTAATGTTTTATTGAATATCGATTATTGGTGATTAACATTGATTAAGTGTGTTGATTTCAAATGGATGAATCCTTTTTTTTCAGGAGTGAATAATGAACACGAATCGTCAAAATGGTTTGAGTCGTCGTGAAATGCTGCGTCTTTCCGCATTATGCGCTGCGGGAGCCGCATTTTCAGGAACGGGAGCGCTTTCGGTTTTGGCCGATGAGAAACCGTTCGTTTATAAAGTGGGAATTTGGAGTTCCGACTTTGATCGTGCGGCCGCACTGGGACTCGACTGCATCCAAATCAGCTTTCCTCTTCGTCCGAACGGAGGCGCAAACGACATGCGTCTGCCCGAAGTGAGGGAAAAAATGCTCGCAAAATCGAAGGAGACTGGAATCGAAATTACGTCGCTCGCAATGGGTGAGTTCAACGGAAATCCGTTTTGGGAAATCGACGATGCAGTGGAACAGGTTTCATCCTGCATCGACGCGATGGCCGCCATGAATGTGAAAAACGTACTTATTTCGTACTTCGGAAAGGGACACATTAATACGGACGAAAAGTATGCGGAAACGATTCGTCGTTACAAAGAACTGGCGCCGAAAGCCGAGGATAAAGGGGTCGTGCTTGCGATTGAAGCGCCGTTGAAGTACAAAGAACATTTGCGTCTTGTGGAAGGGGTCGATTCGCCGTCCGTCCGGGTTTTTTACGATCCCGGAAACATGATTCATCTTTACAGTAACACGGAAGAAATCTGTGACGATATTCTTCACCTTAAGGGGCTGATTGTGGCGGCGCACGCGAAAGATTCGACGATTCTTGGAAAGGGGCGGATTGATTATTCGAAAATCTTTGCGGCTTACAAAGCGGCGGGGTATTTTGGGTCGCAGGTGATTGAAGGGTCGGTCGATTCCAAGATCGGCTGGGAAGAAAGCATGCGTCAGGACGCCGCCTTGATTCGGTCGTTGTAGTGTTGTGCAAAAAGGTTCCTCGAAAATCGTTTTTTCCTTCTTTAACGGAGCTTCCGAGCTTCAGGAGTTTTTATGAAATCCAGTGTAATAACGTCTGCTTTGATTTTGTGCTTTTTTCAAATCGCACTCACAGCGCAGGCCCAGACGGTTTCGAAGCCGATTTATGCGATCGTTGCATCCGAAGAAACGTTTCAGACGCCGGAATGGAATCAGGCGGCGGAGAGTCTTGAAAAAAAACACGCGCAGCAGTTCGACGTGCGGCGTGTCGCCGTCTCTCCTTCCACTTTGAAAACAGAACAGAATCCAAGTGCGTCTCAAAAGGATGCGTCTCAAACGGGTGCACCTTCGACCGATGCGGAGTTTCCTGGGCTGAAGGAGCTGCGCGAGTTGAAGCCGTATTATACGTGCTTTCTCTTGCGTTCGGAGGAGGCGGGACCTGAAACGGTCGTGAAAATTCATCAGATGACGCGGACGTTCGACGACGATCCGTACACCGACACGCTGTGGGGGATTTTGACGGGTTTTGACGCACAGGACGCGCTGCGGATTGCGGAGGCGCCGCCGCTGGAAGTGCGGAAAGTTTCAGCGGGAACGCCCATTCCGCTTGCGCGGTTCGAGTCGGGCGTCTGGTACGATGAAGGTCAGAAAAATCATTACGTTCAGAAGACGCGGAAAGCGGATGGAACATCGGAAATTACGGATCGCCGCGACGGTCCCGACGACACGACGCACGCGCTGGCGGACGCCTGGAAAGATGCGGATCTGTTCATCACGTCCGGTCACGCGTCGACTCGGGACTGGAACCCTGGTTATTCGTACAGAAATGGAAACTTTCGCTCTCGTGCGGGAAAATTACTCGGCGTTCCTCTGAACGGTGAGTCGTTTGAGGTCGTGAGTGAGACGCCGAAAGTACACATCGCCGCCGGAAACTGTCTCATCGGCGCAATCGACGGGCCGGACTGCATGGCGCTCGCGGAAATTCACTCCCTCGGCGTCTGCGCGTTTGCCGGCTATACGGTTCCGTCTTGGTTCGGTTATATGGGTTGGGGCGTGCTTGAGTATTATATCGGTCAGCCCGGCGATTTTACGGCGTCGGAGGCTTTTTTTGCGAGCAATCAGGCGCTTACGTTCCGACTTGTGCAGGTTTTTCCAGAACTTTTCGACGGTTCTTCACGCGAAAAAATTCAGGAACGATTTTCAAAAATGACGGCTGCGCAACGCCGCGAGTGTCAGGGACTCCTGTACGACCGGGATTCCGTGGCGTTTTACGGCGACCCGGCTTGGAAGTCGGCGCTCATTCCTCCGGAAACGGAAACGTACTGGAATCAAAAGCTCGAACGGGGCGCGGACGGTGTTTGGACGCTGACGGTTCAGCAGCAAAACGTTTCGCCTTCGGAAGGTTCGGAAACGCACGACGCTGGAAATTCCGGAGAGACGCGGGACGCGGCGGAAGCCGGGAGTTCGGATCGTCCGTGGATCGTGATTCTTCCTTCAGAATGCGTCGAAGAAGCTGCTGGAAAATCGTTCGCATTTCGTGAAACAGAAGGAACAGAAAAAACGGTTCCGCAAGTGTACGGAAATTTCCTGTTAATTCCTAAAACTGACAAAAACGTTAAAATACAATGGAAATTTTAAATAGATCGACATTTTGAACGAAATTCGGAGAAAAAACAGGAATTTTCCCAAAAGTTCGAGTATAATTAAAGGAAGTTCCAAAAACCCCTCCGATTTACAAAAAATCAAAATCGGGTATA
>CAYTLK010000084.1:0-16035 GCA_964438515.1 uncultured Planctomycetaceae bacterium
AAAATCATTCAGCAGGACGAATCTGGATGTTTCGGAAATAAATGAACGATTTTCCGTGTTTTCCCTGGAAACCGATGGAACCTTTGGCGGGGAGTTCCGCAAAGGGTGTCGGGAGCCACGCAGGAATGGCCGTTCCATCGGGATTTACTTTTCCGTCAGTCCACAAATTCATATCCATATCCGTCACTTTTTCGCCGTTTACCGAAATTTGAATGTGACGGCCCTTGCACGAAATCATCATCGTGTTCCACTCGCCCGGTTTTTTGACCATATATTTTGACGGGGCCAAATGTCCGTACACGGCACCGCAGTTTTGGGGGGTCGGTTTGGCGCCGGACTCGATGGAAGCCGTGTCGTCCTGAATCTGAATCTCGACGGAGTTCGGAATCCAGTTTTTGATATCTGAACAGTAAACAACGACGCCGGAGTTGGTTCCAACGTCATTTTTGAATTCGAGGGAGAGTTCGAAGTTTTCGTATTCTCCGACGGACCAGACGGCGTCATCTTTATTTGCGGATAAAACACCGTCTTCGTCGATGTTCCAGACGCCTTCCGTAAATTGCGCGTTGGAAAGATCTGCGTTGAACAGGGGCTTCCACTCGCCTGCGTTTACAGACGCACAGACGGCCAAAATCAGGCTGAAAATAGCAAAACGTTTCATTTTTTTGTCCTTTCGGAGGAATTGAATTCCACAAAAATTTTTCCTTTTATTCGAAATCCATTTTGTTTCAAGTTTGGATTTGCCGCAAAATGGATTTCAAATAGGTTTATTTCACACGAATTTATTTCAAATACGTTTCCTGCGGCTGACGCAGAAGATATTTGTACGGAGACGCATGAATAAAATGACAGTCGCGGCAGGATTGCGTCCAATTCGAATCGAGACGTGTATTTTCGTGCTGTGTTTGAATTTTGTCCGTTTGATGGCACTTGAAGCACGCTTCGTCCGGCGTTTTCAGTGTGCCGACATGAAATTTTTCCTCTTCATCTTTTTCCCCATTGTGACACTCGATGCAGGGATTGGGGCCGGGTTTCATGTTGTGCAGACGATACACCTGCCAGTCTTCGGGGCCCGCATGGTCTTTTTCATTCCGTCCCAGCACAAAATGCAGCTCGTCGTCGCCGATTTTGAGGTTTTGCATTCCGATTTCCAGCCGCAGAATTCCGACGTGCACGTCCCCGCCGAAATGTTTGTCCCACGTGAACGGCTGACCGTTCATCGTCACGGGTTCTTCCGGAAGCTCTCCTTTTAAAATGAGCCAGAGTCGACTCACCACCACCACGGAATTATCGTGCGGCGCCACCAAAAACAACGATTCGTTCAGCTTCACAGGCTCTGCGGTAAAATCCGAAACTAAATCGGCGGCAGACGTTTCAACTGACGGCGCTGTAGGTTCTGATGCGGACGTTTCGGACGGTGATGTTGCAGGTTCCATCGCGGGTTTCGTCGTAATTTCAGCTTCGGTTTCAGCTTCGGGGGTTGCGGCCTCCTGAGCGTTCAAAGGAGCGGAATAATCGAACAATATTCCAAGAGTCGTTCCAATCCCAACGCAAACGCAAAAATAAAAGGAAAGGGCGCGGGTGCAGGAAAGGAAACGAGGATAAAAACGTAAAAAACGATAGTAAGATTTCATAAAACGGAAATATATAACGGCAGGTTGGTAAAATAGAGGAAATAAATAAAAACGATAAAGGAAATCAATCCCTATTCGATAATTATACTCCAATATTAAAAAAATACAAGCGCAAAAAGGGGAATATGTGAGAATTTTCGAAAAAAGAGGAAGAAAAGTTTGGGATGATATTGCAATCCGCAAATTTTGATGTATAATTATATTTGAAAGATGATTGGATTTTTGTGTCCCGGTGTTTCATTTTTCATCAAATTATATGTATTGAAGTTCGTACTCGAAATAGAAGTTTTTTTCCAGCGCTTCCTGTTTTGTTGCGATCCATTCCCCAGTTTTCTGATTTTCAGGAGATCCCATGAAATCTGTATTGAACCCCATCCGTTTTTTGTTGTTTTTGAATTTTCTTTGTTTTTCTGGAGTCTCTTTTGAAAAAACGATGATTTTTGCACAGGATAAAACTCCCTCTCCCGCCGTGTTTCGTCTTGGAATCATCGGAACGGACACGTCGCACGTTCCTGCTTTCGTGAACCTTTTTAATGATCCGAACGCGGAAGGCGACTATCAGAAGTTTCAAATTACGGGAGCCGTAAAAGGCGGAATGCCGGACAATGAGTCAAGCTGGGGAAGAAAAGACGGTTACGCAGAAGAAATCTCCAAAAAAGGTGTGACGATTTACGATTCGATCGAAGAAATGCTTCCCAATGTGGACGGTGTTTTGATTGAAAGCGTGGATGGGCGTCCGCATCTTGAGTTTGCGCGTCCCGTAATTGCGGCGGGAAAACCGTTGTTTATCGATAAACCCATGGCGGGAAATCTGTGGGAAGTTTTGGAAATTTTCCGCCTCGCACACGAACGAAACGTCCCGGTTTTTTCCGCATCGTCGCTGCGTTACAGTGCCGGAATTCAGCAAATCAGGGTCGAAAGTCCGTACGGAAAAACGCATGGTGTTGATGCGTGGAGTCCGTGTCATTTGAACGAAAAGCATCCTGATTTTTATTGGTACGGAATTCATGGCGTTGAGACGCTTTTCACCATGATGGGACCCGGCTGCGTCAGCGTTTCACGCACTTCCACTCCCGATTACGATTTGGCGGCGGGCGTTTGGAACGATGGTCGAATCGGAACATTTCGAGGAATTCGGGCCGGCAGCGCGCCGTACGGAGGGGCGGTTTTTGGAAACAACGGCGTCGCTCTCGCAGGAAAATATGACGGTTACAAACCTTTGTGCGACGAAATCTGCAAGTTCTTCCTCACCGGAAAATCGCCTGTGGAGGATCGCGAAACCTTGGAAATTATGGCGTTTATGACGGCCGCAGACGTCAGTAAAGCTCGCGACGGCGCGCACGTCACGCTCGAAGAGGTTCTCGGTCAAGCGGAAAATTTTGAAGTGAAAACTTTCCAAGTCGTTTTGAATTCCGACGGAAAATTTACGCTTGATGGAACACCCGTTACGCTCGAAGAACTGACTCAAAAACTTACGTTTCCCGCACAGGAATCAACTCAGGAATCTTCGCAAGACGCATCCCAGAATTCTTCCCAAACGATGCATCGTTCCTATTTTCGCGTCATTCTGGAAAATAAATCAGGAATTTCGGGAGATTCTTTGACGCAAGTGCTTCAGGGATTGGGAGACGCGGTGCTTGTAAGATATTTGTATTAATTTCAAGCAAGTTGCAATGTAAAAAAGACGGTTTCCGCACGCGCATCTTTAAAACCAAAAGTGTGCGGAAACGATATTAAGGGAAAAAAGAACAAACCATGAATTCAAATATTCAGCTTGAAGTCGTTCATCTTGAGAAAATCAACTTTTCGATGCAGCAAAATGCAGTCCCCGCGATCCAGTGCGTTTTTATCGATAATAAAGATTCGAGGGATTGGAATGATGTGGAACTGGAGATTCGCAGCGAGCCGGAATTTTTGCAGCCGTTTTCACGTCCGATCAACGTTCTTCCCGCCGGGACGAAAACGTCGCTCGAGAAACCGGAAATCGTGATGAATATGGAATACCTCGCGTCTCTCACCGAGAGTATTGAGGGGGTTCTTATTGCGACTTTGCGTCAAAATGGCGAAATTCTTTGCGAAAAAACGTCAAAAGTTCGTGTTTTGGCGTACGATGAGTGGGCGTATCGTCCGAAACCGGAATTAATGGCGGCTTTTGTGACTCCCAATCATCCGTTCGTCGCCAAAATTTGCAGTGAAGCGTCTCGTTTTTTAAAAACATGGACGGGGGATCCGTCCCTGGATGGATATTTGAGTCACAATCCCGACCGAACTCGCAAACTGGTTGCAGCGGTGTATGCCGCAATGCAGCAGCTGGGAATTACGTATGTGGTGCCGCCGGCGAGTTTCGAAAATACCGGTCAAAGGGTTCGTCTTTGCGACACAATCGTTCAGCAGCGGATGGGAACGTGTTTGGATCTTTCCTTTTTGTTTGCGAGCTGTTTCGAATTTATCGGACTTCATCCCCTGCTGATTCTTTTGAAGGAACATTGTTTTGCGGGCGTGTGGCTCGACGAAAAAGAATCGTTTACGGAAATGGTGGCGGACGATTCTTCGCTCCTTACGAAACGAATCGGAAAAGGAAATGTGTCGATTGTTCTCGTCGAATGCACGGCCGTTACGGTTGGACGCAGTTCTTCCTTCGAACAGGCGGAGGATTTGGCGGCGGCTCACCTTGTGGATGCTGAAAAATTTGTTTCGGTAGTGGATGTGAAACGTGCGCGCGTACATGGGGTGAAACCGCTTCCGTCCCGCGTTCTGACGAAGGAAGGATGGAAAATCGTTCCGAATGAGAGTTCTGAAAACGACCCTGCGACCGCGCCGACCGACTTGTTTCGAACAACGCTCGATACAAATTCGGATCAAAAAACGGAGAGTAAAAGTGAAATTTGGGCGCGCCGCCTGCTTGATTTAACCTTGCGGAACTCCTTGCTGAACCTTCGTCTGACGCGAAAAACGATTCCCATTATGTCGGAGGATCTTGGGTCCCTCGAAGACGGACTTGCGAGCGGAACCGTCTTTCAGCTTTTGCCGAAACCTTCCAACTGGCAGCCGGAGGAAAACGCCGATTATTACGAAATGAAGCTTTCGTTCGAGAAAACTGCGGATTTGCTGAAGCTGGACCGGGAAAGTGACCTGCTGAGGACGACCTGTACGGAACACGAGCTTGAACAATCCACCTCCCAATTATTTCGGGCGGCCCGAACGGCGCAGGAAGAAAATGGGGCGAATACGCTTTATTTGGCGCTCGGTCTGCTGCGCTGGTTTGATTCCTCCACCAGTGCGAAAGCTCGTTACGCACCGATTGTTCTTTTACCAGTCGATCTCGTACGAATTTCAGGACAGAAAGGGTTCAAAATTCGCGCGAGAGATGAAGACACGCAAATCAACGTGACGCTGCTTGAAATGCTTCGAACGCAGTTCAACGTGGACGTGAATGGGCTGGATCCGCTTCCGCTCGACGAACACGGGGTGGATCTTTTGAAAATCTTCGCCATTATTCGAAAATCCATTCTGCCGCAAAAGAGGTGGGATGTGGTGGAAAATGCGTTTTTGGGGATTTTCTCGTTTTCGCAGTTCGTCATGTGGAACGATGTGAAAAACAATCTCGATGAACTCGCAAAAAATCGCATTGTTTCCAGTTTGATGGAGGGAAAACTCACCTGGGAACCCGAGCAGCTGACGGACGATGTGGATCTTGAATCCGAAATTTTGTCGCCGATTCCTGCAGACGCCTCACAGATGAAAGCGATTTACGCGGCGGGTTTGGGGCGAAGTTTCGTGCTTCACGGCCCGCCTGGAACTGGAAAGTCGCAAACAATCACCAACATGATTGCGCACGCGCTCGCACAGGGAAAAAGGGTGTTGTTCGTCGCAGAAAAAATGGCGGCGCTTTCTGTGGTGCAAAGACGTTTGGAGAAAATCGGGCTGGGGCCGTTCTGTCTCGAACTTCATTCCAACAAAGCGACAAAAAAGGGCGTTTTGGACCAGCTGGAACAGACGTTAAACGTCAAAAAATTGGAGGAATCCGCTGATTTTGACGCTTCCAGAAGGCGTTTGGCGCTTCTGCGCGGCGAACTCTCCGAGTACGTACACGAGCTGCACCGTCTCAATCCCTCCGGTTTCTCCCTCTACGAAATGATTGAACGGTTCGAAACGGTTCCAAAAGACGCACTGTTGCTCGACGAAATCTCATCGGAACGAATTCTGTCTGCAACAGGTACGGAAATTGCGGACTGGATGGAGGTTGTAACGCGTTTTTCCCAACAGACTTCCGAAGTGGAATCGCCGCAGACCCACCCATTTCGTGCCGTCGCGCTCGCAAAATACAGCCAGCAGTTTCGGGAAGATTTAACCCCCATTCTGGATGTGTTTGGAGCTTCAATTTCCCCGCTTTGTGATGCGGAACTCAGATTCGTCGAACGTTTTTCAGAATCGCATCCCGTCACGCAGAATGAATGGGAATTGCTGGTGCGTCTGGCCGAAGGAATTCCGTTGTTCCTCGATCTGCCTGAAAAGTGGCGTAAAATGGGGGATTTGGGAATTCTGTGCGATGAGCTGGAACGTTTGCAGAGTTTGAACGATCTGACGAATTCGCGTAAGCAGGAGCTTCTGAAGGAATTCACCCCTTCTTTTTTGCAGTTTGATGCAGCATCTGCGATTAAAAATTGGGAAAAATTCTTCATTTTGTGGCCTCAATCCATAAAAGTGGGGGAACTGCCGGAAAATATTTATCGATACAGTAATCAGAAAGAATCCTATGAAAATCTAAAAAATCTTGCGGAGCAGGGGACTGAAATGCTTCAAAAGATGGAAGTTCTGAAAAAGAATTGGAAAGATTCGTTTTTTGCGCAGGATTCCGAACAGTTGTTGCGGGAATTCCAGACGCATTTTGAACAGCCGAAAAATCAGACTGTCGATGCGCTTCCGGCCGCGTGGTGGAACGTTGCTGATTTTGGAAAATTCCTCCTCAATCTTCAGCTCCTGTGCGAGTCCGGGCCAAAAAATGAAGAACTCGCGGCGAAATTATGTGAATCGTGGGCGTCCGCCTTTTTGAACCAGAATGGGGCGGAACTTCAAGCAAAATGGATGCAGATTCATGCGTCGAATTTTGTGCTTCGTTATTTCAGGCACAGCGCGTTCGTACACCGTCTTTCCGCTTGGGCGAAAAAACCGCTCACCGACCCGTTCATCACGGAGGCGCTGGACCTTCTCGTCACTTTTCAAAATAAACGTTCAGAAATCAACAGCATCACTTCCGGTGCGGCGGGGCCGGTTGGAATGCGTGAGGCGCTGCAAACGTTTCGGACGGCGGGTTCGTTTCGATGGTCTGCGATTGCGGAGGGGATGCGTATCGCGAAAGAATATCCGGAAGAAACGAAAAAACATTGCGAAAAAGCGGCTTTCAGGAACCGAATGGCTGCAATGTGTAAACAGTCTTCGGTTTCCGAAACTGAGATTTTTGAGGCGCTGCAATCGTTGGAAGCGCTGCAGAAACTTCAAAAAATTCTCAACAGTTTCTTGAGCAAGAATCAAACTGTATTGGAAGCATACAACACCAGGAAACCGAACGGAGAGAAAAACGTTTCAAAAAGTACGTCGATCGATTGGTCACGTTTGAAATCTAATTGTAAAATCATACTTGAAAATTTCGAAGAATTTCAGTGGTTTGTTCGCGAAATGCCGCTAAAAAGGGCGTTTGAAAACACGCTCAAAAATGAATTTAAACGTGCGTTTCTGAAACAAACGCAGATTACGAGTACCAGAATGCTGGAAATTTTGAAAGAAATTGCAGAATTCCAAAGTATTCAGGCGGAATTCTCGCAGCTTCATCAGACGCTCGCAGACTGTTTGGAGGGGCTTTCCTTTGGAAAATCGCTCACTGAACAAATTCAAAAAGCCCGGCTCGGCTGGAAACCTTTCGTGGGGATTTTGGCGGAAAGAGCGGCTAAAATTACGAAAATCTGCATTCCCGAAGACGTCGAAACCTGCATGAATCCGCTCGTTCAGGCGTGGAACAACTTCGAACATCATCGCAGCCATCTGTTCATCTTTTTGAAAATTGATGAACAATATATTGATTATAGTAACGGTTACATAGAGGGATTGAAGCACACTTTGGAGTGTTGGACGTCCAACATCACGGCGATTCGTCCCTGGATTTTGTGTCAGTCGACCTGTGCGGCGCTTCGAGCCGACGATTTAGGGGTGATTGCGCATTTGTGGCTGAACGGTCGTCCCTCCGAAATGCTGGCGGCGGACTTTCAAAAAACACTCTTGAAAGTACTGATTCGGGATTGTTTTGAAAAAAGTACGATTCTGAACGGCTTTTCTGGCGACTCTTTTGAAAGAACGATCCTTCTTTTCAAAACGAAAGATGCGGAATTTGCGCAACTTACGCAAGAAGAAATTCGGAGTCGGCTCTCCGCACGGATTCCCAATCTTTCACAAATTGCGTCCGGCAGTTCGGAACCTGCGATTTTACAAAGAACCATTTGCGGAAAGGGGCGCGGAACCAGCATTCGGCGACTTTTCGAACAGATTCCCAATTTATTGGAACGTTTGTGTCCGTGTATGCTGATGAGTCCGATTTCCGTGGCGCAGTATCTTGCGCCGAGCCGCGAGCCGTTCGATCTTGTGATTTTCGATGAAGCGTCACAGCTTCCGACGTGTAAAGCGGTTGGAACGCTTGCGCGCGGTAAAAATGCAATCGTCGTCGGCGACCCGAAGCAGCTTCCTCCGACAAATTTCTTTGAAGTAAATACGTTTGACGAGGAAAATCCCGATTTGGAGGATCTTGAAAGTATTTTGGACGACTGTTTGGCGCTTTCGATGCCGGAAACGCACCTTCTGTGGCACTATCGCAGCCAGCATGAAAGTTTGATTGCGTTCAGCAACATGGAATATTATGAAAATCGTCTCATGACGTTTCCGTCTGCCGGCGACAAAGTTTCGCGCGTCCATTATGTGGAAGTAAACGGATTTTATGACCGAAGTAATTCTCGTACGAATCGTGCCGAAGCCGAGGCGATCGTCGCGGATATAATTCGCAGACTGCGCGACCCGGAACTTGCAAAACGTTCCATTGGAATCGTTACATTCAGTACCGTTCAGCAGAATTTAATCGAAGATTTGCTTGCGGACGCGTTCCGTCTGAATCCGACCCTTGATGAGGCGGCAAACAGCGGCGACGAGCCGATTTTCGTCAAAAATCTCGAAAATGTACAAGGCGATGAACGCGACGTCATTCTTTTTTCCATCGGTTACGGTCCCGACAAAAACGGAAAAGTCTCGTATAATTTCGGTCCATTAAACAAAGAAGGTGGCTGGAGGCGTCTGAACGTTGCGGTTTCACGTGCGCGTTACGAAATGACGGTCTTTTCGACCCTGCGTTACGACCAAATTGATCTGTCTGCCACCGCGTCGCAAGGGGTTGCGGGCCTGAGAAACTTCCTCGAATTTGCGAAAAACGGTCGTGTTCTCGTAAATATAAACCGAAATCTTCGCCGAACGGCTCCCGATGGAATTGGACGCCTTATTTGCGAGCATCTTCGTGAAAAAGGGTTTGAAGTGCGTCAAAATATTGGGCGTTCCGACTTCCGGATCGACGTGGGAGTGGTGCATCCCAAAGACCCCAATCGATATTTGCTCGGAATTCTTTTGGATGGTGAAAACTATCGCAGTGCGCTGACGGTACGCGACCGCGAAGTGGCACGCGTGAATGTGCTGCAAAATCTTGAGTGGCACGTTCATCGTCTTTGGTCGGTCGATTGGTGGGACGACAGAACGCGAGAACTCGAAAAAATCGACGCCGCCATCCAAAACGCCTTAAACGACGAAAATCCGTCGGGAGGTTTTGACGATTCCGGGAATGGAACGGACGGTCCCAATTCGCCAGACTTGCCAGATTTACCAGATTGTCCAAATCGCCAAAATGCGTCAGATGATTTAAATCCGTTAGACGCTCCATATTCACAGGACGTTTCAGAACCACCAGCACCGTCAGATGCCCCATCTTCCGCAAATTCTGTAGAATTGCGTTTCGGAAAGGTTGCGACGGTGTTTTACGAGGTGACGAAACTTGAAGAAATGACGGAAACGAAAGATTCGTTCTATCGAAGTTCCACCGACGATACGATTTTTGCACAGATGAATGCGGTGCTGCAGAAGGAAGCGCCGATCGAGAAAGATGTGTTTTATCGGCGCATTTCGTCCGCATGGGGGTTTGGGAGGTTCGGAAGTCGAATCGAAACGCGTCTTGCGGAGATTTTGAAACGGTTGGAATTTCAGCAAACGGAAGTGGAAGATTGCGTTTTTTTGTGGACGAATGCGCAAAATCCTGAAGAATTTCAGACGTTTCGTCCTGCAAAAACGCAGTCTGACGGTCGGGATGCGCAGGATTTTCCTCCGCAGGAACTTGCGGCGCTCGCGGTTGAAAAAATGAATTCCCTCATCGGAATCGAACAGAATGATTTAATTACGGAAATCAATAAATTCATGGGATTTTCGTCTTCTGCTTCGTCCTGGGTGGCGCTGGGAATCGACTGGGCGGTGAAAAAAGGGCGTTTGAAGCGGGATGGAACGTACGTTTCACTTCCTTGAATCCCCATTTTGTTCATTTTCCCCATTTTCGTGGACGCATGTGCGGTTTTTTTTCTCTCCCATGCGTCCAGCTTTTGTTTAAAATTATGATTTACATACAAAAATCCATAATGCGTGTCAGAACGTCGTAACCGTCGAGATTGAGACAGTCGCGGAGGCATTTCACCGCATCGTGGTCGTCAGGAAGAATATCGTACTTTCTTTTCACAGAACCGATACAATAATCCATTCCCAGCGGATTGGTGAGCGTGAGAAACGCGCTTTCAAGCGGTGTTTTTACGAGTTCCCCGTTGGAACGGCGCGGAGGAAGCATCACGGTGAAATTACTCAGCCCGACCGATGCATGAAAACCGGAGAAATTCGGGTCCTCATGAAGCATTTCCATCGTTTTGTACAATCTTTGAAAGTTGTTTTCCGTGTCGGTTCCGATGGGTGCGACCCCCGGATCGAAGATGCAGTCAGACGTCGGAATTCCTGCTTTGTGCGCCGTCTCAAGCATGAATTTGGCCGCCTCATAGGTTTCTTCTGCAGTTCGGCACATGATTTCTTCGCCGTCCACACGATTTTCCGTCACAAGCAAAATCGGTCGGAAAGGACAGATTTTGTACAAATCAAACATTTCTGTACGTAAAGGCGAAATGGAGTTCAAAATCGGTTTTCCGCGCGACCCGTCGTATGCTTTCAGTGCAGTTTCCGCCATCATCGGGTCGGGTGTGTCGATTGAGAGCGGCAAACTGACGGCATTTTGAACCTCACGGACGATCTCCGCGAGAAAATCTCCTCCTCGGAATCCGACATTTACGTCGATGTATGCTGATTTTTCCGCCTGAAATTGCGCGAGAGACCGAATTCCCTCAATATTTCCCGCTTCGAAAAGCTCGTGGGTCGAGGGGACCGAATCGTTGATGGATTCGCCGATAAGTGAAAATTTGGGAATCATTTGTGAGTTCTTTCCTTTTTTCTGAAAACTGAATGAAATTTAATGAATTGTTTTGAATTAATTATTGATTTGTATTCTGATTGAATTGAAACTTTGTTTACTTTTCGGCTTTGTCGCTCTGAAATTGCGCGTCGAGTGCTTCCCAGCGCGCCGCCATTTCACGAACGCGCTCCGGTTGTTCGAGCGACAAATCGTGCTGTTCCGCTCGATCGCAGCGTAAATCGTAAAGTTCCCAATGAATGGGGGTTCCAGGAGTTTGGTCGCAGCGCGCCATCACGATTTTCCAGCCTTTTGAAATGAGTGCGCGATTTCCTTCGTGACTGAAATAAAGGTCGCCGCGATCCATGAGGACGCCTTGAGTAAGGACTTTTGCGAGGCTTTTTCCCGGATACCGTTTCGCGGCGGGTCCGCAAACGACGTCAGGCGATGCACCCGCAAGTTCCAAAATAGTGGGTGCAAGGTCGATTAAGTGCCCGTTTTGAGGGGTGATTGAGCCGGCCGAAACTCCATTTCGCATCCGTTCCGGGACGTAAACCACGAGCGGAGTGGAGATTCCGCCTTCGTGCACCCACGTTTTGTGACGTCGAAAAGGGGTGTTTGACGCATTGCTGAAACCTGGGCCGAGACAGAGAAATGATTCTGCGGAGCCGGGTTGCGCCAGCGGATTGTGTCCGTCGCCGCGAATCATCACTTCTGCCGATGCGCCGTTGTCGGACAGAAAGAAAATGACCGTATTTTCGAGCGCTCCCATCTCGCGAAGCTGTTCGAGTATGCGCCCAATTCCTTGATCCATTCGGTCCACCATTGCTGCGTGAACACTCATTTTTGCGGCTTGAAACGTTTTTTGCTCTTCGGTGAGCGTCTCCCACGCAGCGGGGCGGAGAATCTCGCCCGGTCCCAAAACGTCCAGATTTTTGAACGCATAAGGCGGCCCAATCTGTTCCTCACGAGCCGAAAGATTCCCAGTATAAATTCCGAGCTGCTTCATTCGTTCGAGACGCCGCGAGCGCGTCGCGTCCCACCCGACTTTATAAATGTCTGAATAATGTGCAATATCTTCGTCGGGCGCCATCAGCGGGAAATGCGGCACAATGAAGGCCGTGTACGCGAAAAATGGAGTGTTCGGCGACTTTTTGACGTGCTGTTTCAGCTGTTCGATCGTCGTGTTTGCGATGAAATCCGTAGAGTAGAAATCGGTTCCTTTTTCAATCGGCGGAAACGGTTTATCGTTCATTCGATGCTGCTGCGGATTAAAATGGCGATTGTGGTCGAGAATTTCGTACGATTCGTCGAATCCTGCGTCGAGAACCTTCGGCGCGCAGGTTACGTGCCATTTCCCCGACTGATAATTTTTGTACCCTAAATTTTTCAAATGTTGCGGCAAATACGTAATCCATCCAGGAAACGGTTTTCCTCTCGGATCGACGTTGAGCTGTTGGGGATAGTACCCCGTCATAAGTCCGGAACGCGAAGCCCAACATCGTGTCGTATTGTAAAATGCCGCAAAACGCACGCCCTCATGCGCCAGTGAGTCCAAATGAGGCGTCTGAATTTCGCCGCCGTAACAACCCAAGTCGGAATAACCCATATCGTCGGCCGCAATCACAAGAAAATTCGGACGTAAATCGGATTTTGAATCGGATTTTGACGCACACTCTCCCTCTGATTGGGCGCACAGTTTTGTTTCAGCAGAAAGAAAAAGGAAAGCGGCAGTAAAAGTAGTAAAAGTAGTAAAAGTAATAGTAAGGAGGGACTGGAGGGTGATTCGGCACATAAAAGGATTCCTTCGAAAAAACATGCGTTTCAGAGATTATGCTGGTTCCATAATGAAATTCAGTTTTCACAAAGACTGGAAGAGCCGTAATGCGTAACTCCAACGGCGGACGGGAAAACTGAAATTCAAAATGTTAGTATAAAGCTGAATTTGTGTTGCTATTTAAACTCCTATTTAAATTGTACCATTTTGTAAAAAAAATACAATGGGTGGGGTTGAAGAACTGATTTAAATGTGCTATACTTTGAAAGTCGGGGTCGTTTGCGAATTCATCCCGTTTTGTCCAATAATGAAATTTGTTCATTTATCTTTAAAGGAGAAACCCATGCGTTTTACCGTACTTTTATCCTCCCTTTGTCTCTTTGTCGGCGCCGCATTTGCGCAGGACGCCGCCCCAGCCGCACACACACCGAATCCCGCCGTGATGAGTGACGCATATTATGCGCTCTGGAACGCAGACGTTCAGAAGCAGATCGACGAACGAATCGAAAAATATCGTAAAGCCGATGCGGATGTAACGCTTGAAAACGTGAAGCCTGGAACCGATGTGAAAGTTGAACAGATTTCACACGAATTCATATTCGGCGCACACATCTTCAATTTCCGTCAGCTCGGGTCCGATGAATGCAACGAACGTTACGAAAATCTTTATGGTACATTATTCAATTCGGCGACGGTTTCCTTTTACTGGCAGCGATTTGAGTTTGAAAAGGATCATCCGCGTTTTGCGACAGAAGCTCGCGATCTTCCGTCTTTTTGGAACAACTGTCCGAATCCGAAAGAACAGCCTCACTGGCGTCGTCCTTCGAGCGACCAGTGCGTCGATTTCTGCAAAGCAAAAGGAATTCGCGTTCACGGTCATCCGATGGTTTGGGGGAATCGTACGTGGCAGCATCCGAAATGGATGTGGGACGAAGTTGCAACGGACGCAGACAAAGCGGCTCTCGACATTCCGCGCGCCGACCTTTACAAAAAAAGTACCGATGAAATTTACGCTTCCGCCTCGCACTATTTCGACGAGTATGAAAGCCGGATGTTCAATCGGGTTCAAATCCTCGCGGAACATTACGGGGACCGCATCGACAGTTGGGACGTTGTGAATGAAAGTTCCGTCGATTTTCACGGAAACGTTCAGACCGGTGAAAAAATGATGAAAAGCGTTTACGGCGTGATGCCGGGTGACTATCCGTTCAAAGCGTTTCAGACCGCGCAAAAGTATTTGCCGAAATGCGTAAAACTCAATATTAATGATTACGCAAACAATCAGAATTACGTCGATCAAACGCGCGCCCTCATCGAGGCCGGTTGTAAAATCGATATTGTGGGGTCGCAGATGCACCTCTTCAATCCGAAGCAGACGCTTGAAATTGCGGAGGGAAAAGCAATTCCGTTTGCCGGCGTTACGATGACGCCCGAGGGAATTTGGACGACGATGGAACGGCTCAGCCAGAACAATCTTCCGATTCATCTGAGTGAAATCACCATCACGGCTCCCAACGACGACGCCGTTGGACGCGACATTCAGGCGATCGTTGCGCGCAATTTCTATCGGATGTGGTTCAGCGTTCCGAACATGATGGGAATTACTTGGTGGAACGTCGTCGACGACTGCGGCGCGCCCGGCGAACCGACCACTTCAGGTATTATGACCCGTGATTTGCAGCCGAAACCTTCATTTTACGCTCTCGACCAGCTGATTAATCATGAGTGGAAGACGAATTTCACGCAAAAAGCGGAGAATTCCAACGTCGAATTGAAGTTTCGCGGTTTCAAAGGAAAGTACCGAATCACTTGGACCGACGCGAGCGGAACCGTTCAGACGCAAGAAATCGTCGTGACGGACAAAAAATGATTTTTGTACATTGTATTTTTGAATAATATATTATATTTGTGCGTTAATTTCGCAGGGGCTTCGGTCTCGCAGTACACGCTGCGAGCGGCGGCCTCTATAAAAGTACGTTTTTCCTTCCTCTCCCTCACACACTCCCACCCGCCGCTTTACACCTTTTTTCTCAAGGACTTTCCTATGAAACGTCGATTTTTTACCATTTTATTATTGAGTTTGTTCCTCTCGTTTGCGTTTTCGCTGGTGTTTTCTTTGTCTTCTTCAGCACAGGAACCTCAAAAATCAGCGGTTCCGGTTGATGAGGATTTGTTCGTTCTGGTGTCGGACGTTCACATTCATCAGGAACCTGTGGAAGGCGGCGGAAAAAGAATGTTCAACACCGTTACGGATTTCAAAACATGCGTTCAGAACGTCCTGAAAATGAATCCGCGTCCCGCAGCCGTCATTTTTTTCGGCGATCTGCAGCACATCGGCCTCTCCGATGAACCGTACGAAATGTTTCGCGAACTGCTGAAACCATGGGATGAAGCGGGAATTCCCTACTATTTAACGCTCGGAAACCACGACCAGCCCGGTCGTTTCTTCCGTGTTTTTCCGGAATGGAAAGATCGTATGGCTGCGGAAAGCTCGGCGTGGGCCAAAGATTTCAAACATGTGGGATTCATCGTTTTTGAAACGACCGACTACTCGAACGGCTGGTACGGACTGATTCCTGAAAAACAAAAACTCTGGTACGAGAAGCAACTTGAAAATCGTACGCTTCCTGTTTTTGTTTGCGGTCATCACGATTGGGAACTTATGCGCGTAAAACCCGAAATGACGAATCCTGCGATTCAAGGCTGGATGTGCGGTCACCGCCATGATTTCGTCACAAAAATCTATCCTGATGGTGTTCGTGAATTGCGCGTCCCTTCCACGGGACACACTCACGCGCCCAGTAACGGTTATTTGCTCATGAAAGTCGAAGAAAACGGCTATCGTTTCACGTTCGTTGCACTGCAAAAAGACTCGGAACTCGATGGAAAAGAGATTTTTTTAGAGAAAAAGTAAAAATCATAATGAGTAAGAAGAGGTTTCTTGCTCCGGCGGTGTTTTCGCACTGTCGGAGCAAGACGCTCGCTCCCTTCAAGAACTTCTTGATATTTTATTTTTATACCCGACGCATTTTGGATTTCCGCTTCTCCGTCGTTACTCTATCGAGAAACGACTGCCGCCGTAGCCGCCCAATGCGAAATTTTCAAGT
>CAYTLK010000085.1:0-15929 GCA_964438515.1 uncultured Planctomycetaceae bacterium
TTTCAAGGGTTGCGGACACAAACCGTTCCACGGCCCGCGTCCTGAATTCAAAGGACAGTTCCCCGGTTGCAAGTGCCACTGCCCGGCCTGCAGTTGCGGCCAGTGCCCGAAACAGTTCAAGGGCGGACGCCCTGATTTCAAAGGTCACGGCCCGAAAGATTTCCACGGTCCGCGCCCTGAGTGCAAAGCGCCTCGCGGACCCGAAGAAAACGAGCCTAAATAAGTGCACCCAAACGGTTTGAAATAGACCGAAAAATCAAAAAGATGAATGCGGCGGGAGACTTTTTATGTACGTCTTCCGTTGCATTTATGTTTTTACGTCAGAAATTCCAACTTACTGCAATTTCGGAGTTCGGCGCGAGATGCGTCCGTTCGGCGGCGGATCCATTGCGTACCGCAAACTCCAAAAGACCCGAAGAGCCGAAAAGAGCGCATAAGTTTCCCGGCTGCGCGTCAGCATACGTTCGAACCATTTGCACCGACAGTTTCCCATTCAAACGGAAACACTTTCCTTCCGGAATCGGCCAATCGGCTTGCTCGATGTTCGTAATCAGATTTCCGAACGCGTCGGCAAACACGATTCTTGCTTCGAGACCGAAATCAGAACGTTTCGAGTGCACGAAATTCAAACGTACGAGCGATTCCGGCGGAACCGCAGGTCCCAAATCCGCAGGACTTCCGCCGTTCGCGAGCCATGCGGCACACGGCGCCAAAATGTCGCGTCCGTGGAAAGTCGCGGAAACCTCACGAAGAAAATAGGTGCGATTTTGAATTTCATACGATTTTTGAATCGCCATTTTTTCGGATAAAAGGGTTAAAATTCCGTTGTCGGGACAGAGAATAAACTGTTCGCCGTACGGAACAGCCACCAATCGCCGCGAAGACCCCACGCCCGGATCCACGACCACAATGTGAATGGTTTCCGGCGGGAAAAAGGGAACGATCTGCGCGAGCGTGTAGGCGGCCGCCTCGATGTTTTGAGGCGGAATGGAATGCGTTCCATCGACGATTTTGACGTTTTGCGCGTACGAGTACAGAACGCCCTTCATCTGCGCAATATAGGGACTTCCTTCCTGAAAATCGGTCGTCAGTACAACAAGTCGTTCAAAATTCATGGTCAGGATTTTCCATATTTAAAACAGAAATAACCCGCAAAAATACCAGACCTTTGCGGGGTTTTTCAGAAACGTGAGACGTTTTTGTAAAACGTCTTATTTTTTGACGGTTTCCATCAATTTGAAAGGAGCAGCTTTCACAACACGCGTGACGGCACCGCTGCGCAGGCACTGCGCGCAGACACACACGGTTTTGTGTGTACCGTTTTCCGTGGAGATTCGAACGTTTCTCAGGTTCGGTTTGAATTCGCGACGTGTGATGCCAGTCACTTTTGTACCGACACCACCCAGATACTTCGCACGACCACGAGTCTGAACCACATTACCAACCTGCTTTCCTTTACCGCAAATGCAACAAACGTTTGCCATCGTGTATATCCTCCTTATGATTATGTATTCCAGGCGTTATACTAACACCTAATTTTCTCATTTTTTAACAAGAGACCCCATTTTACACCTTTTTTCGATAGTTTCAAGCCCCCCTCAGGAAAAATTTTTCATTAATCTTTAAAAAGATAAAAAATATCAGAAAGGGAAGCAAATTATAGAGATTTCCGAAAAAAACGATTTGAATCCCAAAAATTTTCGTTTTTTTCGGAAAAGTTGGGAGAAAACACGCGGGAGGTGTTGACATTCGCGGAATTGTCGTTTAAAATAGTATTATAAGTTCAATAAAACAAATACAACAATCAGGTGAATTATGACAAAAAAATTTTCCTTTATCTGTTTACTGGCACTTTCGTCCGTCTGTTTCTGGTCGGCAGAAAGTTTCTTGTGGACGTCTCACACTGTCGCCGCATCGAACGATGAAGAATACGCAGAGGAAGAATCTGTCGGTGATGATTCTGCAGACGCAGGTACCGAAGAGGGTGAAGAGGTCGACGAGGGCGACGATGACGACGATTTCGACCCTGACGCACCGCTTCCCAGCCCGGAACGCGTGTTCGGCGCAAGACTTCAAACGAGCGACAATGTGTTGCTTTCCGCAACGTTTTATCCCGGAAATCGCGGAAAGAAAAGCGTTCCTGTACTTATTCTGCACGATTGGGGCGGAACTCGAGCCGACGTGGAAGTGCTGGCGCAGGCGCTTCAGGCGCAGGGGTGCGCGGTGCTGATTCCCGACCTTCGAGGACACGGAAAAAGCAATCGCCATCTGGTCGGTCCGGAGGATACCGAGTCTTTTACGGCCGGCAAACGAATGATGCTGGGAGATTTTGAGGAGATTTTAAAATTTGATCTTCCTTGTTTGAAAAAGTTTTTGATGCAGCAAAACAACTCCGGAAATCTGAACATCGACAAATTATGCGTCGGCGGAGTCGGTTACGGCGGGATGGCGGCCGCTTATTTCGCAAATAACGACTGGAATCCCATGGTCAAACGCAAGAAAGCGCAGCCGATGATGGGCGACGTCAAAGGTTTTTTCATGATTGCACCGCCGAAAACGATGAAGGGGATTAAATTTACCGACACGCTTACGTTTCCCACTTGGGTCGCGAGCGTTTCCTGCCTCGTCTTGGACGGGAAAAACAAAAAAGTCGTGTCCGCGATGGAAAAACAGGTCATCAAATGCTGCGGGAGAGACGCGCTCGAACGATGCTGGTTCAAAAATTACGATTCCATTTCTGAAACGGAAAAAGACCTGATTCAGGATCCAGACTCGGACATCGTACTCGACATTCTCGCGTTCGTCGATTTGCGCTGCACGAAGAGGGACATTCTGTGGAAAAACCGTCAGTAAACGTCCTTGGAGCCTTCTTTTTCCGAAATTTTCCAGATTTGCGCCGCCAAAAACGTACGTAAATCTGGAATGAGTTTCCTTTTCCCCATTTTTTTGGAGTGCAGGCCGCATGAACCAAGTTTCGAATCGAAAAACTTTTCGTTCAAAAATCAATTCTCGTCGTTTTCGTTGGGGAGTGTTTGCCGTCGGACTCTGCTTGATTTTTGTTCTGAATTTGTGCCAGCCGGCCACGCTGGAAGTTTTTCGGATGTGGTTCAGTTCGAAGGGTGCGCCGCCCGAATACGCGAACAAGATGGATGATTTTTCGCGGACGGACCGTCTTTTTCAGGGACTGGATGAGGAGTCGCTGGATTCCGTAAAGGACAATGCGCCGGTGAAGGCCAAAGAGACGCAAACGGCCATGAAAATCTGGAACCAGCTGCATTCGATGGAACTGACGGCCATCCGGAATCAGTGTCTGGGACGCGTACTTTTTGCGCAGTATTTCAAGCAGCCGGAAACGTATCGGGGAAATCTTCTGAGAATCAAGGGGACGATTCGTCTTGCAGTCTCCAAAAAGATTCCGACAGTCTTGCAAAAAGGGACGGAGGCCGCAAAAAAGGAAACGGACGATCCGAATTACGGTTACGATTTCGATCATTTTTACGAATTGTGGATTCAGCCGGACGACAATTTGCACGATCCCGTACTCGTGAACACGCTGGAGGTGCCGGAAGATTTGCCGATTGATCGGGAAATTCAGGTGCCGGTCGTGATTGACGGCGTCTTTTTTAAGTTGTATCTTTACGAAAGTTCGACGGGTGAGATGCTTTCGACTCCGATGTTTTACGCGAAGGCGCCCGACTGGACGCGTCCGATTCCGGAAACCTCGCAGACCGCCTCCGGGACGGACGGGACGAAAGCGCCGATGAGTTCGCGTCTCTTTTTGACGATTATTTTATCGGGTGCTTTTTTATGTACAGGAATCATTCTTTACGTAATTTACCTGAACACCCGCCCGGACGCACCCGCAGAAGAGCTTCCGGACGAGATTGATTTGAAATAATGTTGTGGTGCTTTCGTTTAAAATATACTCATCACACTTTATATTTCAGGTTTTGACGATATGTTTTCCCTCATTTTAAGGGGACGCCCTGGGAACGCGGGCTTCCAGCCCGCATTTGTCAAAACAGGCCCTCACTCAAAATTTACTTTATCGTAAAGCAGGCTGGAAGCCTGCGCTCCCAGGAATCGGACGCAAACCGTACCGTCTTTTCCGATGTAATTTTCCGCAACGCCCAGTTCTTTCATCCAGCGCTGCTCGTTGCGAATCGACCAGGGGCCGCTGTCGGGGCCTTTCCCGGAATCATTGTTCCAAAGCCAGTTCGGGGTCGGCCAAAAACAGATTCGAGGCGCAATGGCGTCGTAAAGTTCCCGCGCGGCGCCGGACTGTCCGTGGTGTGCCATCTGAACCGCATCCGCTTTCAACACCTCGGCCGGCTGCGTCTTCAGCAGCTCCAAACTCGCTTCCGCGCCCAAATCTCCCAAAAAAATCAACGACGATTTCGGCGTCCTGAACAAAAAACAGACCGACGTATTATTAATCGGATTGTGATGAAGGTCCAAATACGGATCATTCAAAACCGTGACGCGCAGGTTTTCGAACGATAGTTCCTGATTTTTGTGCGTTTCTTCCATGCGATTTTTGATGCTCTCCGCACAGCGATAAAACTCCGTCGTCGTTCGTATACATCCCGGCTCGCCCTCGTTCAGCCACTCGGCAGGCGGAAAATGAAAGTAGAATTTCTTCACTTCCGGCAGACGATTGGACCGAATCAGCTCGCACAACGCGCCCACGTGATCGGAGTGGCAGTGCGTCAAAAACCACGCACTCACGCAGGGATTGGGTTTTCCGTTCATTTTTTCGAGCATTTCAAGCAGATGGTCCGCATCGCCCGCGTTCCCGCCGTCCACGACAATCAGCTCGCCTGAATGTGTTTGAATGATGTACGACATCATTTGTGTTGGTGTTTTGTTCGTCAGCTGGCAAATGGTGATTCCCTCGAACGTTTCGTCTTCGGGGCGCATCGTTTCCCCGAAAACCCAGGTCGAACCGAGCGTCAAAAAGCCGGACGTGAGACAAAATCGGCGGCGAGATATTTTCATTTTCATTTTTATTCCTTTTTAAATAGAGTGCGTTCAAATCCATTTAACCAGAAATCTCGCGCGGCGTCAAGCGTCTGCCGCCTCATTTTTAAAAAATTTTTGAAATTATTCTCCCCCCCCCCTTTAATTTTCTTTAAAAAAAGTGTAATATTAAGTGGAATTATTTTAAAGTTTTGAAAAAACGTTGAACAGGTTCCGCCTCTCTTTCGTTTCGGCCCTCATTTAAGGAGATTTGTTTATGGATAACAAAATTCATTACCGCGGCATCACTTTCGACGACGTCCTCCTCGAACCTCGCTACAGTGAGCTGGTTCCTGCCGAAGTCGACGTCACAACGCATTTAACCCAGCGAATCCATCTGAATATTCCGATTCTCAGTTCGCCGATGGACACCGTGACGGAAAGTGCGATGGCGATTGCGCTGGCTCAAGAGGGCGGTTTGGGAATTATTCACAAAAATCTCTCCATCCACGACCAGGTGACGGAGGTCATCAAGGTCAAACGCACCGCTAACGGAATCATTAACAATCCCGCCACGCTTCATCCGGACGCGAAGGTTACGGAAGCTCGCAGAATGATGGACACGCACCGTGTTTCAGGGATTCCGGTCACGCTTGAGAACGGACATCTCGAAGGGATTATTACACGCCGCGACCTCCGATTTCTCGAAGACACAAACGTCACCGTCCGTGAAGTTATGACGAAAGACCATCTTGTAACGGCTACGGGGAATGTAACGCTTGCGGAAGCTGAGAAAATTTTAATGGAAAAAAAAGTGGAGAAACTGCTTCTGGTTGACGATAAATATATATTGACGGGACTAATTACGATAAAAGACATCGACATGCAGCGCAGTTACCCCTTGGCGTGCAAAGACGCGCTTGGAAGACTGCGGGTCGGAGCGGCAGTGGGAGTTCACGATTACGAACGAATTTCCACTCTCGTGGTGACAGGCGTTGATGTTCTCGTCCTCGACAGCGCTCACGGCCACTCCAAAAACGTTTTGGATACGGTTCGTCGCATCAAAAAGGATTGGGACATTGATGTGATTGTGGGAAACATCGCCACCGCAGAAGCGGCCAAAGATTTGGCTGCGGTGGGGGCGGACGCTGTTAAGGTCGGAATTGGTCCAGGCTCGATTTGCACAACACGCGTCGTTTCCGGTGTCGGAGTTCCTCAGATTTCTGCCATTTACAATGTGGCAAAAGCAATTGAGGGAAGCGGTGTTTCGATTATTGCCGACGGCGGTATTCGTTATTCCGGCGACATCACCAAGGCCCTTGCGGCTGGTGCGCACGTCGTGATGCTTGGAGGACTTCTCGCAGGATTGGAAGAGAGTCCCGGAAGCAAGGTGTTTTATCAGGGCCGTCAGTTCAAGGCCTATCGCGGTATGGGGTCACTCGGCGCGATGGTCCGCGGGTCCAGCGAACGCTATCGTCAGTCGAAAGCGGGACCGGACAAATTGGTTCCGGAAGGTGTGGAAGGACGTGTTCCTTACCGCGGAAATCTGGGACCCTTCGTATATCAGCTTGTAGGGGGGCTTCGGGCTGGTATGGGTTATTGTGGTACAAGAAATATTGAAGAATTGCGCAGGGACGCTCAATTCGTTCAGATTTCACCGGCTACTGTTCGGGAGAATCACCCTCATGATATCAAAATTACACAAGAAGCTCCAAACTACAACTCAGAGGATAACGGTTGAACCTCGTCATTACAACGGCAAACAACTGTTTTGCCGTCTGACCGTTCTGTGTGCGGCGGCGCTGTCCGCTGCACCCTGGGCGCAAGCGGAAACTCGCTTCGTTCAGCCTGCTGCTTACGAGCAAAGCAGCGTTCAATCCGGCGTCGTTCCCGTTGTGAGAATCGACGCGGTTCAGGAGAGTTCGAACTCTTCTACGAATTTCGTACAGCCGGTCGCGTACAACACACCGGCTCCGAAACGTTCTGAAAATTCGGTCGAAACATCGGCTGCGCCTTCCACTCTGAAGTGGGTGCCGATCAATTCTCCGGAAGCGCGGCAGATGCAGACGCCTTCTTCAAACACCTCGGTAAAACCAGCTTCCGCAGCGGTTTCAGGCACTCGGAGTTCCTTTGTGACGCCGATTCCAGCCGTGATGCCGCGCTGTCCTCGCGTGAGGACCGTCTCGAACGAGGAGGAATCTGTTTTACCGCTCGAATCGACGCTTGACGCTCCTTCGGATTTGATTCCGGACGGCGATGCGGGACTGTCGCTGGACGAGGAAACGCCTATGGTTCCGGCGGACACTTCGTCGGAAGATTTAAACAAGCTTCTTCCTGAAGACACTTCGGACGCTCAAAAACCGGGAGCGATTGGAAATAACGATGGGGATATGATGAATCAGGGGGGCCTGAATCAGAATACGAACGCGTCCGAAAACGGGTCAGTGGAAGAGGAAGCACCTGTACAGAATCAATTACCGAGAACGAATGGACCCGATGCAAAGGTGAATGTTGAGCCGCTGACTCCCGCACAGAGAGAGCCGTCGGAGAGCATTACAATGCGTCAGATTAATGAAGACGAGTACGATATGCCGTGCGAAAGTACGGAGCCGATGCACCGAATTACGGACATTACGAACGACATCGATCTTCACGATACGAAAATCACTCCGAAATCCTGCCCGCTTGCGTCGGAAGACGACCTCTTCCCGGCTCGCGAGTTTGCGGGAACGAATGTGACGTGGACCGCTTCCAACCTGTGCAGCAATCCGCTGTACTTCCAGCAGCCGGCGCTTGAACGTTACGGTCACTCGATCGGTCCGCTTCAGCCGGTGCTTTCAGGAGCGCAGTTCCTCATTA
This sequence comes from uncultured Planctomycetaceae bacterium, assembly GCA_964438515.1. Lineage (GTDB taxonomy): Bacteria > Planctomycetota > Planctomycetia > Pirellulales > Thermoguttaceae > RGIG3701. The sequence continues at coordinate 7,819 of CAYTLK010000085.1, forward strand.
CGATTCCTGCGATGCCGATGTTGATGGCGATCGACCCGCCGAACGAGTGCCAGTACGCGCTGGGTTACTACCGTCCGGGAAGCTGTGCGCCGTTCAAATGGGATCCGATTCCCTTCTCGATGCGCGGCGCGATGGTTGAAGGCGGCGTAGCGACGGCTCTCGTCTTCCTCATTCCGTAACGAAATCAAAAATAACGTCGATACGGATTCCACATGAAAATTTCGCTGCGGGCGGCTGCGGCAGTCGTTTCGCGACAGCGTAACGACGAAGAAGCGGAAATTCAATTGGCGTCGGTTATAAAACACAAAGCAAGACTGTTCCTCACCGGACGGTCTTGTTTTTTTATACCTTTTGTTTGCCGCAATTCTGAAATTCCGATTATTTTTCATAAATAGTATCATTCTTTTTAGTGGAAATTCCGATAAAAACACTGAAACCCGATTTTCTGTTCAGGAGGAACGGAAGGTCGGTTGTGCGGAGACGCTCTGTCGGTTCATGGAGGAACAAAATGGAACATTCCATTCAAAAAAAGAAAAATTCGCAAAAAGAGTACGTTTATCATTCATGCTTCTATCGCGGCTCTTTTCCTGTTCGGCTCGTTCGTGTTTGTCGGAGACGCCAGCGCCAACAAAATTCAAATCTTTGACGCGGCCGCTCAAAATATCGACTCAATAGACGTTGGGAACAATTTGCTCTACGTGACGGGCGCGGGCCGGCAACCATCTACGGAAGCGCGGCCGCCCGCCGACCGAATCGTGCTGCGGCGAGTGCTGCGGGACCGTCACGAGCAGTTTTCGCAACGAGAACGACGTTACGGGAAATTACAAATACACCGTCAAAGGCGTGGATCTCGGCAGAGACTGGTGCAGCCTCGGACTGGGCGGCGAGTGGACGAGAAACAACCTTTCCCTCTTCGGAGGCTACGATTTTATGATTCGCGGCACGCAGAATCTGCATACCGGAAACGTGGGTGTAAGTTCCAAGTTTTAACTCCGATGAATCTTGAAATTCAGAATTCATCGGGAATAAATTTTCAAAGAAAGGGTTTTGTTATGAAAAAATGTTTGTCTCTGTCCCTCCTGTTTTTCTTTCTTCTTACATCGTTCCTCTGGGCCGGCGCCGCGAAAATCGACGTGGATGCCGACCGGGAGTCGCACGAATACAAATTGACCGAAAACGCAGCGTTTACGATTACTGTACGTGATGAGAATGATAAAATTATGAAAAACGGAACGCTTAAAGTTGTATTCCGTAATGATTTTCTAAAAGAACTGGGGGCGGAAACGTTCGATCTTTCGGCCGCGAATCCCGTGACGGTTTCCGGGAAAATGACGGTTCCGGGTTTTTTGAGCCTCACAGCCTCGTGCGAAAATGTTTTCGGACTCGGCAGAGCCGCGTTTGAACCGGAAAAGATTCAACCAGCGCAGCCGATGCCGGAGGATTTCGTTTCGTACTGGCGCGGACTGCAAAAAAAGCTGCGCGACGAGGTGCCGGCAGACTTGCAGCTCGAAAAAATCGACTCGCTTTCCAATGAACAGCAAACGATTTATCGTATCAGCATGGCGGTTTTTGACGGTCAGCGCGCGCACGGTTTTCTGTCGGTTCCGACGGGTGAGGGACCGTTCCCCGTCCTCGTGAGTGTGTCGTGGGCCGGGCCGGGGTTCGGACCGGAAACGAATCTCGCGAAAGAAGGTTTCGTCGTGCTGAGTATGCCGATTTTTCCGTATGCGGTGGGTCTTTCTGCCGAAGAACGTCAGAAACAGTACGACGAATACAACGCACAGCTCGGCGTTCTTTACTGCTATTACGGCGCGCCAGACCGTGATAAATACTTCTTTCGGAACGCGTATCTCGGAATCGACCGCATCGTCGATTACGTTTTGGAACGGCCCGACACGGACGCATCGCGCGTCGGTTATTACGGAACGAGCCAGGGCGGCGGCAGTGCGCTCATTCTTTGCGGTTTGAACGGAAAATTCACACACATCGTCGGGAGTGTTCCAGCTTTGTGCGACCATGGAGGCGCGAAACTCGACCGCAGTCCCGGCTGGCCGCGTCTTTATGAAAATGTACAAGATTCGAAAATAGAAGAAATGGGGCCGTATTTTGACGGTGTGAATTTTGCGCGTTGGATTCATTCGCCGATTCGAATTACGGTCGGATTCATTGATCAAACGTGCAGTCCCAGCTCGGTTTACTCGGCGTTCAACGTCCTTCCGTCTGCGGACAAGCAGATTTTAACGGAGCCTCATCGCGGTCATTCGATCGGCGAAAAACACAATCAGGCGATGGAGTGGCTCAAAACCAGCGTGAAAGCCGGGAAAAAAGAATAAAAGAAACTCCGAAAACTCAACTATTAAAGAATTTTGAAGTGAGAAATCGAAAGAGGGAAACAAGATTCAAGACGTTTCCCTCATTCGAATCACTCTCTTTTTAAGCGGCTGCCCGTTTCCCGAGTCCAACACGGCCGAGCCACACTGCGCCGAGGAGCAGAAGCGCCCATGTTGACGGTTCCGGAACGCTGTTGTTGTCGAAAATCAACACTTGACCGTTACTGACAAGCGCACTCCAACCGGGTTTTGAAAACATAACGTTAAACTCTCCCGCCAAATTATCGAAATCAATCACGTCAAACATCTGTCCGTTCGATGTGTCGGCATCGTGTAAATCGACGTAAATACTTCCATTCGCACCCACAGTCACATCTCCGAATATCATCTTGTCGTAGTTCTCGTCTGAGAAAAAGTCCAGAACGACCGTTCCGTTCAGCGTGACGTCCTGAGCGGAAAAATCAATCGTCGTGACAGAATCTACGGTGTCGGTCACCCCGACTTCAAGCACTGCATCTTTCGCAAGAGAGAAACTGCCGCCGCCCTGCGTACCGTTGGCATTCAGACGAACCGTTCCATTTTGAATGTCAAAAGAGGTCATGGAGTTTGCGGTATTCGCAAGAATCAGAACTCCGTTGCCGGTTTTCGTAACGTCAAGATCCACGTTGATTTTGCCGGAAACGGTCAGCGGCGCGTTTTCCGCAACGTTAAAGGTCAACGAACCTTGCGGCGTCGCCCACGAGCGGTTCCATTGAATGTCGGGAACAACGTAATTCATAATGTTTGCCGTGTCGCCTTCCTCAAAGACGGTGCCAATCACGCTGTTCCAATTGTATCCGACGCGGAACGAGCCGTCGCTTGCGCCGTTGGTTAATGAGGAGCCGTTTCGAAGATTGATGTTGCTCACGTAGGTCATTTCTTCGGCGAACACGATGGTTGAATGGTCGAGGTTGAACGTCGTTCCGTTGGTGAAGTGCCGGGCATTCGACGTCAGGGCCGTGTTCTTCAGATTAACCGTACTGCCGCTGAAATAACCGCTGCCCCTCCATGTATTTTCTGCGCTGATGTTGACGGCAACTCCGTCAAAAGTAATGGTTCCGAGTTCGGAAACCACATTCGCACCGTTGAACTTTATCGTTCCTGCGCCGTCGCCGATTCCCTGAACGAGCAGATTTGTGCCGGCAAAACTGCCGCCCAGAGAGCCAAGTGAGCCGGTGATATTCAGCGTTGCGTCCTCCGCGATATTGATGGTGAATTGGGTTGCGGTCTCTTTGACCGTTGTGATTTTCGAACGGATGGTCGTCTCGCCGCCAGTGACGTTCCAAGTCGCATCGGCAAAATAACCGACACGCAGAAAGCTCGTCCCAGTTGTGGAGACGTTGGCGGTGTTCAGCGTCAGATTGTTGATGTACTGGTCGGACTGAAGCGACAAATTCGCGCTGTTGACCGTCAGGGAGGCGGAAGCGGTTGCGTTGTAGAGTCCCGCAAATGTAAGCGTCGCACCGTTGGAAACCGTAATGGGCGCATTCTCGAAGAAATGAGCGTTGTTATTTGCGGCAAAATTGTACGAGGAATTCACAATCAGAGTGCCGCCTTCGACGGAAACCGCTTTGATCGAATTGGAATAACCAGCGTTCAGAAATCCATTACGCGTCAGTGTTTGGGTTCCGTCGCCGACTTTTTTGAGTGTCAGCGTGCCGGCAGACGGGCCGCGAATGATGCCCGCATACGATGCGGAGTCTGTGGAAGCCGTCCCGACGCCTAATTCGACGATGTAGTTCGGTTTGGAACCGCCAGCGGCAAAGATGACGCCCGTTCCGTTTAACAAACCGATTTGCAGCGTTCCGGTTCCAGAGCCGGTCATGTTGAAGTTGGCGCTTCCGTTCAGCGTGAGCGACGTAAGAACGCCTGCCGCTCCAGCCTGAACGCGAGTGTAACCGCCGTCCACGGTCATCGCGCCTGTGTATCCGGTCGTGTCGTTGAAATGAAGAAATCCGTTGGTCGTAATCGCGCCGGAGCCGGAAAGCGAGGCGAAAGACGAATAGTTTCCGGAAGCCGTCGTCAGTTTTCCTCCGCCGTCGCCGACCGTAACCGCGTTGGTGAAGGCTTTATTCGTTCCGGCACTGGAAACGTCGAGAGCGCCGCCGTTAAGCGTGACGCCGAGATGCCCAGTGCGCCGACCGAGTTTGCAGTGAGCTTTCCCGCCTGAATTTCGACGCCGCCGGCAAGCGTGTTGCTCGTGTTTGTGAGCGCAAGCGTTCCAGCGCCTGTTTTGGTGAATCCCGTCGCAATCGGTGCGGAAATCGTCGCCGTGTCGGCCGCGTTGGTCACGCCGATGCGCTTCTCGCCGTTGAGAGTAATCGCGCTTGTGCCGTCCACCGTCATTGAGCCGGAGACGAAATCAATCGAGTTGACCGTAATCGCCGAATCGACCGTAAGCGTCGGAGCGTCCGTCGCCGTCAGTTTCACCGCCGAGGAATTAGCCCACGCCTGATTCGTTTTGGTTCCGACCTTCCAAGCGGCATCCGTCCAGTTTCCAGCCGCCGAAACGGTGCGTTCGTACGTCGATGCGGCATAGAGAGCCGGATTGTTGTAAATGTAGGAAACCTGCTCGGCCGAGAGCGCCCCATTGTAAAGCTGCACCTCGTCCACAATCGCCGTGGAATTGCGGCCACCGCTGTTGTACGCACCGCACAGACACAAATAACCGACAGCATCCGTTTTCGTCCAAGAACCTGTCGCTCGCACCTCACCATCAATATACAACTTTGCTGCCGAGGCTGAGGCGTCGCACGTCAAAACGATGTTATGAAAACCGCTCGTGATATTCGTTGAAGCGACCGCAATCACCGTCGAAGTGTTCGTCCCAAAATAAGAGCCGACACTGCTTCCATCGGTCGCCTGAAGATGAAGATCGTCACTCGTGTACAGACTCAAGAAATCTTTCCAGGCAGCCATTCCGTTCCAGTTTCCCCAAAACGAAATCGTCATGTTTCCGGAACTGACGCCCGCCGAGGTCAGATTGTAGTTGTACTTTCCGCCCCCTTTTCCCTGCAAGCCGTAGGAGACTTTACCGTTTTCTGTAATGGCGGGTACCGTCCCCAATCCTTCATGCGTGGAATATCCGTTTCCGGAGACGTCGGCAAACTGTGCGTCCGTGGATGAATTATCGTTAAACGTCCAGTATCCGACCAAATCTCCCCGACAAACCCACGGGCAGACCGCCATATAAATGAACAAAACGCATTTTACTGTGCCGCGCATAATAACCTCGCAACCGACGAAACGTCACTGAAATCTTCAATATAACCATTAGAATTCCTTATATTATGTTCCATGAAATCATTTTGTCAAGCAAAAAACCAAATTTTTTCTAACTTTTTTTCAGATTTTTTTCTAAAAAACCTCAAAAATTCAAAACGTGTCGGACAGAACAATTTTTCATATTGACTAAAATGTGAAAATGTATTATAGTGCTTGTCGAACGAAACCGTTCCATCAAAACCAAAATTTAAACCGAAAAAACCAAAACATGAAATGTCAGAAATGCGATAATCCCGCTACGTTTCACATCACGGAAATTCTCGACGGAAAACCCGTTGAGATTCATCTGTGCAGTGAACACGCCCAGGAATATTTGAATCAGACGCAGGACTCGATTCCCGGAAACAGCAACATGGCGTCCGCACTTGCGAGCCACCTCGCCCAGCAGCTCGCTCTCACGAAAGTCTCGACCGAATTCTCCGAGACCGACCAGGAAACGTGTCCCACGTGCGGAAACACTTTCTTTGAATTTCGTACACAAAGCCGGCTCGGCTGTCCGGAGGATTACACGGTTTTCCGGAAGCAGATGGACGCGCTGCTGATGAACATTCACGGGGAAACGACGCACGTCGGGAAAAAGCCCAAACATTTTGGCGAGGAGGAATCTCGACGCTGCACGAGTCTGATTGGTCTGCGTCACAAGCTCGAAAAGCTCGTGGAGGACGAAAAATACGAAGAGGCGTCGGTCCTTCGCGATAAAATCCGGCAGCTCGAAAAGGAGGCGGGAGTCGAATGACGATTGATGAACTCGTACAATCCCAGCGTGAGTGGCTGCGCAACGATGGTCCCGACGCTGACACGGTGGTTTCCTCCCGAATTCGCCTTGCGCGGAACCTCGCGGCGTTTCCCTTCGTCACGAAGCTCTCGAACGACGAACGGCAGCAAGTCATTGAAATCCTGCGAAAAGCGATTCGAAAGACCTCTTCTGGACAGAATTACACCCTGTTTTCCATGGAGGCGCTCAACCCCCTGGACCGAAAACTCCTCGTCGAGTGCCACCTCATCAGTCGGGAACTGGCGGAAGAAGAGGGGCCGCGAAGCGTCATGATTTCTCCCGGCGGGCAGTGCAGTTTGATGCTGATTGAAGAGGACCATCTGCGGATGCAGTACGTAAAAAGCGGCTTCTGTCTGCGCGAAGTCTGGCAGGGAATCAACGCGCTGGACGATGCGATCGAGCAAAACGTCGTTTACGCATGGAGTCAAAACCTTGGATATTTGACGGCCTGCCCCACCAATGTCGGGACGGGGATGCGAATCAGTGTGATGCTGCACCTTCCGGCGCTCGTCATTACGAAGCAGTTCAACAAGGTGTACAACTCCCTTCAAAAAATCTCGCTGACGGTCCGAGGTCTCTACGGGGAAGGCTCTCAGGCGCTTGGCGATTTTTATCAAATCAGCAACCAAGTGACGCTTGGAATGTCCGAAACGGAGATACTCGAACAGGTGGAGGACGTTGTAAAAGCGGTGATTCGGTACGAACAAAAAGCGAGAGGGTTCCTGTTGGATGAGAATCGCGAGCAGATTGAGTCGCGCATTGAGCGTTCTTTGGAACTCATTCGAACCTCCTCTGCGATGACGACGCAGGAGACGATGAACTGTCTGTCGACGCTGCGGCTTGGAATCAATTTGAAACTGATTGACGACATTCCGATTGGAGTCGTGAATCAGCTTCTGCTTCAGATACAGCCCGCGCACCTTCAGTGGATTTACGGCGGCGTCGAGTCGTCGCTGGATGGAAATGAATTTCGTGCACAATACATGAAAAAACATTTGCTTCAAATCAACGAGGAATAATCTGGAGTGCGGGAGCTTGCTCCCGCTTTTAGAAAGAAATCGACTGCTTCCTGTCGATTTTGTGCGCTGATTGGAACCTTGACGGGAGAAAACTCCCTGAATGATTTACAAAAGATTCCATTCGTATAATTTTCTATCCTCTCTGAAAATTTTCCCCCGCAAGCGGGGAGAATGGGTACGGAGCGTTGCTCCGTAAAACGTTCCGTCGCATTCGCGTCTTGCTTCGGGGCGGCGTCCCGCCTCGCCGCCAATACATGGAATTTGAAATATTTTATATTGCATTTTAATTTTGCTGGGGGCGCTGCCCCCAGACCCCCGGTTCATTCTGGTCTGTTTACTTTCGCTGCGCTTTGCAGTCTGCCCGGCCGTTCGTCCCTCACTGGCCTTGGGCCGTCTGCGTCGCTACGCTCCTTACTTACCCTCTGGAACTAGAAGGCAGCGGAGCCCCAAGCAGTTGAGCCGACTGCCCGGCGAATCATAGCCCCGGATCGCCGAACGGCAGCCCCGCGCACCGCCGTTCCAACCGCCGCCGCGATTCACGCGGTAGGAGCCGGTGTCTGGGCCTGTCGTGTCGCTCGCTGGCGACGCAGAGTAATAATCACTGTCGTACCAGTCCGAACACCATTCCCAGACGTTTCCATGCATGTCGTACAAGCCCCAAGC
>CAYTLK010000086.1:0-3203 GCA_964438515.1 uncultured Planctomycetaceae bacterium
TTCCTTTCAATTTGTTTTCATCATGCATTTTATACGGATTCCCCATACATCAGGTATAAATCGGGTATAAAAATGCAGCTTTTTTTACTTTTCCAGAATGGAGAATTTTATGGCAACTCCTGAATACCTTCAGAGTTTATTCGGTTTTGACGGTCAGGTCGCGGTCGTCGTCGGCGGCGCTGGTGAATTGGGCGGCGCAATTGCTCGCGGACTGGCTCAAGCCGGCGCGCACGTCGTCATCGCGGATGTGAAAGAAGATCCATGCGTTCAGCGCTGCGCTCAAATTTGCGAACTGGGCGGAAAAGCCTCTTGGACCCTCATCGACGTCACGAACCGAAAATCCGTCACAGACGCTTTAAACGTCGCGGCCGCCATCAACGGCAAAGTCGACTGCCTCGTGAACGCTGCGGGCGTCAATTACGGTACCGATTTCTTGGATTATCCCGAAGAAAAATGGGATTTCATCATGAATATCAACCTGAAAGGGACTTTCAACACCTGCCAGATCTTCGGGCAGCACATGGCGGAACACGGCTGCGGATCCATCCTGAACTTCGGAAGCGTCAACTCCATTCTTCCGCTCTCCCGCGTCTTTGGTTATGCCGCAAGCAAAGCCGGCGTGCTGAACCTCAGCAACAATATTGCGCAGGACCTCGCGATGAAAGGCGTACGCTGCAACACGATCTGCCCGGGTTTCTTCCCTGCGGAACAGAACCGAAAACTGCTCGACGAACAGCGTGTGGCAAACATTATGGGTCACACTCCGATGAAACGTTACGGCGAGCCGGACGAACTCATTGGCGCGGCGCTTCTTTTGCTTTCGAAAAACGGCGGTAAATTCATCACAGGTTCCTGCGTCAGTGTGGACGGCGGATTCACCTGCGCATGGTTCTAACGGGCGGGAAGTTTCTCGTTTCGTACGCACAACTCGAATTCCCCTCTTGAAAAAGGGGGGGAATTTACTTTCTTTTAAACATTCATTCAAGAATCCGCGAAAATTTTCCTCTTAATTGAAAAAACAACGGTCGGAATCCTTGTTTTCTCTGCCGATTTGTGGTAAACTATAAGTTGAACGCGAAAAGAACGTTTATCGTCAAATAAAACTTAGGAATCAAACAAGATGGGAACCATCCACACTCCCGAACGGGTTTTGCCGTTCACCGCCGTTTTTACGCACTATCCTGAAGCAATCGATTGGACAAAAAAGAAAATTGAGGAAAATTGGGGGAAAATCGTCCTGGAAAGCGACGCGTTTCCGTTCGAACAGACGCAGTATTACGACGCCTCCATGGGGACGCACCTCAAGAAGATTTTTTTCGCGATGGACCCGCTGATGGACCCCGCAAAGCTCGTTGAGATGAAAAATCAGTCGAATTTGTGGGAGGCGGAGTTTGCACAGTTTTTCGCACAAAAATCACATGAGTCCGAAGTTCGGCCTTTGAATATTGATCCGGGATACATCGATCTTGGGAAACTAATTTTAGCATCGTCGAAGGATTTTTATCATCGAATTTATATCGGCGGCGGGATTTATGCGGAAATTACGCTCTCCTTTACGCATGGAAAATGGCGGGATTTTCCTTGGACGTTCCCGGATTATCGCGAGGAAACGTACCATCCGTTTTTCGAAAAATGCAGAGCGTACATTTTTCAGCAAAGACGGGCCGCAAAATGCAATTCCGAGGAAAAATGACGGGACGGTCCCAAACTTTACGCTTTCTGTCGATTGTAGGAATCGAAGCAGAAAAAAAGAGGAACGGATATTCAATTTTTAACGGGAGAAACTGAATTCAGAACCGCTTTTCCTCCGAAACTCAAAGGATGAGGGAAAACAGCATTTCACAGTACGGGAGACCGAAAATGACGAATTTCATGAAAAGAACTGCCGCAGTTGTTCTTTTTTTATTATTTATTTTATCCATGATTCCGCTTTCGACTGCGTTTGGACGGGATATTTACGTCGATAATGTGCACGGAAACGACAGTTTTCTCGGTTTCAACATGCGTTCTGTGGACACAAACGGGCCGGTTCGTTCGATCGCGAGAGCGCTGCAGCTCGCACAGCAGAGTGACCGAATCATTCTCGCGAACAATCCCGAACCGTACCGGGAAAGTGTGCTTCTTTCGGGCGAAAAAAACAGCGGTGCGCCGAATTTTCCCTTTCGGATTGAAGGAAACGGAGCGACGCTCGACGGGACGGAACCCATTCCGGCAGACTACTGGCGGGCGCTGGGAACGCGCGGAATATTCGTTTGCCGACCGTTGTACGTTGCGCACCAGAATCTTTTTTATCGCGGGAAACCTGTGAAACGGATTGACGCCTCACACATTCACGATTTCAACACGCTTATGGCGCAGGATTGGAAGCCGATGCGGTGGTGCTTGTACGATGGAGAGATTTATTTCAAGCCTCGTGAAGCGTTCATGGTGCGCGACGATGCAAAATTTCTGCCCTACGACGACTCCGAAGCCGCCAAAAAACGCACTTACGCTTTAAGTTGTACGAAAAAACAGCATGGAATCGCGCTCTTTCAGGTTCATCACGTCGAAATCAGCAACCTGATTGTTCAAGGGTTTCAGAATGACGGAATCATCGCGAGCAACATGGCGACCGGGATTCAGCTCAACAACGTGACGTGCCGCGGAAACGCACGCGCCGGCCTCGTAAATGGTACTGGTTCCTCCGTCTGGATGAAGGACTGCGTCCTTGGAAACAACCAGTACGCGCAGCTTTTGACGGAAGAAAACTCCTTAACCTCCATTTTCTCCTCCGACCTGATTTCCTATCCGGCTCCCGCCTGGATTGAAATTGGGGACGGCGGGACGGTTTATCGGGACAGAAAACGCATCGACGGCGGTCTCAATGAGCCGCAGGAAGACACTTGTTTTGAGGACGAACCGGGATATTTCGAGACGATTCCGGAAGAGGAAAAGATCGAAGAAGTCGATGTCGGCGACGACGATGATGATGATGATGATGACGACGATGACGGCGGACTTTTCGGAAACGACAGCAAGAAAAAGGATGATGCAAAAGAGAGTGACACGCTGTTTGGCGGCGACGACGATGCGTCCGGCGACGAGGACGACGATGCGACTTCCGGGGACGACGATGACGATGCAAAAAAAGAGGAGGATGACGGACTTTTCGGAGGCGGCGGCGATGACGACGACTCCAGCAGCGACGATTCCAGCAGCGACGA
>CAYTLK010000086.1:3303-15853 GCA_964438515.1 uncultured Planctomycetaceae bacterium
TCGGAGGCGGCGGCGATGACGACGACTCCAGCAGCGACGATTCCAGCAGCGACGACGATTCCGGAGGCGACGACGAGGATTCCGGAGGTTTTTCGTTTTAACCCGTTTATTCGCAGCAGTTTTAACAAAATTCAGGAGAAAAAAATGAAAACATTGAAAGAAGTCGTACTTGAGTTTTTCAAAAAGGATGAAATTTCGTATCAGACGCCGCGAGAGGATATTTTCACGTGTCATTTTGCCGCAAACAACGGAAATTACCGCGTCATGATCGGCACAGAGGAAGACGACAGCTACCTTGTGATTTACGTAACAAGTAATCTGTCCATTTCGCCGGAGATGCGGCCTAAAATTGCGGAATACGTTACGCGCGCGAATTATGCGATGCGGACTGGATGTTTTGAACTGGATTTTGACGACGGAGAGCTGCGTTTTCGTTCTGCCGTCGTCACGCAGGAGACGGAACTCCCTCTGCCGATACTCGAAAAGGTTTTTTATGCCTCTTTATCGACCCTCGATCGTTATTTGCCCGGCATACTGAAAGTATTGTACAATAATTCGTCCCCAAAAGCAATGGTGGAAGAACTCGAAGGGTGAAATGCATGCCGAACTTTTTGCGAGCCGCTTGGGCGCTGTTCCTCGTTTCGACGCTGTTCCTCGTTTCGGCGCTGCTTCCAAACCCGATTTCGGCGGCAGATGAATCCGTAAAATTGCAGGAATGGCAGAAAAAATACGAACAATTTGAGACCGATTACGCTGCGGCGCTCGAGAAACTGGCGCTTTGGTGTGACGAAAATCAATTGTCCGACGAGGCGGAGGTGACGCGGAAAAAGAAGGAACGTCCCGACGCTGCGGATCGGCTGTTCGTCGCGATTCTGCCGCCGAATGTGCAGATTTCCGACGAAATGCAGGAGGCGGCGCTCGCAAAAACGAAGAAAAAGAACGCGGATTCCGAACGTTCACCGCACGAAGAGTGGAATTTTCGGTTCTGTCGGCTGCGGATTCAGGCGTCGAACATGCTCGTCAAAATGGCGCGGCGCGCAATGTCGGATCGGTGCACCGCTCTGGCGTTCGAGCTGCTGATGCGGGCGCTCGAAGAAAATCCCGACCATCCGGAGGCGCGAAAAATCCTCGGTTTCGAACGTGTGGACGATCTGTGGCTCTCCCCGTTTGAAAAACAACAAATGCATACAGATATCTATTCGTCGAAGTTCGGCTGGATTCCGCAGAAGAATCTCAAACGTTACGAAAACGGCGAGCGTTTTTACAAAGGACGCTGGATTTCGGAGGCGGAAGACGCTGCGATTCATGCGGACATCGAAAACGGCTGGGTCGTGGAGACGCCGCATTTTACGGTCGTTACGAATCACAGTCTCGCCGCCGCCGCACACATCGGGGAGGAAGTGGAAGTTTTATACCGGGTGTGGAAGCAGCTGTTTTTGCGTTATTTCGCTACGGACGCGCAGCTTCAGGCGCTTTTTGACGGAAAATCGGCGTCCGCGTCTTCAAAGAACCGTTCGGAGGGGCTGGGAACCGGGACGAATCGAAAGCATCGGATCGTTTTTTTCAAAAATCAGAACAATTATAACGCGTACTTATCGCCGCGCTACCCGCAGGTGACGCAGTCGTGCGGAATGTACATCATTGAGGACCGTGCGAGTTACTTTTTTGCCGGCGAGAAATTTGACCGAGCGACGCTCCTTCATGAAGTGACGCACCAGCTGTTCAGCGAGCTGCGGCGCACGTCGCCCAATGTGGGAAAACAGGAAAATTTCTGGATGATTGAAGCGATTGCGGTCCACATGGAGTCCCTGCACGACGAGGGACGCTGCCACGTGGTGGGAGGGTTCAACACGCCGCGCATGCTCGCCGCCCGGTATCGGTTCGTCAAAAACGGTTTTTACATCCCGCTGAAAGAACTGTCGTCGTACAACATGAAAGAGTTTCAGTCGCATTCCGAAATGACGAAACTCTATTCCGAGTGTGCGGGCCTCATGCAGTTTTTTCTGCACGCAAATCACGGCGTTTATCGCGACGCGGCGGCCGACATTCTGCGCGACATTTATACGGGAAACGCCTCGCTGCGCACGATTCCCGACCATGTTGGGCGTTCGTTTGACGACCTCGACGACGAATATCGCGATTTCATTTCAAAAAATCAGGAAGAGTTGAACGCTTGGGAAATGGACTGACGGCATGAATGAATCGGAAAAAAGAACGGCAACGGTGCGTTTCATGCGGGACTGGATGGGACGCGGCGACGAAAAAAGCGACACGCAATCTTTCTGGCTCTCACTTTTACGGGACGTACTGGACGTCGAACGCCCGGAAAGTTTCATCCAGTTTGAAAAACGTGTAAAATTGAAAAACGTCAGTTTCATCGACGCGAGCATTCCGAAAACGCACGTACTCATCGAGCAGAAAAGTGCCGACGTCGATTTGGACCGACCCATTCGTCAGTCGGACGGCTCCGAACTCACGCCGTTCGCGCAGGCAGAGCGTTACAATAATCGTTTGCCGTACTCGCAGAGAAATAAATGGATTGTTGTTTCAAATTTCAAATCCTTTCACATCCACGACATGGAACAGCCCGACGCGCCGCCAGTCGTTGTGCTGCTCGCAAATCTCGAGTCGGAAGCGCCGTCTTTGGATTTTTTGGCGGACGAAACGCAAACGGAAGCGTATCGCGAGATGCGTCTTTCGATGGAGGCGGGCGAGTTGGTGGGGCGGTTGTACGACGCGCTCAAGAGTCAGTATCACGACCCCGAAAATCCTGAGACGCTTCAAAGTCTCAACGTCCTCTGTGTGCGGCTTGTGTTCTGTTTTTATGCGGAAGACGCGGGAATTCTCGGTCCGCACAACTGCGTCCATTCCTATTTGAATCGTCGAAGAAACGGCGACGTGCGTCAGGCGCTCTTCAATCTGTTTGAAACGCTCAATACAAAAATCGAAGACCGCGATCCGTACATGGATGAGGATCTGATGAGATTTCCGTACGTAAACGGCGGGCTTTTTGCCGACCGAAAACTGGAAATTCCTCGGCTCACGCCTGACATTATTACTCTTCTGGCAGACGAATGCAGCCGCGACTTCGACTGGTCGGGAATCAGTCCCACAATTTTCGGTGCAGTATTCGAAAGTACCTTAAATCCCGAGACGCGACGCAGCGGCGGGATGCACTACACGTCGATCGAAAACATTCATCGCGTCATTGATCCGCTGTTTCTCGATGATTTGCGCACGGAATTGAAAACTATTTTTGCGATGTCGGACGTCCGCAAGCGCGAGAGTGCGCTGAAGGCCTTTCACACGCGGCTTGGTTCTTACACCTTCTTCGATCCGGCTTGCGGGTCTGGAAACTTTCTGACGGAAACCTTTCTTTCCCTTCGGAGGCTCGAAAACGACGTGATTCGGGCGCTGATTCGCGGACAGATGTTTCTGAATGAGGAGTTAAGCCCTGTACGAATTTCAATCTCTCAATTTTACGGCATCGAAATTAACGATTTTGCGGTTTCTGTGGCTCGAACGGCGTTGTGGATTGCGCAGTGTCAGATGTTGCAGGAGACGGAGGACGTGATACAGAAAACGATTGCGCTTCTTCCGCTTCAATCCTATTCGAACATCCATGAGGGAAACGCGCTGCGCATGAACTGGAAAGACGTTTTCCCCGCCGGCTCCCCCAACGCTTTCATCATGGGAAACCCCCCGTTTGTGGGATACAGTCTCCAATCCAAGGACCAAAAAGCGGATATTTTGTCGGTTTACGTAGACGAAAAGGGGAAACCGTACAAAACTGCTGGAAAGATTGATTACGTAGCGGGCTGGTACTTCAAAGCGGCGCAACTCATGGAGGATACAGAAATTCGCACAGCTTTCGTATCCACGAATTCTATCACGCAGGGCGAGCAGACGGCCGGCGTCTGGAAGCCGCTTTTTGAACGTTTCGGAATTCATATAGATTTTGCGTGGCGCACATTTAAGTGGAACAGCGAATCGAAAGACAAAGCGGCGGTACACTGTGTGATTGTCGGTTTTTCAAGAACGAACGTCCCCCGCTCGCCAAAGATCTTTTTCGACGAAAATAACGCAATTGAAGCTCAAAATATTAACCCCTATTTGGTTGACGCTCCTAGTGTTTTTGTTGAAAGTCGAAATAAGCCGATTTGTG
Organism: uncultured Planctomycetaceae bacterium; assembly: GCA_964438515.1. Classification (GTDB taxonomy): domain Bacteria; phylum Planctomycetota; class Planctomycetia; order Pirellulales; family Thermoguttaceae; genus RGIG3701. The sequence continues at coordinate 7,469 of CAYTLK010000086.1, forward strand.
GGAATCTTGAAATGATAACTGGAAATCGACCAGCTGATGGAGGTCATTTAATAATTGAAGCAAATGAATACGATAATTTTATAAAAAGAGAACCAGACGCGAAAAAATACATACGTCGTCTGGTCGGTTCGGAAGAATTTATAAATAACCGAATACGATGGTGCTTGTGGCTGGTTGGTGTGAGTCCTTCAGAACTTCGAAAAATGCCAGAAGTTATGAAACGGATTGAAGCTTGCAGATTGGACAGACTAAATTCCTCCGATGCTGGAAGGCGCAAGTTGGCAACAACTCCAAGCCTATTTCGTGAAACCAACAACCCCGATAATTTTATTGTTATTCCTAGTACATCCTCCGAAAGACGCCTTTACATTCCGATTGGTTTCATGCAAAGTAATGTAATTGCGAGTAATGCAACACTAATTATTCCCAATGCTACAATTTATCACTTCGGTGTTTTAACCTCCAGCGTTCATATGGCGTGGATGCGGGCCGTATGCGGACGGCTTGAAATGCGTTATAGATATTCAAAAGACATTGTGTACAATAATTTTCCGTGGCCGACGGCTGACGACGCCGAACGCATCGTCGAAAATATTCCTAGAGAAGTACCCCCCCCCCCCGCAAAGCTCCCAAACTTCCCATATTACCAAAATTTCACAGACGGCACAAGGAATTTTGGACGCACGGGCACGGTTTCCCGACTGCAGTTTGGCGGATTTGTACGACGAACTTACGATGCCGCTCGAACTGCGGCGGGCACACGAGGCAAACGACAAAGCTGTATTGAACGCTTACGGTTTTTCGACGCGAATGTCGGAAGAAAAAATCGTTGCGGAACTCATGAAACGTTTCAGTCAGCTTACAAACGTCCATTAGAAAGGAACTTATGAAACCGGAAACGCTGAGACTCTTGAAAGACTGGAATCAGCCGGAACTTGCGGAACATCTGGCGGCGCTCGACGCAAAAACGAGCGCGCGCGTCGAGGAAGAACTGCACCGGATTGATTTTCCACTCTTGAAAGACCTCTTTCTGAAATACCAGTCGGGACAGAAAAACAGAGCGGCGCAGGAGGAAACGTTTCAGTCGATCGTTCCGCCGGACAGCGCGTTTTGTACGCTCGACACGACGCAGATTTTCAATCGTTCCGAGCGGTCCGCCCAGTACATCGCCGCGGGAAAATGCGCCATGGTGATTCTGGCGGGAGGAATGGGGTCGAGGCTCGGTCACTCCGCGCCGAAAGGAACGTTTCCCATCACGCCGGTGACCGGAAAGTCGCTGTTTCAGGTACATTTTGAAAAAATCGCACTGCTTCGACGGCACTACGACACGCCGATTCGCACGTATGTAATGACGAACAGCGCGACGCACGCGCCGACGTGTGAATTCCTGTGCAAAAACCATTATTTCGGCGTACCGGAATCGGACGTCTGTATTTTTCCGCAGAATGAGATTCCTGCGATGAACCCTCAAAATCGGTCGTTGTACTTTTCGCCGGACGGTCACATCTATTTTGGGCCCGACGGACACGGAGGTTTGATTTCTGCACTAAAAACGAGTAACGTCTATTCGGACCTGCATCGTCACGGAATCGAGACGGTAAACACGTTTCACGTCGATAATCCGCTCGTTCCGATACTGAACGAACAGTTTCTGGACGAACATCTGCGCCGCGAAAGCGACATGAGTTCCATTGCGGTCGAGAAAATCGACGGAATGGAGCTTGTGGGAAACATCGTCGAGCGCGAAACGTCGGGAAAAAAGGAACTTTGCGTCATTGAATACATGGATTTTCCCGGCGAGTACGCCATGAAAACGCGTCCGGAAGGCTCGCTGAGATTCTGGGCGGGAAGCGTGGGAATTCATCTGATTCAGGTGCAATTTCTCGAAGAAATGGAGTCCCGCATCGCGTCCGACCCGGATTTTATGCCGTACCATTTGCCGCTCAAGAAGATTCTGACGAACGAGGGCGAGGTTTGGGCGATTAAACCGGAGCGTTTCATTTTCGACGTTCTTCCCTGCGCGCGCAATCCGGTGGTGGGTCGGGCGGCGGACCGCGATGAGATTTTTACGACGCTTAAAAAGAATCCCGAGACGGTTCGAAACCATCTGTCGGACCTCTACGCTGCATGGCTGCGGCGGGCGGGCGCCGTCTTTCCCGACGATGCAAGGGTAGAAATTGCGCCGGACTTTGCGCTTGATTTTGCGACACTTCGGACGCGCATCGCGCCGGGAACGACTTTTGAAAAAGACGAAATCTATTTAAAGAACTTATAAAAACGAACTTATAAGTTTGTTATTATACAAAAATTATATAACACAAAATCTAGATTTAAGGGGCTTTTTTGCACCGTGGCGGAGTTTCCACCCTAACGGGAGGAAACAGAGCGCTCCCGTAATGTCGTGACGGTCGTGGGGAAAAAACATTTTGAATGTTGTTTTTTCCCCAGACCCCTTTTTCAAAAACTTTTTAATATTGTGTTTTTATAATTTTTTCTAGTGTTTTCCGTATTTCATCGGTTTTCCGGAGGCTTGAGCCTGAATGTACGCTTCCATCGCGCGCATTCGCGGATCGTCGCCGCTCATCGGTTCCGCTCGACACGGATTTTCGAGACACCAGTTGATCATGTCGCGCAGCAGTGCCGCACGGCCAAGCTGAACCTGATATTTCGGATACGTCTCAGGATGCGTGATTTGCGCGTCCGGATGACACATGTCGCACGACGTTCCATTCGTGCTTCCCAACAGGTCCGCACTGTGGAAAATCCGCGAGCCTTCAAGCACCAGCCGTTCCGTCTCCGCCTGCCACAAACGTAAATCCGCCTCGGAATAATTTCCGTACGTATGTCCGTCGTGCTGCTCGCCTCGAAGAACCGCCCGGTTGTTGAAATGCGGCGCAATGACGTGACTCGCACGTTCTTTCGCCATCCAATCCACGTCCTGTGAGTCTTTCCACTGATCGTTACTTCCCGGATACGTCGCCTTCGGAGCGTCAGACGCGTCCGCAGTCTCCGCAGATTCCGTCGTTTCCGCAGCTTTTTCGGCTTTTGCCGTTTTTTTTGCCTTCACAGTCTTTGCAGCTTTCACGGCTTTCGGAGCCGCAGTCACTTCGACCGCTGCTTCGGCTGCCGTATCAACCGCCGCATCAACGGCCGTTTCCGCAGACTCTTTGACCGCTGGAAGTCCCGAAGGAACCGCTTCTTTTACCGCTTCTTGCGCGGCGTCCTGCACAGCTTCCGGAACCGGCTGAGCGGGAACCAATTTTCTCATTGGAACGACGCGGCGCTGCGCCATGCAGTTGTACGACGCAAACAGGAGTGCGACGGCAACCAGCGTAATGAATGTGTATTTCATAATCTATCCTTTACTTTTTGGTTGAATCTTTTCTGTACGTCAAAACCCTTAAAACGACGGCAAATTCGGCTGCGCCGGCGGTACCGCGTCGTCCGCCTCGTTCAAATACGCAGCGGATACAAACATCGGTTTCCGATTCCAAAGATTGTACACTTTGTCGACCAAACCTTCCGTTCGAACCTGAATTTCGCCGTTTCCGCAACCGTCACAAGAGTTAAACGGATCCGAACGATTCATCTGAACCGTCCATTCCGGCATTCCCTGCGGCGCGTACGGCCACGGCCACGCGGTCGAAAGAAGTCCGTGGAAATGAATGTTGTCGATCTTGTTCGTCAGAAGCTGATGCGTGTGTCCGTGGATTACTGTACACTTTTCAAAACGGTTCAGCACGGCTTGAACCTTCTCGGCGTCGTCCGTCCAGAAGTTCCAGTTTTTGTACAATTTGTACAACGGCGAGTGCGAGAAAATGATGACCGGCTGATCGTCTTTCCAGTCCGCCAGAGTCTGTTCGAGCCACTGAATCTGCTCGTCACCGACAAAGAACGAACGCTGCGCCTGATTGTCGAGGCCCGCGACGGTCTTCATGCGCTGAATCGGCGTAAGTCCGGCCGGCGTCCAGAAATCTTCTTCGTTTACGCTCATGAGGCAGACGAAACGTACGCCTTTATGGTCGAACGTCCAGCGCGGCGAACCGAACAGGGACTGCCACTTTTCGCCCATATCGAAGTACCAGTCGTGCTCGCCGACCATGATTTTCAGACGGTCGCGATACTTCAAACCGCTGAGGATTTCGGCCCCCAGTTCGAGTTCTTCCGGCTGTCCGAGCTGCGCCAGGTCGCCGCCGTAGAAGATGAAGTCGGGCGCTTCTTCCAGTGCGTTTACGTCTTCGACCGCACGCATCAGGTTGTTCGCGAAACGATCGTTGACGCTCTTCAGGTACAGATGCGAGTCGGAAATGTACGCAATTTTGAAGGAAATTTCGTTTCCGTTTTCGTCGGCTCCCATCGCGACTTTCATCGGCTGAAAGGATCCCAACCCGGTCATTCCGAGTCCCGCGGCGGCGGCCATACTGGCGGAAGCGACTTTGAGGAAGGAACGACGGTCCAAATTCATGAGACCGGAATAAAATTCCTTACGTTCCCGTTCCACACGGGTTTCAAGATTTTCACGCAAGTAACGAACACTCATTTTGTCGCTCCTTTCTGATTGTGATAGCCTTCGAACGTCAGCACTTTTCGAGCCGCTTTGACCTCATCCCGATTGGGACGTTCCGTCTCAGCGAGAGCCTTCTGTTCGGCATAAAATTTTTCGTTTTCTTCCGCAAAACGAACGTCCGTCAGCGAAAACAGGAACGCGACGAGCTGATTCACCTGCGTTTCCGAGAGTTTCAGCGGTTCAATACCGCCGTCGAGGTAGAGATTTGCTTCTCCGCCCTTATTATAATGGTCCACAACGTCCCAAAGGGTCGCGAGCGAGCCGTCGTGCATGTACGGGCCGGTCACACCAACGTTCGTGATTGACGGAGTGCGGAACGCGCCGATGTCGGATTTTTCTTTCGTAACCATGAAACGCCCCAACTCACTCATATCGGTCGTGAGCGCCAGTTCGTCGAGTTTTGCGTCCGAAGTGTCTTCCGCAAGCGCGTGAAGCGCCATGGAAGCGAGTTCCTCGAAATTCTGTTTGCGAGCCGCAATACCGATGTTGTGGAACTTACTGTCGGAACCCATCGGATTGGAGGGACTCATCGTGTGGCACGCCGTGCAGCGTCCTTCACGATTGAAGATTTTCCATCCTTCTTTTGCGTCGTCGGAAATCGCATTCTCGTCGCCGGCCAAATAACGTCGGAACGGAGAATCGAAGAAGTTCAGCGTACGTTCAAAAACGCCCAGCGCCAGTCCGATGTCCGCGTAATTCACCTCGTGACCGTACGCAGCCTGGAACATTTCTTTATATTCCGCATCGTCCTTAATTCGTGCAATAATCGTTTCTTCCGCAAGCGGCATTCCCATTTCGATGGGGTTGATGATCGGCTGCATCGCCTGATGATCGAGCGACGGTGAACGTCCATCCCAGAACATCGAATGAAGCAGAGCCGCATTCATGTTCGTCGGAGAGTTCCGCTTTCCAAACTGTTTACGAATCCCTTCCGAGGTGGGAATCTGATCGCTGAACCCGCGCGTCACATCGTGGCACGTGGAACACGAAACCGTATTGTCGGCCGAAATCCGTGTGTCAAAATAAAGTTTCCGACCCAAAGCGACTCGCTCCGGCGTCGTTTCGTTCCCTTCCGGAACCATTCCGTTCCAGACCGTCGGATCGACTCCCGCCGGAATTTCAAGATTGGTGTTGAGTGTTGTGAACGTTTCGTTCTGATACGCTTCCTCTGCCGCACCGTGCGGACCGCGTGGAATCGCATCGTCTGCAATGCAGAACGTTCCCGCCGAAGCGGCAAGCGCGACGGCCATCGCCATGAATAATTTTTGCATTCCTGCTTCCTCCCCAGCAAAACAGGTCCCGTTCGAACCCAATCTGCTGTAAAAATCCCGAACTATAAGGATGTCAACGCTGATAATGGTATTATATACTAAACAGATTATCAATACAATGGGGGGATTCCCGTTTTTTCTCAAAAAAATTGAAATATTTTTCAAACAATCCCGATAAAAAGAAAGAAGGTGTCGCAAAATGGAAAAAATGATCATTTTGCGTAAACTGCACAGAAGAACAAACTCGATTTTGGAGGAACTATGAAAAAAATAACATTAAACAACGGCGTTCAGATGCCGGTTTTGGGATACGGAGTGTATCAGGTGGATCCGGCAGAGTGTCAGCGCTGCGTTCTCGACGCGATTGAGGTCGGCTATCGTTCGATCGATACGGCGCAAGGGTACGTAAATGAAGAAGGCGTCGGCGCTGCAATTCAAACGTGCGGCGTTCCTCGCGAAGAACTCTTCATCACGACGAAAGTCTGGGTGACCAATGGAGGTTACGAAAAGGCGAAAGCGTCCATTGATTCGTCGCTGCGCCGTTTGAAGACGGAATACATCGATCTTTTGCTCATTCACCAGCCGTTCAACGACTATTACGGAACGTACCGCGCAATGAAGGAAGCGTATCGTGCGGGAAAACTCCGCGCAATCGGCGTCAGCAACTTTTACCCGGACCGATTGATTGATTTCTGCAAGTTCAACGAGGTGATTCCTGCGGTGAATCAGGTCGAAACGCATCCGTTCAACCAGCAGAAACTGGCGCACAAAATCATGAAAAAATACGGCGTCCAGCACGAATCATGGGGGCCGTTCGGTGAAGGGCGGAAGGACATGTTCACGAATCCCGTCCTTATGGGACTCGGAAAAAAGTACGAAAAGTCCGTCGCGCAGGTGATTTTACGATTCCTGCTGCAAAACGACATCGTCGTCATTCCGAAATCGACGCATAAAGAACGAATGATCGAAAATCAGAAGGTGTTCGACTTCACGCTTGCGCCGGAAGACGTGAACGCCATTGCGGCGCTCGACGAAGAAACGAGCCTCTTTTTCTCCCATTACGACCCGGAAACGGTCGAGTTTATTACGGATCTGAAGTTTAAAGGAATTGAGTAAAAAACGTTCCTTTTGCGTCACTCAGAGTCGGATTTTGAACCTGAATCAGAGTCCGATTTTGAGTCGGATTTTGAGTCCGAGTCCGTCTTTGCGTCCGACTTCGGCTGGTTTTTCATTCTCGCGCGAATGTATTCCAGCCGAGCGGCAATTTCCGATTCGAACCCGCGTTCTGTCGGTTCGTAGTAACGTTTTTCGACGCCCAAATATTCTTGAGGCGCAATGGCGTCGGGAAAGTCGTGCGCGTACTGATAGCCCGTGTGGCCGAGCTGCGCAGACCCGTCGTAATGCGCGTCGCATAAATGGGTCGGAACCGGCACTTTTTCGCCTTCCGCAACGTCTTTTCGAGCCGCAAAAATGGCGTTTGTCGCTGCGTTGGATTTCGGAGCTGCTGCGAGGTAAATCACGGTTTGCGCCAGATTCAGCTGACACTCCGGCAAACCGATCATCTCGCACGCCTGCGCGCACGCCACCGCCATTGGAAGCGCGTGCGGGTCGGCATTTCCCACATCTTCGCTCGCCAAAATCATCAGACGACGCGCCAAAAATCGGACTTCCTCGCCCCCTTCAAGCATCTTTGCGAGCCAGTAAATCGCGGCGTCCGGGTCGCTCCCTCGAATGCTTTTAATGAGGGCGCTCACCGTGTCGTAATGGGAGTCGCCGTCCCGATCGTGGCTCGTCACACGTTTCTGAACCGACTCGGCCGCCATTTCGAGCGTAAAATGAATCGGATTTGCAAAGGTCGAAAGGACCCCAATTTCAAGGGACGAAAGCGCTCTGCGTGCATCGCCGTCGCTCGTTCGGGCGAGATATTCGAGCGCCTCCTCATCCATCTGAATTCGGGTTTTGCCGAATCCTCGTTCCGAATCCGTCAGCGCGCGCCGCAAAACGGTTTTGATGTTTTCGATCGTCAAAGCATGAAACTGAAAGATGCGGCTGCGGCTCAAAAGTGCGTTATTCACCGTAAAAAACGGGTTTTCCGTCGTTGCGCCGACGAGCGTCACCACCCCCTCTTCGACGTCCGGCAAAAGCACGTCCTGCTGCGCTTTGTTGAACCGATGGATTTCATCGACGAACAGCAGCGTCCGCCGCCCCTCCGCCGCCACCGTGTCCGCCGCACGCGCGAGGACCTCCCGAAGTTCCTTCACGCCGCTCGTCACGGCCGAAATCTGACAGAAATCTGCGTGCGACTCGGACGCCAGCAACTTTGCGAGCGTCGTTTTCCCCGTTCCTGGAGGACCGTAAAAAATCACGGAGCCGAGCCGATCGGCCTTCAAAAGACGGCGCAGGAGCTTTCCCGGGGCCAAAAAGTCTTCCTGACCCACAAACTCATCGAGCGTTCGCGGTCTCATTCGGGCAGCGAGCGGCTGCGCCTTTCTACGATTTTCATCTTCAAAGGAATCGAATAACGACATGAAATCTCACCGACTGAAT
>CAYTLK010000087.1:0-15715 GCA_964438515.1 uncultured Planctomycetaceae bacterium
CCGCTCACGGACGACGATGAAGCTGCGATTTATTTTTCGTCCGGAACGACGGGTTTTCCCAAAGCGATTCTGCACGCGCACCGAAGCTTAATGTCCTCCTGCGTCACGGAACAAAACCATCACGGACAGACTCACGACGACGTTTTTCTCTGCATTCCTCCGCTCTACCACACGGGCGCCAAAATGCACTGGTTCGGAAGTTTTCTTGCCGGCGGAAAGGCGGTTCTGCTGCGAGGCGTGAAACCTCAGTGGATTTTACGTGCGATTTATGAAGAAAAATGTACGATTGTTTGGCTCCTTGTACCTTGGGCGCAGGATATTTTGGACGCGATCGAACGAGGGGACGTGAAGCTTGAAAATTACCATCTCGACCAGTGGCGTCTGATGCACATCGGGGCGCAGCCCGTCCCGCCGAGCCTCATTCATCGGTGGCACAAATACTTTCCTCACCATCAGTACGACACGAACTACGGTTTGAGCGAGTCCATCGGTCCCGGATGCGTCCATCTCGGCGTCGAAAACTCCCATAAAGTCGGCGCAATTGGAAAACCCGGTTTCGGCTGGCAGGCGGATATTGTGGACGAAAATCGAAAGTCGGTTCCTCAGGGCGCGGTCGGGGAACTGGCGGTGAAAGGTCCCGGCGTGATGCTTTGCTATTTTAACGACCCCAAAGCAACTGCGGAGACGCTCTGCGACGGCTGGCTCTACACGGGCGACATGGCGCAGATGGACGAAGACGGTTTTATTTACCTCGTGGACCGTAAAAAAGACGTGATTATTACAGGCGGTGAAAATATTTATCCCGTTCAAATTGAGGACTTCCTCCGTCAGCACGGCGACATTAAAGATGCGGCAGTCATCGGCCTTCCCGACACTCGGCTGGGCGAAATCACGTGCGCGATCATTGAGCTGAAACCTGGCAGAACAACCACAATCGAAGACATTGAGGAATTTTGTACAGGAATGCCGCGTTATAAACGGCCACGGAAAATCATTTTTGCAGAGATTCCCCGCAACCCGACCGGAAAGATTGAGAAGCCGAAACTTCGTGAAATTTACTGCGGGAAGAGCCTCGTGAAAGCCCAAATCGAAAATTAAGCAGAATTTTTTGATTTTTTTGAATTATTTGAAGCGCGCTTTGAATAAAACGTGATTTTTGAAACAGAAATGAAAAACAGTGTAAAGGAGACTGCAAGTGTCCGCTTCTACGAAAAGATTGCGTCAGATCAAGCGCGTTTGGAATTATTATTTTGGTTTGCCGTTGAAACGTTTTTTGTATTTCAGCCGCATCGGGCGTTGTTGGTTTGTGGATGAACAGAATCGTGTTAAAATACGTAAAATGGAGATTTATGTCGCGAATGGCTGCAATTTAAACTGCCTTTTTTGCAGTCATTTGAATCCTTTTCGCAAGGGTCTTGTTTCGAAAGACGAGCTGATTTCCTCGATGGAAATTTGGTGTCGGAAAGTGACGCCGAAAAAGTTGGGACTTTTGGGCGGTGAACCGTTGCTGCATCCGAATTTGGATGAAATTATTTCTGCTGCTCGCCGTTGCTGGCCTGATTCGGAAATAATTCTGACGAGTAACGGGCTGCTGTTTCCCAAAAAGTCGGACGAACTCCTTCAGGAACTTGCGGAATCGCGGGTTCACGTCCTTCTTTCGCGTCATTTGACGGGTTCCGAGGGTGAAAAGCAGTTCGATGCGATTCTCAAGCGTCTTTCGGATGCGGGTGTGTGGGTGACGGTGATTCCGTCGTCGTCACGCTGGAAACGTTATTACAACATGGACGAGCATGGCCGTCCGCAGCCGTTTGAAAGTCGGCCGGAACAAGCGTGGACGATGTGCGGACCGAATACGTGTTTTAATTTGACGAACAACCATCTTTATCGCTGCAGCATCCTTGCAAATGCGGCTCTGGCGTTCCAAGAAGGCGTTTTAGGCGAAAACTGGCGCGTGACGCAGACGTACGAACCTCTGTCGGAAAGTGCGACGACCGACGAAATCGTTTCCCATCTTCATTTATTTGCAGGACCTTTGCCCGCCTGTTCGATCTGTCCCGAAACCACGGTTGTTGTGGAAGCGGAGCAAATCGAACGATTGAAAAATCTCCAAAAGAAAGAATAGTGTATGAATAAAAATGAAAAATGAACGAATCTGTACAGGGTTCTTCAAACTGTACAGATTCACTCAAATTTCTGAAATTGTTTTGATTTTTCTGAATTCTTGTTGGTTTTTAATAGTTCTTTCTTTGTTTTTGGGGCGTGCGGGGCGTTGTGACGGAATCGACGAGGTACACGATCGACATGTACGGAATTCCTCCGTTGGTCGTCAGGCCGATTTCGCACGTTCGGCTATTCGAGTATCCGATGTGAATTGCGCGTTCTTCAAGCTGCGGACGCAGTTTGCGCAGCGCCCACGCATTCACCTCTGGGAGCGTAAAACCTTTGTCGCCTGCAAAGCCGCAGCAATTTATGTTTTCCGGAACAAAAACGTTCGACGAACATCGGCGAGCCAGAAGAACCAGCTGTGCGCCGAGATTCATTTTTTTCATGGAACACGTCACGTGTAGCGCTACAGGTTCGTCCGTCGGGTGCCATTCCAGCCGATCGACCAAAAAAGTGTTGATGAATTCTGCCGGTTCGTACAGTTTCATTCGTTTGATGCACTCCCGCATGCGGAACAAACACGGACTTTGATCGCACAAAACCGGAAATTCTCCGTGATTCGACGCCTCCCAAAGCGCTTCGTCCAGCTCGCGGACCTTTTGTTCGGCCAAATCCGGCATTCCTTTGCTTTCCCAAATCGTTCCGCAGCATAAAGACGCGGCATTTTTCGGAAAAACGACGTTGTAACCCGCTTTGTACAGGAGATTGAGCGTTTTTTTCGCAAGCGGCGTGGAGTCGGGGGCGTGTTTTTGTGTGCCGAACGTCTGATTGATGCAGCTCGGAAAGTACACGACCGTCGGCGAGTCCTCAAATGGCGGAATTTCCGGCTCGTTCTGAAAATTGTACGGAAGCGGCGTCGCGGGCGTCCAAAGCGGAATCCGTTTTCCGCTCCATTGATGAAGCGTCTTGCAAACCGTCGGCATCAATCGCGTTCCCAGCACGCTGTGACCGACATCTGCGACTTTCAAAACCAGTCGAATTGGAGGTTTCAATGCTGAAAAATGTTTGGCCGCAAACGTTCCCGCACGGTGACCCATCGAGCCTGGCGGAAGTTCGCGCTCCCGCAGTTTATGAATCATTTCCCCCACATTAATTCCCATCGGACACGATTTCGAACAAAGTCCGTCCCCCGCACACGTCGCGTTTCCGAAATATCGAAAATCATGGCGCAACGTTTTCGCACGTTTTTCATCGGCGTGGTTTCCAGTCGATTCAAGACGTGCAATCTCGCGCTGAATGACGATTCTTTGGCGTGATGAGAGTGTGAAACCGCACGACATGCAGTTCACCTCGCAGAATCCGCACTCGATGCATCGGTCAATCAGTTCGTCCGTGAGCGGCAAAGGTTTGATGTTTTTGAGGTAGCAGTTCGGATCTTCGTTGAAAATCACTCCAGGATTCAAAATATTTTGTGGGTCAAAGAGGTTTTTTACCTCTTTCATCAGTTGATAGATTTCCGCACCCCATTCTTTTTCGACGAAAGGCGCCATGTTGCGTCCCGTCCCATGTTCGGCTTTGAGGGAGCCGTCGTATTTTTCAACAACGAGCTGAATTACGTCCTGCATGAGGGCTTCGTATCGCGCAATTTCCGCGTCGGAATCGAAATTTTGATTCAGAATGAAGTGGTAGTTTCCCTCCAGTGCGTGTCCGTAAATGCACGCGTCGTCGTAACCGTGGCGCACCAGCAGCGCCTCCAAATCGTGTGTTGCTTCCGGCAAACGTTCAATCGGAAACGCCACATCCTCAATCAAACAGGTGGTTCCCGGCTGACGCGTCCCTCCGACGGCGGGAAAGATTCCTGCACGAATATTCCAGAAGGGCGTGTATTCCTCCGGACGATCGGTGAAATGAATCGGCGTGACGGTCTCAAAATGAGTCAGAAGTTTCGTAATTTTACGGATATTTTCATCCAAATCCGCCTGCGAAAGCGCCGCGGTTTCCGTTAAAACGGCCGTCAGATTTTTCCCAGTTGCGTCGTGTGCCGCTTCGAGCGACTTTTTATCGAGCATTTCCGCACTGTACACCGGCCCGGCCTTCATCGCAACGACGGCGCGGGACGCATCTTCAATCGTACGAAAATAAAGCATTGCGCTTGCTTTGAACGGAAAATCCGGCACCGTCTGCAGCGTCACTTCCGACAGAAACGCGAGCGTTCCTTCCGACCCCACCATCAAATGCGAAATGATGTCGAAAGGATTTTTGTACATTACGAACGGCAAAAGATTCAGCCCCATCACGTTTTTTATGGCGTATTTTTGTCGAATCCGAGCCGTCAATTTGGAATTTCTTCGGATTTTGTTCCGAATTTCTTCTATTTTTTCGAGAAATTCCGGTTTTTCCTTCCGAAAAGCATCGCAACTTTTTCGGTCTCCTGTGTCGAGCCGGGTTCCATCCGCAAATACGATACGCGCGGAAACCATCGTTCGGTCGGAATTCGCGTGCGTTCCGCAATTCATTCCCGACGCATTATTAATGACGATTCCGCCGATCATCGCCGAATTAATGCTTGCAGGATCCGGCCCGAGTTTGCGTCCGCAGGGCTTCAAAATCTGATTGACACGCCCTCCGACGAGTCCCGGTTCGAGTGAAATCGTCTCTGCATCTTTAGAAATGGAAAATTTTTCCCAATTTTTTCCCGCAACGAGCAAAACCGACTCGGAAATAGACTGACCCGACAGTGAAGTGCCGGCCGCCCGAAACGTGATTGGAACCTGTTCTAGCGCTGCGGCGTGAAGAATTCTGGAAACTTCGTCTTCGTTTTCTGAAAATAGTACGATTCGAGGAACGAGACGGTAAAAACCGGCGTCCGTCCCCCACGCGAGAAGATGAAGTTCGTCTGTAAAAATGTGATTTTCAGGGAGAATTTTTGAAACTTGATGTAAAAAATCAGAATGCGACATAATTTTACCTGTACGAAAAACAGAACTATTCCATGGAACCGAAATTTTTTCCAATACTCTTTATTTTATACCAAAGTGACGAAATTTGCAAGCCCTGGGAGAGAGAAAAAGGGAAAATCGGAAGAAAAAAATTTTTTCGAGAATTTTCGAGAGTTTCCCCCCGCCCCCTTGTAAAATTTCTCATTGCTGTTACAATAAGGGAGAAAGTAAGATGTTTCGAGAAGGAGAAAGCCACGGCTAAGTCAAAAAAACAATCCGGAAAGACGCAGAATGCGGAAACCGATGTAAAAGTCGTCTGTGAAAACCGCAAGGCTCGGCACGATTACGAGATTCTTGAGACCATTGAGTGCGGCATCGCGCTCGTTGGGAGTGAGGTGAAGAGTCTGCGTGAGGGGCGTTGTTCGCTCGCAGAGGCCTACGCAAAGTTCAAAAACGGTGAAATTTGGCTTTACAGCTGCGACATTCAGGAATATTTGGAGGCGAATCGACTGAATCATCAGCCGAAACGTCCGCGAAAGCTGCTTCTGCATCGTACAGAAATCCATCGCTGCATGACGAAGACGGCGGCAAAAGGGTTCACGCTCATTCCGTTGAAGATTTATTTTCGGAAACATTACGCGAAAGTCCTCCTCGGCATCTGTCAGGGAAAACAAGAACACGACAAACGGCAAGCGCTGAAAAATGCGGACATGGATCGGCGCATCAAACTCAATATGCTTCGATATACGCAGCGATAAAGAGGGAAAGAGAGGTAAAATGCGTTACTATCTCGTTCGTTTCGGAACCATGCGTATTCATGGGCTTTTTTCCTGGAACAGTCCTGAAAATGAGACGCTTCGGCGTGAGGATTACGTTGTCATTCGGTCCGACAGAGGATTAGAAATTGCGCAGGTGTTGTGCGAGGTGGCGGAGAGCGATTTTTCCCAGTTTCCTCCGGAAATCCAGCACGGCGTCATTGTAAGAATCATGACCTCCGACGATGCGAATGAATTCAACCGCATTCATTTTCACGAGACAGAAGAATTTCAGACGTGTTTGAATTGCATTTCGCAGCTCGGTCTGCAGATGCACCTCGTCGATATTGAACATATTTTCGGCGGCGAGCGCATCGTCGTGTATTATTTGGCCGATGGACGCGTCGATTTTCGGGAACTCGTCAAAGTTTTGGCCTTGGAGTTTCAGACCCGGATTGAAATGCGTCAGATCGGCGTCCGCGACGAAGCAAAACTTCTGGCGGATTATGGAGATTGCGGAAAAGAATGTTGTTGTAACACCTATTTGACCGCGATGCCGCCTGTGTCGATGAAAATGGCGAAATTGCAGAAAGCAACGCTTGACCCATCGAAAATTTCCGGTCGGTGCGGTCGTTTGAAGTGCTGTTTACGTTACGAATTTCCGGTTTACGAAGAATTTCTGGATGAAATGCCGCCAATGGGTGCGCGTGTGCGTCACGAAGGAGCGTCCGGCCGTGTCGTCGGGTATGAAATCCTCGCAAAACAGGTTTATGTTGAAATGGACGACCATTTTCGCAAACTTGTAAACGCCTGTGAGTTGGAAATTCTCGATCAAAAATCTTCGAGCGACAGCGAAAGGGGCGGCGAAAGGGGCGGCGCGAAGTTCAGGCCGAATGAAAAAGGTCTGGACGATTAAGCTGTGAAAATGAGTAATTTGGGTAAGATTAGTGTGTTTTTTGTGAAAATTTTGGCTCTTTTTTTGCGAGAGATTAAAGCTGAACGTACTTTTTTACCGATTCAACGAAAATATTTTAAGAAATTAAGTATTTGAAGGCTTGAAAAATCGTGGAAATCGGATATACTGTATTTCCTGACTGTTCCTGTTGCGAAAACCTTTTGAGAATTAAAATGCGTTTTTTACTGGTTGATAAAATCATCGAAGTGCATCCCGGCGAATCGATTATCACGAAAAAGAATTTAACAATTACAGAAGAATACCTAGCGGACCATTTCCCAGGTTTCCCTGTGATGCCGGGCGTGCTGATGTTGGAAGCAATAACGGAGACGGCTGCGTGGCTTATTCGTCTGACGGATGATTATGCAGACAGCATCATTTCGCTGAAAGAGGCTCGCAATGTGAAATTCAATCACTTTGTGCAGCCTGGGGAAACGCTGATGCTTAAGGTGAATATTTTGAGTCGTTCAGAGGGAGAAACGAAGGTGAAAGCGGAGGGCTGGCTCGGAGAGATTCAGGTCCTTTCCGGTCGTCTTGTGCTGAGTCATCACAATATCGCTCCTATTTTCCCGACGATGGCGTGGAAGGATGCGGAAGTCGTGAAGAAATTAAAGCGGATTTACTCGATCATCGCGCCTCGCGACATGCAACAAGAGCCGGAAACAACGCTCGAAAATTAAGCGAAAATTTCGGAGTTTGACCGAAATCATCGGAAAATACCCGAAAAATCAGTCGAAAATGTCGTAAAATAGAAATACTGATAAAAACTGATATTGTTTTATTTTGGAATTTTAATTAATATGGCTGTCGGAAATATCACCGTTTCGAACGTTTATATTTTTTACAGTTGGTTTTTTGTAACGTCATTTGGAGAATAGTATGACCATCAATCCGGAAATTTTTGAGAAGGTTCAGTCCACCCTGTGCGACGCTTTGGGCGTTGATGAAGACGAAGTCACCGAAGAAGCCACTCTCGTGGGCGATTTGGGTGCCGAGTCGATCGACTTCCTTGATATTGTTTTTCGTCTTGAAAAAGCTTTCAATATTAAAGTCGAACGCGGCGAACTTTTCCCGGAAGATATTTTCTCGAACGCTAAATTCACCCAGAATAACCGTCTCAATGCGGAAGGTCTGAAAGAGCTGCGCGAGAGACTTCCTTTCATCGATCTCACCGAGTTCGAGAAAAATCCTGTCGTGCAGGAATTCCCAAGCCGTATGACGGTTGCGGATATGTGCCGTTTCGTCGAGCATAAGTTGGGCTAAGTTCCAAAATCGCCAGCCGTTACGTCTGTATGCGGCTGGATCCGGTTTAAGGTCATTATTTTATTACAGGGTTTTCGGTTATGCGTTGGTATTGGATTGATCGTTATACGGAGTTTGTTCGTGGTACTCGTGCGACGGCAATCAAGTGCATCTCACTGGCTGAGGACCATATGCACGAACATTTCGAGCATTTTCCCGTTATGCCGCATCCTCTGGTTGTTGAGGGCGTGGCGCAGACGGGCGGGTTGCTCATCAGTGAATTCAATCAGTGTCGGGAAAAAGTCGTACTTGCAAAACTTGTGAAAGCTGCTTTCCATTGCGAAGCGTATCCAGGCGATACACTTACGTACCGTGTGAAAATCGAGAATTTGAACTCAAACGGTGCTTCCATCACGGCCACGAGTCACATCGGCGACAAACTGCACGCTGAGTTTGAAATGATGTTTGCGTACCTCGACAGTCCCGAATTTGTAGGGAAAGAACTCTTTACAATGTTGGACTATAAACATCTTTTTTTCAATTTTCACGTCTATGAAATTGGAAAAGAAGCGGACGGCGTGACTCCCATAAGCATTCCGGACTGTTTTAAGGATTGAACGAAGAACTAGGAAACGGCTCGGAATTGATTTTTCGAACACTGAATATTGAATCATGTAATTAATATTCAGAACCTTGAATATTAATTCGATATTCAGAGGCGTGGGTGAGGGTTATTGAACCTTTTTGTATTATTTTGCGGAGGAAAACGTCATGAAACGGCGTGTTGTTGTTACTGGTCTTGGGTGCGTTACTCCTTTGGGTGCGGACGTGGAAACCGTCTGGAAACGTCTGTTGAATGGGGAGTCAGCTGTCGATTACATCACTCGTTTCGATACCGCCAGTTTTCCGACCAAAATCGCTGCGGAAGTTAAAAATTGGGATCTTTCGGATGTTGGTGAAGATCCAAAACGTTGGGAAAATCAGGGACTTCACACCCAGTTTGCAGTGGGAGCCGCGAAAAAAGCGGTTGCAGACGCTGGAATTATGGATCTTCCGTTTGACCCGTTGCGTTTCGGAGTTTTTACCGGAAGCGGCGAGGGACAGCAGGAATTTAACGCTTTTGCGCAAATGATGCTTGCTGGAATTCGCGGCGGAGAGCTTGCGGGAAAAGAATTTGACCTTATGGAATTCATTCGTAAGGGGATGAGTCAGTACAACGCGGAGTCGGAAATTGAACAGTCTCCGAATATGCCGGCTGCACATCTGGCCGCGATGTTTAACGCGCAGGGACCCAACAGCAACTGTTTGACTGCGTGTGCAGCAAGCGTTCAGGCCGTGGGGGAAGCAACGGAAATCATTCGCCGCGGCGATGCGGACATTATGCTTTCGGGCGGAACGCACAGTATGATTCATCCGATGGGGGTGATGGGATTTAACCTTTTGACTGCTTTAAGCACCAATAATGCGGATCCGAAGAAGGCGAGCCGTCCGTTCGACCGTCTCCGCGACGGCTTCGTGCTGGGCGAGGGTTCCGTCATGTGCGTCCTCGAAGATTACGATCACGCCAAAAAACGCGGTGCAAAAATTTACGGTGAAGTCGCAGGTTACGGTTCGACTGCCGATGCTTTCCGCATCACGGACACGCATCCTGAGGGACGCGGCGCGATTTCCTGCATTCAGATGGCGCTTGACGATGCGGGCTGCAATCGGGATGAAGTGGATTACATTAATGCGCACGGAACAAGTACGAGCGTGAACGATAAAGTCGAGACGCTTGCAATCAAGAAGGTTTTTGGCGAACGCGCCTATAAAATCCCTGTTTCGAGTACAAAAAGCATGATTGGTCACATGATTGCGGCCGCCGGTGCGAGTGAAATGATGTATTGTTTGCTCGCGTTGCGGGATGGTGTGGTTCCGCCGACGATTAATTACGAGAATCCCGACCCGCTTTGCGACCTCGACTACGTGCCGAATGTTTGTCGCGAGGTGAAGTGCGACTGCTGTTTGACCAACAGTTTCGGTTTCGGCGGTCAGAACGTTTCGATTCTTGTAAAAAAGATCTGAAATTTAAGTGGTTTTAGTTTCAAAAAATCCGGCAGAGTTTCTTTTTACCGGATTTTTTCTATTTTTAAACGTGAAAATTGCTCCCCCCCCGCTTTTGAAAATTTCTGAATCGGTTATAATGAAACATATTGTATAAAGATTGTGGATATTCCGGTTTTAAACAGGAACGGCCTCATAAATATGAAGTTCATCGGAGATTTTTGAATTATGCCTCGTTATAATCCATCGGTCATTGAGCCGAAATGGCAAAAATATTGGGAAGAAAATCGTACGTTTGCGGCTCCGCGTCTTCCGGGGGAAAAGAAGATGTATGTGCTCGACATGTTTCCGTATCCGAGTGGAAACGGCTTGCACGTGGGGCATCCGGAAGGCTATACTGCCACAGATATTGTGTGCCGTTTTCAAAGAATGAACGGTGTGAGCGTCATGCATCCGATGGGGTGGGACGCGTTTGGGCTTCCTGCGGAACAGTATGCGAAAAAAACGGGGATTCATCCGCGAATTACAACGGAAAAAAATATTTCGAACTTCCGCCGTCAGTTGAAAATGCTTGGTTTTTCGTACGATTGGGACCGCGAGCTTGCGACGACGGACGTCGAATATTTTCGTTGGACGCAGAAAATCTTTCTTGAATTGTACGACACGTGGTACGATAACGATGCGAAAAAAGGCCGTCCGATTGAGGAACTTCCGATTCCGGAGGATGTGCGGCTGGAAGGCGGCGATGCGGTTCAGGCGTTCATCAACGACCATCGTTTGGCGTATCAGCTGGAGGCTCCAGTGAATTGGTGCCCGGTTTTGGGGACCGTTCTGGCAAACGAAGAAGTGATCGATGGGAAAAGCGAGCGCGGCGGATACCCGGTCGTACGTATTCCGATGCGGCAGTGGATGCTGCGAATTACGGCGTATGCGGACCGACTGATTGAGGATTTGGATGAGCTGGACTGGACGGAAAGCGTCAAAATGCTTCAGCGAAACTGGATCGGACGCAGTGTCGGCGGCGAGTTGGACTTTTTCATCGGTTCGAAGACGTCGGAAGACGGACGTCCGGATGTGAATGAATATCGTACATGGCGCGAGACGCGTGTGGCGTCCAAATATCCGAGAAAGCCTGCGACGGACGTGCTGCGAATTTATACGACGCGTCCCGACACGCTGTTTGGTGCGACGTACATGGTGATTTCGCCGGAACACGCGCTCGTGAAACGACTTACGACGCCTGCAAATGCGGAAGTTGTGCAGGAATATTGTAAAGTTGCAGCGGGAAAAAGCGAGTTGGACCGAACGGAGCTTGCGAAAGAAAAAACGGGTGTTTTTACGGGGTCGTACGCGTACAATCCGGTGAACGACACGCTCGTTCCGATTTGGGTTGCGGATTACGTCCTTGCGGGTTATGGAACGGGCGCGATTATGGCGGTTCCGGCTCACGACACGCGAGATTTTGATTTCGCCAAAAAGTACAATTTGCCGATTCTTCAGGTCGTCGATCCGATTGTGGGTGAAAATGGCGTTACGGAAGAAATGGCGCAAAAACTCCGCGATGGGGTCGAGGCGTTCACCGTGGATGGAATCGCGGTCAACTGCGGGTCATTTACGGGAATCACGACGGCTGAAATGAAGAAACGCATCGTTGCGTGGCTCGTGGACCTTGGAATCGGTAAAAAGGCGGTGAATTACAAACTCCGCGACTGGCTTTTCAGTCGTCAGCACGTTTGGGGAGAGCCGTTCCCGCTGCTTCACGAGTTGGACGAGAATGGGAATCGGACGGGCCGCATCCTTGAGCTGACGGACAAAGATTTGCCGGTAAATCTTCCGCACATGGAACAGTTTGATTTTCCGCCGTTGAAGAATCCAGAGCCGCCGATGGAACACGCGCCGAAAGAGTGGCTGTATGTGGAAATCGACGGAAAAAAGTACAAACGTGAAACGAACACGATGCCGCAGTGGGCCGGTTCCTGCTGGTACTATTTGCGTTATTTGGACCCCAAAAATACCGAATGTTTTGTCGATCCGCAGATCGAAAAGGCGTGGATGCCGGTCGATTTGTATGTGGGTGGTGCGGAACACGCGGTCCTGCATTTGTTGTATGCGCGATTCTGGCACAAAGTTTTGTATGACCGCGGTCAGGTTTCGACGCGGGAACCTTTCCACAAGCTCGTGAATCAGGGAATGATTCTGGGGGAAATGGAATACAATGCGTTCCAGACGGCAGACGGAAAATTGGTGAGTGCCGATGCGGTAAAATCCATGTCGGAAACGGAAAAAGACGCGCTCGTGCGTGTGAAAATTCAGAAAGAAGACGTTGAAAAAGCGGGTGAATTCTTTGTTTTACGTACCGATAAATCCATCAAGTTGGACAGCCGGGCGTTCAAAATGTCGAAGAGCCGCGGAAACGTCATCAATCCGGACGATGTGGTGGAGGAACACGGAGCCGACTCCCTGCGAATGTACGAAATGTTCATGGGGCCGTTGGAAGCGGTGAAACCGTGGAGCGTCGATAGCGTTTCGGGTGTGCGGGACTTTTTGGGCCGTGTTTGGCGCATGATTGTGGATGAACATTCAGAAGAGATGCAGCTTTCCGAGGCGGTTCAGGATGTGGAACCGACGGAAGAACAGAATCGGATTTTGCACAAAACAATCAAATCAGTACGTAACGATATTCAGTCGCTTCAACTGAATACAGCGATTGCGCGTATGATGGAGTTCCAGAACTTCTTCAGCAAGCAGTCGGTTCGTCCGAAAAAGGCGATGGAACAGTTTGTGCTTCTTCTTTCGCCGTATGCGCCGCACATTGCGGAGGAACTTTGGGAGGTCCTCGGACACGACAAAACGCTTGCGTACGAATCCTTCCCGCAGTTTGACGAGTCGGCGATTGCGGAGTCGATGGCGGAAGTGACGCTTCATGTTTGTGGAAAACTTCGTTCGAAGATTCAGCTTCCGGCTGGAATGGACGCGGCGGCGACTGAGGCGGCGGCGCTTCAGGATCCGAAGTTTTTGCAGTGGATTGATGGAAAAACGGTGGTGAAAAAGATTGTGATTCCCGGTAAAATGGTGAATTATGTGGTGAAATAAACGCAAAATAGGAAAAAACACGAAAAAAATGGGGATTTTTATGGGATTCCCCTTGACGTTAGGCGTCTGTTTCGAGTATAATGCGTAGCATTCGATATTAAATTATTTTTAAACATTGTTTAAATGGAATAGATCAATGAAAGAAGAAGTTCGTCGTGAAAATGACATGGAAGGCTGGTTGAGAGATTTCTACAAAGGTACTGAGAAATACCATCAGCCGTTTTTGATTGCGGTTGTGGTGATTGCGCTTGCATTTTTGGTGTCGATGTATTACCAGAAGACGCAGATAAACGCGCAGAAAAAACTTTGGGACGAATTTGCGGAACTGACGACTGCCGGCGAGAATAATGAACAGGCGTGCAAGGATTTCGCACAGAAAAATTTGAAAACCATTCCAGGCTCGTTACTCGCATACACGCTTGCGGCTCGCGAACAGAATCTGGCGATTCAGACGCTCGCCGCGAATGATGCGGAAGCTGCGAAAAAGCAGCTCACAAGCGCAAAAGAACAGTTTCAAACGATTTTGAATTCTGTTACTGATTCGAAAATGAAGCAGATGACGTTGTTTGCTCTTGCGAAAAACTCCGAATATTTCGCCCAGATTGAAAAACCGGAAGAAAACACTCAGCTTGCGATGGATTTTTATGGGAAAGTCGCGGCCGGAAACGACACTTACGCGAAGCAGGCGAAGGATATTTTGGATTTTTACAAGCAGGAACAGACGAATATTGCGGTGATTAGCGTTGCGCCGACGCCGACTGTGACGCCCGCCGAAGCAAGTGCGAGCCAGGATGAAAACACAACGCTTGACGCTCCGGCTGTTGAAGAGGTTGCTGCTCCGGCTCCCGCAGTGGTTGAACCCGCTGCCGCACCGGCAGAAGCTCCGGCTCCCGCAGTGGTTGAACCCGCCGCCGCACCTGCAGAAGTTCCGGCTCCTGAAGCGCCTGCCGCTCAGAACTGAGTTGTTTTTTAGTAAGCAAAAGCGTTGCTTAAGGGCGGCGCTTTTTTTATGTACGTTTTTTTCGAGAAAATTATGGCTGAAAATTCCCAGGATTTTCCGGATTTTGAAGAGGAAATCCTCGAATCTGAAACGAAAATCATTCCCAGTGGGCCGCAAGAGGTTGCAGTGTCTGCCGATGAGTCGGGCTGGCGGCTCGATAAATTTCTTGTTTTTCATTTTCCCGATTTTAGTCGTGTTTTAATGCGGAATGCAATCACGGACGGAAACGTTTTGGTCGATGGAAAAACCGCAAAACCTGCGTACAAATTGAATCCCGGACAGAAAGTGCGTATCGTTCTGCCGGATTTGCCGCACGAGTGCCCGCACGCAGAGGAAATTCCGCTCGAAATTCTGTACGAAGATGAATGGGTCGTTGCGGTGAACAAACCGCCGGGAATGGTCGTTCATCCGGCTCGGGGACACTGGAACGGAACGCTCGCGAGTGCGCTGCAGTTTCGTTACGGGGACGACCTGAGTCAGGCGGGCGGACCGCAGCGTCCGGGAATTGTGCATCGGCTGGACCGCGACACAAGCGGCGTGATTCTCGTTGCGCGTAACGATTTTGCGCACGCAAAACTCTCGGCCCAGTTCGAGCAGCGGAGGGTTCAGAAAGAATATTTTGCGGTTTCGTATGGGACTCCCGTACGCGATTGCGACTGGATCGACGCACCCATCGGCGACCATTCCGGCGGACAGCGGGAAAAAAAGATGATTCGTTTCGACGATCCCGACGCGCGCAGCGCACGAACGTTTTACGAGGTGGAGACGCGTTTTGACGGTTTCACATCGTTTCGCTGCTTTCCCAAAACGGGCCGCACGCATCAGATTCGTCTGCATCTTGCTTTTATTGGGAATCCGATCGCCGGCGACCTCCTTTACAGCACCCATCCGCGTCTTTTGCTCGGTGAATTACGGCGCGATCGTTCTTTTTCAGGAATTTCGCTCGACGATTCCGTTCCGCTTCCAGAGTCGGCAAACGATTTTGAACAAACGGATTGGGACGCGCTTCCTCAAAACTCCCTTGTTCTGGAGCGTCAGGCGCTTCACGCGCGAAAAATCGAGTTTTTCCATCCGAAAACGGACGAAAAAATGTTGCTCGAAGCGCCGCTTCCTCTGGATTTGCGTCGATTTCTCTATCTGCTACAAAAATATCGCGGTCCGAAAGAACGCAGAGAGATGTATTGTAAAAGAAAATAAGTAGAATGGGTAAAATGGATGGTTTGGAGGAACGTTCTTTTTGAGTGGGATTTCAGAGAGTGAGTCGTTAAAAACTCCCTCTCTGAAAATTGCACGTTTCGAAAAACTTAAAAGGAGTTCAAAAACTTCAAATGTGAAATTTTTACGAAGAAATGTTCCTGTGCAAAAATCACACAATGAACGTTGTGTTTCAAGGGTCTTTTTTTGACCGCGGCGGTGTTTCCACCCTAACGGGAGGAAACAGTAGCGCTCCCGTAAGTCGCTCTCGGTCGTGGGGAAACAACATTTTAAATGTTGTTTTTCCCAGTTTCTCGCTCCCGGTCGTAGCGGGTCAAAACTTTGTATAATAGATTCCAGTAGGAACCTTGCAATTTCTGTTTTTTATGTT
>CAYTLK010000088.1:0-6396 GCA_964438515.1 uncultured Planctomycetaceae bacterium
GCTTGTCGTCCACGCCAAAACAGGCTATTTCCGTTCGGTTTCCCCGCTCGTCGTATTTGGACGTAAATTTAGCATAACCGTCTTTATGCAAACACGGCTTGTCGTCCACGCCAAAAGAGGCCTGTTCCGTTATGTTTCCCCGCTCGTCGTATTTGAGCACAAATTTGGCAACGCCATCATTTCGAAGGCACAGCGTTTTTCGGTCGTTTTCAAAAAATTCGCTGCAAATACCATTCCCGTTTTGGTCATACGTATCCCGGCAGATTTTCCAGCCCTGTTCGTTGAAAGTAGGTTCGTCTTTTTCGTTAAGATACGTTGCCCATGCGAGGTTGCCGTTCGCGTCGTATTCGTATTTGCGCTTCGCAACGCCGATTTTCGTCGGACAGGGTTCTTTGAGTATGTTTAAGTAGGTTTTTTGTATGACCCGGCCATATTTGTCGCGCACAAATTCGTAGCCGGAAACCCCTTCGGAATCCTGACCAATGTTGAAATCCTGATCCTTGGTGAACATACAGCGCGTGACAAAACCCGTTTGGGCGTCGTATTCGAATTTATTGCCCGTGATTTCCGCTTTGTTATTGAGAGTAAACGGGTCGCTGGAAATAGCCGTCATCGTGGAGGTCAGCCGCTGGACGCCGAGGCTTTCCTGTTCGCGCGAAATGCGGAAGGACACCGCCAGCATGTCGTTTGTGTAATTCAGATACCGCTCGACAGAACCGTTGGGACGCAGATATTCCACCCCCTCAAGCTCGTATCGACCCGTTTTTTCGTTCTTTTCCTTGCGAAATTTATATTCCGCCCAGGTCGGTCGGTTTGTGAGTTCCGTATTGTCCACCGGGACGGGCGTGCCGGCGGAGTTGGCGTGAACCAGACGCTGAACGAGGCCGGCTTTCGTCTCAATGCGATAGTGCGCGCTCCGTTTGGAAATTTGTTCTTTCGTGAGCGGAAAAATGCCCTCCGGAACGCCCCAGCGCTCGACGTAATCAGCGAAATAAGCCGCGTGAATGCGGTAGTATTTGTCCCATAGGAATAAACTCATAAACGTCACAAAAAACAAAAACAGGGCGCAGGCGCTCCCGCCGAGAATCTGGCGCTGACGGCGGCGGCGTTTATCTCGGTCGATTACCACGTCCGGCGCCACTTCCAACAGCTTGGCGATCACCTTCAAGCGCGCGTCGCGTGGCCCCTCAAGCTGGGTCGAAACGCCTTTCAACTCCCCCTGACCTGCAAGTTTTTCCTGGAGTTTTGCTTGCCGCTCTGAATTTTGTTCCGGTGTTAAATCGTCGTAATTCAAAAACTCCCGCTGGCGGCGCAGAATCGGCGGAAACGCTTCTTTTTCCGATGTCTTCGAGTTCCCTTCCCCGTCGATTATGTACGGAATAATCCGTTCGTAACGACCCATAAGAATAAAATTCTCAACCTCGCGATTGACCCAGTCCGATGTTGCACTCTGAGGCGAACAAACCACAATCAAATAACGAGAATCTTCCAATTCACGCAAAAGCGACTGTCCCAAAACGCCGACCTGCAGGTCCGTATCGTCCCGAAATACCGGCCTCAGACGCTTCGGAAACTCCTCGCCACGCTTACTTTTGATTTCCGCCCGTAAAACAGTCGGCAAATTGTACGTTTCGATTTGCTTCTGAAGTCTTTTCGCAACGGGTTTATCCTTGCTGGAATAACTGATAAACGCGAAATAACGATAACTTTCCGCCATGATGAAACTCTCCGTATGAATGTTCTTTGATTCATTTTAAACAGATTTGATTATTTTTTGAATTTAAACATTCTTAAATCATAAAACTTGCGCCAACTTGGGACGATAATTGAATTATAGTAATTTGTTCAGAAAAAATCAAGGGGTGGGAATTGATAATTTATCGATTATTGAAAGAAATTCACAGTAAGCAAAACAGTAAACAAAAAAACGAGCGCAACACCAGATCTATCGGATTTATGTACGAAACCCGATAGAACGCTCAGATCGACTTTTCCGTTAGATTCCCCACACAGATTCAATCATCTTCAGACCTTCCGGATCGTAATTCCGAAACTCGGTGCGAACAAACGGGAAAAAATCATTTTCTCCAAAATAACATTCCGTCAGTTCCGCAAAGTATTCCTGCTGATTCGTCGCCGCATAGGCTTTATCCGTAATTTGGAAAAAATTCAAAACGCTCTGATACCGCCCCGCCTCCATCGCGTGGTGATACGTATCCTTCACCTCGGCATTTTCAAACCCGTTTTCAAGAAAAAGATGATGGTACGCATGCGCCAATTCATGAAGAACCAGCATCGGCTGCCGATCGTACTCATTAAGCATGTTCTGCGCGTCAGGAATGTCGACCGAATCGCATTTGTCCGGATTCACTCCGTTCTCGTTCAGCCAGTGAATGTCCGGATGAAAACAGCACGTTTTGACCGTCGGATTGTTCCCCTGAATCCAGATTTTGACCGTTCGCAGCTTCTCAACGGCTGGCGGCGGAACCAAAAACTCAATCTGACGCAGCTGCATTTCCAGCATCCGCATCGCCCGCTGGTCCAAGTCCGGCTGAGCCGCCAAATCCGAAGAAACATAAATGTTCCAGCCGTAAATGTTTCGAACCGTGTATTCAGACGTCGGTGTGTATGCAGGCGAGTCCTGCGCAAAAACGCCGGCAGTAAAGAATAATGTGCAAAAAATGAAGGTGATGTTTCGCAATGCGTGCATAAAAATTCTCCAAACATTCAGGAAAGGTTCGTCAATCGAACAATTTATCGTAAAAAAGAGGGAAAACATCGTATAAAAATGTTTTCCCTCCGAAAATGACAGTATCAAAAAAAGAAGGTCAAACGTCCAGATTCGTGACGTCCAACGCGTATTTCTCAATAAATTCCCGTCGAGGCTCCACCTTTTCGCCCATCAGAATGCGGAACAAATCGTCGGCTGCCGCCGCATCTTCCATCCGCACCTGAACCATCGTGCGCTGCGCCGGGTCCAAAGTGGTGTCGCGAATCTCTTCCGCATCCATTTCTCCCAGTCCTTTAAAGCGGGAAATCACGATTCCCTTGCTTCCCGCATTTCGAACCGCCGGCAGAAGAGCGCGCAGGTCGTCGATTCCCTGAACCGATTCCCCAAACCGAAGCTCGTATCGGTTCCCTTCCAGTCCTGTTCGAATTTTAGGAATAAGCGAGTCGATTTCAAAACCAAGCGTACGCAATTCAAGAAGCTGTTTGTTGATCGAACGAACTTCATGAATTTCCATCACTTGCAGACGAATTTTCCTCGGTTTATCCATCTCGTTCTTTTCCGCTTCCTCTACATCGGTGAATTCGCCCATTTCTTCCTGACGAATGTTCGTTCCGAACTGAACGTCCAACTCAATATTGTGGTCCTTTTCGTACTGTTCGGCAAAACTTTCCACATGATCGTGGTCGATGAACCAATATTCTTCCGTTCCGATGAACGCATGCAGCACCGGAAGTCTGGCGGTTACGGGGTCCTGAAGCATCGCGTGACTCTTGAGGCTGATACCGCGGCGTTCCAGCGTGTTGATGGAATCTTCGAGCGATGCAAGAATCTTCGTGAGTTTCAGGAGCGTCTCTCCCTCAATCAAACGACCGTCCATGGGGTCAAAAACCGAATCTTTCAGACCGTTGTTCAAAAGCATGGATTTCAATTCTTCGTCCGTTTGTACGTAAGAAACTTTCTTCTTTTGCACGATACGGAAAAGCGGCGGCTGCGCGACGTACACGAATCCGCCTTTGATGAGGTCGTACATCTGACGATAGAAAAACGTCAGAAGGAGTGTGCGGATGTGCGATCCATCAACATCGGCATCGGTCATGATGATGATTTTGTTGTACCGGCGTTTGTCGAGGTTGATGTCGTCGCCAAATCCGGTTCCAATGGCGGAAATCATGCTTCGAACCTCCGCATTTGCAAGCACTTTGTCCTCGCGCGCTTTGTACGCATTGATGATTTTTCCACGAAGAGGAAGAATCGCCTGGAATTCACGCATACGTCCGCCTTCCGCAGTTCCGCCTGCGGAATCCCCTTCGACGAGGTACAGCTCGCACTTTTCGTACTCGCGGCTCGTGCAGTCCAGCAGTTTTCCAGGAAGACTTCCGCCCGAAAGCACCTCTTTACGGTCACGAACGGCTTTTCGTGCACGCACAGCACTTTCACGAGCCTCTGCCGCAATGATTCCTTTCTGAAGCAACGCACGCGCGGTGACCGGATTTTCTTCAAAATATTTCGTCAGCGCATCGTAAACCGCCCCGGAAACAATTCCTTCCACCTCGCCGTTTCCGAGTTTCGTCTTGGTTTGACCCTCAAACTGAGGGGACGGAACGCGCAGCGAAATCACCACCGTCAGTCCTTCTCGAAAGTCGTCGCCCGTAGGCGTCATTTTTTTGAAAAGATCCTCTTTCGTTCCGTATCGGTTCATCGAACGCGTCAAAGCCGACCGAAAACCAGAAACGTGCGTTCCGCCTTCAATCGTATTGATGTTGTTCACGTAAGAATGAAGATTTTCCGTGTATTCGTCGGTGTACTGCAGCGCAATGTCCCACTCGACGCCGTTCAGCCCGCCCTGAATGTGAATTACTTCTTCATGAATCGGCTGTGCCGCACGGTTCAAATACTCCACAAACTCGACGATTCCTCGTTCAAAATGGAACGAATCACCATCGCCGGTACGCTGGTCTTTAAAGTTGATTCGCACACCCATATTCAAAAACGCGAGTTCCTGAAGACGACGATACAGAATATTGTACTGGAATTTAATGTCGGGGAAAATCTCCGTGTCGGGCTTGAATGTGGTTTTTGTACCGGTTTCATCCGATTTTCCGATTTTCCGAAGCGGGCTGGTCGGTACACCGCGCTCGTATTCCTGCTGCCAGACGAAACCGTCGCGATAGACCTGACAGGTGCACCACTCGGAGAGGAAATTGACGACCGTCACACCCACGCCGTGGAGTCCGCCGGAGGTCGTATATGCGCCGCCTTCGCCGAATTTTCCGCCGAATTTCAAGACGGTCATCACACCTTCCAGCGTCGAAATACCCAATTCGGGATAAATTTCGACCGGAATTCCTCGGCCGTCGTCTTCCACCGTGATGGAACCGTCGGTATTGATCGTCACATTCACGAAGGACGCGTAACCGGCCATTGCTTCATCAATACTATTATCGACGACTTCGTAAACCAGATGATGCAGCCCGCGCGGCGTTGTGTCCCCGATGTACATTCCGGGACGCTTGCGCACATGTTCCAGGTCACTCAAATGGGAAATCTGTTCCGCACCATACGCGCTTGCGGCTGCGGCATTATTCGAATGATTATTCGGAGGATTGTTCGAATCGTTATTCGGAACGTTATTCGGATCGTTTGACATTATTTACACCTTCTCTGAAATAGTAACGTATATTCCTCTATTGTACCCGATTTTTCCTTTTTTGTAAAGACGGCCCGAGCAATATTTTTACTCATTTTTGCGGAATTTTGAAACCGTCCCTCGTTTCACTTCGACCAAACGTCCAAAACACGCGGTTTGTTTCTTCTTTTTGAACAGAACAAATCCAGGGTTCCCCATGAATTTGAACCCTGGAAAAAGACTTTTTTCACTTCCGAAGAGACTGAAGATCTGAATGAATTTCGACATAAATTTCATTTAGATTTCATAGCCGTTTCAAAAAGAATTCAAAATCGGAATTCAAGGACCTGGTTTGGAATCGGAAATTTTATAAATCCGAACGTAATCCACTTCCATAAAGGTCCCGTCCAGCGCGTCCGTCACAGGCCCCGCCCAACGTATGACCGCCTCGGACAGAAACACCGGCGCAGGAGAGTGACAAAAATCATTCTTTATTCTGCGAATTTCATGATCGTCAAAATAGAAAACCAGTTCGTCCTTCGTCCAAAGAAGTCCGTAAGTGTGGAATTCTGCGGCAAAATCTTGCTCCGAAGGAAAAGGAAAGCTCTTTGAAAACGTCGGATGGCTCGTTTTGCCGTCGGGACGATGAAGGACGTCCGACCAGTTGTGAACGTTCGTATTAATTTCCGACGGATAGTGTCCCTCATTAATATCGATTTCAAATTTTTTGGCCTTCGGATTGCTCGAGTCCGGCGCGGAAAGCATCATGAGCCAAAACGAATTGTTCGTTCCGGTTGCGGCGGCGTAACGATACCGACATTCAAAATACCCATATTGGAACACGTCTTTTGTGTGTGCGGAAGCGGACGTCCAATCCTGTCCAACCCTGGATTCTTTACGATTCACGAGCCGCAGCATTCCGTCTTGCAGCACGGCGTTTTTACGCCACCGACTGCAAAGAATGTGGCTCGACGGCCCATTCTGAAACTCCCATTTTTTATCCAGCTCGGCCTCGGAACCGTCGAATTCGTCGGCCCAC
>CAYTLK010000088.1:6496-15622 GCA_964438515.1 uncultured Planctomycetaceae bacterium
TTTTCAGACGTAGCGGTATTTTCTTGCGAAAAAACGGCGTTCGTCCAACAAATCAAAACCATCGTCAATAAAAATCGACTCATCTTTCCTCTGCCTCCTTTTTTATTTTTCGACTCGAATCAAATACGCCTGCTGATCCACGTTCACTAAAATGGGTTCTTCAAACACCAAATAAGGCGCAATTTCGGTTCCATATTTCGAAATTAGGTCGAAATATTCGGTGCTGAACCTTTCAATCTCAATCGGTTTCGCGTTTTGCTGCGCCTCCGTCAGCGTGGAATCCACCCACTGTCCGTTTTTGAAGAAGAACGCACGATCCTGAATGTTTCGAACCCTTTGCGCGGAGGAACGAATTCCTTCGGCAGAATTTCCGTCCGGAATTTGCGGAGGCGCATTCTGTACCACCGGACTCTGCATCGCTTTCCCGCTCATTCGTGAGTGCTGCGCGTACTGCATGCGCGGCGCGCTCTGCATGGGGGCGGCACTCGGCGCCTGGACCGAATTATCCGCATCGTACGCCGTCTGAGCGTCTTCCATCTGCATCATATTTTGCGCGTTGCGAAAACCTCCCTTCAATTTTCGCTGGGAAACTCCGAAACGTCCCTGCGTTTCATTCAAGGAATCGACCCGAGCGGCCGCAGCCGCCAAATTGCTTCCGTTATGAAGCACCGTTCCTTCTTCCGCAAGAAACGACGTGTAAGGTGTAAGAATTCCGTGCTTCGTGGAAAGCTGAATCAATTCCTGTACGAGTTCGTCGTTTTTCCCTTTCAAATCCAACTCGTCGATAATTTCACCGATTCGGCGCACCGCCCACAGTTTTTCAACAAAAGCAAACGAAAGATCCCCCGAAACGTCTACAAATTGCAGCGGCGCCGCAAATGAAAGTTCCTGCTCGCCGTTTTTACCCGTCAGAACGAGCGTTCCCGCGCCCGAAGTGTGGTAGCGCCCAGAAATTGCGAGCTGCTCGCCGCCAAAAATATCGAAATTCCCGGCGGGATAGATTCGGTTCGCACCCAAATCGCCGCCGTCTTTTTTCTCAAATTTCAGGGAAGCGTCCGACAGAATCGGCGCGTGCAGCTTGCGGTACAGTCGGCTGACGCACTCCTCAATATTTTCTTCCGGACGAATGTACTCGCTCTGTCCCGAACTCTGCGTCACGAGTTTGTCGAGCAGCCGACTGTTCAGATCGTAACCCGCTCCGAAGGCGAAAATACGAGACTTTTTCGTGTTTGCGTCCTTCACATCTTGGGTGATTTTCGACTCGTCGCACGTTCCAACGGTCGGACAGCCGTCGGTGAGAAAAAGAATGTAATTCGGCCGCTGCGTGTCGGTTTTTGCAATCTGTTCCATCACGCTCAACAGCGCACTGTGAATGTCCGTCCCGCCGCTCGCGTAAACTTTCTCGATGAACGCCAGCGCGGCTTTTCGATTTTCTGCGTTCAGAACCAACGGCTCCGGCTGAAATTGCGTGACGGAGGAATTAAATACTATAATATTGAAGATGTCGCCGTCCGACAGATGTTCCAGAACGAAAGACGCCGCCTTTTTCGCCTGCTGAATCTTCTCGCCCATCATACTTCCCGAATTATCGAGGACGAAAAACACGGATTTCGGCAGAGGTTTTTCATCCGCTTTGATTTCAGGCGTCGCGAGAATCAAAAAGTATCCGTCCTCCGAAGCGTCTTTCGCACTTTGGGAACGATAGCTCAAAACACGCGTCTGAACCGCCTCCTTTCCAATATCGTACATTAAACGAAAATCTGCCGTTGGGACGGTATTTTTCAGTTCAAGCGAAACGGTTGCGGTGTTTGGGGTCGGTCTTTCGGTTTTGACGTCGAGCGTCGGACAGTAAACGTTACGAATTTCAGAAGCGTTTTCAATCGAAATCTTCACCGAAATATTTTCGATCGGCTGAGTCGTGAATTTTCCGGCGCCCAGCGGAAACAGAAAATCGGTCATTCCCTCGAAACTCTTGCAGAGCTGCGTGTACTTCAGCTGAATCGTCCTTGATTCTCCTGCCGGGACCGGAAAAACACTGCTTCTCAGCAGCCCATTTCCCACCCACTCCAAAAGAGCGGGGTCCTTGATTTTTCTCACGATTTCCTCGTACGTTTTCCTCGCGTCCTCCGCTTTCTGCAACTTTGCCGGAATTTCTTTTCCATCGACGAGCAGCGTAAATTCCTCCACAGCCGCATCGTACGGAATCGGAAATACAAACGAGACTTCCATCTGCGCGGACCCCGTATTTACGAAGGTTTGCGACAGATTCACCGTTGCTGCGAGGTCCTTCAGGGAGGCGTTCACCTCCAGCGCACTGATTTTGTACGACAAAACCGGCTCCGGACGCGGCGGAATCGGAGGGTGCGGCGGCATAATAATTATTACTGGACGCGGAAGTCGGGCCGGAGTTTCCGACACCAAAACCCCCTGCGCGTGCGCCAGAGTGATGAATCCGAATAGTACGAACAAAATCCAAACAATCTGTTTCATTTGCGTTTTCATGACGAACCTCCGATAAAAATTTTAAATCCGACCCATTTTGAATTCCCACTTCAATTTTAGATTGAAATTCAGTCTCAAATTCAGTCTAAAATTTCCGCTTAAACCAACATTCCGTCTTTTACTCTTCTTCAACAATTGAATCCATTGCGGGAACGATTTTTCCATCCTTCCGCACAAAATCACGCGGTCCAAAATTGACCGTCACTCGAATACGTCCGTCAAATTCCGATTGCTGAACACTCCAATCCTCCGTCAAAACGCA
This sequence comes from uncultured Planctomycetaceae bacterium, assembly GCA_964438515.1. Classification (GTDB taxonomy): domain Bacteria; phylum Planctomycetota; class Planctomycetia; order Pirellulales; family Thermoguttaceae; genus RGIG3701. Next base: position 9,261 of record CAYTLK010000088.1, read on the forward strand.
GTGATTCGTCATCGGAAGTCCGCCGACCCGACGAGAAATCGGTTCAGCACGTCGGTAGCTCTCAAAAATTTCATCCTTCAGATCGTTCCACGTCTGCGGCGTCACCACATACATCGGCGGCTCGCCGTACAGCGCGTTAAACAGGTCGCGCTTCGGCATCAAAACCGGAAGTTTGCAGTTGCTGTCCCCCCAATACCAGTACGAAACGACACAATCATGGTACACGAGTTCCCAAAGCGGAATCCGATACCGCTCCCCAAGCTGATATTTTTCCACAACTTCCGGAACGTCCCGCCAGATTTGCGCCATATTCCGCCCGGCGTCTGGAACGCGTGCAAAAATCAAACTCATCATTCCTTCAAAATAATCGCATTGCGGAACGAACGCTTCGTGACCCGTTTCGGAACCTAAAATCAGATTGAATTCACTCCCTGGAACGGCTAAAAGACGTCCTTTCCACGTGCGTGCGTCGGTGCGGGACATTGGATGTTCCGGCGCGTAACACTCGTCCCATCCGGAACAGGCCGTCACATCAATAAATCGGGCGGTGTACGGTTTTCGCGTCAGTTCCTCCGCCGCACGTTTCTGCACGTACGGAACCGACTGCCGATCGCATAAATGTACACAATTCACCATCGGTTTTGACGGATCCTTCTGCGGAACCGCCCAACCCTTTCCGAGCGCACCATTCACATCGCGGCGAATATCCTGCGGAAACGCTTCTTTCGGCCACTCACCCTTCACGGCCGTCAGCTGGTCGTACATTGAAGGGTCCATCACATCCTGATAAATATCGTACCGACTCGTAAGTACGCCTTCCATTTGGTTCAATTCTTCCAGAATTTTTGCCGTTGAGCCGGCCCCAATCAGCAGATGCGTCATTCCGCCGTCATACATTTCGCGGTACAAATGCCGCTGCGACTCCATAAAATCCCTCGCGACGTCGTCGTTGGGATGATTTCCGGAAATATCCGCATATAAACGCAGGAAGTTTCCCGACAAACACCAAATGTTTGCCGCCCCCATGAGTTTTTCGAGAGACTCGCGACGCGCCGGATTTTGAAGAAGTTTTTGAGAAAACGAAACACATAAACCCTTTTCAATCGCCGACTTGCGATAAATTTTGGCCATTTTTACGTATCCGCCGTCTTTCAAAAAGTGGAATCGAATTTTACGATCGTACCCGAATTTTCCTCGGTCGGCATTCCACAATATTTCCACGACGGCGCGGCCGTCAGACGGAAAAATGTTCTGATACGAATTGTCGGGCGTCCGCACTTCCGCCATCAAACCGCTTCCGTCTGCCGCGCACTGTCCCCAAAACGCCATATTGACGCCGTGTCCGCTGAAATACGGACGCAAACCAGAAGAAGGCCGAGACGCATCGAACCACGGAATTTTCTCTTCCACCGGCAGTGAAACTCCCGAACCGATCGGAAGTGCGAGCCGATCCCCGTTTTGTGACGTGAAAGCCGGCGGCCAATTGAGCTTCCGAAACGTTTGTTCTGCATCGGCGGACAGCGTCACATCCAGCGCAAAATCTCCAAAATCATTAAAATCGCCAGTTTTTTCAGGACCTACAGAACTCTCAATTTGCACAGAACTACCAGAATTCCCAGAACTACCAAAACTCCCAGAACCTTTTTCTTCGCCGCTCTCCGTATTTTCACATGAAACCAACTCCAGCACCGCATGAAACCAGATTTCAGAATCTTCCGGCGCAAAATCAAAAGCGATAGAATTCTGTTCGGTCGAAAAATTACGCACTTTTCGAACCGTCCGGTCGGACACCGGGGTCCAAAGCCGCTTCGTTCGTTTATCGAGGACCTGAAATACTGCATCCTGCGCCGAAACAGAGACTTTTAACGCCTCATTTTCGAGGGAAAATTCCTCCTGCGCCGAAATCGGTACGATGAAATTCAGCGAAAAAAGGAGGCACAAAGAACAAGAAATGATTTTATGGAAAATATTCATCCGAAACTCCCAACGTTAGAAAAACGGTTCTTTTTTGCATTATAATACTTTTTGTTAAAAAAATCAAGGGTTCTGGAAAAATTTCCCCGGCACGGCTTGAAACTCTTCCTGAAATCGGTTAAAATACAAGATGAAAGAAAGACGCACCGAATGAATGGTTAAAACATGAATAAAGAAAACGGATCCGAACGGGGAGAAAAATGCGTTCAATCAATCGATTTTCAATAATTGCATCCGCACTTGTGCTGCTTGGGATTCTGTCGATTCTTTCGATCTGGTATTTTCAGGCAGAAAAAACGACTTCAGCGCCGTCCCAAAATACGGCGGCCGCACAGAAGAAAAAAGCGCCTCAAACCCCAGCGCCGAAACTGACGGAAGAAGAAAAAGACGCACTCCGTCTCGAACGTGAAGCGGCTCGAACCGATCAAAGTGTGGAGGAAATTCAGAAAACCATCGAAGAAAATCCGGAAGAACAGGTGCGGCGCGAGGCAGAACACGCCCAAACGCTTTCGCCGGAAGAGGCTCGCAGCAATCTCGTTCATAAAAAACGGCAGCTCGACAAAATGTCCGATGAAAACGTGGAGGGCGTTGTAGAATTCCTCGATTCGAAGTCTCCCGACCTTCCAAAACGGGAAACGACGGCGCAGCAGGAGGTCCCCATCGAAGATTTCGATATTGATTCCGCTCAAATCGACGATTGCGTCCGCGAACAAAAAGAAGACGGAACCTTTCAATATTATACCGTATTGTTCGATGCAAAAGGAAATTTCGTTCGCGTTCCGATGAATGAGTCCGAAGGCGAATCCATGTACCGAACGATGAAAACCATCCAAAGCAGTCCCATGATGGAAATGATTTACCGTCGGATGGTGCTTCCGCTGCTCGACAAACAGCTCAGCGGGAAAGAAACGCCGAAATGATTACTGTAATTTTTATTAAAATTTAATCAAATAGCTTCGTTTTGAAAATGTTAGAAAATCGAGCATTAAACAAGATGGTCGCTCGATGTTCGGATTCCTGTAAAAAGGTTTTAAGGAGAGTTTTATGAAATATTTCGCATGGACTTTTATTTTCCTGCTCGGAGTGAGTTCCTTCGTGTGCGGGAATCTCGCAAAAACACTTTCGGCGGAAGATGCAAAAAATCTTCTCGTCCCCGCCGCCGAAATTGGAGGCGTCGTATGCAGCAGTTTTCAGCCGGGAGGCGAAATTGAAAAAGCATTCGACGGAGATGAAACCACAGTGTGGCACTCCAGCTGGGACGCGGCGGATGCGTATCCATTCCAGATCGGCGTCCGGTTTCTGCAACCTGTGAAGATAGATAAAATAGGATATTTGCCTCGTGGAGATGGGGTGAACGGCATTCTGCAGGAATACGAACTTTGGACTCAAGCGACGCCAAAAGCTCCGTGGAAATCTGTGCAGCGCGGAACGTGCAGCGGGGCGAAAGGGCTTCAATTCATTACGTTCCCTGCGCAGAAATGCAGCGGCGTGCGTCTCGACGTTCTGAAAGGGATCGGGGGATTCGGAAGTGCTGCGGAAATCACGTTTTATCGCTGCGATGAAGAACTTCTGCGCATGGATTCTCTCTTTACGGATCATTCCTTTACGGCTCTTCAGACGAACAAAAAAGGTCAGCTTCCGCAAAATTTGAAGCAGTCGCTTGCAAAAATGCGCGAAAAAACGGATCGTCCGGAAATTCTGGCTGAAATTTCACTGGCGGAGGATCTGATGAGTTCGAAAACGTCCAAAGAAATGCAGAGACGCATCTTCACCGCCATTCAAAAGCCGTCCGCAGAATTGGAGTGTCAGTGGCGGCGCGGCGGTTTTCAGTGGTCGAAGTACCAGCCGACCGGATTGAGCGTCGGGGTCGGGGACAGTTTTGCGGTTTACGTCGAAGCAAATCCGGGCGATCCGCTTCCAAACCTCGTGATTCACGATCTGCGAACATCTCGCTGGGAGGATCAAACGACGATTCCGCTCTCGCTGGGACGAAACTATCTGGAATCACCCCGGTCAGGAATTTTGTACATCGATAATCCGTACGAAGCCGAGCAGCAAACAAAAGCGCCCATCCTTCATTTTGAAAATGTGGACGAAATTCCGTTCTACGAATTGGGAAAAACGACGCCTCAAGAATGGAAAAAACGGCTGGAAGCGCCGAATCGATACGGAATGGTGGAACTTTCGAGCAAACACGCGCTTGTTTCCGCCTCCGCAAACAACGTTGCGAAACGTTTGGACGATCCCGAAGCACTTATGAAAACGTACGAATATCTCATGGCGCTTTACTCCCATTTTCTTGGTTTCTCGGAAGATGAAACGCTTCCGCCGAATCGTCGTCCGCAGTGCATCATACATTTAATCGAGGTGGATCACTCCTACATGTACGCAACCGCCTATCGCACCGCCTATCATTTTGACGCGATGCAGCCGGTTCTGAACTCGCAGTCGCTGCGGAATGACGGTTGGGGACCGTGGCACGAAATCGGACACATGCATCAGGTGCAGCAATACAAATTTCAGGGTCTCGGCGAAGTGACGGTCAACCTGTTTTCGCTCGAAATGCAGACGTCGTTGGGACAGCGCGCCCGCATTGATGAGGAAGGAATGCGGAATCGAATTGCGCAGTTTTTCGCGACTCCCAATCGGGATTTTCATTCGATTGACGACGTTTTTATGAAACTTGCGATGTTCTGGCAGCTGCGTTTGGCGTTCGGCAACGAATTTTACCCGCAGCTTCATCGATACTATCGCGAAAATGAACTGGATTTGCCGAATGATGAGGCAAAAGTTCAAGCTTTTATTCGAGTTGCATCGGAAATTTCCGGATGGAATCTCGAACCCTTTTTTGATGCGTGGGGACTGCCGATTGAACCGGAAACGCGAATTACGATTCAGCGGTGGAAGAAACTTCCGAAACCGATCTGGCAAAATCTGGAATTTTCGAACGTTTCCGCCAAAGGGGTGCTGGGACTCGTGAATCCCCCTGCGAATAAGACGCAAAAATCAAAAAAAGGTTCCTCTGGTAAAACGAAATGAAACGAACGCTCATGCAAACGCATCACACGAATGCGTAACACAAACGGCGGGCCTGAACCACCCGCCGCTGTTCGTCGTCTATCCGTTTCTCGTTCCCGTTCTGTACCGAGAAAAACTCGAATTCCTTGAAAATCGTTCAGAAACTTTGATTACTTCACCTTTTTCAGTTTTTTAACCGCAGAAAACAGGGATTCGTGCAGCGTTGCGGTCGGTTTCACCTGAATTTGGAATTCGTACATTTTTCCACTTTCGAGATCAGAGACCGTGCAGGACTGCTTTTTGACTCCGTAATTCTGCGGAACTTCCACAGAAATCCAAGCGGACGCTCCCGCAACCCGGTACTGAACTTCGTATTTTTCCGCACGCGAAACGGCAGTCCACGTCACGAGTGCGGTGCCGGACGTTTTCGATGTGACGGACGCGATTTTGGGAGTCGCAAGCCACGTCGTCGCGCTGACGGTCTCGGAGGGGTCAGAAACCAGGAAATATCGGTCTTTCGTCGCGAGAACTCGAACCATATAGTCGGTAGCGGCCTTCAGTTTCGTGATGGTGAACGCGCCGTTTGTCCCTTTGGTCGTCGCGCTTTTCCATTTGGAACCTCCGTCTACAGAATACTGTACAGTGTAGCGCTGTGCGGTCTGCGTCGAATTTTTCCCTTGGGACGCATTCCACGTGACGAGCAGACTCGTGTCGCCGACCGACTGCACCTGAACGTTTGCGGGGGCCAAATACGGAGCCGCCAGCGTCTTCACGCTCACTTTTGAGGCTGCGGAAGAGGACGTGTCGTCTGCGAAAGAGACCTGAATTGCGCATTTCATGCTGCTTGCGGCATTTGAGAAGAAAAGTGTTCCGTCTGTGAACGTCACTTTCACGCCGTTTGTAAACTCTGCACCGGCCGCGCCGTCCGCAGCCGCAAAGGAAACGTTCATTCCGTTGAGCGAGACATTCACGTTCTGTGCCTCTGCCGTCAGGTTGGAGGCCGACCAGTTCGTCACATTCACACGGAAGGAATCGTCGCGGATGGAAGCCTTGTCGGCCTTCAGCTTCGGCGCCGCCAAAATCGCAGCGTTCGTCGTAATGCACTGAGAACTCAAACCGTCGAGCCAGACTTCAATTTCGTAACTGCAACCTGCTTTTCCGGAGAAAGCGTACGACTGAACGCCTGCTTTCATGGTTTTGACGGTCCATTTGGAACTTCCCTCCACGCGGTATCGCAGCACGTCCGGCACACCAGCCTCCCCGCCGTCCCACGAAGCGGTGATTTTCGTTTTAGAAATTGAGACAAAAACCTGAATTTTGTCGGTCGTCGCGCTGGCAGTCGAGGCCGACGAATCCGTATAATTCCCGGT
>CAYTLK010000089.1:0-15551 GCA_964438515.1 uncultured Planctomycetaceae bacterium
CTTGTTTCCTCCCGTTAGGGTGGAAACATCGCCACGGTACAAAAAGACCCCTGAACCACAACGTTCATTGTACGATTTTTGCACAGTAATGTTTTTTTGTAAAATTTTAACTCTGAGGTTTTTAGCACTTCCTTGAAAACGGGAAAAAACCTGAAATTTCCCGACAATTCTTCTTTTATTTTAATCAGTTCCTAAAACTTCAAAAGGGGGGAGGAGGAAATATTATGAGAATTTTCAAAAAAAATGCCGGGTTGCATTGTAATATTCTGAAAAAAGTGTATAATGTGTTTTATTCTGTTGTATAATTAATGGATGAAGGCTTTTCTTTAAGGGAGAATATCACATGACCAATACCGGTAAACCGACAAATGGCGCCCCCGCGTCCAAGAGTTTGTACGAAAAGTGCTGGGAACTTGCGCACAACCTCTGGTGGTGCTGGCATCCCGACGTTGTGGCGATGTTTCGCGACCTCGCTCCCGAACGATGGCGCATGCTCGACCACAATCCCATTGCGCTGCTGAGGGAATTTACGCCGGAGTCGCTCGAAAAACGCGCAAACGAAATGGTGCTTGAAAGCCGAATCAATTTCGCGTACCGTCGTTTGAATCAGTACGTGAATTCCCGTCCGCAGTGGGCCGAGCAGAATGTCGGCGTCCTCGGTTCCAAACCTGTGGCGTACTTCTCGCTCGAATTCGGGATTCACGAATCCGTTCCGATTTACTCCGGCGGTCTCGGAATCCTCGCGGGCGACCATATCAAAAGCGCGAGCGGTCTCGGCGTTCCGCTTGTGGCGGTCGGGCTGTTTTACGATCAGGGATATTTCAAACAGCACCTCGATAAAGACGGCTGGCAGGAAGAAGAATATATTCGTACAAATATCGAAAATCTTCCGATGAAGCCCGTGATGAAAGACGGCGAGCCGCTCATTGTGAAAATTGAGACGGAACACGATTCGATTTCCGCACGGGTCTGGCAGATGGAAGTGGGCCGCGTGACGCTGTATCTGATGGACTGTGACCTTCCGGAAAACTGCGAGCAGGACCGCTCCCTCACGTCACGGCTTTACGGCGGCGACACGCGCATGCGAATTCGTCAGGAAATGGTTGTTGGAATCGGCGGGATTCGGGCGCTCACGGCTCTGGGAATTCATCCGGGAGTGTTCCATCTGAATGAAGGACATTGCGCTTTTGCGACGCTTGAAGCGGTTCGTTCGCGCATGGAAGAAGACGGACTTTCATTCGATGAAGCGGTTCGTCAGGTGGCTCAGGCTACGTGTTTTACGACACATACGCCCGTTCCGGCCGGTCACGACCGTTTTTCGCCGGAACTCGTCGGGGAACATCTTTCTCCGCTGCAGCGTCAGCTCGGAATCGACTTCCATCAGCTTATGGCGATGGGACGCGTCAATGTGTACGATAATAACGAGTCGTTCTGCATGACCGTTTTGGGTCTGAAACTGTCCCGGCACGCCAACGCGGTGAGCTGTCTGCATGGAATCGTTTCCCGAAAAATGTGGTCGAGTTTGTGGCCGACGCGTCCGGAAAATGAGGTTCCAATCGGTCATGTTACGAATGGTGTGCACGTTCAGAGCTGGATGGCGTGGCAGATGCAGACGCTTTTCGACCGTTATTTTGACCCGAACTGGATGGACTCGCACTGGACTGCCGAACCGTGGAAAGATATTAAGAAAATCGACCCGGCAGAGCTTTGGGAGACGCACATTTCCCTCAAATCGCTCATGCTTGAATTCGTTCAGCGCCGTGTGGCTCGTCAGGCGAAACGACGGGGTGAAGAAGAGACGGTGCAGATGGATCCCACCGCGCTGACGATCGGTTTCGGACGTCGTTTTGCGACTTACAAACGTGCGACGCTGCTCATGCGCGACCTCGATCGGCTCATCAAAATGATGGACGATACGGACCGTCCGATTCAGTTTGTCTTTGCGGGAAAAGCGCATCCGGCCGACAAACCTGGAAAAGAATTCATCCAGCAGATCGCAAATCTGCGGAAAGACCCGCATTTCAAGAACAAATTCGTGTTCGTGGAGGATTACGACATCAACGTGGCGCGTCACCTCGTCCAGGGCGTCGATGTGTGGCTCAACAACCCGCGCAGACCGCTCGAAGCGTCCGGAACGTCCGGTCAGAAAGCGCTCCTGAACGGCGTGCTGAACTGTTCGGTGCTCGACGGATGGTGGGCGGAAGCGTTTGACGGAACGAACGGTTTTGCGATTGGAACCGGCACGGCGCACGTAAACGATGAGATTGCGGACACTCGAGACGCGCTTTCCCTCATGGATGTGCTTGAAAATCAGGTTCTTCGGCTTTACTATCATCGCGACGCGGACGGTTTGCCGCACTTGTGGATCGAAAGAATGATGAACTCTTTAAGCACGTTGGCGTGGCGTTTCAGTGCGCAGCGCATGGTGGCGGATTACGTTCTTCATTCCTATCTCCCGGCCGCAGGCGGAGTTACGTGCGACATGAATTTCCGTCAGTAAGGATTCTTTCGTAAAGTCGTAAAAAACACCCTGATTCGGGATGCAGCTGAGTCAGGGTGACGATTTTCGTGACGCACACATTCGTTTGGGGTTGTTCGACCCGTTCTTATGCGGTTTTGAGGTCGTTCGCGGGCGGGAAAAGCCGAATCCCAAGGGACTCCAGCTCGCCGTCGTCCGACACATCTTCGAATTTGACGGAAACCTGTTTTGAAACTCCAGAATCCTGCATCGTTATTCCGTAAATCGTATTTCCCACCGACATCGTTTTTTTCGAGTGCGAAATGATGATGAACTGCGTCTGGTCGCGGAACTGATTCAGAATCTCCGTGAGACGCACCGTATTTGCTTCGTCGAGAGCCGCATCCACTTCGTCGAGGATGCAAAACTGACTCGGATGGTTCTTGAAAAGCGCAAAAAGAAGCGCGACGCACGTCATCGTTTTCTCTCCGCCGCTCATGAGCGACAGATTCAGACGCTGCTTTCCCGGGGGCTGCGCGAGGATTTCCACACCGCCTTCGAGCGGGTCCGAACATTCCGTAAGCTGCAGCTCCGCAATTCCTCCTCCGAAAAGATCGCGAAAAATGTGATAAAAATATTCGCCGATGCGCTCGAACGTCTGCATGAAAATCTTTCGACTGTCGGTGTTGATGCGTTCAATGAGTTTTTCGAGTTTTTCTTTCGCGTCCGTAATTTCCTTGTAATGGCCCGACATCACGTTGTAGCGTTCCGTCAGTTCGTCCAACTCGCTGAGCGCCTCGGAATTGATGTTTCCCAGCGCCTGAATTTTACTTCGCAGCTGATTGATTTCCTGATGAACCGACTTGTTTTGATTGTCGGACAAAGTTCTGTCGTGAGTTATTTTTTCGAGGAATTCTGTCGGCTGAATCGCGGAATCCTCACAAATTCGCGCAACGACGTTTTCCGATTCCCGTTCGTAATTTCCCTCTTCAAGACGCAGTGCGTGAATTTTTTCCTCCAAATTTCGAATCCGTTTCCGCAACTGAGCGGCAGACGCTGTAATTTCGGTTCTTTCGGAGTGCGACGAGTCGCGTTCCTGACGCAGACGCTGCATCGCGGCGGCAGACGCTTCCTGTTCGAGGTAGTAATCCGCGAGACGCGCGTTGTTTGAAAGCGTCACACGCTCGGATTCCCGGTTCGACGCCAGATTTTGTTCGAGCTGCGTTTGCTGTTCGTTGATGATTTTTCCCCGCTCGCTCAAATCGCTGTCGAGCTGGCGCAATGAGGTTTTGAGCGAGTCGAGACGTTCCTCGCTTTTTGCAAGTTCGACCTTATATTCCGTCACAATTCGGTTTTTTTCACTTCGAACTTCATCGCTGCGGGCGATTTCGTCGTCGATCGATTTCAGTTCCTTTTTCACCGAGTCCGACTGCGTTTCGAGATCCGACTTTTCGCCGATTCGGACTTCAAGCTGTGTCTGAATTTCGTCGAGACGTTTTTGAATTTCGTCACTATTTTTATGAAACTCCCGCACACGCTGCGTCAGCTGTTCCTCACGTTCGACGGCTGCGGCGATTCCTTTTTCCTGCTCGAACAACTGCTGTTTTGCGGCTTCGAGCGAGTCTTCGAGCGCTTCGGCTTTCTTCGCCTGCGTTCCGAGCTGCTGCTGCGTTTTTTGAACGTCCTCGTCCGCCGCCGTAATTTCATCCGAAAGCAGCGTCAGTCGGGAACCAAGCGTTCGAAGCTCGCTGCGTCGTGAAATGAGGTTGCTCGACGCGTGCTGCGGTCCGATGCAGAGGATTCCGTCGGCGCTGTAACGCTCTCCTGCAAGGGTCACGAAATGAATGCTCGGCAGTTCGTTTTCGCGAGCCGTCGGATTCAGACTGGCGTCCATTGCGGGAAAAACCGGGAGGGTTAAACGTCCGCTGTAAATGTCGGCCGACAAATCAATCGCGTCGCCGAGATTTTCGACGATCCACGTTTCCCCCAGGAGGTACTTGAAGAGGGTTAAATACCGTTCCTCACACTGAATGAATTGGTCCGCACGCCCCAAAACGCCCGGACGCTTTTCGAGTCCGTTTGTAATGAGAGTGCGAGCGAGACGCGGCGCGGCGGGTGCGTCGGGTAAAAAATCATCCATCCACACAAATCCGACCCGTCCCGGAAATCCCTGCGAGTTCTGACGGAGCGCGCTCAGCAGCGCCGAATGCGGCTCAACCACCAAATATTGCGCCGTTTCACCAAGCGCCACTTCAATGAGCGCCGCCGCATCCACTTCCACCTGAATCAAATCCGCCACAAGTCCCGTAATATCGCGAAACGGACCGTCCGCGTGACGCCGAGCTTCCGTAAGGAGGTAGCGCACACCGGGACTCAAACCTTCGTGACGTTCCTGAAGCTCTTCGAGCGTCGAAATTCGTCCCAGCATCGCAGAATGACGGCGATGAAGCTCCATTAAATGATTTTTTGCGGCGTCCCACAGTCTTTCGGCGGACTCCTGCTCGTCCTGCGCCTCTTTCAGATCGTCCTCGGTCCGCGTTTTCAGCGCCTCAAGCTCTGCTTTTTTCCGTTTTCTGTCGGCCTGAAGATTCTTCGAGTTTGCAATTTCGTCCAAAATCGAACGAATATGCGTCTCGTTTTGATCGAGCTGCTGGCGCGTCGTTTCTTCTTTCAGCGTCAGAGAGCTGATGAGATTTTCCGCTGCGGAAATCTCGCGCATGAGTTCAAAACTGCGTGAACTGAAGTTTTCTTTCCGTTTCCGAAGCTCTTCGAGACTCTGTACGGCGGCGTCGAGGAGATTTTTGGCGTTTGTGAGTTTTTCCGAAACTTCCTTGTGCTGCGTTTGCGCCTGCTGCAGCTCGGTGCAACGGGACTGACGCGACTCTCCGAGCGACCGGAGCCGCCGCCGCATTTCCGCAATCCGCATTCTTCCCGAATTGATTTCTCCCTCAAGTTCCGTCATTCGTCGATTTTGGAAGGTGACGACCGACTCCGAGACGCCGATAGAATGACGGTTTGCCGCGATTTTGTCGGCGAGTGTCTGAATCTGCGAATCGAATTGGGAATCGGACTGTTCGAACTCCTGAATTCGAGCGTCGGCTGAATCGAGTTTCGTCTGAATGGACCCTTGTTCCTCAAGAATTTCCTGAATTTTGTCCTTCGTCGTCTGCAGTTTTTGGGACGTATTGTGATAGTCCATCGCAGCCGCCTGAAAACGCAGCGTCTGAAGCCGTTCCGAATATTCACGAAACATGGTTGCTCGTTCGGCTTGCGATTTAATGCGATTTAAACGGCTTTCCACCTCATCCACGATGGAAGAAAGGCGCAGAAGGTTTTGATCGATGCGTTCGAGCCGTGCGATTGCTTCGAGTTTTTTCGCCTTAAAACGGCTGATTCCGGCCGCCTCTTCGAAAAGAACCCGTCGGTCGCGCGGTGAAGATTGAAGCAGACTGTCCACGCGTCCCTGTTCGATGATGCTGTATGCGTGCGTCCCCAAGCCGGTTCCGAGAAGAAGGTCGCGAATGTCCTTGAGTTTGCACGGCTGACGATTCAGAAAATATTCACTTTCGGCTCCGTTTTCGCCGTTGCGGTACGCGCGCCGCGTCACGACGACTTCCGACGCGTCGAAACTCAAACGTTTGTCCGAATTATCAAAAGAAAGCGTCACTTCGGCGCTGTTTGCGGCTTTGCGGGTGCTGGAACCATTAAAAATCACATCGGCGGATTCTTTTCCGCGCAGGGATTTCATGCTTTTTTCGCCCAAAACCCATTTGATCGAATCCACGACGTTCGACTTTCCCGAACCGTTGGGACCCACAATCACCGTTAAACCGGTCGAAAACTCGAATCGGTTTCGATCGGCAAAACTTTTGAATCCGCAAAGTTCGAGGGATTTTAACATGAATACACCCAAATGGGACGCGGCGAACGTGAAAAAATGGGAGTGTACGTTCCACTGATTCAGTAAAGTATACTCATCACACTTTAAAATTCAGGGAATCGTTACGGGGTTTTAATACGTTGGACCGTAAGCAAGCCCGTAATGAAACGAACGCAGTGAGTGGAATTAGGGTGATTTGGGTGCTGGACCAAAAACTCCGTTTTTTATGGAATCCTGTGTTTACTGCCGGAAAAACCCTAATTCCGCTCGTTTCACTCGCTTCATTACGGGCTTGCTTACGCATTGTTCTATTCCTCCGGAAGCGGAACGGGCACGCTGCTCGTTTCCTCGTCGGAAAGCGCTGCAGGGTCGAAATCCGCACTGCGGTCCGCAGAATAATCGTGAAGGGAGTCCGAATCGTTTTCCGAGTCCGAATCCGTACCCGAATCATCCGCAGACTCTGCGGAGGCTGCTACTGCGGCGGAACCTGTTGCGGACGCACTCTTTTTTGCTTTTTTCGACTTGGATTCTTCCTTTTTGAACGTCGTGTCGTACGGATTGAAACGGTCGGTCGTCGGGATCGCGTCGATTCGGAAAGAAGCGTCCAAAGCGTTCTGTTCGATGGCGCTCTGTAAAACCTCCAGCACGTCCGGGTACGTCGCGCCCACGTCGGAAAGTGCGTGAATCACTTCTTCCACACGTCCGGAAATGACGCGTTTCTGGTCGGGTTTATTCGGCTCAAAACGCGAAACGACGAATTCGGTCGGCGAGTTTGCGCGCACAATAATGTTGTTTGCCGCCTCAATCGTCATCGGATATTTAAATGTCTGATTCTCGCCGAAAAGAACGATTTCCGCACGATTCGTTTTCGAGACGTGCAGCATCGGCGAGCCGGTCGTTGGAACCACACAAAGTGTGAAGGTCTTATTTCCGAGTTTTTCACCCGCCACGAGCGGATCGTTGGGCCGCATGACGGTAATCGCTCGAAACGCACCGTACCGCGTCTCCGCTGTGGGTGCATTCATGAGCTGCCGAAGCTCCTCGTACGCGTACAAATCGTTGAGCGCGCACAGCGCCAAAAGTGCGTAACCGCGATTCACACGGTCGTTGAGTGCCGTTTTCCCCAAAACCGGCGCCGCCTCACTCACATCCAAGTACGCAAGCGCCTGGGCCGATTGAAACTGTACGAATTCATTATCGGACGCAAGCCCCATTTTCAGCGTGTCGATTGCGTTTTTCCCAATTGCTTCAAGTTCGAGCGACGCACGTTTGGCCGTCGTCGGTTCCAGCAGCCGTTTTTCGAGCGTCTTGAGCCGATTGAACCTTTGCGCCTCGGTTTCCACGATCGGCATGCAGCGAATCACGTTCACGAAACGATAAATGTTCTGTTTGTATTTTGGCGGAATATTCAAAACCAAATATTTGTCCGTTTTGGCCGCGGCGGCTTTGATTTTGCCCCCGTCGGACGCCACGATCTGAAAACGACGGTTGATCGAACTTTCGATCTTCATCGTCAGGAATTTGTCGGGTTTGTTCGTTTCCATTCGGACTCGAAGCTCCACAGGCCGCGACGTCGTGGAGACGCCGCCTCCCAGAACCATTCCGCGGCACTGCGTCGTTCGGTCGCGTTCCGTCCCGGTTTTCGGCTCGACTAAAATCGGTCCGGTGCACGAACCCTGCGTGTGTCCTTCATGGACGCCTTTACTGTAATAAAGGTCGCGCATCGGCGCCGGCATCAAAAAACCGCCGCGCAAACTCGTCGTTTCACTGTCCGGCGGAAGCGTCACTTCCACGTCAAAATGGTCGCCTTTTTGCACACCCGGCGGTAAATAACCCGTCACAACCACAAGCGACGTGCTGGGATCCGCCAAAATCTTGCTGGGATGAAGAACATTCTGACTCGCCATTTCGCGCAAAAGCATCGTTCGATGAACCGATTCCGGCGGATCGCTTCCCGTTCCTGCAAGGTTTGCCGCGAGACTGACGGTCGTGATTTCAATGGGATCGGCACCGTACGGAACCGCGACGTCGCCGACGAAGAATGCTTTCGTGTATTCTTGCTCCTGCGTCAGATTTCCGCGTTTGACGTCCATCCGATTTTTACAGCCGGAAAGCGCCGTCATCCATACGATGAGACTAACCGTCAAAAAAAATCGTGTTTTGTGTGTTAAGGAATTCCGCATCATGATAAATCCGCATAAAATCATTTCGTACTAACTGGGTTGTTCTAGAATACGAGAATTTCTCATTCCTGTCAATAGAACTTTTCCAGTTTTCAAAAAGTCAGAGAGAAATTTCCTCTTTTTTCGTGATTCTTCTGATGTAAAAAACCAAAAATACCGATATTACTGATAAAAAGGATTTTTCAGAGCAACCGGAGGTTGAAATGCGTAAAACATTCAGTATTTTTTTGATTTCCATTCTTGGAATTTCAATCACGCTTATCTGTGCCATGACCATGGCGCAGCAAATTCCCTACACGACCACAAAGTCGGGGGACTGCGGTCAGAATTACGGCGCACCAAAAGGGCGTGTCGGATTGCGGCGCATTGCAGACCCTGAGGGCGGATGGCAGACAAAAGGTTTCATCGCGGACTCCTTCGGGCCGATGCCCCAGACCGCGTACGACCCCAATTTCGGCTGCTACCCGGGAAATGCAAGAACGATAAATCGTTACCCGGCCTTCCACGGCTATTACTACGACACGCCTGCAAATTATCGGCACTATACGGAATATCCGTGGAATGCTGACCTTGCGGAGCCGCGTCCCTACCCCGACAATGCGGTTCACCAGATGGGAACGCAGGTTCAGACGGCGCCGGGATATTACATCGAAGAAGTGGTTCTTCCGCCGACTTCTGAAGCGGTGACCGTTCAGAACCCTGTGACGATGGAAAATTTGCCGACAGTGAATTCCGTAACGCCTGCAAAACCCGCAGCTCCGAGTGTGCGTGTGACGCCGAATGTGCCGGAAAACGCGCCGATTCTTGATCCGTCCGTGCTTGAGTAATCGTTTCGACGGTTTCAAAAATAAATTTATCGCAATTTGAATTTATCGTAAAAGTGGAGGCCCGAAAAGGTTTCCACTTTTTTTTGTCGCGGGGGGTGTTATAATTTTCTAAAAATGGTAAAATACCTTCTATATATAATCTAATTTTTCTCGGAAGGAATTTTATGACGGAAGAAAACGCGGGAATCGAAGGATGCTTGGATTCTGAAAATAGTAACGAAAATCAGAACGAAACGGCAAACGTGACGGCAAACGAAACAGTAAACGATACAGTAAACGAAAAGAAATTCGAGACGGACACGCCGTCGCTCGAAACGCTGCGCGCGACGCTCGTGAAGTACGGAATTGAGATTTCGGAATCGCAGACGGAACTGATGGAACGTTTCATCGAACTGCAGTGGGACTGGAACACGAAAATCAATTTGACGCGTCACACGACGTACGAAAAGTTCGTGACGCGCGACCTCATCGACACGCTGGCGTTCTCGGAGTTTCTCGCTCCGGACGAAAAGGTTCTGGATGTCGGCTCCGGCTCCGGGGTCCCTGGAATTCTGCTGGCGATTCTTCGTCCGGACGTTTCCGTCTCCCTTGCGGAATGCGTCGGCAAAAAGGCGAAAGTTTTGGCGGATATAATTCAGGAATTGCAGCTTTCCGTTCCGGTGTACTGCGGTTTGGGTCAGGATATTTTGGGAAACTGGCAGTTTCACACGCTTACATTCCGCGCGGTGGCGTCGATGAAGAAGCTGTTGGAATGGTTCCGACCCTGTTGGGCGCATTTTGACCGAATGCTGCTCGTGAAAGGTCCGAAGTGGGTGAACGAACGCGGCGAAGCACGGCATTATTCGCTCTTTAAGGGGCTGGCGCTGCGCAAACTCAAAGAATATTCCATTCCCGGCGGAGAGGAAGTCCCCGAAAAAACTGAGTCGGAGGAAAATTTAACGTCGGCAGAGGAAAATTCAACGTCGACGGAAGAGGGGTCGATGAGTGTGATTCTGCAAATTTGTCCGGAAGAGAAAATCGGGAAAGACAGTTTGTGTGAGCTTTCGTCGCTCGAAACGTCCAAATCGCGCAACCGTTACGACCACGACCGACGCCGCAAGTCGCGGGTGGAAGTTGAGGCGGAGATTGTGGAAGAGGTTGAGGAAGACGAATCGGTAGAATACGTCGACGCCGACGATTTTGACGGTCTTGATGATGCGGGAAATCCCGTGGAAATCGAAAAAAATTCATGGCGTTCCCGGTTCGGGTCGAAACCGAATGCACGGCCCGAAGCAAAACGTGAAGATCGCGGAAAACGTTCTTTCCGTAGGGAAAAAGACGCACTTCGTGAGGAACGCGGCGCGCATTCAGAACCGCGCGGCCGTCGTTTCGACGGAAATCGTGAGGGTTTCGGAGGTCGTGAGGGACGCGGGAGTCGCGAGGGTTTCGGAGGTCGTGAGGGACGCGGAAATCGTGAGGGTTTCGGAGGTCGTGAGGGACGCGGAAATCGCGAGGGTTTCGGAGGTCGTGAGGGACGCGAAAATCGTGAAAGTCGCGGCGGTTCGGAAGGTTTCGGAGGCCGTTCGGGCGGTTTGAATGATGGTTTTCGGGAACGCAGACGTTTTTCCGGCCCGCGAAAAGGTCCCGGTAAAGGTCCGCGGAATTCAGGCGGACGTCCGCGAGGCCCGCGCGGCGGTGAATGAAAACGAGTCGGACGCTCCCGCAAAGAACGTGTTTTGAAACCTTTACTTATTTCATAGAAACCATTATGCCGCTCGAAAATGACGCTTTTTACATGTCGCGCGCTCTGAAACTCGCCGAGCAGGGGAGAGGACGAGTCGAACCGAATCCCATGGTCGGATGCGTTTTGGTCTCCGAGGACGGAACCATTTTGGGCGAAGGTTTTCACCAGCATTTTGGCGGAAATCACGCAGAAGTAAACGCCCTTGAAGATGCGGCTTCTCGCGGAAATAACGTATGCGGCGCCGCTGCTTTTGTGACGCTCGAACCGTGCAGTCATTATGGAAAAACGCCCCCGTGCGCCCTGGCGCTCATTCGGGCCGGGGTGAAACACGTTTCGGCGGCGATGTGTGACCCTTTTCCAAAGGTTGCGGGAGGCGGTTTTCAGATGCTTCAAGACGCAGGAATCTCCGTTTCTGTCGGAACCTGCGAGGCGGAAGCACGGTATTTGAACGCTCCGTATTTAAAACTCACCCTCTGCCGCCGACCGTGGGTCACGGCCAAATGGGCGATGACGCTTGATGGAAAAATTGCGGCTCGAACAGGTTCCAGCCGTTGGATTTCGTCCGAAGTTTCCCGCGAATTCGTGCATGAAATGCGTGCGCGAATGGACGGGATTCTGGCGGGAGTCGGAACGGTTCTTGCAGACGATCCGATGCTCAACGCTCGGCCAAACGCCGACTTCGGAACGATTCCGCGTCAGGCGCTGCGAATCGTTGCGGACGTGCGGCTTGAAACGCCGATCGACTCCAAGCTGGTGCGTACTGCGGCGCAAATTCCCGTCCTTCTGGCCGTCGGAGCCGATGTTTCTGATAAACGTACAGAATCGTATATTGCGGCCGGCTGTGAGATTTTTCGTCTTCAGCGCCCTGATTCGGACGGTCGAGCGGCTCAAATGGCGGAATTGCTCGATGAACTGGGACGCCGCCGTCTTACAAATTTGATGGTTGAAGGGGGACGGACGGTTTTCGGCGCGCTGCTGGATCTGCGGGAAATTGATGAGGTGTATGCGTTCGTTGCGCCCAAACTTTGCGGCGGCCGCGATGCGTTTTCACCCATTGGAGGTTTCGGTCTGGCACACATGGAAGACGCTTTTTCTGTCGATGAGCCGAAGGTTGAAAGGATGGGCGCCGATGTTCTCGTTTCTGGAAGAGTTTCGGCTCCTAAAAACGTCGATTTTCTGCAGGAAGATTTTAATCAGCGCACTGTTTGAATATCGTTCGAACGTTCTTTGAATATAAAACGATTGTAATTTCACAAATCAAACACCGCGCCGGGAACCAAACCAGAAAAGGTGCGCGCGAGGAGAAAAACCAAATCCATTTTCGGCCGCCGTCTGACGGACCCACGTTTCACGCTGCGCAACTTCCTCTTCCGTTTGTCCCTGCGGCATCCAAAGAACCTTTTCTCGAGACAAAAATGGAAATTCGTTTAGAAATAAAATGGTTTCCGTACAATCTGTTTGTTTATTGATTACAAATTTCATCTGATAGTCGATCGCGTCCTCAAGAAGCGGTCGAAGAGTTCGTGAAACGGAGCGCTGAGAGAGTAAATTCCCCGAATTTTCCATTTTGGGACTGACGGACAAAAGGTCGCAGCCCGTCGCGAGAAAGCGTGTGCCGGAAGTTTCAATCGTCACGTGAAACGCGTGTTCGTGGAGCGCTCGAACGAGCGGCGCAACACTCGGAAAAAGAAGCGGCTCCCCGCCCGTAATAACGATGTGTAAGATTCTTGCACTCTTTTCTGGCTCCGGAATTTCCGTCTTTTGCGTTCGGTTTTTCCACCGTGTCGAAAACTCAGGAAACGTCGGTTTTTGCGCGCTCGCAATCACTTTCTGAAGGATGTTTTCCACACTCATTGGGAGTCCGTTTGAGTAACACTGTGCGTAACGCGTGTCGCAGAAGCCGCACCGCAGGTGACAGCCGGCCAAACGGATGAAAATCGAAGGAACGCCCGTCAGACGGCCTTCCCCCTGAAAGGAGGTAAAAATTTCTGAAACAGAAAGCATTTTTATTCGAACAATTATCGATGAACGTAGGAAATCGGGTCGGTAAACCCAGCTTCACGGAACCCTTGAAGCCGCAGCTGGCACGCGTCGCACTCTCCGCAGCTGGAACCGTCGGGCGCGGGGTCGTAACAGGTGTGCGTCAGCGAGTAATCGACCCCTAATTTCATTCCGGTTTTAACGATTTCAGCCTTTGAGAGGTACAAAAGCGGGGCGTGAAAACGCATTTTGACGCGTCCTTCGACGCTTGCTTTTGTCGCGAGATTCGCCATCGTTTCGAACGCGGCGAGGAAATCGGGTCGGCAATCGGGATATCCGCTGTAATCGACCTGATTAATTCCGAGAAAAATGTCGGCCGCCCCGGTCGTTTCCGCAAACGCCAGCGCGAGTGAAAGCATAATCGTGTTGCGGGCCGGAACGTACGTCACGGGGATTTCGTCGGCCATCGTTTCGACAGAACGACCGTGCGGCACCTGAATTTTCGGGTCCGTCAGCGCGCTTCCGCCGAACTGTGAAAGATTTACGTTCAATATTTCGTGACGTTTCACGCCGACCGACTGCGCCACACGCCGAGCCGCTTCGAGTTCGAACTGGTGTCGCTGGCCGTAATTGACCGTAAGGGCGTAAAGCTCGTCAAAACCTTCCGATTTCGCAATGGCTGCCGTCGTGCTGGAATCCAGACCGCCGGAGAGGAGTACAATTGCTTTCATAGGATTAAAATTCGAAATATTAAAGTATTAAAATATTAAAAGTTTTCCAGGTGAGGGGTCTGGGGAGTCGCGAGCCGCAACGGGCGAGGGCGCTTCCGCGCGAGTGACGCCCTCGTTGGGGCGAAATTACGAGCAGTAAACACTTTCAAAAGCCCCTCTTCCCACGAGGTTTGAAGTCTAAACGGGCAGTAAATCGTGCGTACAACGGAAGCCGAAAACCTTTTTGTTAAAAGTCGGCGCATCCCGGCGTTCTCGGGAACGGAATCACATCACGTACGTTCTGCATCGAAGTGACGTACATAATAATTCGTTCGAGTCCCAGTCCAAATCCGCTGTGCGGGACCGTTCCGAACCGACGCAGATCCATGTACCACCAGTAATCTTCGGGTTTCAGTCCCATTTCGACCATTCGTTTCTGAAGCACTTCCGGCCGATACTCACGTTCACTTCCGCCGATAATTTCCCCGACGCCCGGCACCAAAACGTCCATCGCGCGGACCGTTTTTCCGTCGTCGTTCAAACGCATGTAAAACGCTTTAATGTCCTTCGGATAATTGTACACAATTACAGGCGCTTTGAAATGTTTTTCGGTCAAAAATCGTTCGTGCTCGCTCTGAAGGTCGATTCCCCACTCGACTTTATACTCGAATTTCTGTCCGGATTTCAGAAGAATATCAATCGCGTCGGTGTACGAACACTTCTGGAAGGTGCTTGCGAGAAGCGCTTTGAGCCGTTCGAGAAGCGTATGCGTTTCGTCGATTCGATCGTTGAAAAACTGCATGTCCTCCGCACAGTCCTCCAGCACGGAATTCACGATGAATTTGAGGAATTTTTCCACCAAATCCATGTTTTCGTCGAGCGAGAAGAACGCCATTTCCGGCTCAATCATCCAAAATTCAGCAAGGTGACGCGCAGTATTGGAGTTTTCTGCACGAAAAGTGGGTCCGAACGTGTACACTTTTCCAAAAGCATGTGCGTAATTTTCAACCGCCAGCTGGCCTGAAACGGTCAAAGAGGTTTTTTTCCCGAAAAAGTCTTTGGAATAATCGACTTTTCCGTCTTTGTTTCTCGGAGGATTTTCGAGGTCGAGCGTCGTCACCTGAAACATCTCGCCCGCGCCTTCGCAGTCGCTTGCAGTGATGAGGGGCGTGTGAACGTAATAAAAACCGTTGTTCTGAAAAAACTGATGGATTGCGTAACAAATTCGGCTGCGGACGCGAAACACGGCGTTGAACGTGTTGGTGCGGGGACGAAGGTGTGCAATCGTACGAAGATACTCGAACGACGCGCGTTTTTTCTGAATCGGATAGTCTTCGGCCGCGTAACCGTAAATTTCGACGGCGGTTGCTTGAACTTCGGTGGCCTGCTTGCTTCCGGGTGAGGAAACGACGACGCCAGTGACGGCGACGCTGCTTCCGGAGGTGAGTTTTTCCACATCGTTGAAATTTTCGAGGGAATTTGGCGCAACGACCTGAATATTTCCGAAGCAGGACCCATCGTTGAGTTCGATGAAGCAGAATGCTTTTTGGTCGCGGCACGTGCGGACCCAGCCTTGCAGCAGAACTTCTTTACCGACGGCCTCTGCAAGTCGTGCCATTTTGACGCTCATTTTTTCCGACATGAAAAATCCTCCCGACGTGAACCTGGCGATATGTACAAAAATCGATAACCGAACATTTAAGAGATTATAATACAAATTCAGGAAAACGCAAGGTCCCGTCACGAGATTTTACGCAAGGAAGTGCCAAAAAAACGAAAAATTTGGAGGA
>CAYTLK010000090.1:0-15479 GCA_964438515.1 uncultured Planctomycetaceae bacterium
GAGGATACTTCAGCGCACTTTGTCGAAAAGGGGGAGGAACCAGCCGCCAAGGGAGTTGCCGAGGGTCATGAGGAGAAGATAAAACAGCGCGCGCGGCTCGGTCAGAAGATTGGCCGCACTAAAATAGTACATGTTCGCAATGCAATGCTCAAATCCCGATAAAATAAATATCATCACACAAAGAAATACCATCGCAATCCGAAATATCGGCGGAAACTCCTCTTTGCGGAAGCTCTCGACTGCTACGTACATCAAAATTCCACAGAAAAACGCAAGAATCAAGATGCTGACGGCTGAATCCGCAAGCTTCACCGCACAAAGCTTTTCCGCCGCGGGTACAATCTTTTCCGAAATGCGCGCGTGACGCACAAGAAAACCAACAAAACTCGTCCCCGTGAGATTTCCAAACCAGATGGTACAGAGCGTCAGAATGTAAGGAAAAAATTCACGACAGTTCTTCTGAACGAGATACCCGATCGCACCCGTATATAATTTGAACGAAAAACAAAGAATCAAAAACAGACCGAAACCGAACAAAAACGCGCCTTGAAGTCCGCCTCCAACAGAGAGATTCACCGTTCCGGCGATTCCGAGCGCCACACCTGCAAGAAATGCATTAATGAATATTTTTACCATGATTTTAAGCAAATTTCCTCTAGTATGACTTGCACTCATTCCCGTTTAAGAAAGGGTGATGAAACATTAATGAAACCGCAATGAAACTGTACATGTTTCTATGCTTTTCAACGTTTCCGGAAGTATCGGCTTTTTCAGACGGAAACTTTAGCGAAAGTGCAGACGGAAACTTTGTCCAGAAATCAAAAGCGTTCATTCCCGACTTTGATTTTTGAATCGAGAAAAATTGAAAAAACCTTGAAATCATCTTGACTTTTCCCCCATTTTCTGGTATATTATTCATTAATCCACGGGAGATTTACTCATGAAAATATCGAATTTGGAAAAACAGGTCCTTACACTGTCGCTTTCGCTCGTTTCGTTCCCTTTTTTCTGCTTTGTGTTTGGAAGTTTGGGGTTTCTGTGCGGTCTGTCGCTTACGGGATGGTGGGGCGCGGGCGCACTGGCGCTCTCCGAAGTCTGGCTCTGGCTGCGGACGCGAAATCTACGCACGTTCAGCCTCCAGTCGGGTCTTTTTTTGCTGCTGCTTGCGGGATTCATGACGCTTGGGGCGCTGCATACCGACAATTCCTGGGACGCTCGTCTGTACCACAAACCCGCCGCGATTTTGATGGCGCAGGGGTGGAATCCCGTTTGGGAACCCGATGTGACGAAGTTTTATGCAGAAAATGGGATTGATCCCGGCAGTTTGAGGACGTCGCACCTCGAATTTTTCCCCAAAGGACAGTGGGTCGTGAGCGGCATCACGTATTTGATGACCGGGAATCTCGATTCGGGGGATTATGTGAATTTTTTGTTCCTTCTTGCGCTCTGGGCCGTCACTTTTGCGGCTTTGCGTGAGTGGCTGAATTTGCGGCCCGGAAGTGCTTTTCTCGCTTCGCTTGCGGTGACGCTCAACCCAATCGCGAGCGCGTGTCTCGTAAACGGACACATCGACGGAATTCTCGGCGACACGCTCCTCATTTTTCTTCTTTCGTGCATTTGTTTCCTGAAAAATGGGAACCGACGCTGGATTCCGTGGATTCTTCTGAGTGCCGTTTTCGGCTGCTCGCTGAAGCACACCGGGCCCGTCTATTTCGGAATCGCAGGCGTTATTTACACGCTTCCTTTTTTGTGGAAAACCTGTCGGAAAGCATCGTCCGAAAGCCGTGATTTCCCGAACGGAACGCTGAAACGATGGTTGTGCATCATGTTTCCGATTCCGCTCCTCGTTTTGATTTTGTGCGCAAATCCGTTCATCACGAATACCGTGACGCACACGAGTCCGTTTTACCCGCTGCACACGTTCGACGCGAAGAATCATCCCGTCGAAGACATTCTGTCGGGTTGGTACGCAATTGAAAATTTTCACTCCGCAAATCCCGTTCAGTGTTTTGTTTATTCTTTCTTTTTTGGCACTCCTTACGAAGGCGGTCTCGAAAGGAAATTTCCCCCCGTTGACATCTCGAAAGTCGGAAGCATTGATTGGAAACATCCATTCATTTGGTTCAACGCCTTCGGGTGGATCTTCGGTGCGGCGCTTTTTCTCTCGCTTGCGATGCTCGTTTTCGTTCCGAGACTCGAAGATGCGTGGATTCTTTTGGCGCTCGGCGCGACGGTTCTCGTTCAGCCTCACGCATGGTGGGCGCGTTTCATCCCGCAAATTTGGGCGTTTCCAATATTGGTTTTCTGTATTTTGACCGCCCGATTTCAAGCAATACAGTGGGTTCGGCGACGGCTGCGCCTCCTGTGCGGCACACTCACGTTTTTACTGCTGATTCAGGGACTTTTGACGTTTTCGTACATGGAATCTCGCAGTCTTCTTTTTCTTCAGCTGGAACAGCAGTTTGCTGACCTCGCGCAGAAACATTCGGGAAGCGTCGCCGCCATCGGAGCGTATGAAAAGGAAGATCCAAACGAAATACAAGTTCAGCCGATATACAACTTTTACGAATGCACTCTTTTTGCAGATTCCTCAATTCCATGTGTTTGCAGTGAGACAAAATTCGGCTGGAAGCCGATTCCCGGCGAGCCGCTCGCGTATTTTGAAGGGGTGATGCTGTATGCGCCCGGAGAAATCAAAAATCGTTCCTATGAAGACGTTGCGCTCGATAAAAACGATGTGAAATTGAATCAGACGCTTTCCGGAATCCGCTGGAAACTCGGCGAACGCTGGAAACAATTAAAAAAAGTTTGGTAAAATACGTGAGGACGCCTTGAATCCATTCCTTTTTTATGGTACAATTTCAATTTGAGACGGTCGGACGTTCTTCATCAGCGGGATCGGAAAGTTCGAATCGCGGAAACCCGAAAGTTGAATTGAATTCAATTGAAATCCATGAAAAAAATCCGATTTTTTAAGAATATCGTACTTTTATTTTCCCTGTTTCTTCTTCTCGGCTGCACACGTTCCGACGAACGTCAGAACGAGGGAAATGAGGCGCAAACCTCGCAAAAACAGGGCGCAAACGCCAGCGCGAACGATCCGCGGTGGCGGAACGAACTCTTTCAAAACGGAGTCGAAACGATCCGTGACCGAGCAGGTTACGAAAACCCGGAACAATATTTAAACTCCCTGAATCAGGTCGTCGGACGGTTCAACTCGTGGATTCAGTCGCGTTCCCCCATCGAAGGCTGGAAGACCGACCCGCTCGTTTCCCGCGAAATTGAGGTTTTGGACGCTCTCGAATCGGTTCGTACGGAATTGGACGCGGTATTCGTACAGTTTCGCAGCGCTCCGGAAGGTGCGGCTCTTTCTGCCGACGAAAAGCAGAAAATTCAGCACCTCGCCGAGTCGCTCAAGACGCTCATTGCGCAAATTGATTCGAAACTTCCGGCAGGAATGCAGCTTTTGGCGCGGAATTTACAGCACTTGCGTGAACAACTTCTGTCGCAGCTCATTCTGAACCGCGTGGATGAAAATCTGAAACTGAATTTGGAAGGATTTCATCTGATTCTTGCACGAATGGGGATTCTGACGGGGTCCCGGCGCCTCGAATTTTTGCCGTCTGCCGCCAGTAATATTCCGACTGCGCAAGGGGAAGCGTTCGTGATGGCGTACGAAAATGATTCTTACACGCTTTTCGAACAATTTTTGCTTCAAGATGTTTCTCGGTGGGCGCAGGGGACCGTTTCGACGGAACTCGAAGAGGTTCAAGTCGAACAGCAGCGTCTTTCCGATACGACGGGCGCGCAGAATCAGGTGACGGTTGCGGTCGAAGACGTCGAACGAATGAACGCGATTTTTCGCTGGGTGACGTCGAATATTGATTTACGTCCGGAATTTTCAACGCCTCAATTACCGCTCGAAATTCTTCTTTCCGGTGAAGGAACCGTGCTGGAACGTGCGTGGATCTGCATCCTTTTGGCGCGTCAGCAGGAGTTGAATGCGTTTTTGATAGAAGTTCCTCAATCAGAAAAACGGGTACGTTATTTAATTGGATTTCTGTACAACGACGACATCTCGCTTTACGACCCGGAATTGGGGCTTCCAGTGTTCCAAATCAGGGAAAATTTGCAGTGGGAAAAGGGGAATTTGCGAGTGAAACCGGCGCTTTGGAGTGAGGTTTGCGCCGATCCGGAGATTCTGAACGATTTTTGGGCGCTGGCGGGACTTCCGAAAATGACGTCTGCGAAAAATATACAGGATTCAAAGGTTAAAGTGGAGGCGTCGCCCTGGTACCTCACGATGCGTTTTGCGATTTTGCAGGATGCGTTAAAAAACGGGAAAAATCGGGTCGTAATGAGTTTGCCGCCCGTCGAAATGCGGACGGATGAAAGTGCGTCGGACGGAAGTGCGTCAGACGAGATGCTGATGGGGGCGTATAACGCGCCGTCGAGCGTTCGAAGTCAGATTTTGCGCAAAAATGCGTTTCAATCCGTCGAAGCGTGGGAAGGACCCATTAATTCGGTCATTTTTCGTGCGTTCGATTCCAAATCGGAGATGAATCGGATGCGGATTTTTCAGAAGTTTTGCACACCATTTCCCGATGGTTTTTGTAATTTGTGGCGCGGAAGAATGTTGTACTTAAAAGGAATTCTGACGGGACCGATGAGTGCGGCGGGTTACTACCAGCGCGCGAGACTGTCGGAAGCGGAATTGGAGTACAATTATCAAAAAGCGGGACCCGCGATGCTGGATTTTTACCGTGAGTGCCGGTATCAGGCGAGTTTTTATTTGAGTTTGATTTCGTACATGCTGGACCGACCGACTGCGGCGCTCGACAGTTACAAACGTCACGTTTTGGGAACGAATCTTTCGATTTACAGCGATTCCGCGCGCTGCCACTGCGGCCGAATGTGCGAGCTTGAAGAAAAATGGACCGAAGCGAGAGACTTTTACGCAGCCGTTCAGGGGCCGTTAAAACCCCAAGCGGCTGCGAGAGCCGCCATTTTACCGATTCCCGCTGAAAATACTTCAAACGTTTCAAACGTCGAAAATGTTGAAAGCTCAACGTTAAAATAGTGAAAATCGGTAAAATGGAATGGGCTAAAAACGGTCTCAATCAGTCCTTTAAAAGCAGAATGGAATCAATTTCCACCTGAATTCCGGAGGCGCTGCACGGGTCAAAACGAAGGGCCTCGATTTTTCCCTGCCAGAACGGCGAGCCGCCGACCGGGAAAGTGTACTCGTGGAACTCCCCGTCGATGAAAACGGGCGCGCGGTACGTCGTCGTTTCGGAAATCGGATACATCGGCGTCCCCCAAAACAGTTGTGCTGTATCGGACGCTGAATCAGACGCAGTTTTGGTCGCTGAATCAGACGCTGAATCGTTTGAATTCGTTTTTTCCGCAGCTGTAAGTTTCATTCGAACCGTGATTTTCGTGCAGCGATTTGCAAAAAAGGCGGGAAAACTCCCTTTGAGCGCCGGGTCGCGTGAGGTCGTCGTAAAAACGAGCGTTCCATCCTTCTGTTTCGGTTCCGAAACGCCCATGAGAGCCGTCCAGACGGTATTTTCAGGGGTCGCGTCGCCGTCGAACGTTTGATTCATCACCGCATTTTCATCTGCGTGCGGGAATTTCATGTCGTACGGCCCCAACCCGACGTCCGCCGGCGTGTAATTCAGCGGCCAGCCTGCGGCGGGTTTCTCGCAGAAAGTCTCCCGAACGGCTTCGTACATTCCGAATCCAAACTCTTTGTTCGGCTCCGCGTACGATCCTTCGCCCCACTCGTTCAGCGGCGCAAGAATAATGTTGCGAATTCCATTTTTCTGTGTAAAATCTTTGCAGATTTCGCAGATTTTACGGAATTTTTCGGGCGTTCTGTCGTAAATCACCGTCTGACGCAGTCCGTGCCACGGCCGCGAGTCCCAACCCGTCGAGAGATTCGGAAGGAACGGAAGAATTCCCGTTTCCTGACGCGATTCCCAGTACGGACCGATAGAATCAACACAATAATCAAAACTGAAGTACTTCGGGTTGGGCGCCTTGTTTCCGTGGTGCATGTAATGATAAATCGACGTCATTTCAAAGCCTGCGTCCGCCAGCCACTGAACCGTTTCGGCGTTCGTCTGTGCTTCCGGCCACTTCATCGCAATGAAGTAAATCCCTTTGAAACCCGCATCTTTCGCCATTTTTTGACTCAGATCGAGCAGTTTTTTCACGCCTTCACCCCGTTTGAGTTCGACGCCTTTTTTTGCATAGATCGCACGTACATCCGCATCCATTCCTTCCGGACTCCAAATCATCACGACCGGACGACCGTCGATTGTGTAATATTCGGGCGTGTTAAAGTAATTTTCGATCCAGAATTTCGTAACCGCCGCTTGATCTTCCTCGCTGTGACTTCCGGGACCGTTGTGATTCGCCCACATCATCGCCCACTTAAAATACGACTTGTAACGCGCTTTTTGAAAACTGTTCACCCAATGATCGAGGTGCTGGTGACCCTTGCTCCAGTACCAATCGACCAAGAAATATTGAATTCCATTTTCGACGGCCCACTTAATCTGCCAGTCGATGCATTCCGGATTTGCTTCGTCGTACCATCCCAGAACGGGTTTCCGAATCGGCGCGACCGGGAAAATACGTTCCCAGGCGGCCGGCGTCCCCCATCCGGGGAAGTAAAGAGCGCCGATTTCATATTCACTTTTAACCGGCTGCGGTTCCGGAACGTAAGACGCACGCGGAAGATTCAGCGACGGAAGAATTTCAATCGGGAATTCAAACACGCACGTTTGGGGCGCACTCTGATTATTGTACATGACAGTCTTTGAATTTGAACTATTTTTTGTTTCGAAATTCATTGTAATTTTTGCGGTTCCAGAGACGGCATTCTTGCTGAAAAGCTGCATGCTGTACGTCGTGTTGCTGAACGAATCGAGGTTTTTTGCAGGTTCGAAATTCGAACGAACGACCGAGACGCCCTGCGGAAGTTCGATTTTGGCCGTCCGAAGATTTTCCGCGCATTTTCCTCCTGTGTTCGACAAACAGAATTCAAATTCGAGGTTTCGTCCGGCCCGCACGACGGCATCCGTAAGTCCTCCTCCGTCCTGCAGTTTCAGCTGCGCCGGTCCTTGAGGCTCGCGCGCGAAATAAATCGATTTCACCACGGCATTTGCGTCGACGGCGTCACTCATTTCGAGCGTCAAAAAATGAACTTCGCGCGGATCAAATCCCGGTGCCGCGACGGGAATATTATAGAGGTGCATTTTTCCGTCCGCCTGAAGCGCAATCGGAACCTCAATCGGCTCCTTCAACGCATCGGTTGTAACGAAAAGACGTCCCGCGACGCCGTGTTCGACCGACATTTCCAGCACGCACCAACTTCCAAACGCAGCCTCTGAATTCCGTACAGGTCCGGATTCAAGACGCGCAACGCCCAGCAGCTGTTCGTTTTCTGGAACGTACGTCAATTTCAGACCTTCCGACGTATTTTCGGCTGTAGCTCCCGCCGGTTTCCAGAAATTCTTCACCGTTTCAGGCTTCGTAAAATCCCAGGCGGGAACCATTTCCGAAATAGAATCATAATTCAAATCGATGATTTTCACGTAATCGATTTCGAAAGACGTCGTTCCGAAATGTTCCGTTTTCGGCGTTCCGGGGTCCAAACGCAGCTGAATGATTTTTCCCTCGCTGAACCATCCGGGCAGAAAGCGGTACGTGTGAAAATTTCCGTCTCCGCGCAGCTTCCAGAGTTTCATTTTTTCGCCGCTGAATCCGCCAAAACGACCTTCATGCGTGTTTGAAAAATACAGCTCGCCCTGCGTGTCGAACGGCATCTTGATGCGAATTTCAAAAAATTGACCTTTCCGGGTCGCAAACTCGACGGGCGGGCAGAACAAAATCGGGTCGTTTCCCGTGAACGTTCCTTTCAGAACGCCGTCCGCCGCGGAAACGTCTTTCATTCCGCCACCCGGTTTCCACCCCTCGAAATCTCCCGGAGTATTGAACTCCCAATCGTATAAAACGCTCTCGGCGGCTTGCACCCACGTCGCGCAGAACGCAAGCAGAAGTGCGGACGTCCAAAAAAAGAAATCTTTTCGCATTAAAAAACTCCCAGAAACAAAAGCCCTCAAAAAACGGCAGGAAACGAACATATGAAAAAATCAGAAAATTTCAGAAAATCAGAAGTATTCCGAAAGTCGTAAAAAACGACCCAAAAATGACCCCAAAACGCCCAAAAAAAGACCAAAAGGCGTTTCCATCCTTTCGGTCTTTCAAACTTTTCAGATTTCTTCAATCTTTATTATACCCGCCGCCTTCAAAAATTCAAGAGGAACAGGTAAAATATTTCTTCGTTTTGAATTCGTTTCAGTTGCACGCCGGGGCGCAAGCCGGAGCCGGAACGTCGCAAGCGGAGCAAGTTCCGCAACCGCCGCAAGGAATGCGAGGTGCGAAAACGTTGCGGAAGAAACCGTTAAACGGTGCGCAGGGGAGTGCGCAGGGGGTGCATCCAACCGCTACATCCGAACAAACGGGAGCCGGAGCGCAAGGCGCGCAGACGGGAGCCGGAGCGCAAGGCGCGCAGACGGGGGCCGGGGCGCAGACGGTGCAGGGAGCCGGGGCGCATTCGCCGCAAGGGGCGCAAGCGGGACGCGAAAACAGTTCAAGGAAGAAACCGTTAAAAGGGGTGCAAATTTGTTTTGCGCAAGGGCCGCAGCTGTCGCAGACCGGCGCGGGAGCGGCACATCCGCAATCCTGCGCAAACGTTATTCCGCAAAAACAAAGTGTAAACAGTGCCGCAGCAATCCAACCAAAACGTTTCATCGTAAAAACCTCCAAAGGTTAATGATTCGAACCAAATCCCTGGTTCATGATTTTTTTTATACTGAACAAGCTTTTTCTCGCTTGCACAGAAAGAATATCGGACGGTGTAATTGGAATCTTTGAAATAATCGGCACATTTGGAAAATTTGGAATAAAAATCCTTTCCTGTTGTTAGGGTTAGTTAAAATGCGTAAAATATTCCGCTTGAAAGAGCATCTTACGCAGTCGGAATTTTTTTCGTAACTCCTTCTATTCGCACAGTTTCTTGCGGATTATGAAGAAAATTCAGGAAATTTCGATAAAATTACTTGCCAAAGTGGCATTCATGGGGTAAAATAGGAATAGAAATGAGAATGGAAGATGTATGTCTTTCGAACAAAATTTTTTAATCCATATTAGGAGTTAAACTATGAAGAAAATCGCAGCACTTGCGGTGGTTTTTTCGATGATCGTTATTTTCGCCGGCTGCCGGAATAATAACAGTTCGTGCCGTTGGACCCCGTTCAAAAAAGATCAAACCGTGTGTTACACTCCGGTTAATTCGTGCGACATCCCCGTTGTGGACGATTGCTGCCCGTGCGACTCTGGGTGCGGCACCATAGGAACCGTCAGTTCCGGCTGCAGTTCCTGCGCGATGGGCGGAACAACCGTCCAAAGCACGTCTGTGCCGATGGTTGAGCCGATTCCGGGAAACTGAGTTTTTCCGCAATCTGAGTTTTTGCAATCTGAAATACGTAGAAACTTTTGGGGAAAAGGAGTCTCTTTTTCCTCAAAGGGATTCTGTGTACTTTGTGCACTTTAAATACTTTATGTATTTTACGTATTTTTAATTCATTTTCCTCTCATTCCGTCTTTATGAAGCGACTGTTGTTGCATCATCTTAAGTGGAATCCGCAGAGAGCGTTTTGTATTTTAAACATTCTGAAATTTTTTGAACAAAAACTTAGAATTCGTTTGTCGTTTAAAATTTGTTGCGATTTTTGTGAAAATTTCAAATGGAAAGAGTATAAATTAGGAAAATATGTCGAACACTTCCATCGCGACACCCCGTCCGTACGGTCTAAGCTCTCCATTCACCACAGCAGCAGACGCAGTTTCATACACGCACCGCACTGTAAGTTCCGAAGCTTCGATGCCGCTCCGACAGGGAAATCAGATTTTCTGGAAAGTCCTCCTTTTCTTTCTTCTTTTAGGAACCCTCCTTCCGGCAATCTGTCAGCACGATTTTCGTACAGATATTCTCGAACAGATTATGATTGGCCGCGAATGGGTTCTGGGAAGCAACAAACACCCCGCTTTGACGACGTGGATCGCGCAAATTTTTTGGGAGTTTACCGGTCGCGCAGACTTTGCGCCCTACGCGGCGTCGATGTTTTGTTTTGCGATTTTTTACACCTCCATCTGGACGCTGGCCAAGCAGTGTCTTTCCGTCGGCAAAGCGCTGGCGGCGACGCTTGCGCTGAATGCGTTCTGGTTCTACAATCTGACCGGCGGTGTGACGTACAACAATAACGTGACCCTTTTGGCGTTCTGGTTTTTGGCGATTTCCCTCCTTTTCTTTGCTCTGAAAACCGGACGAAAACGATTTTGGATTCTGACGGGTCTGGCGCTCGGGTTGGACCTTCAGTGTAAATACACGGCCATTCTGCTTGTTTTCAGCATGCTGATTTACATGTTTTTGAGTCGCGACGCCCGAAAATATTGGAAGACGTCCGGTCCGTGGCTCACGATTTTGACCGCTTTTTTGATTTTTCTCCCGCATTTTCTGTTTGCGCTGAGCCGATTCGACATGCTTTACGGTTACATTACACGGACGCACGCCGCCGATGAATCCAGTTTTCTCGCCGCGCTTTTGGTCGGCTGGGGGTTGCAGCTGGGGGTGGTTCTCGTTTTGCCGCTCGTTTTACTGCCGGTCTTTCAATTTCCGTTCAGAATTCGAAAAGGCGAAACGGAAAATAAGAACGCATACGGTGAAACGCCGGTTCCTTTTGTGCGGTCATTTCTGCTCGGAATGATGGGACTTCCGATTTTCGTACAGTTCGTTTTGCAGTGTTTGACTCAAGTGGCGTTTCCTTTGCCGTCCTACGGATTCTGTCTCTGGGGACTTGCGGGAATTGTACTTTTTGCGTTTCTGAAAACCTGGGACGAGTCCTGGCGCTGGAAACTTGCATCTTTTTGGGTGATTTTCGCGTCCTTACTGGAAATCGCGAGCCTTCCGATTCAGACGGCGTACACGTATTGGGACTCGCCAAAAGCAAGCATCCGTTTTTATCCCGGAAAAGAAATGGCGGCGCAGGCCGATAAAATATGGGAAACGCGCTTCCCCGGAAGAGTCTGTCCGTTTGTCGCAGGAGGAATCGAAGAGTTTCCTGTGTGGAACGTCGCCGTTTACAGTAAATTTCAGCCGCACATCATCACGTCGATTGGAAACTGGGCGTCCGACGAAGACCTTCGAAATCAGGGAGGAATGATTCTTTGGGAAAATCCCGAAATTTCTGAAAAACCGAACATTCCGGAGGAAATAGAGGGACGCTTTCCGGGAATCCAATTCGCGGAAAATGTGGTGTTGAATTACGAACAGAAAAACCCGAACATTCCGCCTCTGTCCGTCGGAGTGGGCGTCCTCGCGCCGCACGAAGAGACTCGCGTTCCATAATGTGACGGTTATTTCCGGATGCACTCTTATACTGACGAGTGTCCGATTAAAGAAAATTTTTCATTTGAAATAGAAAAAATATGCAAGTATTTCTGTTTTTCTCTCTTATTTTGTCGCAAAAACGTAACCGATTGACGGAATCACGCTATTGACTTTTTGAAATTTTGATTTACAGTATAAGAATACCCGTTCGAAATGTAAAAACACAGTGTGTACGTTAAACAAAGGATTCCAAAACGAATGAACACAACCCTTCCCTGGCTCGATATCGCCATCATCCTCGTTTACATGGTCGGAATGCTTCTTTTCGGGTGCTGGTTTTACTTTCGCAGCCGCAGTCCCGACAGTTTCACACGCGCAAACGGAAACGTTCCGCCGATCGTTGTGGGACTCTCGATTTTCGGAACATTCGTCAGCAGTATCAGTTTTCTGGCGCTTCCCGGAAAGGCGTTCATCTCGAACTGGAACGCGTTCGGCCTCAGTATTACGGTCCCGATTGCGGGTTGGATTGCGGTGAAATGGTTCGTCCCGCACTATCGAAAAGTCGGCGCGATTTCCGCTTACGAACACCTTGAAACCCGATTCGGAACGTGGGCGCGTGTGTACGCCTCGCTGTGCTACATGCTGACGCAGTTTGCGCGGATGGGGTCGGTTCTGTTTCTGCTCGCGCTTCCGCTCCATCATCTGCTGGGGTGGGATATTCGCCTCATCATCATTGCGGTGGGCGGCGTTTCGACGATTTATTCCATGATCGGCGGAATTGCAGGCGTCATGTGGACGGACGCAATTCAATCCGCAATTTTGATCGTCGGCGCGTTATTGTGTGCCGTAATTCTCGTTTTCAGCATGCCGCAGGGACCGCAGCAATTGTTTGAAATCGCGAATCAGCACGACAAATTCTCGCTCGGAAGCTGGAGCTTTACTGATTTTCGTACATCTACGTTCCTTGTGGTTCTGCTGTACGGAATGGCGATTAACCTTCAGAATTTCGGAATCGATCAGAACTACGTCCAGC
Source organism: uncultured Planctomycetaceae bacterium (assembly GCA_964438515.1). Taxonomy (GTDB): domain Bacteria; phylum Planctomycetota; class Planctomycetia; order Pirellulales; family Thermoguttaceae; genus RGIG3701. Next base: position 12,495 of record CAYTLK010000090.1, read on the forward strand.
GCTACCTCACGGCCGCCACGGACCGCGATGCACGAAAATCCGTCTGGCTCGGCGCCTGGCTCTATTTGCCGGTCTCTGCGTTCTTTTTCTTCATTGGAACCGCTTTATTTTCTTACTACACCGCTCGGCCGGAACTCCTCACCGATCCGAACGTGACGGCCGACATTGCTGCGGGAAAAGGGGACGGCGTCTTTCCTTTTTTCATCGTTCATCAGCTTCCTTCCGGCGTCACGGGGCTGCTGATCGCCGCGATTCTGGCGGCCGCGATGAGTACCCTCAGTACGAGTATCAACGGATGCGCCACGCTGACGCTTAAAGATTTTTACACTCGTTTTTTCCGCCGAAACGCCTCCGAGCGCGAACAGATGTGCGTTCTTTACGGTTCCTCCCTCATTTGGGGGGTGATTGGCGTTTTGTGCGCACTTTTAATGACGCATGCAAAAGGAATTCTCGACGCCTACTGGACGCTTGCGGGAATTTTCAGCGGCGGAATGGTCGGAATCTTTCTCCTTGGAATGCTCTCCCGGCGCGTTTCCTCTCTCTCGGCTTTCATCGGCGCCGTTTTTGGGCTGGGAACGATCGTTTGGATGACGCTTTCGCTCGAAAAGTTCAACGTTTGGCCGGAGTCGTTCAATGCGTTTCGCTGTCCGCTTCATGAGTTCATGATTCCCGTCATTGGAACGCTCGCGATTCTTCTCGTGGGATTCTCGATGGGATTGATTTTTAGCCGAAAATCGAACAGCGAGGAACCACGAAGTTGATGAAACGGATGGACGGTCTCGACAAATAATTCCGAAATAATCAACGTTGGAAATTTTCCGGTCGTATAAGTATCATACGCCATGAATTTTATTTCGGGGGTGTTTGTCGTCCCCTCCGTTTCGACGGAATAACAGTCGTTCTTTTTTGAAATTTTTACGAATTATTAGAAATTTACAAGAATTTCGCACCCTGCCGATTTACAAAAGTTCAAAATTTGATAAAATGAAATTTGAACGAAGGGTATAACACAAATAAAGACGCGAATAGACATGAATAGATTTCTATACATGCTTTTTGCTGTTTTATGTATTTATTTTTAAAAAACCTTGCCATTTCGTGAGGATTGGGCCCTTTATTTATTATAGCGGTTTAATGAACTTTTTACTTCTTCGATTTGTTGAAGGTTTGATAGAACGATTGGCCGCGATTGACGAAGAACAAGGGGCCGTGCGGGGCTGTACAGTATCAGGAGGAAAAGATTCAAATGTTTTATGAATTCGAAAACAAAAAACCAAAAGCTCAAATTACCGTATTGAACGCGGACCGCGTAGCGATCGCCGGCGTCGATGAGAGCGTGCGGCCGGAAGAATTGCTGTGGTTGAGCGAAGAATATCCGTTCGTTGAGTGGTCCGTTTTGTACGGAAAAAAAGTCCAGCCACTCAATCGGTTTCCGTCGCCGGAATGGATTGCGGAGCTGGTTCGGCTTTCGGACGGCGGGCGAAAAATGAATCTTTCGCTTCACCTGTGCAGCTCGTCCGTGAACGTCGTTTTTCGGGGCGACAGGTCGGCCGTCGCAACGATTCGGGAGCTGCTGCCGGCGTTTCGGAGAATCCAGCTGAACGTAACGTACAAGAAAGAACAACAATATTTACCGATGCTTCCGAATAACATTCGCGAGCTGCGCGATCCGCATCAGATTATTGTACAATTAAATGGAGTACCGTTGAATGTAGAGGTGGGTGCGATGCTGGAGGCGGCGGGAATTGACGTTGCGTACCTTCACGATATGTCGGGCGGGCGCGGCAAAACCCCGGAAGAGTGGCTTCCTCCGGTCGGCAAATACACGGGTTACGCTGGCGGACTGACTCCGGAAAATCTGCGCGAACAGATTCCGCGTATTGCCGCAGCGGCCAAGAATCACCTGATTTACCTCGACCTTGAGTCCGGCGTCCGCACCCCTGACGACCTGTTCGACCTTTCGCGAGCCGAAGAGGTTTTGAATATCGCAAAAGAATACGTCTTTTAGCACATGAGAGCACAATTTAAACTTGAGGAGTACAAAAATGATTTACAAAGAAGAAAAACGCGACTTGTTTAAAGTCAGTACAGAATACTATTTGGCGCAATGCATCAGTGCCGATTTCGACATGGGTAAAGGAATCGTCGTCGAGTTCAATCACCGGTTCCGCCTGAAAAGCCGTATTACGGAGAATTATCCGGAATATCAATGGCACGGGCCAGACTGCATCGTCATAGATCGGGTTTTTAATTTAATCACCAAAAAACAATACTGGGGCAAGCCGACGCTGCAATCCCTGACTGAGGCCGTCGAGAAAATGAAAGCGTATGCAATCCAACACGACGTTAAGAAAATCGCGATGCCGATTCTCGGCTGCGGGCTGGACCGTCTGAACTGGAACGACGTCAGCAGGATGATTCAGCAGGTTTTTCAGGATACGGACATTGAAATTTTGGTCTGCAAGCAATGAGATTCATTGCGTCCCCTTGAGGCAGTTATTTATGGATATTCGTTCCACAGGCAGCTATCCGGGCAACAAATTGTCGAACTTTGCGCCGCACGCGTTCGTTTTTGACGGCGTGGAGTGCCGGTCGATGGAAGGACTTTTGCAGTCGTTCAAAACAAAATCGGAACCGATGCAGGCGCAGATTTGCACTCTCATCGGAATGGCGGCGAAAATGGCCGGCAGCGGAAAAAACTGGCGGCAGAGGCGGACGCTGTACTGGAAGGGACGCGCCTATCGCAGGGATAAACCGGAGTATCAGGAGCTTCTGACGCGGGCTTACGATGCGCTGTTCACCTCCGAATCGTTCCGTTCCGCCCTTTTGGCCGCCGGCGACGCGGTTTTTTCGCACTCGCTGGGTCACAATAATGAATCGGACACGATTCTCACCACTCGCGAATTTCTTCGACAGATCAATCGTCTGCGCGAGAAATTGCGGGATGAGAAGAACTCAGTTTCACCTCGACCTTAAATTGAACCT
>CAYTLK010000091.1:0-15144 GCA_964438515.1 uncultured Planctomycetaceae bacterium
TTAGGGTTTTTCCGGCTGCAAACAACGGATTCCATAAAAATTGGTGTTTTTTGGTTAATCGCCCCAAACACCCTAATTCCACTCACTTCGTTCGTTTCATTACGGGCTTGCGGGTCTCGAAAATCCGCGCTTGCAAGGCGAGCCGGAGGTGTAAGCCCCCTGGGAGCGCGGGCTTTTTGCCCGCATAACCCCATGAATGAACGTTCCTTGAGAAATTATCGTAATTTGCCGTGGTTTTCGTGTCCGAAGCGTTCAGATCCAAGCGGAACGTTCCGCTGCTGGTCGTTCCATCCAGATTGTACACGAGGAAAGCGCCGGAAACCGATTCGCCGTCGGAACCGTCTGAATTGACCGTCTCGCCGCCCGTCACGATGTACGGCGCGTCTCAAACGCTGAATTCACAATCGTTCCCAGCATCACGACGGCTGCAAGCAACACAAACATTCGCAAAACGACGTTGGATGCATATCCCAGACTGTTTAAATTTTATAAATTAACATTTTTCATGGTTTGCATTTTTTGATTTCCTAATTTAAGGACTGAAAACGGCAAAAAATTATCTGATTGTGCAATATTATATACCGGTTTTATGGATTTGCAAGAAAAATTTAAAAAAATTCTTAAAATTTCTGCAATACTTCGCGTTTTCAAGTTCCAAAGTCGCTTCGGATTCATTTGTGCCGGGAAACCGTCCTACACGTGATGAAATATTACAACCTTTCAAACCCGTTTCATCACCACCATAAAAAACGCTTTTTCTTTTCCTGAACCAGCTCGCTGCGAATCGTCAGAAGCGTCCAGCTGATTGTTTCCGTACTTGTATCAAACAGCACCCAGGCGCACAACTCTCGACGCATTCCGGGATCCGATGGAAGCGTTTCAAACGTCGTCTGCATCAAAAAACATTTCGCGGCAGAATCGTGACAGAGCGTCTTCCACCCGCAATTTTCCGGCTTGGGAATCGTTACGTAACGATAATTCCGCATCGCGTCTCGCGACCAGCGCGACATCTGTTTCACGCGCTCAGCCGTCAAAAAAGTACGCACATCCTCAAAATTTTTTTCCCACTCTTTTTTGAGAATGGATTTTTGGGCGGAATTCAGGTCCGCACGCAGAACCCAATCTTTCGTAAACTCCAGCTCGTCCATTTCCGGAATACTTCCGACACTCAAGGAGCGGACGGAGGAGTTTTTCTCCCCGAACGGCTGTTCGTAAATCGCCGACCAACCCAAAACCGCGACGCCAAAAACAACAGACGCCAAAGACAAAATTTTCAGATTTCGTTTCATTTTCTATTCTTCCCAATTCAACCACACATCCCATCTTTCCAACAAATTGCAACATAGAATTCTACGCAGAGCGTCAAGCTGCGCAAGACAGAAAAATTGCGTTAAATGGAACGAAAAATCTTTTAAAATTTATGGATTTTTTTGGAAATGATGGTTGCAAAAAATACGCAGAAGGTGTAAAATAATCGGTGTTTTATACGCTCAATCAATCCACACGATAAGATTTATGGACGAAATTCTTCCTGAAATCACGCATCATATTCATCAAATCCTTCAGCAAAACGGGATTTTCACGCTTCTTTCTGCGATGGAATGTCCGCATATAGAAGGGGTTTGGGGAGGCGGTTCTGCGGCGGTGCTTGCGTCCGTTGTGATGGAAAATCCCGACAAAAACATCGTCGTTTTGACGCCGACACAGAAAATTGCACAAGATTTCCAGGACGATTTTGCGCTTTTTGGAAGCCGTCCGACCCTTTTTTTCCCGTGGATGGCCGACCAGACCGAGGCGCTGACGTCTCAGGACGAGGAGAGTCCGGAAGAGGTGCTTTCGACCTACATCCCCGACGCGACGGCCGGCGAAAGACTGCGGGTTCTGAAGGCGCTTGCGGAGTCTTCTGCCGGAAGAAAGAAAGAATCTAAAGACGTTTCTTCTGAGACCGTTTCAACGCAAACCGTTCCCACAGAGACCGTTCCTCCGATCGTCATTGCGCCGATTCAGTCGCTTTTGATGCCGAGTCCCGCGCCGGAAACACTCATGCGCGAGTCGCTTCGGCTGCGCAGGGGCGACTGCATTCCGATGGAAGAAATCACGGAGTGGCTCGTCACTCACGGCTTCCAAAATACGACGGCTGTTGAGTTTCCCGGCGAGTTTTTCGCACGCGGCGGCCTCATCGATATTTACGCGATCGACAGCGAGCGCCCGCTGCGCCTCGAATTTTTTGGTGACGAAATCGACTCGATTCGTGAGTTTGACCGAGGGTCGCAGCGCAGTCTGAACGTCCTCGAATCTGTGAGTGTCTGTGCGTTCACGTCGATGCTTGAGGCCGCACACGAAAAAGCGGCGCTCACGCAGTATTTGAAGACTGAAAACACAATCTTTTTTCTTTTAAATCCGGACGAAATTCAAATTCAGGGTCAGCGTTTCTATCAGTCGCAGGAAAATCCCGAACGGCTTTTTACCCCCGAAGAAGTGCTGCGAAACGTTCTGAAATTCACCTTTTTAAGCGCTTCGACCCTCGGAGGCGGCGCGTTCGGCGAAACGTTCCACATTCCGATGGAGTCCGTCGAACGTTTCAGCGGCGACTTTGCGAAAGTGAAAGAGGAACTCGACCGTTTCGGCACCGGTCAGAACGTCTTTATTTTGTGTCCCAGCAACGCAGAAATCACACGACTTCGTACAATTTTCGAAGACACGATTCTTGCACGGAAAAACGCGCTGAAATTTCGCATTGGAATGATTTCTGAAGGTTTCCGAATCGTTTCGAGTCACGAAATGGTTCTTTCCTCTTCGTCGCTCTTTCATCGGGAAGAAATTCGCCGCAGCGCGATTCAGAATAAGAATCGAGTCGGTGAAAACGTAAGCTCGCTCCCCGGGCCGACTTCGAAGGCGATCGACGCATTTTCGGAACTGCGCGAGGGCGATTACGTCGTTCACGTTTCGTTCGGAATCGCGCGCTACCACGGTTTAAAACTCCTCGAACCTCTGAAAAACAAGAACGCTTCCTCTTCTTCTGCCGACCGAACGAACGCACAAGTTCCGAATGCCGGCGGTGCGGAAGAACATATGGTTCTTGAATTTCGTGACGATGTATACGTGTACGTTCCCGTCTCGAAAATCGCTCTGGTTCAAAAATACATCAGCACGGGCGGCGCGGCTCCGAGACTCTCCACATACGGCGGAAAAGTCTGGGAACGCATGAAGCAGGCGGTTGCGGAATCCGTGAAAGATTTAGCGTCGGAAATGCTGGACGTTCAGGCGCTGCGCATGTCGCGTCCCGGAATCGCGTTTCCCGTAAATACGCCGCTTCAGCAGGAGTTCGACTCTCTTTTTCCGTACAGCGAGACGCCAGACCAGCTGCAGGCGATGGAGGCGATTCATTCCGACATGAGTTCGACGCGTCCGATGGACCGTCTTTTGTGCGGCGATGTGGGGTTCGGAAAGACGGAAATGGCGATGCGCGCTGCGTTTACCGCAGTGGAAGCCGGTCATCAAGTCGCAATTATGGTTCCGACGACGGTTCTGGCGGAACAGCATCTGCGTACGTTCACGCAGCGGATGGCGACGTTTCCGATTCACATCGAGTCGATTTCCCGTTTTTCGTCTCCTGCGGAACAAAAACTGATTCTCGAACGTCTGGAACAGGGAAAAATCGACATTATTATTGGGACGCACCGTCTCGCAAGCGCCGACATCCGCTTTCAGAATCTGGGACTCGTGATTATTGATGAGGAACAGCGTTTCGGCGTCGAAATGAAAGAGGCGCTTAAACGTTTTCGGACGTCCGTCGACGTTTTGACGATGACCGCCACGCCGATTCCGCGAACGCTCCACATGTCGCTGCTGGGAATCCGCGACATTTCGAGCCTCGAAACGCCGCCGGCCGACCGACGCGCCATCGAGACGCACGTCACTCGTTTTCAAGACTCACTCGTTCGAAACGCCATTTTGCGTGAAATTGACCGAAGCGGTCAGGTGTTCTTTATTCATAACAGAGTGAATGATATTCAAACCATCGCCGCTCGTCTTCGAACGCTGGTTCCAGAGGCTCGAATCGCCGTCGGACACGCACAGATGCCGGAACGGGAACTGGAACGCGTAATGCTGGCGTTCATTCATCACGAAGTCGACATTTTACTCAGCACGACCATCGTCGAAAGCGGTCTCGATATTCCGAACGCCAACACGATTTTCATCGACGACGCGAACCGCTACGGACTTGCGGAACTTCATCAGCTTCGCGGACGTGTGGGACGCTTCAAGAATCACGCGTACTGCTACCTCCTCGTGAAGGAAAATACGGCTCTGACCGATGCGGCGCTGCGGCGTCTTAAGGCGATTGAAGAGTTTGCGCATTTGGGGTCCGGATTCAGTATCGCGATGCGCGACCTCGAAATTCGCGGAGCCGGAAACCTGCTCGGAACCCTTCAAAGCGGTCAGATTGCGGTCGTCGGGTACGAATTGTACTGCGACCTCCTCGAAACGGCGGTGCGTCGTTTGCGTCACGTTCCGCCGCGCGAAACGATTGATGTGGATGTAAATCTCCCGGTTTCCGCGTACATTCCTCATCAGTACGTTCCCGACATGCGGCTTAAAATGGATTTGTACCGTCGTCTTTCCCGACTGACGCGTCTCGAACACCTCGAAGATTTTACGTCGGAACTCGTCGATCGTTTCGGGAAAATTCCCCCTCAGACGCAGCGGCTTTTGAAATTGTATAAAATTCGTATTTTGGCGCATCAGTGGCTGATTTACGCGATTCATCGTGAGGAAAACTTCATCGTATTCGAATTTTACTCTCAAAAGGCGCTGGAACCGCTTGCGAAACGTAAAATTGGGAAAGATGGGAAGACTTTGCGGATTGCGGACGACCACAGTGCGTACCTTCCTCTTGATGAAGAGACGGCCATTTCGACCCCGGATTCAGAAAAAATGCTGAATTACGTCGAAATGCTATTGCGTCCAATGGAAAAAAACAGTACAATGAACGCACGTTCCCCAGTATTTTCGTAAAATCGTATTTAAGGATGTGAGGACAGTATGCGTCTTCCAGTCACTCCCGTTTTCCTGATTGTTTTTGGGATTTCCGCAAGCCTCGTTCCTTCCGAAACTTCCGCGCAATGGTGGAAGAAAAACTCCGGCGGAAAGACGGATTCGACCCAAACTTCAACTCAAACATCGGCCCAAACTGCAGCGCAGACTTCCGAAGCGTCAGGTTCCGCAGATTCCGACCGATTTTTGAGCCGCAGCGAGCAGGAAGAAAAAGCCCGAAACGAAGAAAAGGCGCAAAAAGGACTGTTTTTACGTTTCCCTTGGGCGAAAAAGGAGTCGGAAGGCGTGGACGATCCGTTCGGTGAAGCTCCGAATGAGGCGCCGCAGTACCAGAATCTGGAGGAACTTGGGGTGAAACCGTCTTCCGCAGCATCCACGACCCCCGAACGTCCCGCAAGTGCCGCATCCGCGTCGGGGGACGCGTCCGCTCGTGCCGGGAGCCGTTTCGGTGGGACCAACCCCGCGGGAGCCTCAAACTCCGCGCCCGTTGCGACGCCCGAAGCGCAGTGGCTGCAAAATCAGCCGTACAATGCTTCAGGTGTGGAAAATTCACCGGAAATTCCGACGTACAACGCCCAAGCTGCGATGGTTCCGCCCCCTTCGATCGACGAAAGTTTTGCGGCAGGAAATCCTGTGGCGGGAAACCCTGCGACAGGGAGTGCTGTGGAACTTCCCGCCCCTTCCGCAGCCGCGCTTTCTGCACCTTCAGACGTCGTGCTTTCTGCGTCCGCCGCCGCACCTCTTCCGGACTCACTCCCCGACTCCCTTCCGGCTTCCGTTCCAGCGTCCGTCCCGGCTTACGAAACGTCTTCCTCGGCGTCTTCCGCCGCGGCGGTTTCTGCGGGAAATACAGCAGGAACATCGGCTGGAACGTCTGCGGGAGAGACCGCGAGCGAGACGGAAGGAAAAACAGAAGAGGAATTTGTGTATCAGCCCTCTGCGGAAATCGCGCTGCGCCTCGCTCCGTCGCTGGCGGCCGACACGTCCCAGATTGCGGGTCAGAAAATTCAAATTTATCAGTACGGTCAAACTCTTGCGCAGGTCGGAACGCAGGTGATTCTGGCGGGCGACGTGATGGGACGCGTGGACGCCATCATGGAGGAACATAAGGATGAAATTCCCGAACAGTTCCGTGAATTACAGCGCGAAACACTTACACGCATGTTTCTCGATAAATCGGTCGAAGCGAAACTGATTTACTGCGACGTTCTGCGGAGTTTGCCGCCCGAAGGAATCAAGCAGAATCTGGCGCTCATCGATAAACTGTTTGAAGAACAGGAATTACCGAAACAAATGAAAGAGGCGGGCGTCACGCTGCGTGAGGATTACGAAAAACTTTTGCAGCAGAGCGGATCCTCCATTCAGCTGCAGAAATATCTGTACCGCGAAATGGTTTTCTGCCAGCAGTGGCTGATGCAGAATGTGCCGCAAAATCCGACGGTTTCGCCGCTTGAGATTTCGGATTACTACCACGATCATCCGACGGAGTTCGAGACGCCGCCGCGTGCGCGCTGGGAAGAACTCGTGATTCGAAAATCCCGTTTCTACTCCCGAGACGAAGCATACAACGAAATTATTCGCATTGGTTCGCTCGTTGCGGTCCAAAAGACGCCGTTTGCTGAGGTTGCGCAGCAGTTTTCCCATGGAGTCACCGCAAAGTCGGGCGGCTCGCGCGACTGGGTGAAACCGGGACAGATTGCGTCGAAACCGCTTGAAGACGCGATTTTCGCGCAGACCGTCGGGGAATTAAGTCCGAAAATCATTGAAGATGAAAACTGTTTTTACATCGTTCGAGTGACGGAGCGCGACCCGCTTGTGCGCAAACCGTTTGTGGATGCGCAGCCTGAAATCAAAGAAAAAATCAAACAGCAGAAAATTGCGCAATCACGAGAGGAATACATTTCCAAATTACGTCGTGAGATTCCTGTTTTTACTGTTTTTGACGGCATCCCGACGCCGGAAGAGCGTATGAACGCTCAAAAAGAGGAGGCGCGAGCGGCACGAGCGCAGAACGCCCCCGCCGCTTCGATGTTTTGAGTTCGAATACACTGATTCCACTTGAAAATTCCTCAAATAGTAGAACTTTTCCGGGTGAAGCTTGGGGGTCGCGAGCCGCGACAAGCAACAGCGCTGCCGCGCGAGTAACGCCCTCGCTGGGGCGAAAGTGCGAGCAGTAAACACTTTCAAAAACCCCTCTTCTCACGAGTGTAAACCATTGACGGACAGCGCGATTCTCCCGTTAGAGTGAATCGTGTATGCAACCGAAGCTGAAAAACTCATTCCGATTTCACTTGAGATTTCGGCTTCACCCCCCCTTCAACACTCACTCATTGAGCGCGTTTTCACGGATTTCGCGGAACTTTTCGTTTTTCGGAGGAGGCGGAGCGGACGAAAACGTCAGATCCACCCCTCGAGTTTGCGTTTCGCCGAGAAAAAGACGGCACACAATGGGTTCTTTCGACACATTTTCACGAATAAATTCCCAAAACGGAGAGGCGGAATCTTCCGGTTTGGGAACCTGAAACACGTATTCACCCACAAGCACCGTTTCGCCCGGCGCAATCGTGAGTTTCACATCGTCGGACGGCTGAACCGGTTCTTTCTGCGGAATCTGAATTGCATATTTTTCCTCCAAAAGACAGGTTAAAACGGCCGGTTTGCCGCTTTTCGTGACGGAAAACGGAACGGAACTTTCATTCTCCGCATACCGCCGAACCGTAACGCTCTCGCCGACCCGAATCGCCCCCGGCGTCACCTCCAGCCACTGTTTTTGTCTCTGAATTTCCGCAACCTTCTTTTTGCACTCGTCCCAATTGGACGGGTAAAAGTCGGTTACAGGCTCTTCAACATTGGCAATCAGAACACGATACGGTTCCAAACCCGGACGACAGCCCGATTTTTTGCACATTTCTGCCGTTCGTTTCGATATTTCCTCAGAATCCTTTTCTTTCTGTCTTTCTGCAGCTTGCTGTTTCTCTGCGGCTTTCTCTTTCTCTGAATCTTTTTGTGAAATGGATTCCTGCATCGTGTTTTTACGTACAAAAGTGGAACATTCGTTGAATCTGCTTTCCATTTTCAGCAGCTGTTCCTCCCATTCCCAGCAGCATTGCGTTAGTTTTTTTCGTTCCTCCCAATTTTCATTCAGTCGGCTGGACGCAATGGACCGCATTCGAGAAAGAATACGGGGACTCCATCTCATGAGACGCAGACAAATCGAGTATTTTTGCGGAAAAGGACGGGTCCAAAGCCACTTTTCCCAATCAATCCAAGTCGTTTCCTGATCGTATCGCAGCGTCTGACCGCCCAATTCCAAAAATTCAGACGAGAAACGCAGAAATCGAATTTCGTCTTTCAACGTACTTTCCGAAAATCGATTTTCAAGCTCCAGCCACTCTTTTGCACTCTCGGGAGCCTGCGTATAATCGGGCTTTCGACTCTCAAAATTCATGAGGCACACGAGCGGATTGTACAGAATGTGAGGCGCGTCGGTCGTCGATTTTACATCATACGTGCGCACGTCTTTCGGGTCCGGACGCCAGCACGTTCCGCAGACGCCCGTACACGGAACCAGCAAGCAAGACGTTTGTTTTACGGTCGGAAATCGGTTTGCCGGAAGCGCCGCCAGCCACTGATTCAGAAGCGCCGTTTCACTTGCGCACCGGGAACGAACGTGAATTGGAAACGGTTCGCTCACGAGCTGAGGAGCGTCTCCGCCTTCAGAAACCACGATTTCGAGCGTTCCTTCCTCCTTCTTCCAAAAAGTTTCCGGAAAATCCTCCAGCGCCGGGAATTCTCGTTCGAAAGCTGCAATCACGCCCCACGATTTCGGAAGAAGCGGATAAATCCCGTTCAGCTGCTGCTGATTAAAATTCATATTTCCGCTGAAATTCCACTCCTCGCCGCCGTCCGCCTCAAAGAATCTTTGTTCGGTCAAAAGCGACACGGATTCCCCGTCGGGTGCGTCTTTCCACGAACAACGAACGTTCTGGGCGAACGCGAACATTTCGGCACGAATCGGCAAAGACTCTTCCGAAGGATTTTCGCGCAGGACGCAAAAATAGACGGTGTCGCCGTACTGAATTTCTTTCGGATACACGCAGAGTGTGTATTTCACGCCATCGCGGCTTCCCCGAATCGGCACAAAAAGACAGTCCGTCTGACTCTCTGCGTCCGGCATCGCGTTTTTCTTTCCATCGTCAAAATCCCAAAACGTCTCCCCGAACACCGCCGCCGTCACAAACCACATCGCAAATATAAGTACAAATTTCATCCTTATTCCTCCGTTAATCCATTATACTGAATCCACTTGAAAAATCAATTAAAATATTAGGAGTTTTCCGGGCGACGGCGCTTCCGCGCGAGTGACGCCCTCGCTGGGGCGAAATTGCGAGCTGTAAACACTTGCAAAAAGCCCCTCTCCCTGCGACCGTAAATTCTTGACGGGCAGTCAGATTCTCTCCCGTTAGGGCGAATCGCGCGTGAAACCGAGGCCAAAAAACTCCTAACGATTCCCTAAAATTTCAAGTGTGATGGGTACAAATCCATTCCGATTGACCGAAAACACCCCAAAACTGATTAATGTACATGTGTGTTTTGATTTATTTTATAAAAGCGAACATTTTTCTAATTTTTCATAAGATTCACATTGTGTCTTTTCACCTCCCCAAATCACGTACTGGAGCCGCACCCTTTGAGCGCGTTTTCCCGAATTTCTCGCAGGAGAGCTAGGAGCGTTTGCGCTCGTGTTTTCCAGCGTTCGGAGGGGTACGAAGGTGCCGACTCGCTCGCCTCTCGACCGTCCAAAGCGTCTGTTATTTGCGGATCCATTCGAAAAAGACGATACGTCATCGCGATTTTCTGCGGAAACGGCCGAGATTCCAAAACCGTCTGAATTTCCGCCAGTTTCGTCTTTGCGGAGAGTTCATCCACCGCGTTAAAATATTCCAAAAACAGGCGTGTAAGCTGGATTTCGTCGCGCGTCGTGCAGGGCGCAAGCCCGTTTTCGTCCGCATCCCAAGCCGTGTCGCCAAGAATTCGGTCCTCAAGCACCTGAACGGGAACAAAAGGGGATTCGTCCTGACGCGGATAATTGTACCACTTTTCAATCCGCTCGTTTTCCAGAGGGTTCCGCTGTTCATAAATGTTTGCGGGACCGCTGGAAATGTCGCCGTAAAACGGACGCATCAGTTTCAGACGAAAATCCGTACTGACCCATTGCGGATAAACGAGATTCACGTCACTTTGAAGAAACTCGTACGTTTTCTCCGAATTTTGTTTATTTTCTCTGTACAGTTCGTTGAACTCGGTTTCGTGCAGCACTCGAAACCAGTTCAGGCGCGACCGACGGGGTTCCAACGGAAGAGGATATGGACCGGAGGAGCCGGAAGTGTCTGTAAATCCAACTTCGCCGATGTACTTCGTATCGAGACTGTACGTCTTTTCCCGAATCAAACCGACCCACGTCCCCGAAACGTGCGGAACGATTTCGTCCGAAACGTTTTTGAATATCGAAACAGAGTATACAAAATCTCCTTTGGATTTATGGATGGGATAGATGTAAATCTGTTCCTCAATTTGCGGCGTATGGGGTCGTTTCATGATGAAGACGTTGTTTTTCACGCAAATATTCATCTCCTCATTTTCTCGCAGCACGAGCGGCACACGCGTCCGTTCATTGTGTGCCGCACGTTCCAGCCGAAACTCGCGAGCGTAGCGGGAATCGAGGGCCGGCTCAACATTTTCCGTTGCCGCTTGAGCCTCCGCAGCACCCGAATCTTCCGGGACGGTAAACCCGAAAATCAGAGACGTCAAAAGAATCGTAAACATCGGTTTTTCTCCTTAAGAAAGATCTTCGCATAATTCCTTAATATTGAATCACACCATGAAAAGTGACTGCTGTTTGCTGAATCGTTTGAATATGTATTGAGGACAACGAACGATATATCGTTGGGGACCGCCTGTTTCCGTTCGACCCAGAGACTGCGCCAGACAGTGAGAATGGAGGGGCTGGAATCGAACGAAAAGTCAGAAAGATGCGATTCTCCGAAAGGGGGAATCGTGCGTGAAGCCGAAAAACTCACTACGATTCCCTGAATTTCAGAGTGCAAGGAGGATTAATTTGTAACCCCTTCTGCAATGCTCTTGTTTCGAATTTCAGTCAACGCTTCGTCCAAACGTTTCAGCTTTTCCTTTTCCGGCTCCGTAAACGTTGCAAATGGGTCCGCAATCGGCAACCCTTTCCGGGGAAACGAAGGACGAATACGAAACGTCATGATGACTTTTTGCGGAAACGGCCGCGAATTTACGAAATCCAGAACCGCCTGAAACTTTTCCTCCGTATCGTTCTCATCTGCCTGAAGATACTCAAATATCAGCCTCGTCAGCTGAATCTCGTCGCGGCACGTCGACGGCGCTTCCAAAAGCGTCTCATCGGCTCCCACCTCTCGATTATCGAAAAAGAAATGATATCCCATTTCTTCAATCTTATAATTCTTTTCCTCCGTATGTTTCACCCAGCGATACAGCAATTCCAGCTCTTTGGGGTCTCGCTTCTGATACGTATTTTTCATAAAAAGGTTGTAACGAAGATGCTTCCAGTATCCAGTATCGACAATGCTCTTAAAAAGATCATTTCCCGGCTCTTCACTGACGTATGGCCAAGAAAAGTACGTCGTGTACGTTCGTTCCAGTTTGGTAACATCCACACACATATTGAACCATTCCAAAGACCGTTCACCCGGGAGGAGCTGTTCCTTGGAATATTCGATTACGAATGCGGAATCCCCAACGGCACCGCAACGAGGCTTTCCATCTTCCTGAAACGCTTTTTCCGAGGCATTTTCTGCGTACATCACGGAATAGACGGGGTCTCTCAACGGCTTAATGACCGGAAAAACGACCTGAACCCCAATACGCTGTTCGTCGAGTGGAAAGGTATAAACAAGCATGTTTTTTTGAATCTTTATGCATGAATTTTCCACATTGTAGGATTCAATTTCAAGATTCAGAATCGGCATGGGAGAACGTTCTCTCGGAAGTTCCCCCTCAGGTATTCCATCCACCGCAAAGCAAGCATTGACACCTATCTGCGCAACGGCATTTCCGCCGCACACAAGCAACAGGATAAACACCATGACAAAACGTTTGAAATGACACATAATACATCCCTTAAATATTTCTACCTTTCGTGTTCAAAAGACGAAATCAAGGGGCGGGAACCGCGTTTTTCAAAATTTTTGTAAAAATTTCAAAAAGATTCTTTCCCGCCCCGAATCTCGCCGCAAATTCCATCCTCAACACTCACTCATTGAGCGCGTTTTCACGTATCTCGCGGAACTTTTCGTTCAGCTTCAAAAGTTTCGCCTCCCACCCCTCCGGCAGCGGCGGCGGGAAGTAACCGTGCCCCATCTCCCAATACGCTTTCGGGTCCATCCGAGTTTCCGAAATGGGCGGGTCCAACCGAAAAAGTCGGTACGTCATCACAATTCGCTGCGGAAACGGCCGACTCGAAACAAAATCCGTCACCGCTTCCATCGTTCCTTCGTCCCGCAAATATTCCAGCATCATCCGCGTCAGCTGAATCTCGTCCCGAATCGTGGACGGCGAAGCAAGAAGCGTCTCGTCGGCCGCAATTCCTTCATCATTAAGGTAAAAATCATACACGTCGTCCCCAGTCGGAGTTTTTCTAGAAAACGAAAAAAACCAATCGTGAATCCGTTTCATCTCCTTCAAATCTCGGCTTTCAAAGCGGTTTTTCACTTCCACGTACGGCGCGCACGTCTCGTCCACGGAAGAACCCCACGGAATCAGCGGCGCAGGCGATTCCCAAGATTCACCTGTTTTGGGAGCCATTCTTCGGAAAAGTACCAGCCAGTTCAGCCGCGTTTTTCCGGGAGGAAGAGGACTGGAAGTCTGCGCATGGGAGGATAGAAGCAGTGTGTTTCCGAGAAGTCCAACCCACGTGTCTTTCACTTTCGGAACCGTTTCATTCGACGTATTTTCAAACCACGAAACGATGTAAACCACGTCGTCAGCAGGCTTTACGAAAGGATAAATCGCCACGTGTTCGGTCAGATGTTCCCAACGAATCGTTTGGGTGAAGATGTTTTCGCGGAGTTGAAAGTCCGCTTTTTTCACATCATCCACCACAAAAGAGACACTTTGCCGCGGCGGCCTCTCCTTTTCCGCGCCCGTGGGAGGGGGGAGTAAAAACTCACCCTGCCCTTGTGCGAGACTCGAGAAAAACAGAATTCCACTTCCCAACATAACCAAAAATATTTTAATGTTCATGCGCTATCTCCATTTAAAACGCTCTATCCGAAGACTGAATTGCTCTAATGTGTATAGGGGACAATGAATAATCAATCACATTTGTACTGCAATTTGGATTTACATATTTTCCCATAAGATTATTGGAATCGTGCCTTCCATCATCAAGAGTACCCCCCCGATAATTAAATGCGTGGACGATTTCGTGAAGTGTTATCAAACGTTTAAAATCATCGGTTGAAACAGAATTTCCATTTTCAATTGCGGTATCTGTAAAAGAACGAATATTGTCTTTGAATATTAAAATCATGTTTGCAAAAGTATAATGAGCTCCAAGCGGAGAATTCGACCCTAAACATCCAATGATAAACAATGTCCAATAACTGTTATCATCAGGACCTACACCAAAAGTATGACGATTTTCAGCTATTGTCGCAACATTGCTGAGATCTATTCCATCCAGTGTGTCATTTCCTGCACTACCGCCAGTTTCAAATATAAGACTGCCGCTAAAAGTATGATTTTCGGGTATCATCTCTTTAATCTCAACACAGGATCGAGCCATTTCTTCTGAAACAAAACCATCTAAAAGCGGCATATCTCCTGTTCTTGAAACTCCACCTAATGCAATATACATTTGTTGTTTTTCCACCCAGAGACTGCGCCAGACGGTGAGGAGGGGGGTGTGATGGGAAGTGCTGAATTCTTGTACGCTGCTGCCGGGAAGAACGGGAACATTGTATTTTAATACCGAAGATTCCGTCTCGGTTCCAATCCGAACCGCAGCAATTGCTGCAACGTCGGGTAACGCAACGGCGATAAAATTGTCTCCTGCATTTGCCTGAGAGATAGTAAATTCAGCATTCTGCGATGCACTGTCTGCCTGGAAACTTAAGGACATTACAGGATTCAGAGTACCATTTCCGTGATTATCCGTGCCGGGTGAAACCGTGACTGGAAGCGTTTCGGTACCTGCCGGGGTATTGGAATATACGTACGGATTTCCGACCAGAAGTGAAATTTCATCTCCATTTTCATCAACACCTCCGTAAGCCGTACACTGATTCATCGGATCCAGAACATCCAGATAAACGGTTCCCGACATTCCTGTTGGAATCGCTTTGGAAAGTGCAACGCGAACATTCACCTTGTTCAAAACATCCCCGTTATACGTCGCTTTCTCCGGGAAAATACGAACTCCGCCGCCGTTTGACGCTGGATTGTTCGTCAGTTCGGCTCCGTTAGAAACCGCTTCCCACGTGACGCTTTGAATGCTCGTGACGCCAACGCGTTTTGCAGAAAATGCGGCGACTGACGCAGAGTTTAATCCGTTCGTGAATTTCCTCATCCCTGACGTCATGCGGCATCTCCGAAAAAGAGAAAACGTTTTTCAAACTTCCTCACTTTTTTCATTTTACCCTTTCGCCTGACAAAAATCAAGAGGCAAGAAAGATATTTTTTCAAAATTTTCGTAAAAAATTCAAAAAAAACTCTTTCCCGCCCCAATCCATCCTAAAAACTCACTCATTGAGCGCATTTTCACGGATTTCGCGGAACTTTTCGTTCAGCTTCAAAAGTTTCGCCTCCCACCCCTCCGGAAGCGGCGGCGGAGCGCATGCGTACCAGCGCGGCCAGCTGGAAATACCGGTAAATGGAAGGTCGGTTTCCATCCGAAACAGACGGTGCGTCATGACTATCTTTTGCGGAAAAGGTTTCGATTCCACAAATTGAGTCACCGCAAGCAGGCTCGTTCGTTCGTTTTTTCCGGAACTGTGAAGGTATTCGAAAATCATTCGTGTCAGCTGAATCTCATCCCGT
>CAYTLK010000092.1:0-15125 GCA_964438515.1 uncultured Planctomycetaceae bacterium
CCGGTAAATAAAATTCTTTGCCGGGGATTGCACTTCTTTTAAATTAGCGTATAATTATTAAAAGAAAAAAAATTTTTTCACATTATTCCATTAATTTTAATAATTTTACTGTTTATCTCAAAAAATGAACCTTTCAGCCCTCCTTTTATCGTTCGCGTTCCTTCAAACGGCCCTTATGCCGCAAAACTCGACGCAGTTTTTCGTTACGCCCGACACTGAGTCGGAACTCGTTTTTTTGGAAACCGCCTCGCCGAATGAAAGCGACGCATCCCAATTCGTCCTCTGTGATGTAAACGGTACAGAAATCCGTCGCGTCTCCGCAGAGTCAAAAAAGGATGCGCAGCAAAAGCGTTATACGTTGAAAATTACGGTTCCTCAGGGATATTATGAGCTGCTGAACCCTGTGACGGAACAGGCGTTCGGGGTCGTTTCGCTCCCTGCGTTTTGCAGTGACGATTCCGTCGACCTCCAAACCGTCGCGGACCCATTTTTCGCAATCGACGGCGCAACATCGTGGTTGGTTCGAGGGGATAATTTCGACCAAAAACGAGAGGAACTCGTGCAAATCGCAAGACGCAGCGGAATCGGTATGATTCGTGAACGATTAAGCTGGTCCGAATGTCAAACGAAAGCCGGAGTGGAAAATATCAATTTCGAACCTGGACGTCACTACGATTCCAGCCGTAAAATCGCGCAGCGTCACGGAGTGCTTGTTCTGGAACTCTGCCACGATGCGCCGGACTGGATGGAAAAAACGGCTTCAAGATATCCGAAAGACATGTTTTCGGTACAAGATTCATTTTCAGCGTTTACGACTCGTTGGAATCGAACGTGGGGAGGAATGGAGGTCTGGAACGAACCCGATATTTCTTTCGCGGCCAATTTGCCGGCAGATCAATACACGCCGCTCCTGAAAACGATCGCGTACGAACATCAAAATTCAGCCGCGGAGGCCGAAAAAGAGACGGAAACCGGAACGCGAACGCCTCTTGTTTCGGGTGTAATGGCGTCGTACAACCGACCGTGGCTCGAAACCGCAGCAGCGTGCGGCATTCTTGAAAACAGCGACGTTTTCAGTTTTCACACGTACGCGACGGCTCCGGCTGTGGAAAAAATTTACACTCAATTTCAGAACTGGCTCCGAGATTCCGGCCAGCCGACGAAACCTCTGTGGCTCACCGAGTGCGGACGTCCGTGGACCATCGGCCCGGGTCGACCGCCGCAGGAACAGGATTTGACGAGCGCCATCGATATTGTGATGAAAGGCGTGGAGGCGAAAGCATTCGGAATCACGCGTTATTTTCCGTTCGTTTTTCCTTATTATGAAGAACGTTCGTCCAATTTCGGAATGATGTCGCGCGACTACACCCCCCTTCGTTCCTTTGCGGCTTACGCTCAGTCCGTCCGTGTTTTGGCGCACGCAATGTACATCGGCGACTGGAAAAATCTCTCGTCGCCGGAAGGATGGACGCATGGACGCATGTTTGCGCTTCCGAACGCTTCCGAGACTCTCGTCGTATTCTACGCACCCACTTTTGCGCCGCGAAAACTCACGCTTCCCTGCGAAATTCTGCGCGCACAGCGGGTTACAGGCGAAAATATTCCTCTCGACGCCTCAAAAACGACGATTCAAACCATCGACGGATTTGTGTACGTGTGGGTTCGAAAATCCGACGCAAATTCTTTCTTGAACGCAGACACTCCCATGCGTGCGATGCTTGCGGAACGAAGCACAAAAAACGATTCTTGTACAAATATGAAAAAGAACGTTTCTCCCATCGTTTTGCGTTACGACGTCGATGAGAAAAACGTGATGTGGAATTCGGAAGGTTACGAATTTGGGACGAAAAGCTCCGAAGAAATCGCTTTAACCATCGTTGCGGCAAATCTTTCGAAAGAGACGAAAACGGTTCCGATTCAGGTTCGGGGATTCTGCGAAGATACGAAAATCGAGGCTCCGCAAAGCCTCACCATTCCGGCCAAAGGAACGGCATCGTTCGTTGTTCGGGTCGTTCCCGGCGTCGATTTCATGAAAAAAGGCGCGTACTGTCCGATCGAAATCACTGCGGAGGATTCGTTATTGCTGAAAATTAAGACAAAAATCAATATTGAGGAACTCCAGGCGCGCGTTTCCAAAACGATGCCGCTCAATTTACGGGATCTTGCGCGCTGGACGCCAAGTTCCGGAAGCTGCGATGTGCTGAAATTTGCGGAAAGCGGCGAAACGTGGGTCTTGATGACGCATTTCACCGCTGGAGATCGCTGGGTCTATCCGGGTTATCGGCTTCCGGAGAGCGTAAATCTCGCAAATTACGACGGCGTGTTGGTTCGCGCACGCTGCTGGGACTGCAAGAAACAGACGCAAATTCGGTTTTTCGCGTACCAGAATGAGGGTGCGTTTTTTACTTCTGCAAGCATTATTCCTGTAAATGGAGAGTGGAACGTCGTGAAAATCCCCTTCAGCTCACTGACAAAATGCACGGCTGCGGGTGGTTCTGAGACGGAATTTCATCCTGAAGAGGTGCGAAAAATCTCTTTGGGAGGAAATACGACGCAGGAAACACTGGTTCTGGAGGTCAGCGACGGTATTTTGTACAAAAATTAATTATTCATGTTTATTTTTCTTTAATTGTAAGCGCCGCAGCACCCAGGAGTGCCGCCTCGTAACCCAGTGCGGTCGGAACGATGGAGATTTCGGAATTCGCGCGCCGGAAGATATTTTTTTGAAATTCCGCCTCAAGCGAGGGATAAAAAAGGTCCCACGAGCGTATAACTCCGCCGCCCAAGATGATTTTCGCGGGATTCAGGATGTTTGCGGCATTTGCCAGTACGAACCCCAAAATGGAACCTTCCCGAAAAAACGTTTTTTTTGCCGCATCCTCACCAGCTTGCGCACGCTGTGCAATTTCAGCAGAGGAAAGGACTTCGTGAGTCGGCGAAATTTTTGCGTAGTATCGGGAAATTCCGGGTCCGGCACATTCTGCTTCGAGACAGCCGCGCTTTCCGCATCCGCAAAGCTCCCCGTCTTCGACGACGCAAATGTGACCGAATTCCCCCGAAAAGCCGCCGGCTCCGCGATAGATTTTTCCATCAAGGACGACTCCGCCGCCAATTCCGTTAGAAATGGTGAGCCAGATGAAGTCGCGCACATCCCGGCACGCGCCCAGCATTCCTTCCGCAATGGCACACGCATTGACGTCGTTTTCGATGAAAATGGGTTTGTGAAAACAGGTTTCCAGTGCGTCCACAATCGGAAAATTTTGAATTCCTGAAAAAGGTGCGTAAATCCAAACCCGTTCATCCGCCAGTCCCGGAATGGTGACTCCCACAGACTCCAGCTCACCGAGCGGACAAACGTTCAGGAGGGGCGCGGCCAGTTCCTCAATCGCCTTCAAAATTCCTTTTTCCGTCATTTCGGCAGGTAATTTTTCTCCCTGAGTTTTCAGAATTTCAAAGTTCCAGCGAGCATCTTCTTTCCAGAGACGAACCAGACCTGCAAGCATTTTGGAACCACCGATGTCGACGGCAAGAATCGTTTTTTTCTTCATTGCGATTTTCTTCATTGCAACAAGATGAGTAGGATGGGTGATTTGGTTAAAACAGAGCATCTGCAGTGATGCAGACGTATTCTGGAATATATGTCGGTAAAAACGCCTTCGCGCTTCAGAAAATTTATTACAGATTGTAATGGTTATAAGAATTTTTTGTAAATAATCGATTTTTTCTGATGTTTTTATTTTGAGGACGTGAAATTTAACCGATAAATTGGATAAGGTGTATAAACATAAAGTCCTATACGAAATAGATTCTTGAAAAAAAGATTCATACATAATCATACGTACGGAGAACAAAATATGGCAGCCAAGCGGCTTAACGTAAAATTCGTCATTATTTTAGGTGCATCCATTTTGTTCGCAGCGCTTCTTGCGTTAGGCGCACTTTATATTCAAAGCAATCGTCAGGTTGAGCAGTGCTATCAGCAGGGCGTCGAGGCTTTCGGCAAGGGCGACATGGCGGAAGCGCGTGTCAATTTGGGTCATGTTGTGGAAAAACTTCATGACGATAATGCGCGAATCGACGCAACGATCAAACTGGCGCTCGCCTACATCGCTCTTCTGGACCAGCCGAACAAGAGCCATCAGGACATTCAGGTCTGTCTGGCGGTTTTGCTCAAAGCGCTCGAACTGGATCCGACCGAATTGGGACAAAATCGTGTGAAATTCAAAGAATCGGTCGCTCAGTGCAATCTTTTGCTCGGAAAACCTGGGGCGGCAGCCGACATGTATGTAGAATTGGGGAAAGAATTTGTGGATGAACCCCAATATCTGCTTCATGCGGCCGAATGTTTTGCGAAAAACAAAGATTCGCGGGCGGCAGACACTCTTTCGACTTTGGTTTCCCGTCACGTGGAGTACATCCTCGGATGGATTGCGTACGCGCAGTACTACCAGGATAACGACCAGCTCGACCTTGCGATGCAGACGCTGAATTCGATGGTTGATAATAATTCGGACTCTGCGCAGGCATTTGCGCAGCGCGCGATTTTCCTCTACGAACATCCGGAAATGGAAGGAATGGCGCTCGCGGAAGAGTCGGCGCTCAACGCAATTCGTCTTGATGAAAACAATCTGGATGCGTTGCTGGCGGCCACGAAAATGAGTATTTATCTCAAACATTTTGATGAGGCGCACGACTATCTCAGCAAAGCCAAACAGATCGCTAAAACGCTCGCCGATCAGAAGCGCGACCAGCGTATCGTCGATTTCGGGATTCAGCTGGCCGACGCGGAAGGGAAACCGGAGAGCGCGCTCGAAATTTTGCAGGACGACGTGGCGGAAGATCCGCTGAATATTACGAAACGTCTGCAGCTGTTTCAGCGTTTGATCGTCCTCGACAAAATGGAAGATGCGCAGAAAGAAATCGACAATTTGCGTCAGATTCATCAGATTCCGATTGAATACCTCGGTTTCTTTGAAGCGACGATTGAAATTCGTGAAGAAAAATGGTCGAGTGCTGTGAAAAAGCTCGAGGCGGCCCGCGCGTTTATGGGTCAGCAGCCGGAAATGCTCGCGTACATTGATCGTCAGCGTGCGTTGTGTTACGGAAAATTGGGACAGCTCGACAAACAGTTCGAGGCGTTTCAGAAAGCAATTCTGTTTGCGAATGAGGCGGAACTCGTTCCCTTTTATCTCGCATACGTTCACGCGCTGCATTCCGCAGGACGGATTCCGCAGATGGAAGAGGTGCTCGACGAACTTCGCGACAAAATCGGCGACAGTAAATTCATGGAGTATCATGAATTACGTACGCTTTATTTCGCTCTGCTTCAGCAAAAAGAGTCGATGAAACCGAAAGATGAGCAGAACTGGCAGGCGATTGAGAAGCAAATGAGTGCGCATAATATGGACACAAACAACCCGGAAGGAATTCTGCTGAGCGTCCGAATGCTTGTGAAACAGGATAAAATTGCGGAGGCAAAAGATCTTTTGCGCCGAGCTGTGACGGAACATCCGGACACGATTGCGTTTGTGTCGTATTTGGCGCTGTTGGAAGCGCAGGAAAAGAACTTTAAGGAAGCGTTGCTCCTCATTAATACGGAACTTTTGAAAAAGGAAAACAATCCGGGACTTCTCGTCACGAAAGTGCGAATTTTGTCGCAGATGGACCCGGAGGGCGACACGTCGCTTGCGGACGTCAAAAAAGAGCTGAAAGAGATTGAAGAACTTGCGTATTCGATGCCGGAAAACGTGAAACTGACGCTTTTGAAACAAATCGCGATGGCGTGGCTTCAGTTCGAAGACCTCGAAGAGGCTGACCGACTGTACACCATGGTGATTCAGTTCGACCCGGAAAATA
Organism: uncultured Planctomycetaceae bacterium; assembly: GCA_964438515.1. GTDB lineage: Bacteria > Planctomycetota > Planctomycetia > Pirellulales > Thermoguttaceae > RGIG3701. Next base: position 5,857 of record CAYTLK010000092.1, read on the forward strand.
TCGGTATCAAAATTCAGCTTTTTGACCTTGCACGCAAATCGAATAACGAACAGAAAATGAGCGCGCAGATGGAACGCATCCGAAAGGACGTCGGAACCTCTTCACCGGAATATCGTTACTGTCAGGCGACGAAAGCCATTTGGGAATACAGTCAGAAACCCGACTCTCCTGAAAAGCTGCGCGCGGCCAAAGAACATCTTTCCATCGCCGGACAGCTGCGTCCCGAATGGGTTTACATTCCTCGTGCGCAGGCGGAAATCGCGATTCTGGAAAAAGATTACAATTCCGCCATTTCCTATCTGTATCGAGTGGATGAAATCGGTACACTAACCACACAACAGTTGAATCTTCTGATTCGTCTCCTTTATAAAGAAGGCCGCGACGATGAAGTTCAGCAGCTCGTGGCGCGAAAACGTGAGGCGAATCTCGCAGTGGACGCCGCCATGATGAGTGTCGAAGCGCTTGTAAACTCCGGAAAAGGAGACGAAGCGGTAAGTCGCGGTTCGAAAATCATTGATCCGAACAATCCGAAAGACTATCTCTGGATTGGGCACATCGCGCTGAAGGCCAAAGACTATCGTAAGGCGGAAGATGCATTCCTGAAAGTGACGGAAATTGCGCCTGAAAATCCGAACGGGTGGCTGTCGCTGCTGCAGGTGCGGAAAATTCAGGCGATTGATGTTCCGCAGGAAGAATTCATCGCAAAGGTTCGGGAATCGGTGCCGGAAGAGAAACTCCCGCTGTGTCTCGCCAAAGCGTATCAGCTGTTTGGAGACGCAAAAGAAGCAGAAAAAACATTCAAGCAGGCCGTGTCGCTCGATCCGGAAAACTTGGAGGTGCTTTTCTCCATCAGTCAGTTTTACATGTGCACGACCCATCCGGAACTCGCAATTCCGTACCTGAAAAAGATGAGCAGCGAAATCACGGCAGACCGTCGTTTGAATTCTGATGCAAAAAGTCAGCAACTCGCTTGGACGCGTCGTTCCCTGGCGCAGGTGTACAGTGGAATCCCGAATTTTGACCTTCAGAATCAGGGACTTCAGCTCATTGAAGAGAATCTGACGCGTCAGCCGGACTCGTTGGAAGATATGAAAATCAAAGCGGTTTTACTTACGGCTCGGCACAATCCGGAGGACAATCAGCGCGCGATTGAGATTTTCGAAAACATTCCGGTTTTGGGAAATCGGGACCTTTTCATACTCGCGAAACTGTATTACGAACAGAGCTTCAGTCCGGACGCGGCCGCCATGAAAGAAAAATACCGCAGTATTATGACCGATTTGATTACCGGAAACGAGTCGAATCTTGAATATCTGCGGACGTACCTCGACATGATGTTCTCGCAGAACGAAGCGGCAGAAAATATTTCCAATTTCCTTGACCGTTACGAATCCCTTGCGGGTGAAAACGATCCGGTCGTCCTGCTGTATCGAATCAAATATCTGGCCCTCACCTCCAAACCGGCAGAGGTTCAGAACTATTTGCTTGAGCATTTTCCGAAAGAGATTTTCGAAACGAATATCGAAACGGTTCGTGAATATACGTACGAACTGGAAAAACTGAATCTGACGGAAGCTGCGTCCAAAATTTGGACGGAACTGGCGGCCGTGCATCCTGATTATATGAAGGATTTCATGCTTTTCATCGCGCGAACGAAAGGTTTCACGGACGCATTTGCGTATTTGCAGGCGAATCAGGAAAAAATCAATGCAAAACAACAGCTCAACCTCATTGCAAGTGCGTGCCGGCATTCGAAAAAGACGGTGACGCGTGCGGAATTCAAACAGGTTTTGGAATATGTGCGCGTTCTGTTCCGGGATGAGCCGGAGGCGCTGGAACTCAAGATGCTGGAAGCGCGTGTGCTTGAATTCCAGGGAAAATATGACGATGCGATTGCGGTTTACAATTCCTTGCTCGAAAAACCCTTTACGGCTCCGCAACTGGCGGCCGTGGAAAACTCGCTTGCGTATTTGTTGGCGCTGACCGGTAAAGATGTGGACCGTGCGGCGGCGCTCATCGATCGCGCGACCAACGAGTTCGGGTACGATCCGAACCTGCGGGATTCGCGGGCGGTGGTGTACATGCGCAGTGAAGAACGTTCCAAGACCGACAAAGCGCTCGAAGATTTGAAGTACATTGCAGTGGTTCAGAACAATGCGGTTTCCCAGTTCCATTTTGCGGTGATGTATTGGAAGCGAAACAATGCGAGTGCCGCAAAAATCGCGTTTGAAACCGCCAAAAGAATGGATCCGTTCCTGTTCCAGAATCTTCCGTCGCTCGAAGTCCCCGGATTTACCGAACTGACGAACAATTTGGAATAAGCGGAAACGTCTTGGTTTTCGGGACGAAATAAAACGAAGGAGGCAAATCGTACAAAATCGATTTTCCTCCTTTTTGATAGACAAACGTTAAATAAGTTTTATCAAAACGATTTTCTTATTAAAACGTCGTAAATTCTTTCATTCGGATGGAAAGGTTCGGAACGGATTCGATTTCCGTGAGACCGAGCGTCTGACGATTCATCTCGACGTAAATGGCTTTCAGCCGGAAAGATGCGTCGTCTCGAAGCAGGGATTTTTGACCGGGACCGTTCCAGTTCGAAAGCTCCTGACCGGGACCCCAGGCGTCAAACGCCTCGGAAAAACGAGTCGGAACCGCAATGAACGTCCAGCCGTCGAAATTCACCGACATAAATCCCGGCCAGTCGTACGCATCGCATCCCCAGCCGCCGACGCCGGACGAACAAACCGTACGCCCCTCCTCGTCCTCAAGCTCAAACATGAGTCGGCCCCAGTTCGAGTTTCCGCGCACCCAAATTCCCATCCCGTGTTTCGGAACGGCAAACATTCCGCTTAAACTTTCCGGAATCTCAATTCGTACATATTTCGTAATCAGGTCGACGGGCCGCGCCCCTTCCACAGCGGGAGCGTCTTTCAGCGTCACTTCCACGCAATCTCCCATCCTCGAATCCTGCACAGTTTTCATTTCAAACTCTGCGTGCTTTCGTACCGGCCACTCGACGTTTCGACCGTCAAATTTTGTGTCGAAACGTGCATCGTCCGACATCGTGAGGCTCGAAGCGGAGTCCAATTTACAAACGATGATGGAATTTTTTACCCGAGCATCGTCTTCCGCAAATGTCCGCTCAGAAATCGAGGCGGAAACGAGAGGAACGTCCGAAATGACGTAACACGCAGAACCTGAAAATGGAATTTCGAACGAATTTTCAGTTTCGTTTTCAGTTCCGGTTTCGTTTTTACTTTCAGAACCGTTTCCTGAGTTCTTCGCAACTTCGATTTTTGTTTCTTTTCCGAAAAAGTCGATGAATCGGAGGGTGCATGGGAGTGAGTCGGAATTGAGTTTCAGACGCATTTTTCCCTCGCCGCGCGCGCACCAGAACGCATACGCAAACGTTCCTTCCCCGATTTTACGTGTAAAACGCTGAAACTCCACCGCATAAACGGTACTCGAACCCGTTGGAATTCGGCGAGAGACACGCACTTGATCCATCACGTTCGTCAAAACCGCAAACGCCTGATACGCAGGTTTCGGGAAACAGTACGGACCGCGATGAAGCAGGCCCGCATCGCCCCAAAGTGTGTTGTGGTAGCAGTTTCCAGGATCAATAATTTCGCCGTTCACGACCGTCGTAAAACCGTTTGCAAGTGCGGCGAGCGCATCGCGTACGTACCACTGCGCCTGTTTTTTGTATCCGAGAGTCCGTTCCGTGCGGGAAGTATATTCGTAACAGCACGTTCCGGGAAACGTTTGGCCGGTGAAAATTCGGGCGATTTCCTTCGCGGCGTGAATCGAGACCGGCGTCATATCGCTGGGTTTTTCCGGAGGCGACTGCTGGCCCGTCACTTCCGTTCCAACGGCGTCGATGTAACGAGGGTCGATCCCCCAGCGCGTCGCGGCTCCAATCGTATTCCACGAACTGGAATTGTTTCCAACCACAAGGCGTATTTGCGGATAGTGAGTCTTCATGTACGCGCCGACACGGTTCAGCATGATGTTGTAACGGTGGTGATGCGCCTCCTGACCGTCCCTCCAAACCTGTTTTTGTCCCCAAAGTTCGTACGGATAGTCGGCGCCGGGACCGGACTCGTGAAAGACGCAAACCTCCTGAATCGAGGGAAATTTTTCAAGATTCGTCTTCATCCAGGTGTCCAAAGCGGTGTAAAGTTCCGGTTTCACATCCGTTTGATCGTCCGTCAGCATCCCGAAATTTCCCGCAGGCCCCAGCGTGATTTGACGTTTTCCGATCTTATAAGCGGAAAGATTCGTTTCAGGTTCGTTCGAGTAAAAAGCACTGCGCGCGCCGCATCGGGAAAGAAGCGTCCCGACGAAATCGTCGTCGCCCGGCACAAAATGTACGAATCGGAACCACCACAAACCGTACGGCGAGTCGTTTCCCGCCCGGCGTTCATCGGGAGGAAGAATCGAGAAAGACGCGTGCGTCGTGTAAAAAATGTCGGAACTGTCGTTTTTTGCCGCACAAACCAAATCGAGCCAGTAAAAACCCACGGGAAAATCGAGCGGAATCGTCACACATTCCGAAGTCTTTTTCTCGCACAAGATGGTTCTCGTCCACAATATTTTTCCCTCAAAATCTTTCACAGCACACCGCAGAACGACCGGTTTTTGAGGTTCTGCAGAGGCGTAAGGCTGAATCTTCACCTTCATTTCCGCCTTTTCGCCGCTCACGAACACATTTCCAGGCCGAGTTTCCACCAAGTCGATTCCGATCGGCGCCGATTCGAGCGTTGCGGCAAAAAGCTGCACGGAACTCGTGGAATTCGGGTCGGGTTTGGAACGTTCATCCGTCTGATGAAAAGATTCGTACGGTTTTCCGAAAAATTCAATGTCGAGAAAGTCCGGCTTCACGTCTGCATCGGGAAGATCCTTCCACGAACGACCGGCCGCCAAATCGATGATTTTTCCCACGTCGAGCGTCACAGGAACCCAGTACAACGCGGTTTTTTGTCCGTCGGAACGTTCTGCATACAGATTCGGAATGCGATGTTTTTCGAGAAAATCCGTATCGAGACGCACCGTTGTGTCGGCCAAATAACTGTTTCCGACGCCCGGATCGCCGATGTATTTCGTCAGACGCACCGTCAAAACCGCTTCTTTGGAAGACGTCAAAGTTTCCAACCCCTCAGAGGAAAAATCATCGAGCGCCAGCGCCACCCACACACGAAAATACGGGCGGGCCGGAACGCGAAAATGAATCGCAGACGGAAAAGCGTCGCTGGGAGTTCGGCGCAAGTATTCATCCACTTCAAGCGCCCAATTTCCCTGTGCCTGACGACAAATCCCCACATCCGCCGCCCGGTTTGCACTCGCGAGAAACGCCGGAATTTGCGCAGCTCCAAGTTTTCGAACGGTCGAAGGAGCGGAAAAAACCGTTTGAACCGTTTCTTTTTGCGCATCTTCCTTAATTTCAACGAGTTGTACATCTTTCGCAAACGCACGAGGCCGCGGACTGGCTGAAAGATCCAGCGCGTAAAACGCTTCATCTTCCGACTGAAACGCATCTTCACACCGCGCAGCAGACGCTTCAGGCCCCGGTTTCACCATGAATTTCTCGACCCGCGCATCGGACGCACCCGGCGATGTGATGGTTTCAAAATAAGAACCATCCAGAAAAACATCCGCTTCACCCGACTTCGAATAAAGTTCAAATTTCAGAATATGTTTCGAGGCTCCCGTAAATGAATTCCAATGCGTCAGCAACTCGGAATATTGCGGCGCCGCAGAGTTTGCGCTGTGAAAGCAACGCGGATTGGGACGAACAGAATACGTTTGCACCTTTCCCGTACGTGTGAAAATCAGAGCCCCATCCGGAAGGAAAATTTTTTCACCCTTTGATTTTCCGTCAAAATCGGTCTTCAAAACGTGTTCTACGTCGGTCGGACGCACTCCGATGGAGGTTTCCGAACCATCCGACCAGCAAAGCAGAATCGAGACGCTGCTTTTTTTCTCGGAAAGTTCCGTCCCCGGCTTCACCCAAACGCCTCCAAACGGTGAAACGGGAATTTCCCATTCCGCCTGTTCGGCAGACGAAAGGAGGTGTCGGTCGCGAGCTTCTGCATCTTCCGCAATCGGAAAACTCATCCATTCCGGGAGTTTCTTTGCGTCATTTTCGACCGTTTTTTCGGCAGACACAGAAAAAAGCGGGAAAATCAGAAACAACAGGAAATACAATAAATGTTCGTTTTTCATAAACGACTCCTGATTTAGAAAGGTGTTCCAGTGGAAACAAACGAAAGGGAAAAAAGACGGGGATGGTGTGGAAATGGAATGGGAAACGATAAAAAATGAAAACAGTACAATAAACATTAAGTCGTGAGGGTCTTTTTTCACTGCGGCGGTGTTTCCACCCTAACGGGAGGAAACAAACGCTCCCGTAATGTCGCGGCGGTCGTGAGTGGAAAAACATTTTGAAAATTGTTTTTCCCTCACACTCCCTTTTCAAAAACTTTTTTATATTGTGTTTTAAAGCCCGATTTTACTCGTTTTCCTTCAGCATCCGCGCAAAATCATCAAGCAACTCGTACTTGTGACGCCACGTCGTGTACATGATTCCTGTACATTTCGGAGTTCTGCGGCACAGTTCCAGCCACTCGCGCGACGTGTCGAGGGAATCGACGTCATAATACGCCGCCGCCTGCGTACGAAAACCGTGCTCGGAGAAAAACGCAAAGCTTTCTTCCCGAATTTTATGGTACCAGCACGAAATAATGATTTCTTTCGGAATCAAATCCCACACACCCGTAAAATCTCCGCGGCACGCCATGTAATCTTTGTGACAGTTGTGCTTCGGATCGAGCATGTCGGACCAAATATAAACTTCCGCGCCCGGCTGAACCTTTTGAATGATTTCATATTGGCGCGTAATGCAGTCTCCGAGAATTTGCGCGAGCGTCATCTTTCGATTTTCGCACGCTTTACAGGTGTTTGCCGCCCGAATTTCATCCATACTTAAAAACCATTTTTTCGGTGCAAGCAGTTTCATCATCTGATTCGCGGAATCCTCAAAACGTTCGTACAATTCCGGCTCCGACATACAGGTCGACGTCTGTCCGTGAAGCGTTAGAATCGGAACATAATACGAAACGAGAAGCCGCGTTCCTTCGGAGATTGAACTCTGTTCGGAAATCAAAATAGGTGCCGTCGGCGTTCCTTTTCGGAATGCATTCATGCTGAAAGGAGGAAGCGTAAAATCTTTTCCCAACTCATAGATCTTTCCGTTTTCCGCATTTTTCACCGTCACAGGCGTTCCCGGACGCTGAAGAGGGGCCGTCATATCGCGCGGCTCAATCGAAAAATCATCGAACCAGATTTTTCCTTTCGTTCCGTCCCAGATTCCCGCATAAAAAAGGATTTCGTCGTATTCACCAGAATTAAAATCGAGCGTGTGTTCCGTCCAGTCGATCGTTCCATCCTCCGGGATCGGCGGCACGCACGTCGCGAGGCTTCCGTTTTTCGTGTAAATCTGCAGACGCAACTGGCCGTCTGCATCCGTTTTTTCCGTTTTGTACCAAACGTGAATCCGATAATTACGATGCGGAAGAACCCGAATTTTCTGGAGGGACCGTCCGTGACCGTACGTGTCGGCCTTAAAATTTTCAAGCCGCAGGGACGCATTCCCGGAGTGTTTTACGTTCGTGTCGCAGAATGAAATCGTTTCCGGTTTATCAAACCAAGAAAAACCGTCAAAACGTTTCTTGTTCGGGTCGTACGACTCGAAACCGCCGTTTACAAACGCAATGCTTTCGAGCGTTTCGTCGTATTGCAGCTTTCCGTCACGCACGACGCATGGAAGGTCCGAGACGAGGCCGCCTTCCACAAGATTGTTGTTGTACGGAATCATCGTTCCGTAACCGACCGACCAGATGATGGGAATGATTTCCACGCCTGCCGCGTCGGCCGCCGCTTTGATTTTCGCGAAACGCTGAAGCGCTTCGGGAGACCAATGGCCGCACGTTTCCATTCCGCAGGCCCAAAGCATCCCGTTGAGACCTTCCGACCCCGCCCGCGTCACGAGTGCTGTAAGTTCTGCCGCGTCTTCATCGCTGCGCAGCCCAAAAGACGCGTAAAACCATCGGTCCCGCATCGGAATCGGGACGGTTCGGCTGGAAATGGAGGGAGTCTCTGCATCTTTTGGCGCCGTCGGAGTCTCCGCAAGACACAAGGAAAAGGAAATTAAAGATATAAAAATCAATACAAAATCAAACATGATTCTGTTCATGGGAGGGATCCTTCTTTTTTCTAGAAATTTATAAAAACATCAGATTTTAAATTCATACAAAATCATATACTACAAATCGTGTTTAAGAATCTTCAATATTCCCGTAATGTCGTTACGGTGGTGAGCGGGAAAACATTTTTGCAAATTTGTTTTCCCCTCACACTCCCCTTTCAAAAAACTCTTCCTATTTCGTTTTAGGACGAACTTTTCACTCGGTCGGAACCAGTTTCATCCGCATTTTCTCCGGAACCGTCGGCATCCAGGTGCTCGGAAGGAGCTGCGTTTTATTGACCTTCATGCTTTTCATGTCGAAAATGTACACATGTTGTTCCTGATTGGCCTTATACAGTTTAATCGCCATCGGACGCACATCGCTCGCAAATGAAACAATCATGACCGCATGCTGAAATTCGCTTGCATCATCGGAAGTACGCGGATACGCTTCAATCCAAATCTGACCGGGACGCGCCAAATCCTCCGTGGGCTGAATTTGTCGGAGGTAGTAACGCCGTTTCAGTTCCTCCACCGACGCGCCGAACAAGAACGGTAAAGGTCCCTGCGTAATTCCTTTTCCACGCATTTCCGGAGGCAGAGTGTACTGATCAATCTGTTTTTGTGCGAATTTGTATTCAAAAACTGATGTTCCGTCGCAGATCCACTTTTCGCTCGGATTTCCGTCCATCGTCGTGACGGCAAACATTCCATGGTCGGGCGATTCGTAACGCAGTTCGCCGCGCTCGGTCGTTTTTTCCAGATTTGCGCTGTCGAAAGAACGCTTGTACATGATTCGAGTAAATCCGGCTTCGAAAGTCTGAATTGCGGTGCTGAACTGTTCCCATCGCGTCAAAACCGCATCCGTCTGCGCCTGTTCCTGTGCGGAAAGTACGAACGGAGCCGGCATCGGACGCTCCGAAGACCCATCTTCATGAGGTACAATCGGCGCATCAGCCGCTGCGGGTGCCGTCGTTGGTGCTGCGGGAACGACCTGTGCAGCGGGTACTGCAGGTGAAAC
>CAYTLK010000093.1:0-11473 GCA_964438515.1 uncultured Planctomycetaceae bacterium
AGAATGTATCAAGGCCGCCATCGCCGACGCAATCGACGAACGGCAACGCTGACCGCAAAATTCAACCCGAGGGTGTTTCTTACGAAATGCCCTTTTTTTATGGATTTTTATGGATTTTTTTCACGCCATATACAGGTATATGGTTTCATTTTGACAGATTACCCAAATGTGCTTTAATAGACACGTTGAAACATTACCCCAACATTAAGGAGAAAACCATGGCCACCATCACCAAACGCCGCGACCGTTTCACGGTTCGCTTTACCAGCTTCGACGGCACCCGCCGCGAACTTTACGGTTTCACCAACGAGCGACTCGCCCAGCGCTTGGGCACCAAACTCGACGATTTGGTCGCCGCTCACAAAATGGGAATGGTTCCCGAGGAACTGAAAATCTGGCTTCAAAAGCTCGACCCGAACATCCGCGAAAAGCTCGCCCAGTGGGGGCTTTGCGACCCGCCGGAACGACGCTGGACGCTGGGAAACCTCATCGACGCGTTTCTCGAAAGCCGGAAAAATGACTCGCCGATTACCACGCGAAAGCACACCGAGGTGCGTTCCAACCTCTCTCGTTACTTTTCCGAGACCCGCGACATTACGACCATCACCCCCACCGAGCTGAAGCAGTTTGACGTTTGGCTTCGGACGGAGCCGCTCAATCACGGTGTCCCTTACGCGTCCGCGACCTGCGCCCGCCGTATCGGAACCGTCAAGCAATTCTTCAAATTCGCGGTAGAGACGGGCATTCTTGTTATTTCGCCAGCCGCTTGCCTGAAAGGAGGAGCCGCCGTCAACCCAGCCCGCTGGCGGTACGTTTCGGTCGAGGATTGCGTCCGAGTCATCCGACGGTCTACTCACCCCAAAACACGTGTCACCATTGCTCTGCTGCGATTCTGCGGACTTCGCGGGACTTCCGACATGATAAAACTGACCTGGGGCGACATCGCATGGAGCCACGACGGAACACCCTGCCGCATTCTCATCCACGGCCAAAAGAACCTCCGCCACGGCAAGGGCACCCGCTGGGTTCAGCCGCTTCACCCCATCGTGGAACGGACGCTGACCGATTACCGAGACTCGCTGACCTCCAAAGGCGAGACAATCCTGCCGACCTCGCCCCTGTATCCGACTCTTGCCCCGCGCATTCAGTTGGGACTCGTCGCGAAAAAGGCGTTCCGCCGACTCGGAGTCGAGCTTGGTGAACCCTATAATCTTCGACGCTCGTACTGCTCCGACATGTTCGAGATGGGCATCGACCCCGCCCTCTACGAGCTTTGCACCGACCACAGCACGCAGGTGAGCATGAAACACTACCAGATTCTCCACGAAGACCGCATTCAGCGAGGACTCGATTCTATCAAGATGTTTCCCGATACGCCCGAGGGCGATGACAAACCGCGAATCACCAAAGCCGCCTGATTCGACGTAGATGTTCCCGCCAGTCGTCAACCAGAAAACGGCTGGCATTTTTCGTTTCTTGGGAGGGAAAATGCACCCCAAAAAGCACACCACTCCGGTCAAAAAACGCCCCCAATCTGTCCTTTTCACTCAACACCAAAAAGCACACCAGCACCGCATTCCATCCAAAAGCACCGCAGGGAAACGCCCCATTAAACCCCGCAAAACACGGCGCAAAACCGTTCTCCCATGCCCCGCCGTGCAACCCCTTTCCCTAACCTGCAACACCGCCAAAAAAACGATACACAGGCATATTTTGCGCAGTTTAGGAAGTATAGGCAAACTTCACTGGGATTTTCAGATTCTTTCCATTCCCCGCTTAACAAACAGCATGCTTCGTCAGTCGTTCCTGCTTTATTGCGGAACCGGAAGCGATGATTCTGTGGATTCGTTCCGCCGTCAAGTAAAACAATTCGTGCAGAACCTATTTTCGTCCGTTTTTCTCTCTCGCATAGAAAAACGGACGAAAATCTACTAAACGAATCAAAAAATTGTACAAACGGACCGAAGTACGGTACTAAACGAACGAAAAAACCGTACAAACGGACCGAAGTACAAAGCGCGAAAATCGTACAAAATATTATTTTTTCAGAGCTTTCAGTCTCTCAGCCGCCTGTTCCGGCGTAATGTCGCGCTGCGGCTCGCCGAGCATTTCGTAACCCACCATGAATTTCTTCACCGTTGCACTGCGCAAAAGCGGCGGGTAAAAATGCGCATGAAGCGTCCAATGCGCCACATCCGTATTTTCGTCGAGCGTTCCGGGCGCGCCGTGCCAGCCCATCGAATACGGGAAAGAAGTGTCGAAAAGACGGTCGTAAATCCCCAAAAACTCTTTCAGAATCTCCGCAAGCGAGTCGCGCTGCGTGTCGTTCAGGTCCAAAATCCGATGCGCATTGAATTTCGGCAGTAAAATCGTTTCGTACGGCCAAACCGCCCAGAACGGCACAACGACGGCCCAATCCGCGTTTTCCGCCACAACGCGTTCCTGAAGTTCCAACTCTTTCTGGAGGTAAACCGACAGCATGGGGTTTCCGTATTGTTCGTAAAACGCTTTCTGATTCTTTTCCTCCGCGGCCGGCTCGTTGGGGAGCGACGTCGAAGACCAAATCTGACCGTGCGGGTGCGGATTGGAACAACCCATCACCTGACCTTTATTTTCGAAAATCTGAACCCATTGATACTTACGAAGCAGTTCGTCCGCCTGTTCCGTCCAAATATCAATTACGTGACGAATTTCCGGAACGGACATTTTGGGGAGCGTCAGATCGTGTCGCGGCGAAAAACAAATCACCCGGCATTCACCGCGCACGCTTTCACTCCGAAAAAGAGGCGTCTCGGAAGGACTTTTAATCGTTTCGTCCGTTTCTTTCAGCAGCGCAGAAAAATCATTCTGAAACACAAAAGTCGAAGTATATTCCGGATTTTTCGCACCTTCAGCGCGCGTATTTCCAGGGCACAAATAGCATTTCGGGTCGTACTCAGGACGATTGTCGGGCGTTGGTTCTTCTTTGGCGCCCAACCACGGTCGTTTTCCGCGGTGCGGCGAGACTAAAACCCAGTCTCCCCGCAGAGGATTGAAACGACGATGGGGTTCCTGACGATGTTCTTGGGGTAAAATATCCATTTTTGAAAAGAAAAACTTTGTTCAGAAGTTTTTGGAAAAAAGCCGTGAAACCGAAGCCGAAGGGGGAAGCGATTTCGTGAATGATAAAACACATCCTTTATTTTACACTCTCCGAAAAAAATTTCAAGTCCCCCTGAAAAATCGGTGCGTCCCCCGTGAAAATATCCGGGAATGTGTTATAATAAGGGAAATTCAGGGATGGATTCCTGAAAATGTTTTTCAATCGGAGATTTTTTTATGAAATTTTGCTTTTGGACCCGCAGTTTTTTGACTTGTTTTCTGTCCGTTTATCTGTCCGTGTGCGGAACGGCTGAAACAGAAATTCGTACGTCTGAAAAAACGCCTGAACAAGCATCCGAAACGTCTGAAAGAACGTCTGAAAAAGCATCCGAAACGTTCGAAACATCCGAAAGAACGCCGGTTCGACGTGAAATTCTGGGGGTGAATCAACTGCTTTACGGACCAAACAGTTACGGTTTTCTGCTTCCAGGAACTTCCAAAACGGACCCGGAAATGATTCAAATTCTGCGCGAAATCGGTGTAAAATCGATGCGCTACCCCGGCGGATGCGGCGGAACGCACAACTACGACTGGAAAAAAAGCGCGGGCTTGGACGGAACGTTTCACGGACTCGGACTGCTGGAATTTCTGCGCGTCTGCGAGGAAATCGGTGCGGAACCCATGCTGGGACTTTCGGCTTTTCGCGGCTCTCCGGAAGAAGCGGCAGAATTCGTCGAGTTTTTGAACGCTCCGGACGACGGAAAAAGCCGTTGGGCCGCCGAACGGACGCGTCTGGGACATCCGAAACCGTTTCACGTCCGTTACATCGAATACGGAAATGAATCCTACCACGGAAATCATTCCGTCGAGCCGAATGTACAGGTGACGGCATCAGAATATGCGAAAAATTATCGTACGTTTCGTACAGCAATGAAAAAAGCGGATTCTTCGATTGAACTGGGGGTCGTGCTTGGGCCGGATTATTGGAATCGAACGATCTTTCAGGAACTCGGCGGGGATTTTGATTTTGCGATTGTGCACCACTACCAGAGCGTTCGGGAAACCGGCGCGGCGGAATACGCGCAGAATTTTTCGGTGATGAAAGCTCTGCAGAAGCAAAAAGAACAGATTTTGGCGCTTTGTCCGCCTGAAAAACGCGGCTCGCTGCGATTTGCGCTCACGGAATTCAATACGACGTTTACGGAACACAAACATCTGACGTCCGCGCTCGTAAATGCGGAAACGCTCTTCTTTTTGTGCCGCGAGCCGTCCTTTTTTGCGGCGCATTACTGGCAGTTCGTGAATGAGGGTTTCGGAATGGTGCGCGGAAATTCCGGACACTTCGTGAAACGTCCCAACGCGCTGATGTTCGAACTTTTTTCACATTATTTACTCGACGAGGTCGTTCCGCTCGACATTTCCGGAAGAATGACGTCCGACGCCGAAAAGTCGGAAACGAACGCCGATTCCCAAACAGACGCCGACTCCCAAACGGACACTGATTCCCAAACAGATTCAGACTGGAAAGTTCCAGATTCTGAAGATTTTCAAAAGAATCTGTACGAAAAACCAAAATGGAAGTCGTCCGACAAACAGGAACGGTCTCGGATGGAAATTGCACCCGACGGCGTGCTTTCGGTTCGATTTTTGACGGAAGATTCCTACAATTTCTACCATATTTCCGCCTGGGTCCCCACATCGAAGTGGAAATCGGTGGTGTACCATCTGACGGCTGAAATTCGTACGGAAGGACTTGAAAATACATCGGGAGGCGCGCTGGAACTGGGGGACGGACGAGGATTCGGAAAAACACGTTCCGTTGCGGCGACCGAAAGTGTGCTTTCAGAGGATTGGACGCCCGTTTCTGTCGATTATTTTCCGCTGAAAGATACGCAGTCGCTGGAATTGAAAGTCCGTCGATTTAATGGCGGAAATACAGGAATGATACAAATTCGCAATCTCAACGTGACGCCCGCACTTTACGAACCCGAATCGAAACCCGTAATTTCCGCGATCGCGACCGTTTCTCAATCGGAAAACGAGTGGGCCGTGCTGCTCGTCAATCGGTCTTTTGAATCGGAATCGGTCTCTTTCGAAGTGGGCCGCGGAAAAATCACGGCGGCGCAAGCACAAACTCTGACGGCCGATGCACCTTACGCGACGAACGAGGAGGACGCGGAAGCCGTCCGAATCAAGCCGCTCGACGTCTCGTTCGCGGGCCAAACCGTTCGTGTGACTGTTCCTCCATTTTCGATGGCGGGGGTCCGCGCGTCCGTCGAAACAACCGCCAATTCCCCATGATGAGAAATTTCCAATTCAAAGCAGAAGCGCCTTTTGGGCCGTACATTTTTTTCCTGTGCGTCGCGGTCTGCGAAATTGCTGCATTTCGAAGCGGCTGCGACCTCCAGGCTCGCGGTCTGGGGGTTCTGTGCGGCTGCATCTGTGAATTTGGAAGCGTCTTTATTCGAACAGCATTTCAACAGATTCAAATATTATTTCAACACATTCGGACATCATTTAAATTAAATAATACTTCAATCGATATAAAATCTTCAAAATTCAAAAATACAGAATTTGCAGATGAGAAAATCGGCGCGCCGGGTGCGTCCATTCTTGCGGGTTACATGGTCGGATTGGGTCTCGACGCGATTTACGCCTGCGTCTTTGGGAACGATTTTTATTTAATGTACGGTTTTATTGGATTTTTGCTTTCGTTATTTTTGTTTTTATTTCGATTAAATAAGAAAATCGATACAGCATCATTGTTCCTTACATTACTCGTTTCCGTCTGGATGGCTGAATACTGTACACCGAATTTTATGCTCGAAAAACGGTCGCCCGAAGAAGGAATTTACATTTACGAAAACGATGTGGTGTACGATTATCCGATTCTCAACATCTACACGTCGCGGCTCGGCGGATTTTCTCACACGGGACTCTGTCTCCTTACAAAAGACCCATTTTCCCTCAATCAGCAGCGCCGAACGGCGGGTCTGAAAACATTAAGGTTCGAGAAACTCGAAGGCGGATACTGGATGAACGACCTGAATTTGGATATTTCCGACCAAGATGGTTTCACAAATTATGGAAGTGGAACGTCGCTCTCCGAAATTGCGTATCCGTTTGATGTGGAACACTGGAAAAACTTTTTAAACGGTCATTCCGAAAACGATCGGCTGAACCCTTCCGTCCGTGTACTGCACCTCGCGGTCTCCGACCCCTGCAAAAAATGGAACCAAATCACCGAATTTCGGGATTCGATAAATGCACAGTTTCCAGAGGGTTTTATTTACAGTCCGATTCCGTTTCAGGGACGCCGCGCGCGCCTGTACAACTGCAACTCACTAACAGTCGGAATATCGGACGAATTTCTTCAAAGCGGGGAAAAAGCCGAACGCCTCACCGCAGGATGGTGGAATATTGGGAGTCAAAATGTCGAGCAGGGTCGTGCGTTAATGAAAGATTATCGTTCAAAAACATTTAAGGCCGAAATTGAGGCGGAACGAATAGAAATCCACGGTGAAAAAGACGGAGTAAAAGACGGTACGAAAAATGAGACGAAAGACGGTGAAAAGCACTGGATTCATCGAATGTTGTTCCGTCCGCAGAAAAAAACTTCCCGCACGGACGGAAAAACTTGAGGAACCGTCCGACTTTTAGGTGGATGGTATATAGTATCAGAATTTCCCTGGGAGCGCAAACTTCCAGCCTGCTTTAATGTATAATTACGCACGAATGTTCGTTTCGCAAATGCAGACTGGAAGCCTGCGCTCCCAGGAACGTTTCAGTCTTTTCCCCACGGGTGACGCCGACCTTGGACGCGGCCGGGGAGACTCTGAAGACGGATGAAACCTTCCGCATCGTCCTGATTGTAACTTCCGCCGCCTTCCATCGTCGCAATTCCTTCATCGTACAGCGAATTCGGACTTTTGCGCGTTTCAACGTCGATATTTCCTTTGTAAAGCAACAGCTTCACCTCGCCCGTCACGACTTTCTGCGCGGTTTTGATGAACGCAAGAAGCGCATCCATTTTGGCGTGGTACCAAAAACCGTAGTAAATCATTTCGGCGACTTCAGGAGCCAGAACGTCACGCAAATGCGTCAAATCGCGGTCCATGCAGAGACTTTCGAGCTGACGGTGGGCGTTGTAAAGGAGCGTCATTCCGGGAGATTCATAAACTCCGCGCGACTTCATCCCCACGAAACGATTTTCCACCATGTCGATTCGTCCGACACCGTTGCGGCCCGCAATTTCGTTGGCCTTGCGGATGATTCCAGAGGGTGAAAGTTTTTCCCCGTTGATCGCCACAGGATTTCCTTCGACGAACTCAATCGTCACTTCCTCTTCCTGGTCGGGCGCCTCTTTCGGCGAAACTCCCATTCCGAAATCGACGAGTTTCACGCCGCAGACGTTCAAATCTTCGAGCTGACCCGCTTCGTAACTGATGTGGAAGCAGTTTTCATCGGAACTGTAAGGTTTCGAGACGCTTGCTTTCACCGGAATATTCTTCTCGGCGCAATACGCAATCATCTGGGAGCGTCCGGGGAACTGAGCGCGAAATTTATCGAGCCGCCACGGCGCGATGACCGTAATTTCCGGGTCGAGCGCTTCTGCCGCCAGCTGAAAACGACACTGGTCGTTTCCTTTTCCCGTTGCGCCGTGAACGAAGTACTTCGCCCCCACTTCGTGCGCCACACGCAGACACGCGCGCGCAATAATCGGTCGTGCAATGGAGGTTCCGAGGAGGTAGATTCCTTCGTATTTTGCCTGCCATTGAATCATCGGAAACGCAAAATCGCGGCAGCATTCGTCCTGAACGTCCACAACACGCGCGGTTTTCGCACCGATTTTCAACGCTTTGTCGATGATCGCTTTTCGATCTTCGCAGGGCTGACCGACATCGACGTACACCGCATGCACTTCGAAACCTTCATCCATCAACCAACCCAGCAGGACTGAGGTGTCGAGTCCGCCGGAATACGCCAGCACACATGATTTCATAATGAATTCCTTCCATTGAGTGACGAGGAAATGATACAAAAATATCTATATGCTTATTTTTACACTTTCTCCGATTTTTTACAAGGGGGAGGGGAAAAAGTTTTCAGAAAGAAATCGCAAAAAAGCTGTTTTTACGATTTTTTACGTCGGTTTTCAATTTTTTCTTCCGACGCCCCTTGTTTTTTTACGGAAAATCGGGTACACTCAATGAAACGCAATTAAAATCATTCTATCGGTAAAAATCGGCGAAAATCAGAGTGATTCAGAGAATATTCGAGGAATTTAGAAAGAATAGGTAAAATAGGAGAAAACTTTATGGCTCGTAAAATCACGATGTACACGGCACAGTGGGGCGACCTGGATTTTGACGTCGCCGCAAAGAAAATGAGTGATTTCGGTTACGACGGACTCGAACTGAAATGCACGCTCGACCGACCCAACGACCACTTCAACGTTCGTGCGGCTCTGGACGACGAAAACTACCTCAAAAACAAACGCGCAAAACTCGACGCGCTGGGACTCGGCGTCTGGGCGCTTTCCGCACACAGTTACGGTCAGCTCGTCCTCGACGATTTAGACGTTCGTCACCACGGAATGGTTCCCGAGTACATTTGGGGGGACGGAGACCCGACCGGCGTCCGCGCCCGCGCAATTGAAGAGGTGAAACTTACGGCTCACGCCGCCCAAAAATTCGGTGTTTCGGTCGTGAACGGCTTCACCGGCTCCTCCATCTGGAAGTACTTTTACTCGTTCCCGCCCGTCCCGAACGCATGGATCGACGACGGGTTCAAACTGCTGGCCGACTGCTGGATTCCAATTTTGGACGAATATCAAAAATGCGGCGTCAAATTTGCGCTTGAGGTGCATCCGACGGAAATCGCGTTCGACCTTTGGAGCGCGCGGCGCACACTTGAGGCGCTGGAGTTTCATCCCGCTTTCGGCTTCAATTTCGACCCGAGTCACCTGGTCTGGCAGGGTGTGAATCCCGTAAAATTTCTGCGCGCGTTCCCCGACCGCATTTTTCACGTACACATCAAAGACGTTCAGCGAAACTTTACGGACGATGAATCGGGAATCCTCGGCTCGCATCTTGCGTTCGGCGACTGTCGGCGCGGTTGGGATTTCCGCAGCCCCGGTCACGGCGAGGTGGATTTTGAGGCGATTTTCCGTCACCTGAACGTCATCAACTATCAGGGACCGCTTTCCGTCGAGTGGGAAGATTCCGGCATGAATCGTGAATACGGGGCGCAAGACGCGCTTCAGTTCGTCCGACGGCTGGATTTTTCGAAAAATGACGTCGCGTTCGACTCTTCGTTCGTACGAAAATTGTAACCGCCGCACCACAAGCGCCGCACACCTCAAAACGTCCACGGCACACGCTGAGGACGTTTCGAGGATTTATTTTAAATTACGTACTAAATTTATTACGCGGCGACTTTACGCCTTTTGCATCGAACGAGAGTTCCGAAACACAGTCCCAGCACGAGCAGCGCCCAAGTTGCAGGCTCCGGAATCACCGTGAGTGTCGGATTATTGAACGCAAAATGTGCGTTTGCATTTCCTCCATTGTAACCGGAAATCATAAGCGTCACGTAATCGGCGTCCCCGCCAATCAATGCATAGAGCGGAAGAGACGCATCGGCGGAATTCGCAGTAAACGGCGACGGAATCGGATTTTCTTCCGTAATATTAAGCACATAATCGCCTGCATTATTCAAAGTGGAATCGAACCATACATTATTAATGTATCCCCCCAGCAGTCCTTCATCGTTGCTCAGAAGAATGGCGGCGTACGTCGTTGGACCCGTGTTTTTGTGAATTTGTACCAAATCCGCATTGAACTCAAAGACCTGATTCTCTTCCCACTTTCCCAGCTCGCGAATCTGCGCAATGTCGTATGTGATGAAATTACTTGCGTGAATTCCGATGCTGTCGGCACTGAATGCTTCGTCCGGAGCCGCATCCGCATCGGAGGTGTTTCTTCCACAGTAGGAATTTGCGGCATTCTGATAGATTGCAGCAGGTTTCAGGTTCGAAAGGTTGCAGCTCCAGCTGGCCGTCGTGATTTTAAAGCCGGGATTCTTGATGCTGTCGGTGGAGGAACTGTACTCAGAACCGACTTTGTCGATGCACAGGTTGCCGGCGCTTGCGAGGGATCTTTTCGTCGTATTTTCAAGCACCGCGTTGTACAGCGCCCCTTCGGCAGATGAATCCGGCACACCAATCAAACGATTCAAATAAATGACCTTCGGCTGAATCTGTGCGAGCGGGTCGTCTTCACCGTAAACCGCAGAAACAGCGTTACAGATGAAAACTGAAACAGAAACCAATAATATAACAAAAGTACGTAATTTACGAAACATTATAGCTCCAAAAGGAAAAAATCCCGATATTTCAGACAAAACCTGATTTTATTTCCTTACGAATGACGCTCGAAAAGCGACAATTCAAAAGGTGACGAGGAACAATTCATATGCTGATTCTACAATGAAATTCAGTTTTCACAAATATTGCAGGAGCCGTGGTGCACAACTCCAACGGCGGACGGAAAAACTGAAATTCAAACTATAGTTCGTATAATGAACTATAGTTTTTACATTGTATCCCATTCTTTCTGTTTGTCAAGCAAAATTTTCTAAATTTTCAAAAAGTTTTAGATTTTTTCAAAAGTTTTCTGCTTCTCGCCCCAATTCTCGATATTTTTCGGTTTCCAACCCTTGACTTTTTCAGACCGACAGGTTACAATTTCATTAATCGTTCCACTGTCCGTGTGATTCTCGTAAAAATTTCAACTGAAAAGGCTTGTGCTTGCATACAAAAGCTTGCATATTGTAGAAAAAATTATGCAAAAAATAGAAAAAACGATTTGCAAACGCGCGTTCCTCCGAACGTTCCGTTTTACATTGAATTCCGTCCCCGTTTTCATTTCAATTTTCCTTTCCGTTTTACTTTCCGCCTCCCTTTCCGTTTTATTTTCAATCTTACTTTCCGTTTTTCTTTCCGCGTCTCTTTCCGCCTCACCGCTGGACGACGCTGCGGCACGGTGGGAGTTTGCGGATGAAAACGATTCCAACGCAAATGACGGTAAAAACAGCATCTTGAAACCCTTCGGCGACATCCAGCTCGGTACAAAGTCTCAAGGCGCTCACGACGGTTTTTCCGCACGTTTTTCTGGGAACGGCTGGCTCTCTGCCGAACAGGGCGCAGACGGCGAGCTGAACGTCTCGGGAAACGCGCTTACGATTTACGTACGATTAAAACCCGGTCCGATTTCCACCAGTTACCCGATTTTCTCGAAACACGGCGGTCACGGAAACATGGCATACAACCTTTTTGCGTTCTCGAACTATATCGGTACAGAAATCGGAACGACCGGAAACGGACAAATTT
>CAYTLK010000093.1:11573-14782 GCA_964438515.1 uncultured Planctomycetaceae bacterium
ACGGTCTTTCGGATTCCTTTTTGAAACATCCGCTTCACGCAAAAGCGCTTTTCAGCGAGATGCGCGAGCCGGAGAGCGCTGCGAGCCGCTGGCTGGATGTGGCGGTGCGAGTCGATGAGGCGAAAATGGAACTGTTCGTGGACGGACGGTGCGTCGATGAAGATTTCGTCGTCGGAACGCTCAATCAGAATTCCGTCCCGCTTCTAATCGGCGCGCAAGACTGCGGTTCGAACCAGACGACGCCCGGTTTCGTCGGCGAAATCGATACTGCAGCAGTCTGGAATCGGACGCTTTCGGTTGAGGAGATTCAGGAAATCACGCGTGAATTCAGCGGAGCCGACAAAATCGACCGCCGCGAACGTACGGATCGGGGAAACGGCGAGAATTTGCAGTATTGGTGTCCCCCGAACGAATACAGCGTGGGAGACTGCATGCCGTTTTGCGTGAACGGAGTGTTTCACTGCATGTATTTGCTCGACAAAGGTCATCATTCGTCGAAAAACGGAAAAGGGGCGCATCAGTGGATTCAGGCGACGTCGCGCGACCTCGTTCATTGGGAACATCAGCCGTTCGTCGTTCCGATTACTCAGCAAAACGAAGGGTCCATTTGTACAGGTTCCGTATTTTACAACGACGGTGTATATTACGCATTTTACGCAAATCGTTCGATGGATCGAGGCGGAATTCTGGAGAGTTCGACGAGCCGCGACGGAATCCGCTTTGAAAAGCAGTCGGGACCGCTCGTTTTGATGCCGGAAGGATATTCTGGGTCGCTGCGGGACCCCGTGGTTTTTCGCGGGCCGGACGACGGACTGTTTCACATGTACGCGACGACTTCGTACCGCGGAAGAGGCTGTTGGGCGCACATCGTTTCGACCGATTTGAAGCATTGGAAACTGCGGGACCCCGTTTATCTGCGTTCGACGCCCACGGAACCTGAGTGTCCCGACTGGTTCAAAATGGGGGATTTTTACTACACAATTTCGCAGAACGAATATTTCATTTCGCGCTCGCCGCAGGGACCGTGGGTCCGTCCCGCTTCCAACTCCAATCTGATGCAGGGAATCGTCCGCGTCCCGAAAACCGCCCCGTTCGGAGAGGAAAATCGCCGACTGATTGTGGGTTGGACCGCGCAGCATGGGTTCGGCGGAAACCTCGTGTTTCACGAACTCGTTTCACTCCCTCCCACCCTCACACGGCCCGCAGGACAGTTGGGTACGAAATTTGTACAAGAAATGATTCCCGCGTCCGGCTCGCCGATTTTGGAGCTTCAGAATCAGCGGCAGAAGGGCGAATCTGCGCGTCACGCAATTCCCGACGACTTTCGTTTGCAGGCGTCGCTCTCGTTCGACCCGCATCGGCTGAACGCACTGCTGGATTTGACGTTCCAAATTGGAACTCGGAAGCAAATTCGGCTCTGTCCCGCGTCCGGATGCGTCTTCGTCGACGATCAATGCGTCGAAAACGTGGATTTCAGTACAGGTAAAATCGTACTGGATGTGGTTGTAAAGGGGGAATTGTGCGACGTTTGCATCGACGACTCGTTTTGCATCACGAGCGCGATTCCGACAGAAAATGAAAATTGTGAGTTTTTCATTCGAGACGATTCGGAGCTTCTGAACGGTTCGTACGACCTGAACGCTGCGCAGCGGGCGGCTCACGACACTTTTTCGACGGAAGCGGGTTACACGATCGAAAAACTCACGCTGAGTCCGCTGCTTTGAATCGTTTTTTGAATTGTTTTGAATAAACAAGAAGTCCTATGAATTTTTATGAATAATTTTTGAAAAGGAAAAGAACATGAAATTGTGCTGTGTGATTCTAATTTTGACGGTCAGCGGGATGGTGACGAATGCGTCGGCTCAGGAAAACGCGCCCTCCGCCCCCTCCACGCCCTTCGAACTGACGGACTATCACATTCATTTGCGCGGCGGAATGACGACGCCGCTTGCGGTGGAACGTCAGAAACGCACGGGCGTTCTTTCGGGTGTTTTGGAAAATTCGGGGCGCGAATGGCCGCTTTTCGACGATGCGTCTCTGGCGGCGTTCGTCCACTACAATCGGCGCCTCATGGACCTCGAACAGACGTGGCTCCCCGTCGGAATGCAGGTGAATGACCGCGATTGGTTCACGTATTTTGGTCCGGAAGTCCTCGCGCAGCTCGATTTTGTTTTGGCCGACACGATGATTATGAACGACGAAAACGGAAAACCGGTGCGTCTCTGGCAAACGGAAAAGTACAAAATCGACGATGAAGAAGCGTGGATGGAACGGTATTTTGCGCATACGATGCAGATTCTTGGTGAACCGATTACGATTCTCGCAAACCCGACGTACCTCCCGCCGCAGCTCGCGGACCGTTACGAGCATTTTTGGACTGAAGCGCGGATGAAGGCGGTGATTGAGAAAGCGGTAAAGAATGGAATCGCGTTGGAAATTCAGGCGAAATCGGAGTTTCCGAGCGTCAAATTCATTCGAATGGCGAAAGCCGCCGGCGCCAAATTTTCAGTGGGAACGAACAATTTCGACGAGGTGGAGATTCCGATCGGACGCTGGAACCGGGTCATTCAGGAATGCGGGTTGGAAGCGGACGATTTTCTCGTGATTCGAGGCCGAATAGAACCCAAATAAGGGGGTTTTAACGTTTTTGGAGTGCGGGAGTTTGTTCCGCGCACTCCAAAATTCGTCGAAATTCGTCGAAATTTTCAAAAGAACAAATGTTTACTGAACGTTTATCTTAAGCGTCGTTTTCTTCTGCTGAATCACGAGTCCCGGAATCGTCAGCAACCCATTTTCGTCGGCTCGCACCGTGCCGGACTGCTTTCCGAAGGTCCATTTCACGCTCTGGTTCGGACGAATTTTCAGATTTTGAAGACGCCGCAATGAAACGTCGGCGGTCGTGCTTTCGGGCGATTGGAAGAACCGCGACTGAAGCGCGTTGTTCGGAATGAGGTACAAATTCAGCTCCAGTTTTCGCGCCGAGTCGGATACATTTTCCCATCTAAAGAACGCATTCATCTGACCGGGTTTGGTGCTTTTTTCCCGGTCGGGCCACGGAATCGGATCGTCGCAGGCGGCGTTGGTGAAAACGGGATAGGCGGCGTTTTTGCGGACGGAAAGCCAGTCGAACGTGTTGATGAGGTCGTTGATTTCGCAGATTTTCTCGTTATTATTTGCGTGACCGAAATTTCCCCAATACGCAATCAGCG
>CAYTLK010000094.1:0-14740 GCA_964438515.1 uncultured Planctomycetaceae bacterium
GAAACGAGCGGAATTAGGGTTTTCCCGGCTGCAAACAACGGATTCCATAAAAATCAATGTTTTTGGGTCAATCGTCCAAACACCCTAATTCCACTCACTTCGTTCGTTTCATTACGGGCTTGCGGGTCTCAAAATCCGCCGCTCGCCAAACATCGTGTAGACGATATATCGGTGCGCCAAAAACGTTCTCCTAAACTATTTTCTTCCAAACACACTGAATCTTCACGTTTCCCGGCTTTTTGGGTTTTTTACAGAAATCAGTATTTTTTTCAGTCCCACCCCCCTTTGACTTTTGACCGCGACAGTGCTACAATTTAAACAGTAGAAAATGAATCCGTGTCGGAAATGCGCGAAAAAGGAAACTCGGAGTTCCAATAATGAAAATCGTATTGAAAATAATGGGGTTCCTCCTGCTTTTCCTCGCAGGCGCCTTCCTGATTTTTGAGGGATACACACGATTTCCCGACTGGTGGAAAAACGTACAGCAAAAAACCGAGTCGGAACTGATTTTGTACGGAAATGTGGACGATCGGCAAGCAAATTTGACGTTTCTTGTGCCGGAACGCGTGGCGGAAATCCTCGTGGAAGAAGGAACCTCCGTAAAACAGGGCGAACTCCTCGCAACACTCGAAACGACACGCATCGAACAGGACCTTCAGGCCGCTCAGGCACAGCGCGACGCCGCAAAAGCGTCTCTGGAAAAAGCCGAAAACGGATTTCGTCCCGAAGAACGCGCAATGGCGGAAGCCGGGCTGGAACTTGCTCGTGCAAAAATCAATTTTCGGAAAAACGAATATCTTCGAATGAAGAAACTTCTCGAAAAAGAGGCGGTCTCCGAGCTGGAATACGAAAGCGCCGAGGCGGAATACAAGTTCATTCTCGCCGAAGAAAAAGTGGCGCAGGCAAACTGTGAGCGCATTCAAAACGGGTCGCGTCCGGAAGAAATCGAAATCGCAAAAGCAAATCTGGCGGCCGCGGAAGCGCAATGCACCATCCTCGAACAGCGTCTCAAAGACACAAAATTGTACGCGCCGTGCGACGGAATCGTAAGAAATCGCGTTTTGGAACCGGGTGAAATGACGTCGCCGCAAAATACCGCCTTGATTCTCGCCGTGACGTCGCCGAAATGGATTCGAATTTATCTCCCCGAAACGCTTTTGACGCAGGTGAAACAAGGCGCGGCGGTGACGGTGCATTTTGACGGAGACGCAAAGGATTGGGAGGGATGGATCGGTTTCATCTCGCCAAATGCTGAATTTACGCCGAAAAATATCGAGACGCCGGAACTGCGGACGTCGTTGGTTTACGAGGCTCGCGTCTACATTCAGGACCCGGAAGGCGTCGTGAAACTGGGTGCGCCGGCGACCGTCCGTCTGAAGTAAGGATGAATTCGAGTAAGGATGAATTCAAATATGAATTCAAAACAGAACGTTACGGATCCAGAACAGGACGTTGTAAGTTCAGAACAGGAATATTATATGAAAAATGTTTGGAAAACTTTGTTTATTGTATCGTTTGTTTTTCTTTTTTGTTCCAGCGGAACTCTGAAAAACACGTACGGTGCGGAATCGAAACTTTCGGCAGAGGAACTCTATCAAAAAGGGGCGCAGCTCGTTACAGACGGAAACCGTGAGGAGGGATTTTCACTCATTCGTGAGGCGGCCAACCTGGGATACTCGGAGGCGCAAACGGAATACGGCGCGCACTGTCTCGAAATCGACACGCCGGAAAGTAAAAAAGAAGCCTTTCGTTACTTCAAACTCGCGGCCGACCAGGGAAACGTAAACGGAACGTATAATATTGGACTCTGTTACGTGATGGGAAACGGCGTGGGGTCCGACCAGAAAAAAGCGCTCGAATTCTTTCAAAAAGCGGCAGAACAGGACCTTCCGGCTGCGTATCACGCGATCGGAAACTTTTATCAAGACGGACTCGGAGGGGTTTCCAAGGATCCTAAAAAAGCATTGGAGTATTTTGAAATCGCCGCCGAAAAAGGGTATCGTGAGGCGCAGTATCGTGCGGGTGCATACTATGCGGAGGGACTCGTAACGCCTCCCGATGCGAAGAAAGCCGTCGAATATCTCACAAAAGCTGCGGATGCGGGACACGCGTCGGCAGCTTCCATGCTGAGCGTCCTCTATCTGCAGGGACAAATGGTGGAACGCGATACGGAAAAAGGAATTCAGTACATGAAACAAGCGGGTGAAAACGGGGACGCCAGCGCACTGTTCAATCTCGGTTACACCTTCCAACTGGGACTGTGGGGCGTTCCGAAAGACGAGAAAAAAGCGCTCGAATATTACCGAAAAGCGGTAGAAAAAGACTCTCCCGAAGGTCTTTACGCCATGGGATGTCTCCACGAAAACGGTTACTTGGTCGAACAAGATTTTAAAAAAGCCCGCGAATATTACGAACGTTCTGTCGAACTCGGATGCACAAAAGCCCTCAACAATCTCGGAAAGTTTTATCTTCACGGATTCGGCGGCCTTCGGGATACGGATATCGCAATCGAATATTTTCAGCAGGCCGAAGAGAGCGGCGAACCGATGGGAACGTTCAATCTCGGTTTGTGTTACTACTACGGACACGGTTTCGAGCGCGATTGCCGTAAAGCGGTCGGATTTTTTCAAAAGGCGGCAGACGCAGGACTTGCAGAGGCGCAAAACATGTTGGGTGCGTGTCTGGAAGAAGGAGTCGGCATCGAGAAAAATCGGATTCAGGCGGCGCACTACTACGAACTCGCGGCAAATCAGGGACTTGCGGGCGGTTTGCACAATTTCGGAGTTTGCTGTCAGGATGGAATGGGGGTGAAACGAGACCCGGAAAAAGCGGTCGAATGCTTCCTGCGCGCCGCTGAAAAAGGCTCGATCGCCTCCCTCTCCCGGCTTGGTTTCAGCTTCCAGAATGGAATCGGAGTGAAAAAGGATCTGGAAAAAGCGTTTGAGTATTACAAAAAAGGGGCCGACGCAGGTGATGTCGGCGCAATTTACAATCTCGCACGCTGTTGCCGCTACGGTTACGGTGTGGAGGCGGACGGCGAAAAGTGCATCGAATATTACGAAAGGGCGGCGGCTGCGGGATTTTCCAAGGCTTACAACGATCTGGGCGACTGCTACCAGAAGGGGTACGCCGTGGAACAGGATTACGCGAAAGCAAAAGAGTGTTTCGAGAAAGCCGTCGAACTCGGAAATCAGGGCGGACTTTATCACATCGGCTACCTGTATCAGCACGGTCTTGGTGTCGAAAAAGATGAAGCGAAAGCGGAAGAATACTTCAAAAAATGTCGCGCACTCAACGCAGAAGATAATGCGGAAAAAATGGAACAGTACCGAGAGTCAGAAAGTTTGAAAAATAAATAAAATTCAAGTTTAAATCAAAAATAACACGTACAAGAATCATAACCGATAAAATGAACGTCCTCGAATGCACTCACGTTTCGAAAACCTTTCCCGGCTCGGCTGGAACCGCTGCGACGGAGGCGCTGCGCGATGTGTCGTTTACGGCAGAACAAGGGAAAATCGTCGGTCTTCTTGGTCCGGATGCGGCTGGAAAAACGACGCTTTTACGCATTCTGACCGGGTTGATGCGCCCCACGTCCGGGAAGGCGGTCGTTTTGGGATTCGATACGGTGCGTGAAAGCGCGAAAATCGCCCAAACTATCGGGTATATGCCGCAAAAATTCGGGCTGTACGAAAATCTGAGTGTCGAGGAAAATCTGACGCTTTACGCGCGTCTGCATGGGGTGCGGAAGTCAGAAGAGGAAGAACGGTTTCAACCGCTCCTTGAAATGACGAATCTGCAGGCGTTTCGACGTCGAATGGCCGGGAACCTTTCCGGAGGAATGAAGCAGAAACTGGCGCTGGCGAGCGCGCTCGTTTCCCAGCCGAAATTGATGCTTCTCGACGAGCCGACGGTGGGAGTCGATGTGCTTTCGAGGCGCGAATTGTGGCAGATTCTGCGTCAAATCGTCGATTTGGGTCAAACGACCGTCCTTGCAAGTACGGCTTACATGGACGAGGCGGATTATTGTGACCGAACGCTCGTACTTTTTGAGGGAAAACTCCTCGCAGACGCCGCGCCGGCCGAGATTCGGAAGCTTGCGGCGCCGCACGTCGAACATCCGACGTTTGAAAACGGTTTTCAAGTGCTTCTTTCCGGCTCGGTTCCGCCTCCGCTGGTGCGTCAAAGTCCGCCGAATCCGGACGCTCCCATTCGGATTCACGCAGATCGGCTCGTGAAGAAGTTCGGGACTTTTACGGCTGTCGACCACGTGAGTTTCGACGTTCGTGAAGGTGAAATCTTCGGACTTCTGGGCGCGAACGGAGCCGGAAAAACCACGACTTTCCGCATGCTTTGCGGCTTGAGTTCCAGCAACGGCGGAACGATCGAAATCGGCGGCGTGAATCTTCGACGCGCTCCGGGACGCGCACGGAGTAAAATCGGCTTTACGGCTCAAAAATTCTCACTTTATACCGACATTTCCGTCCGAAACAACCTTGAATTCTTCGGCGGTGCGTACGGTTTGTACGGAAAAAAGCTGCGCGAACGAATCGATGCGGTACTGGATGAGTTTTCGCTGCGTTCGTTTGCCGATGCGGAAACGGCTCGGCTTCCTCTCGGATACAAACAGAGGCTCAGTATGGCGTGCGCCCTCCTTCACGAACCCGAAATCGTCTTTCTCGACGAAGCAACTTCCGGAGCCGACCCGATTGCGCGGCGTGAATTCTGGGCCCGAATTATGAAGCTTGCAGACGGCGGCGCGTCCGTCATTATTACGACGCATTTTCTCGACGAGGCGGCGTACTGCGACCGGATGGTGATTCTTCAGGACGGCGTCTCCGCGGCCGCTGGAACCGTCGCGGAAATCCTGCAGCAAGGAACCTTTTCCGATTCGGAACCTCCGAAAAACCTCGAAGATGCGTTCGTGAACATTATTCAAAGTTCGAGAAAACAAAAAACAGAGGCGGTGCGTTCATGAATGTTCGACGTTTGGGGGTGCTGCTCGGAAAGGAACGCAAACAGCTGCTGCGCGATCCATTCAGTATTCTGGTCGGAATTCTGCAGCCGATTGTGCTTCTGCTGATTTTCGGGTACGGAATGTCGCTTGATTTACGCAACATTAATTTGGCGATTGTGGTTCCGGAAGAGTCGGAACTTGCGTCGGAAATCGTCACGCGGTTCGACGCATCCCGTTATTTTACGGTGCAAAAGGTCCGCAGCACGCAGGAAGGGACGCAGCTCGTTCAGTCGCACCAGGCGGAAGCGTGTTTGTACCTTCCGCAGCATCTTCCGCGGAGAGGAATGCAGGGCGACGTTTCCGTTCTGATTGCGCTCAATGCGGTAAATGCGTCTCAGGCGGCGCTTAAAGAGAATTACATTCGAGGAATTTTGGCGTCGATGGAAAGCGCTCCGTCCGTCGGCGTAAAGGTGCGTACGCGAATTTGGTTCAATCCGACGAATGAAAGCCGATTTTTCATGATTCCAGGCGTCGTTGTGATTGTAATGACGCTCATTGGAACGATGCTCACGTCCCTTTTGATGGCGCGCGAGTACGAACACGGAAACCTCGAAAGCATGTTTGCGACTCCGATGACGAGCGGAGAAATCCTCCTTGCAAAGGCTGCGAATAATTTTTGTCTCGGAATTTTCGGACTTGGAATCACGCTCTTGACGGCGCACACGCTTTTTACGGTTCCGATTCGCGGAAGTCTCGGAATGATTCTGTTGGGGGCGAGCATCTTTCTCATGCTTTCGCTTGCGCAGGGACTGCTGATTTCGAGCGTGACGAAGAATCAGTTTCTTGCGAGTGAAGTGACGCTCATTACGACTTTTATGCCGTCACTTCTTCTTTCAGGATTTTTGTTCGAAATCAAAGGAATGCCGGAGCCGATTCAGTGGGTTACGCGAGTGATTCCCGCGAGGTATTTCGTCGATTTTTTGCAGACCGAGTTCCTCGTGGGGGATGTGTGGCCGAACAGTTACATCAACCTGGGAATTATGACGGGAATCACAATCGTTTTTATGTTTCTCGCAAAACTTCGAAATCCGAAGTCTCTGGAGGCGTAACGAGCATGAATGCAGTACAAGAAACAATACATCGTTTGTACGTGCTTTTTCGCAAGGAAATGATTCAGCTCGTGAAGAATCCGAAGGTTCGAATTATGCTGTTTGTGCCGCCGGCAGTCCAATTAGTGATTCTCGCGTATGCGGCGACGATGGATTTGAATCATATTGATTTTGCGGTCCTCGATCGTTCCCATTGCGCGGCGTCGCGAGAGCTTGTGTCGCATATTGCAGCTTCAAAAGGGTTTTTCGAACAGCGTCCGATTCAGTCTGAAACGGAGATGAAAGAACGGCTGAGTCAGAGAAAAATCCTCGTCGCGTTTGTAATTCCAGAACGCTTTACGCGTGCGATTGCAGGGCGGGAGGTTCCGGAAATTCAAATCCTCGTCGACGGGCGAAATACGAACAGTGCGGGACTCGCGAGCGGCTACGCGCTGAAAGCGGTCGAAAAGTTCAATCTTGCATATTTTCCGCATTCTGCCGGAATTCACATCCAAACCCGTGCGTGGTACAATCCGAACTACGAGTCGGTTTACTACATGGTTCCGGCGATTCTCGTTATTATTGCGCTGCTGGACCTGCTGCTTCTGACGTCCCTTTCGATTGCGCGCGAGCGGGAAGACGGAACGTTCGACCAGTTGCTTCTTACACCGTGCGCCGCGTGGGAAATTTTGGCCGCCAAAGGGTTTTCGACGGTTTTTGTCGGTACGATTCAGCTCACGGTCGGCGTCCTTGTGGCGCTGTTTTGGTTCCAAGTCCCCATGCGCGGATCTTGGTTCCTCCTCTACGGACTCTTTTTTTCCTTCCTTTTTTCCTCAATCGGGCTGGGACTTTTGATTTCCGTACTCAGCAAAACTCTTCAGCAGGCGATGCTTGCGGCTTTCTTTCTTGCGGTTCCGATGGCGATGCTGTCGGGACTTGCGACGCCGATTGAAAGTATGTCGGACTTTTTCCAGACGGCGACGCTTGCGAATCCGATTCGGTTCGGAATTGCGGCGCTTCAGCGAATTTTTCTTGAGGGCGTTTCGTTTCAGGAACTGCTTCCAACGTTCGGAATTCTTTGGACGATTGCGCTCGTCAGTCTGTGTGCCGCTCACCGGATTTTTTCACTTCAGCGCAGCCGTTGAACGTCTTTAAACGTCTTTAAACGTCTTTGAAATTTGGTTAACGTTTGATTTCTGCATAGATTAGACGCTACAATCCTCACATCCGAAAAGAAGCGGGGGAAAAATCCTTCAAAAAACAAAAAAAGGACGAAACTTTCTGAACTTGAAAAGACGAATGTACGTATTAATACACAAGATTCTACCTATAGTTCAATTGTATATTTTAAAACCGGTTGGAACAAAAAATGCGTAAAAATCATGGGAAAAGCACATCACGCCGTTTAATTTCTGAGTGTTTGGAAGACCGTCGTCTGTTGAGTGTGACGGCCGCAAACGTCGCGAGCGGACTGGCGGCCGACTCGGCCGTCGTCGTGAATTCAGAAATTGATTCTGTCGAAGACGACGCTTACGTCTCGCTGCGGGAAGCCGTCGAATACGCGAATAATCATACAGAAATCACATCCATTCGATTCGCCGACACGGTTTCAACCGTTACATTAGGCGGAACCGAACTGAAAATTACGGGAAATTACGATTTGGACGGAGTGACCGGCAGAACCTCCGCAGGAGTGACGATCGACGCAAACGATTCCAGCCGCATTATGTCTGTGACGGGCGGAACCATGGAAGACGTCGTGGAGTGTCGGAATTTAACGTTCCTCAACGGCGACGCGGCGCACTACGAAAACGCGACGGGCGGCGCGATTCTGCTGAGTGCGCACGGTTTTTTGCAGATAGAAAATTGCACATTTAGCAGTAATTTCGCTTCTGACGGCGGCGGCGCGATTGTAAACGACACGAGTACGCTGTACGTCACGCAATCTCGCTTTACATCCAACACAGGAAGCACTACGGGCGCGATTTTGGACGTGGGTGCGACGCATACGTTCCTTGCAGGTTCCGTTTTTGCGAATAATAACGGCACACTTTACGGCGGCGCGTACCTTATGGACGCTGAAAGTACCGCATTTATTGTTAATTGTACATTTGCGGGAAACACCGTTGAATCGAATTCAAACGATGTAAGCAGCGGCGGCACGCAGGTGTACCTCTACAACACCCTTTTGGCGGGCGGAATCAACACGATTAATAACGGATGTTCTTTCGAACTGACGAACTGTGTTTCCGGCGTGAATGATCCGGCTTCAGTTTTTACGTCATTTCCAGACGCTGAAACGAATACGCCCGAATTTTGGAACACGTGGGACGCTTCGGTGATTCACGGAACGTCTTCCATCCAAAATAAGGCGCTGGCGTTTGTGGATGCGGGCGGAGTGGATGACGGCGACGGCACAAACGATGTGTATCACCTCATTCAGACGCGCGGAGCCGACAGTCGAATGCTCGAAATTGTGGCTGAAATGGCCGCCGCCAATGCAAAAGACATTCAGGGAAACGGTCGAAATCTCAATGGAGGGGTGGATATCGGGGCCGTTGAAGGGCTGTATCAGATCGTGTTCAGAGATTCCAACTTCAATACCGTCGCAACGTTCTACACAGAAACGGGTACGGAAATCGAATCGCCGACGCCTCCGGAACGGGAACTGTTTCAGTTTGCCGGATGGAAAGGGAACTGGCTGAATCCGACTTCCGACGTCTATCTTTCGGCGATTTACACCCCAAAATACAGCGGTTCGACGATTGTTGTGAATTCGGGAACGGATGAAATCGTTTGCGATGGAAAAATCTCTCTTGCGGAAGCAGTCGAGGCGGCAAACAGCGACTCTTCCATCACGGAAATACGCATTTCGGAGGATGTTTCAACGATTCATCTGACGCAAATGTTGAAAATCTCCGGGAAATACGACATTTCGGCGGCGAGCGCTGCGGGAGTGACGATTGAAACGGACGAAAATCTGCAGTTTTTCACCATTACCGGCGGAACATCGGAGGATCCTGTTCGTATTACACGGCTCAATTTTGTCGGCGCGAGTCACGAAAAAGACGGTTCCGTGCTGGTTTCTGCAAATACGAATGCAGTTTTCGACGCCTGCACGTTTTTGGCGTGTAAAACGGAAGGAAACGGCGCCGCTTTGAGGAACCGCGGAACGACAACGCTCATAAATTCCGTAATAGCCGGCTGTTCTGCGATGCGAGGAACCGCAGTTTACAATTCAAACACATTAAATATTGTAAACTGTACGATTGTCGGAAACAAAGTTTCAAGCAACGGCGCGATCGTTTACAACACGAGTAACGGTTCCGCGATGATTCGGAATTCAATTCTCGTTGAAAATTCGGTTTCGGACGGTGCGCAGTTCAACGCGCTCGGAACGTGGGACGTTGCGTATTCGATGTACGGGACGGAAACATCCAACCATTGCATCGCTTATGCGCCTCTGACCGACGCTGTTTTTGCGCAGCCGCTTCCTGAAGACCTCGTCGGTTCCAGCGCGAAATCCGTCGCCGCGTGGACCGCATGGAGTCCGGAACTCGCACAAAATACCAGTGTGCGGGATGCAGGAACCCTCTCGCCGGAGGTTTTGAACGCATTCGGAGTGTCCGCGTCGTCTCAACTTAAAACGGGGAAAAGCGACATTTTGGGAAACGCGCGCCTTTCCGGCTCTTCCATCGACCTCGGAGCGGCAGAACTGGATCGAAATGTATGCGATTTCACCTCAATTCAGATTAACGGAACAAAATTCACGTTGAATTGGGAGGCGGTGGAGGGTGCGGCGTCCTATTCCGTTCAATATCGCGTGGTTGGAACCGGAAAATGGACGGTAAAAACCGTGAAAAAAGGAACATCGCTGACCGTGAGCGGCAAAGCGGGACTGACGTACGAAGCGACGGTGACGCCAGTCGGTGTGAGTGACGTCGATCCCGGAAGCACGAACGTGGTTCTTCTCGGCGTTCCGAAGCTTGCGGTGGTAAAAAATTCCATTAAGGACGACACTTTTCAGTTGAACGTTTCGACGTACGCAACGACGAACCTTCAGGCGGAAGCATCCTCACTCACGCTCACCATTGCGGGCCTCGGATCAACCGAAATCAAACTTGAAAACGGGTCGGGGACTGGTACTTTCGCAAACGGTTTGAAAATTGTGTTCGAAAATGGACTTTTGACGTTCACCAATGCGGCGAGCAACACGAAGTACAAAATTCAAATCGTATTTTCAGACGGAAAAAGCGCCACGAAAATCACCTCGGCAGTCAGCGTCAAAACGACGATGGCGCCGTATCAGATTCCTCAAAACGTCACTGCGGTGGCCGCAAGCGACACGACGATCGTCGTTACGTGGGAAACGGCGTACGGAAAGGACTCCACAATTCCCGCAGAATCGTACACTATTCAGTATTTGAAAAACGGACGCTGGACGAGCGCTTCGACTCGTGCGGCAGGAAACAGTTTTACAATTATGAAGCTTTCAGGTGGTACAGAATATCAGATTCGTGTATTTGCGACGAAAGACCGTGCGTTTCTCGCATCGGATTTCAGCGAAATTACAACGGCGACAACGTTTCTGACGGCTCCCAAAACGCCCGGCGCGTCGGCCAAAGGTTCCGGAACTGTGCAGCTCAGCTGGAAGGGTATTTCGGGTGCGGACGCCTATCAAATTGCATACTGCGTTTCCAAAACGGGGGAATGGGTTTATGTGACGACGGCTGCGGGGGCCGCAAAAATGACGTACACGATTAAGGGACTCACTGCGGGTTTGAATTACGACTTTAAAATTCAGGCGCTTTCGACGACACTTGTAGATTCACCGTGGAGTGCGTTGAAAACGTTGAAGAAAATTAAATGAAAAACTGAAAATTTTGAAACGTCCCCCTTTTCAAAACATCTTGCAGGGTGTATCATAAAGAAGTCCTAAAAACACAATATTAAAAAGTTTTTGAAAAAGGGGTCTGGGGGAAAAACAACATTCAAAATGTTGTTCCCCCACGAGCGAAACGACAGTACGGGAGCGCTCTTGTTTCCTCCCGTTAGGGTGGAAACACCGCCACGTACAAAGACCTTTGAAGCACTATTTGCGTTGTACGATTTTCGCACACTATCATTTTTTACAAAAATTTTAAATCTGAGGTTTTAGAACTTCCTTATTGAAAAGGGGGATTTTTGTGAATATTTTTGCTTCCAGAATCTCCCCGTCCTTTCCCGCAAACGTTCACCCCCTCCAAGGAGCAAAACATTCATGAGTCACACACTTCCAAACGAACCGAAAGCCGCAGAAAACCGATTGATGTCGGATCTCACCTACGGAACTATTCTCTGCCTTCTGTCCGATGTTATTTTCAGTGTCGCGTTTTTGTTCGTCAATTTCATCAATCACACCGACTTCGTTGCAACGTGGCGTGCGGACTGGATTTTAACATTCAAAGAAGGAATTGCGGCCTGCTTTGCGCTTCCGATTTTCTTCATTCTTTGGGCGCGCGGGAAGGCTGCGCTTCCGTCCATTAAAGTGATTGGGATGCTTCTTGTGGCGGCGTTTTTCTGCGAGTATATTGGAATTACGCATCACGCAATTTCCTACGGTTACGCGGGAATGGCGCTTGCTTTACCGATTATTCGCGTTATGACGATCGTCGGCTGTGTCGTTCTCGGCGCACTCTGTCTCCACGAACACATGACGAAGATGAAGTTTGCGACACTCGTCGTTCTGATTTCTGCAATTGTGCTTTTCAGTTTCTGCATGAAATCCGGCGCAAGTAAGCAGGACATTTTATATTACGGTCACACGCTGAGCATGAATCCCGTCCTTTTCGGATTCCTATGCGCCGTCATAACGGGTACAGGTTACGCCATCTATACGATTATTTTACGAAAAGTTTTCAAAACGGCCAAACAGGATGAAGATGCCGCTCGAGATGCGGGAAAAAGCATCATTCCTCTTTCCACGTACTTTGTTGTGGCTCTGGTTTTCGGCTTCGGGTCGCTCTGCGGCTTAATCGCTACAGGAATCAAAGGAGGACTTCAGCATTTTGATGTGATTCCGGAGGTCTGCTGGTGGTACATTCTCGGCGCAGGGGTTTTGAGTTTCGCAGGTTTTTATCTCAAAAATCTGTCGCTCAAATACGCGACGGCGTCGAAAGTGGCGGTGATGTCGGTCGTTCAGGTTCTGCTGCAGGTCTTTTTTGGAATTCTGTTTTTCAAAGATCCGGTCAACAGTTTCTTCTTTGCAGGCGTGTTTCTCACGATTGTTGGAATCGTCCTTGCAAGCCGTACGAACTAACTCGCAAGCCTCCTGGGAAGCTTGCGCCGTCACATCCCCGGCTCGGCAAAAAGGGGGTTGGAAAACGGTTCAACGGCCTCGGTTGCTTCCGGGATTGCGTCATGAATCGAACGGAAGGAATCGACATCGCCGCGACGAAAGAGGGTGAAGTTGCGCTGATTCAGTGCCGCATTTCTGACGGTCTATGTGAAAATAATTTCGAAGGGGCCCCATTGACAAACGTTGGGAGATTTGTTACGATAGAAAAAACACTGGCGGAAATTCCGTTTTTTTCGTTTTTTCCGCAACATTTCCTCCTTTTACCTTCACAACCCCTCAACCTTTCACCCCCTCAACCCTCAACCCCCTTCAAACCATCCAATTCATTCAAATTTCAGGAAACAAGAAACAGGAAAGAACTAAATTATGAATCGACGCGATTTTTTACGCAGCTCGGCTGCCGCCGCAGTCTTTGCTTCACTCCCGTTCGTCACGGAAAATGCCGCCTTTGCGGTCATCGACCCTTTGAAAGACGGCACACTGCATCTTTCGCCGTCCAACGACATTCATTTGGGCGGAACGTTCGGAACCATGTACGAATCGGGACTGAAACGCCTCACAGTGGACCCGTTCAACACCAATTTCGTGCTGGCGGATGTAAATTTCAACATGAAACGCTGGTTCACGAACTTCAGCGGCGACATTTCCGGACGCTTCATCGAAATTTGTTCGTCTGCTTCCGGAGGAAAAGGACTTCCAACTCCTGATTTTCTGCAGGACGTGATTGATAATATTGTCAAATATCAAAAGGCGGACGGTCATTTCGGCGCCGACGCGGACTGGCGGGGCGAACTCGATCTGCTGAAAGGGACCGATCAGGCCGTCATGATGCCGATTTTGTGGGGAAATGGGCGTCTTCTGCTGGGACTCACGGCCGCCTGGAACGCGTTTCACAAAGACGCAACGCTTGAAGCCGCGAAAAAGTTGGGCGATTTCTACGTGAACACCGTCGAACCTCGTTTCTGCGATCCGAAAAGAATGGACGAATACACCGTTGTATCTCCTGGTTACGCCTCGGCTTACGTCACATGCGTCTATGAAGGAATGGAAGGACTCGTCCAGCTTTATCGCGC
The DNA here is from genome assembly GCA_964438515.1 of uncultured Planctomycetaceae bacterium. GTDB lineage: Bacteria > Planctomycetota > Planctomycetia > Pirellulales > Thermoguttaceae > RGIG3701. The sequence goes on from CAYTLK010000094.1 coordinate 13,456, forward strand.
AACGAAAGACAAAAAATATCTCGATTGCGTCGTCAAAATGGCCGACTTTCACGCAAATTTCGACGTTTTGCCGGTCCGACACAGCCACGGAAGCCTTTCGGAACACGAAGCCCTCATGATGGTTTATGAAGAAACGGGCGACGCGAAATACCTCGAACGAGTCGAAAAACGCTGGAACGATGCGGTCTCCGGCGGGTACGTGAACGTTTGCGGGTCCGTCCTCGAAAAATTCTGGGTGACGGACGACCATCGCGACGAAGGATGTTCCGAAGCCGACTGGCTCCGCCTGAATCTCATGCTCTGGCGCAGTACCGGAAACGACAAATATCTCGATATGGCCGAACGCCTTCTCTACAACGGATACATCGCGAATCAGTGGCCCTCTGGCGGCTTTGGGCACCGTTTCATCGGCGTGGATGAAAAAGGCCCTTATTCGTACAAAAATTATTCTCAGGAATCGCTTTGGTGCTGTTCGTTCCACTGTCCTCTCGGACTTTACGACTTCAAACGCTATCTGGCGGTCGCAAAAGACGGAAAAATCCGTTACAATTTCGGAAAAATCTTTACGGTTCCGGTCGAAATGAACGGTCAAAAGTGGGTCGTTTCGAGCGACTTGAAGGACGGCGAGTACATCGTCAAAATCGACGGTCCCGAAGGTGCGTCGGTTCCGTTCGAAGTCCGTCAGCCCGGCTGGGCGACCGGCGTTGTTGTGACGTACGGCTGCGGAAAAACTGCGGACCTCACGAAGCCCGTCACGAGCGGAACGACGCTGAAAATCCGTTTCGAATACGCGATGCGTCTCGAAGATCGACGTTTGAACCCCCTCCCGCTTCCCGAAGCCGGCGCCGTGATTCCGGAAGCTGCGATTCTTGTCGGGCCGAAAGTGCAAGTGGCGAAATTGGGCGGCGGTGAGAAAATTGAAAACATCGCGCTGGCGCTTTCCGACGGGAAACTCATGCCGACAGACGAAAGTCTCACGACCTTCAAAGACCTCTATTCCACGGACGAAGAACGCAAGGCGGGACACTCGTTCCTTTTCAACGTGACGATCCGTAAGTAATTAAAAGAAGTTTTAAAAACACAATACGATGCTGGTTCCACAATGAAATTCAGTTTTCATAAAGACCGCAGGAGCCGTGGTGCACAGCTCCAACGGCAGACGGGAAAACTGAAATCCAAAATCGTGTTAGGGCGTGTTCACACGAACGGGCCTGAGGAGTTCGTAAATCCGCGTGAGGTGGAGGAAGGCGGTGAACATGATGTCGAGCTTGTCGTAACGCGTGAA
>CAYTLK010000095.1:0-14564 GCA_964438515.1 uncultured Planctomycetaceae bacterium
CCGTGGTGCGCAGCTCCAACGGCAGACGGGAAAACTGAATTTCAAAATAGTGTTCGTATAACATTGCGCAAAAATGAATTTTAACACATTCACAAGCGTTTGTACAGGCCCCGTGAAAAAATTTTCAAAAAAACGCCTCGAACCCCTGTTACAGGTCAAAATCCGTAAATGAATTTCAGGATTTTTGAAAAAACAAGGGCTAAAATCAACCCCCAAATCTGTTTTTCTGTCTGCAAAATAGAACTTTTTTACAAATTTTCTAAAATTTTTCGTTTTTTTTCTTGCAATTTCCAAACTTTGGTGTAAAATAGCACGTTATAACATAGACTCAAATATAAATTTATCGAAAGTCTTTCGGTTTTTTAAACTTTGAAGGGTAAGAATAATGATTTTTTTGAAAAAACGATTCCCGGCGCTGGGGGCGTCGCTTCTGATGTTGTTTTCCGCTGCAGGAACGACATTCGGAATTACGTACGATACGAACACCGACCTCACCGCCTCGCCTGCGTGGGGTGAAAACGTCCAGATCAACTCGGGCGTGACCGTTTCGCTTGCAGAGAACATTTTACCCGGACAGACGACCAGCATCACGGTAAACGTCGACGGAACACTCTCCTTTAATTTCACAAAAACCGACAATCACGCCGCGACAAACTGTTTGACGAATGCAAACAACCAATCCATCGCATTCACGGGGACGGGAACCTTCGTGAAAACCGGTGCCGGTTCGCTCGCCATGCTTTCAAACGGCTACACCGATGCGGCTTTGGGATACGGCGTCAAATTCGCCATGTCGGACGGTGCGCTCATCGACGTTCAGGCCGGCACGCTGCGCAACGGCGGCTGGGCCAATCAGAACTGGAGTTCCAACTATGCCGACCTCCAGGTCGCAAGCGGTGCGGTATACGACCTTTGGGATGGTACGAATTCCCAGTTCGACTCCCTCGTCGGAGCCGGAACGCTCACGAACGGGTCGAATCAGAACCGTCTGATTACCATTGGCGCCGCCAATTCGACGTGGCTCGTTTCCGGGGCGCAGACGACGCCTGAATTTTCAGGAACCATCAAGAATGGCGCCACTAAAATCGTTTCCTTGACGAAAATCGGCACCGGGACGCAGATCCTCTCCGGCACTTTCTCCGCCTCCGGGGCGATTACGGTTTCGGCCGGAACGCTCCAAATCGGAAACGGAACGACGGGCCAAATCACCTCCACTTCGCCGATAAGCATCGCGTCGGGTGCGTCTTTCGTCTATAATACTGCGAAAGCGTCCGAAATCACCGGCGTCGTGAGCGGAGCTGGAACCCTCACGGTCACGAAGGGCGAACTCATGCTCTCCAACGCGGCCAACACTTTCACTGGGACTTGGAACGTCGGAGCCGAAGGAATTTTTGGTCTCCTCAAGGCGAACTTCCTGGACACCGCTGGAACGATCGACGCAGGGGCGTACATCCTTATGAACGTCAACGAAGCCGATGCAACAGCTTTTACCGGAACTCAGTTTTCTGAATTTCGTACAAACAATCACTTCGGAACCGGCGTGAAAGTCGGAATTTTCACTCCCGCCGGCGTCACGGCGGCGCAGAGCATTGCGGGAAATTTTCTCTCCACGAACACCGATATTTATAAAAGCGGAAGCGGCACTTTCGCGATGACCGGCACAAACGATACGTTTACTTCAGCGATTCACGTCGCCAAAGGAGCGATCTCTCTGGGAGACGGAACCACGGCGGGTGCGATTGATGCGTCTGACATCACGGTCGATGCAGGTGCATCCTTTATATATAACAATGGTGCAGGATCCACGACGACCGTCATGAACAAAATCTCCGGCGCAGGCTCGCTCGTTTTCGCAAGCGGAACGTGTAATTACACAACCGCCTCCCCTGCGATTACAACCAAAACGGACAGTACCTATGGTACGGGAACCACTCGGTTCGATGTGCCGCAAGTCACGATTAAGAACGGCGCAAAAGTCGTTTTTGCCGACGGTGTAACTCCCACCTTCAACAAAACGGGTGCAATCACCATTGAAGCGGGCGGCACGCTGGAGCTCAACAGTACAAAAGGCGAAGGTCACAACTACAACAATTCTATCCAGTCGGAAACCAACACTCTGACGATTAACGGCGCCGGAACCCTCGTAAAAACCGGCACGGGCGCCGTCGCATTCCTGAACCGTTCCCCCGCAACGGGAAGCATCGTGATTGCGCAGAGTGAAGGCGGCTGGATCGATATTCAAGAAGGCGTCCTCGTTAACGGCGGCTGGACGTCCTCAATCAGTTGGTCCGGAAACAAAGGCTCGCTGAACCTCGCTTCTGGTACCCGATTCAATATGTGGGACAATGGATACTCGATTTACGTCGATAATCTCACGGGCAGCGGAACGTTTGAGCGCGGCTCCATCATTCTGGGCGTCGCGAACAACACGAACAGCACAACGTACGGCGTCGCAAACAACACGGCCGAGTTCTCCGGCGTCATCAAGCAGAACGGTACGTACACGACCAACGTCACCAAACGCGGAACGGGAACCCAAATCTTCTCCGGGAATAACACTTATGCGGGCACGACGAAGATTGAGGCGGGAACCCTTCAAATCGGAAAGGGCGGCGAAAACGGCAAAATCGGAACCGGGGCCGTCACGATGAACAACGGAACGCTCGTTTTCAAAACCCAGCAGACCAACACGGTCGCGTCGCTCAGCGGAACGGGAACGGTTTCGGTCGAAGACAGCGCCAAAGTAACGTCCAACAGCGCCCTTAAATTTGCGGGCACGCTGAACGTAAAGAGTGCGGCCGACGTGATTGAGTTCGCGCCTGCCGCAAACGCTGCGTCTTCGCTGGAAGGAGCCATTACGGGCAGCGGAACCGTTGCGATGAACATGGCGGACACGAACACGCTCAATTTACGTTTGGCGAGCGTTGCGGACACGGCCACGGTCTCCGTGAACGGCGGAACCGTCCTTTCGGGCGGAAACAGTTTTGCCGGTACGCTGAAAGTAACGGAGAATGCGACCGTGACGCTCGGAAGCAGCGTCGCATACACCGCTCACCCGTGGTCCATGACGCTTTATACCGATGCGGGAAACGCAAAAGCATCCAACGGACGCATCGTCGCTGGCGGAACGAACTATTCCACGTCAAAAACGTATGATGACGTGTACGACATGTGGCAGTGCGCCAACAATACAGACAAAACGGCAGTTGCGGCTTTGATGACGGCCAACTATTCCTCCATGGCGTACCGGACGATGGTTGAGGTCCTCGAAGACGTTTCACTCGATTTCTCCGGCAGTTTCGACGACACGCAGGGCGTCTGGGTCATTAAGTGCGACGCAAACGGAAACGTCCTCGACGGCGCTTCCTGGCGGACGCTTTTGAATTTTGGCACAAACTGCGCAGCAAATACCGCTGCGGCTGTCGCTCTTGAAAAAGGTTACTACCTCATGGACGTCCGCGTCTGCGACCAGGGCGGCGACCGTTTTGCAAACGGAAATGTAAAAGATGCGGACGGAAAATCACTCGGTATCGGAATGCGCGTGAACGGCGCTGCGAATTACTCTGCGATGAACATCGATACGACGACGGGCGTCATCAACGGCTCGAACGGCACAATCGTTGCGGGCGACGCTTACATTTCGGGCGCACAGGTCTGGAATAACGCGAAATTCGACATTGCGGACGGAAAAACCCTCACGTTCGACAATCCGAGCGCCGCCGCTACTTCCTATACGATCGACGCCGACGTCACGGGAACCGGAACGCTTAAGTTCACGAATTCCGCTGATTCCGACACAAAATTCATCGCAAATCTGAATTCTGCCGGGTCCATCGCGACAGATGACGGTATTGAAATTGCAATTTCAGGAGCCGTTGCAGGCGATTTGACGCTGGGCGCGAATTCCGTGCTTGATTTCGTCATTTCCACTGACGACCTGACTCCCGTTGTGACGGTTGGAGGAACGGCAACGCTGGGCGAAGGGTCCGCGATGAATGTTTTCGTAACCGGCGACGCGCCCGATAATGATGAGTTGCTGACGCTGACGCTTGTGCAGACAACGGACGCCTCGAAACTCGTGGGGTTCGACAATGTGGATTTGAATTTGACGTTTGAGGATCCCAATTTCCGTCTCTCGGCCGAACTGCTGAACGGTTCGTACGTCCTGACGCTCGGAAATGCCGACACTTTGCCGGAACCTGCAACTTGGGCGCTGCTCGTGCTCGGCGTCGGGTTCGTCTTCCTCGGAAAACGACGTGCAAAACGTACGGCTTGATGAAAATGATTCATTAAACAAAACGAAAGGGAAAATCACCATGAAACGATTTCACGGGTTCACGCTCATTGAGATTCCGATTGTGATTTTCCTCATTGGATTGTTGATTGCGCTGTTTCTGCCTGCCATTTCGTGTTCGCGCGAGGCGGCAAGAATCATGCAGTGCTGCAACAATCTCAAGCAGCAGTCGATCGCGTCGTTGAATTACGAAGCGACGCATCTTGCGTACCCGTCCGGCGGCTGGGACGAACACTGGTACGGCGACGCCGATGTGCAGCCGGGTCCGGCGCAGCCCGGGGCGTGGACGTACTCGCTCCTTCCGTACCTCGAACAGAACGCGCTGTACATGCGTCCGTCCGACCGCGACGCGGAAGTGATTTCGAGTTCGCAGAAAAACGGAATGTGTATGGTTGCGTTGAAGCCTCTTTCCGTTTTTTGCTGTCCGTCGCGGCGCGCGGCCGTTCCGAGACCGCTTTCCGCCGAGGCTTTGAATTGCGTTCCTATTTCAAAATGCGCGAAAGGCGACTATGCGGCCAACGTGGGGGCGTTCGACTCCTCGTGCGTTTCGCGTCAGTCGAACACGAACGACTGGGGTGAAATTCGGAAGCAGATTTCGGAACAAACGTGGGTCCGTTCGACGCACAACGGCGTGATTTTCGATGCGAGTGCCGTCACGCTTGAGGAAATTACAGACGGAACCGTCAACACGTACTTAATCGGCGAGAAATACGTAAGACCTGACGATTACGAAAGTTGGAGCATCGGCGACGAATGCGGACTGTATGCCGGCCAGTGTTCCGACAACTCGCGTTCGGCGGGAACTTTTGGAACGGGAACGGTCATTTCTCCCAAACAAGACCACGAAAACGGTTCGACGGCGGGCTTCGGGAGTCCGCATCTCAACGCTTTCGAAATGACGATGTGCGATGGTTCCGTCCAGAGAATATCGTACACTATCAATGGCGCAGTTCATTTGGGACTTTCCGTCCGCAACGATGGTGAAGATGTGATACTTCCGGAGGAATGAAGTAAATTTTTCGGCAAATTTTGACGAAATTAAGTACAAATCGTATTTTAAAAACGTACTACAGGAAGCGCGGCTCTTGGGGAGACGCGGCGTTTTCTGTTGTTTAATTTTACATCCTCACCAATTTAAGGGGAATATTTATGAAACGGTCGGGTTTTACGCTCGTGGAACTGCTGGTCGTCATTGCGATTATCGGAATGCTTGTGGGACTTTTGCTTCCGGCAGTTCAGCAGGCGCGCGAGGCGGCACGAACCATGCAGTGCAGCAATAATTTGAAGAACTTGGGGCTTGCGGCACTCAATCACGAAAGTACGACGAAGAAGTTTCCGTCAGGCGGCTGGAACTGGAACTGGGCGGGCGACCCGGACGCAGGGTTTGGTCCTGCACAGCCGGGGTCGTGGTGTTACTCACTTCTTCCATTTTTGGAACAAAACGCCTTGTACCAGCAGGGTGCGGACGGCGACATAGAGTCCGTCTCCGACACGCAGAAAGCCGGCGCGCTCGTTTGTGCACAGACGCCGCTTGCGATGTTTTACTGTCCCTCGCGCCGTGCGTGTAAGAACTACAAAATCAGCACGACGGTGTATAACTGTACATCTTTCACAACCGGTGCGAAAAGCGATTACGCTGCAAGTGTCGGTTCCTACAACTCCGGAACGAGCAGCAGCAACAGTTATTCCGACTGGGCGACGGGCCGCGGAAAAGTGAAAAATCGGAACTGGACGCAATCCTCGCACAACGGTGTGACGTACGATTTCAGCGAAATCACGATGGGTGAAATCCGCGACGGTTCCAGCAACACGTACTTGCTCGGCGAGAAATACGTGAGTCCGGATTATTACGAAGCGACTTCCTCTTACGACGATAACGGGCTGTATGCGGGTCAGGACCAGGACAACGAGCGGACGGCAGGAACGCTGAGTTCCAAAACGGTTGTTGCTCCGCTTCAGGACCGCATGGGCTATCCCGGCTCCATTCAGTTCGGCGCACCGCATGCAGGAACGTTTGGAACGGTAATGTGTGACGGGTCGGTCCAGCGAATTTCCTATTCGATCGACGGCGACACGCACATCTATCTCGCCGCGCGAAATGACGGTCAGCCCGTTTCGATTCAGCAATAACATGGATTTTACGTTACATAAAACAAATAGAATACCATATATAATATATAGAAAAGCAGGTTCAAAATGAAGAAGGGATTTACGCTCGTTGAGCTTCTGGTGGTTATTGCGATCATTGGGATGCTGATGGGACTTTTACTTCCGGCTGTGCAGAACGCTCGTGAGGCGGCGCGTCAGATGCAGTGCAGCAACAATCTGAAGCAGTATGGTTCCGCAAGTCAGAACCACGTCGCAACGAACGGCTGCTATCCCAGCGGCGGCTGGTATTTTTCTTTCGTCGGCGACCCGGACCGCGGTGCGGGAGCCAATCAGCCGGGAGGATGGATTTTCTCATTACTCCCTTATATGGAACAGATGAACCTGTACATGCTTGCATCGGACGGCGATCCAGGGACGCCCAGCAATACGCAAAAAGCAAACGCGACAAAAACGTGTCAGACGCCCCTTCCTTTTTTTTACTGTCCTTCCCGTCGAACGACGAAACTGTACACCGTAAGCAGCTCGCCCTCGCAAAACTGTAATTCCATGTCCACCGGCACGAAACTCGATTATGCGGGAAACCACGGAAAAGTGCAGGTCAAAAGTGCGGACTCGTGGGGAAAATATATCAATTATTCAACTTCCGCTTCCGAAATCACGAACTGTCACGAGTGGAGCGACTGCGGCGGAATGTTCTTCATCTGCAGCGAACTCACCGATGCGGACGTGATTGACGGCGCGTCCAACACGTATTTAGTTGGCGAAAAGTACCAGCAGGTCGAGTATTACGAGAGCGGAAACGGCTGCGACGACAACGTTTCGATGAGCGGTCTCGACTGGGACACGATTCGCGACACGAATAATTTGCCGCACCAGGACCGTCGCGGGTGGGGCGGATATTCGTACATTTTCGGAAGCCCTCATGCGGGAATGATGGGGATGGTGATGACCGACGGGTCTGTGCACCGTCTCTCCTATTCCATTGATGCGGAGATTCATAAGAACTTGGGATGCAGAAATGACGAAAAAGCAGTACGATTGCCGGATTAATTGGGTCCGAATTTAAAATTAGAATTTACGGATAGTTGATGAAAGTCATAAAGATGAAACGTCACCAAATAGTGTTCATGGGAAACTTGGTTTTCGCATTTTTGCTCGCATTTTTTCTGCCTTCGATTGTGTCCGCAGATGTTTTTTACTGGCAGAATACCAGTGGTGTGTGGACCGACACGACGTGGCTGATGGAGGACTTTGTGACTCCAAAAACCACGTCTCCAACGGCTGCAGATTCCGCAGTAATTGCGACGGGGACCGTCAAAGTCAGTGCGATTGCGTCCATTACAAACGTGACGATCAGCGGAACAGGAAACGTGACGATTCAGTCGGCGGGAAGCGGCAGTGCGGTTCCGACGCTCAACGTCTCCGGGACGCTGGACGTTCAGACGGGCGCGTCGCTCACTCTGGCCTCTGGTTCTGGTTACAACTGCATCGGCGCCGGCACGACGCTTAAAGGCGCGGGCGACATCCACGTCACGGGCGGAACCGCCGTGATGAACAGTAAAAAAACGGACGATTTCACTGGAACGATTCATCTGACGGGCGGCTCCATCTGGGTCGGAGGTTCCACGCTCAAAAATGCGACGATCTCGCTAGAAGGCGGACAGTTGAGAAACAACGGAAACGATTATGCCGGAAACGTGGAAATTGCGTCCAGCATTGTCATCAACACCTCCTCCGGCTCCATTCGTCCTGGTTGGGGAAACCGCTGTCTTACTCTCAGCGGCGTCATTTCCAACGGAACGGGAAGCACCCTTTCCATCGCGACGGACTCGAATGAAAGCAACTGGGTCGTTTTGACGAACGCAAACAATACGTTCACCAACCTCGTGACGAATCCTGCGTCTGGGAATTTCGCCAGTCGAGTCCGCGTGACGAGCGCCGGCGCGCTGGGAGCCGTGAGCGGAACCGTCACGAACAACGGATATCTCGACCTCTACGGAACCAGCAACAGCGCAGATAATGGTGTGACAATCAAAAAAGTCACAGGTTCCGGAACCGTCGTGAATAATAAATCGAACACGACCGCCGCGCTTTATCTGACGGAAACGTCCGCTTTGACGATTCGGGACAGTTTCAACAAAAACACCGGCGAAACGGTGACGAACTCGAAAATGGCGGTCATTGTGAAGGGAAGCAGTTCCTCATCGCACATCTATCTGACGTCCAGCGGCAGCAATTATTCCGGCGGTCTGACTCTTTTGCAGGGTGTGATCGGTTCTGCGTACGGAAACGCTTTCGGAACGGGAACGCTCACGCTTTCGAATGGAACGACACTGTTCAACAACACGCATTCCGTGGAAGTTTCGAACGATATTTACGTCAATGGAACCGCGAGTGTTCGTTCTGGCTGGCGTAGCAATTTCGCTTCGATGAATATCTCCGGCGACATTCACGATGGAACGAGTGCCGCAACGCTCAATCTGCACTTTGGAGAAGCCAATCCATCCGTCCTGATGTTTTCGGGAAACAACACCTATACAGGCGGTACGAAATTCAATTCCAATTTACATTTCAATTTGATCGTCAATACGAACAGTGCGTTCGGATCCGGAACGTTCAACACAACGGACGCGAACACGCAGCTCGATTTCAACACGGGAGGAACGTGGGGATACGCGTCCTACATGTCGCTTTCTCAGGCAGACGCCGCAATTTTCGGATTCAATTACGATTTGGCGAACCGTACGGTCACGCTGGGAAACAGCGGTTACACGACCAAAGTCACAGCGGAGAAAAGCGGCACGCTGAGTTTTACCCGCGCCAATGATTCCTCCAATATTTACATCACCGACCTCACGACCGGCACACGAACCACGCTTTTTTCTGCCGCAGCCGCCTCGTACAACGTCACGGAAGGTCACGACTACCAGATCGACGTGCGTTACGCAGCCGACACAACCGGGAACTTCACCGTAAGTGACGACGGAAACTCGTACAATAATCTTTCCATCAATCAGGATGGTTCCTGGAGCGGGATTTCGACGATCACCTCGGCTCGATCCGACTGGACGGTTTCGACTCCGTTTAATATTGGAACCCGCACGCTGACGCTTACGAACACCGGCGTCGGAACAGCAACTTTTGCGGGAACGGTCGACGGGTCGGGAACGCTCGTTTTCGACGGAACGCGCAACGGCGCCATGGGAACCGGCGTGATGGCGTTTAACGGAACTCCGCTGGCTGCGGACGATGCATTCAGCGTCAGCGTCGCATCCAATACGCGTTTCACCGGAAACGGAACGATCGGCGGAAACCTCACGTTTGCGGACGGCACCGCCATGATGCTTTCGGAGAATCAAGGGAATTTGAACGTTCATGGAAACATTACGCTTTCCGGCGATACAGATTTCGTAATCGATGTAACAGGAATCAAATCCGACAAAAACTGGGGGGTGCTTTCCGCCTCCTCGACAGTTAGCGGATTTTCGGACGATAATCTGAGTTTCACCTTTACCGGTGCGCCCGACTTGGAGTCGCTCACCGACGTTCTGACGCTCACGGTTTTCGGCGGAACGGACTTCAGCGGTCAGATTTCGACGGAGCAACTGTCGCAGATTCTCGACTTTTCCGCGATTGCAAACTCTGCGGTTGTGGAAGCTGCTTTTACGAATGACGGGTTGGTGTTTCGGCTTGGAAACAGCGCGTCGCTTCCTGAACCGACCTCATGGGCGCTGCTGCTTCTGGGCGTTGGACTGGGACTGTTCGTTCAAAAACATGGAACAAAACGAAAGACAAAATAAAAGTCAAAATAAAGGTAAAAATAAAGGTCAAAATGAATAAAATCATCCGATTCAATACAATTCTTTTACTTGGGGCTTTCGCGGCGCTTTGCGGCGTGTGCGGGACGGTTTCGGCGGAAGATGTGATTGTTTCTTCCAACATAAACACATCGTCCTCGGCGATTCAGGGAACGTCCACAAATTACACCACCGCAGACGGCGACACGAATTACTACACGTTTACCGTAAATCCTAATGTGGATTTCAACGTTTCGAAATACAACGGCGTTCTTTCGGGAAACCTCAATCTCGTCGTGGGCGGCGCGAGTTCGAATTCACTTACAATTACGTCGGCACAGACCTACACCGGAACGACGACCGTTACTTCCGGGGTCCTCGCCTTGGCGGGGTCCTCCACTTTGTCGAGCGGAAACGTTTATCTCAACGGCGGGACGCTGCATACAGGAAATTATTCGACCGGCACCGTCACGCTGAACAACGACATTTTTCTCGGCGTGAACGGCGGTGAATTCCTCTGCGGTTGGGGGAAAACCCTTAAACTGACGGGAAGCATCGCCGACATGGACGGTGCGTCCGGCTCGCTCAAAGTCGCTTCGGACTCGGGAGTGTTTCTTTTGGCGCAAAGTGACGGCGAGTCGCTCACGTACACAGGGGGGACGAACGTCGTTTCCGGCGGAAAAATGGCGCTGGCCGTGAATACCGTATTTCCGTCAGTCGGAACCGTCACGATGGATGGAACGCTGGATCTTCGCGGTCTCAACGCGAGCATCAAAACGCTGGCGGGGTCCGGAACGATTTCCACCGGAACAGGAACGTCGACGCTCACGCTCGGAACGGGAGCCGACGCGGCGCACACGCAGACGTTTAACGGCGTCTTTTCTGCCGCAGCGAATACGGTTTTGAACGTCGTAAAAGACGGAGCCGGAACCCTCGTTTTGGGCGGAAACGGAACAACGTCGAGCAACGAAGCGCTCTCCGTAAAGTCCGGAACGGTCGAACTCGGAAAAACGTCCGAAAACGTCTCGGCTGCCGCCTCCCTGCGTCTTGAAAACGGTACAGAAACGGCTTACGCCTCCGCAAAAGTGACGGGTGCAAGTGCGAAACAGGTTGCGGGAGCCGTCACGATGGGCGATTACGCCGTTTTTGACCTCAATGGTTTCTCCCAAACGACCGGCTCGCTGAACAGTACCGACCTCGGAACGGACCCCACTTCTTTCAAAGCCTCGACGAACACGCATTCCCTTGTGACGAACACCTCCGCGACGGCCGCAACCCTCACGATCGGCGGAAGCGGCGAATGCGTTTTTGACGGAAAAATCTCAGGAAATCTGAATGTCGTTTTGAAAAACGGCGGGTATTTCTACCTCAATGGAACCGCCAACGATTTCACCGGCTCGCTCTCCGTGACGAACGGAACGACGCTTATCTGTGGGAACGGTGCGATTTCGAACACGCTCATCCTCGACGGCGGTATTTTGCACAACGGAAACCGCACTCCCACCTACACTTGCGCGATTCAGCTCGGTGCAAACGGCGGAACCTTCATGGCGGGCTGGAACCATGATATTACGATCAACGGAGTCATTTCTGACGCGGAAGGCGCAAACGGAAGACTGACAATCCATGGTGATTCTGGTACGATTATTTTGAATAAAGCAAACACGTATTCCGGCGGAACGTTCCTCGTCAAATGGAGCAATACGGCCAAAATCCGTACGGACGTTGATTACGCACTTCCAACGGGCGGGAACGTCGAATTCGGCGAGAATGTTTCCAGTACGAGCTTGAACTCCATCAATTTGAACGGTCACACCTCCTCGATCGGCGCGCTGATTTCGACGGTGGACGCCGTCATCACCAACGCTTCGGGCACAGCTTCCACGCTTCAACTCGGTTCCGGAATCACCGACGCCGCTGCAGTTGCGTCGTTTGCCGGCCATTTCACAGGCGGAAGCGGAGCGATTACGCTCGAAAAAATCGGAAGCGGAACGCAGATTCTGAATTCCTCCGCAGCGTCTTCCAACACGAATCTCGTCGTGACGTCCGGCGTTCTGGACCTCGCAAACACCCTCGCGAGCGGCTCGGCGGCGGCGAACGTCACGATTCAGGGCGGAACGCTCCGTCTGTCGGGGTCCGTTGAAAATTCCGGCTCGCTCTACAGCGGAACGCTTGCGATGACCTCCGGAACGCTCGACGCTTATGGGAAAAATCTCACGATCGGCTCTTCCGTCACAGGCGGAACGCTCACGAATACGAATACTGCACAAAAATCCGTTTACACCCTCACCGCATCCGGACAGACTTTTGCGGGCGGCTTTGCGGGAAATACGGACGTTCATATTGTTGGAACTTCTTCCATCACGCTGACGGGAAGCAGCGCCGGATTTACGGGCAATTTGTACTTCGAAAATGGTGCGAATTTCGTTTATCTCGGAAATCCCTCTGTTTTAGGAGACGCAACGGTCCACCTGAACAGCTTCCTCATCAACTACAGCAACAGCCCGACGATTAATAACAAGATCGTTTTGACAGGAAACAACAACAATATCCGAACCGGTTTCGGAACCAGTTGCACGACGACCGTCAACGGCGTCATTTCCGGCGATTACGCGCTGAATTTGAATTACGGCGAGTCGAACGGCGGAACGACGGTCCTCAACGGCGCCAATACGTATACAGGCGGAACCAACGTTTACGGAAGTGCCGGGACGGCTTCGGCGCAGTACATTCTTGGAAACGACTCGGCGCTTGGAACCGGGACGGTCAACGTTTTTTCCAATGCGGCGTTCACACTTCGTGCGGACACGGAATCTCGTACGATTTCGAACGACATTTCCGTTGCAGCCGGAAAAACCGCGACATTTTTATGTTCCGGTACGAACACTGCCGTGGTTTCCGGGAAACTATCGGGTGAGGGCGGCGTCGTGATTTCCTCTGGCGTCACGTTCAGCGGAACGGGAACCATCGGATCGATGACGTTTGCGGACGCTTGCACCTACGAGCTGAACCTCAACGAACTTCTGGCGGCAGGCGAGACGGACGGAATTACCGTCACGAACGCGCTTACGATGGGTGAGAACGTCACGATTTCCTTTGCGGCGGACGACTTGCAGGCTCTCAACGGCGTGACGTTCCATTATTTGACAGCCGAAGGAACCTCCACTCCCGCAAACTGGTACGAAAAGGTGACGTTCGATTTTTCGCAAGCGGGCGGAAGTGATTTGTGGCTCAACTTCCTGACGTCTGGAAGCGGCGTGCTTTCCATTGATTCCAATGCGATTCCGGAGCCGTCGTCGCTGGCGCTTCTCGTCCTTGGACTCGTCTTTCTGGGAGCGCGGGCGTCCCGCCTTCATGATTCCTCGACGAAACGTTGAATCATGAAACCCTATTGAGTAGGATCCCGCTCGTTATTTGGGCGGGCGTCCTTTACACCATCGAAACGTATGCCATCTTCCCGAGCACATCGTTGGAAAGAGCTTGTTCTATCGTTTGAGTGTGCGGCGTAAACCAGCTCCCTCGCTGGGTTTGTGATGTTATGCAGGCCGCGAACGCGTCAATCCCAAGCCTCCGGAGATTCTGACACCGACAATTCGCCGTCTTCCACTGTTTCCAGAGGTACTGACGAAGCCGACAACGGATCCAGCCGTCCCACTTCTTGACGTATCCGGTCAAACTGCCTATCCCGTAATACCCAATCCACCTGCTGGTATAAACCCGCAGGTCGTCGAGAACTCGCCCGGCCGCGAGCCTCGACAGGCGACGGCGTTCTGGAAAAACGCGGACACAAATTCGTCCGAACCGCTTACGACTGCAATATTTACGTCAAAAGCTGGTGTGACGACCTTCCTCGAAGGACGTCTTCGTCTGACCGTGAATCGAACGAAAAGCCGAATCGGAAGTCCGAAACGGCTTAAATTTCTGGGATTTTCGTAAGGAAAATGCTGAATTTTAACCGCTTGACGGGTCCAAAAGGTCCTCAAAATACGGCGCATCGCGGAGCTTCGCGGGCACTTCTGTTCGATCTCCGATTTTTTTGAGCCGTTCCAACCGTTTATCTTCCTGAAAAATCAACCATTCACTCGTTTTTACCCTCTGATTGCGAATCCAATTTGATATTATACTCACACTATTTTGAATTTCAGTTTTCCTGTCCGTCGTTGGAGCTGCGCACCACGGCTTCCGAAGTCTTTGTGAAAACGGAATTTCATTGTAGAACCAGCATATACCCGATTTTGATTTTTTGTAAATCGCAGTTTTTTTGGAACTTCCGTCTAGATTCATGTTATGTTTTAAATGTTTTTTGTATCACGATTCGAGCAGCGTTAAAATTGATTATTGTTTAATTTCTTTTAGATAATTTT
>CAYTLK010000096.1:0-14348 GCA_964438515.1 uncultured Planctomycetaceae bacterium
TATTGCGGAGCTGGAAGCGGAACGTATTGCGGAGCTGGAAGCGTATCTGTTGGCTACCGGACTGAGCGATTATATCCTCACCGCCGAAGAAAAAGCCGCGATGAAGGAGCGTGCCCGTGAGCTGAAGGCCGGGGGGGGGGGGGGTAATATGGACAATTTCCAAGAGTTTAGAATTGGGGATTTCTTTGAAATACAATCTTCCAAGAAAAGGTTTGATGCAAATAAAGTTGATGTGTTAGAGGCTGGAAAATATCCTTATGTTGTCAGAATGAGTTCGAACAACGGGCAAAAGGGGTTTATTAACGAAGATGAAAAATTTTTAAATGGTGGAAATACAATCTCATTTGGTCAAGATACTGCAACTATTTTTTATCAGGAAAAACCTTATTTCACTGGTGACAAGATAAAGATTTTAGAACCGAAAAAGGATAGATTTCATAAAAGAAATGCTCTATTTTTTATTACCACCATGATGAAAGCGTTTAGCACTTTTTCGTGGGGGAGTTCAAGTTTTAGTATAAAGGTCATCAATAATCAAAGTTTAACACTTCCTGTTACCTCTTCCGGCAAACCCGATTACGCACGGATGGAATTATTGATTTCTGCTGTACAGAAATTGGTCATTCGAGACGTCGTTTGTTATACAGAAAGAAAAATCGCGGCAACTCGGCTGGCGGTGAAAAAATCGGAATTGTAATTCCGAAAGATTATCCGACAGAGACCGTCCAAAAATGAAACGGCCTCCATCCTGAATGATTGTTGTTGCACTATTCTTTCGTGCGTGCCAGCGCCAAATCGTGTATCGCGTGAAGATCCAGTTTGCCCGTCCCAAGAAGAGGAATCGTGTCGATCTTCACGTACGCATCCACGTTCGGCACCCAAAGC
The DNA here is from genome assembly GCA_964438515.1 of uncultured Planctomycetaceae bacterium. Classification (GTDB taxonomy): domain Bacteria; phylum Planctomycetota; class Planctomycetia; order Pirellulales; family Thermoguttaceae; genus RGIG3701. The sequence goes on from CAYTLK010000096.1 coordinate 886, forward strand.
GGAGGATACTTGCTCTCAAGCAGCTTCGCATTCAGCTCCGAGGGTGCTAAACCCAGTTCTGTATAAAGTACAATAATCTTTTCACCCTTTTTCTCGTCCGGAATCGACGTGACGCACAATTTCGGCTCGCTCTCCGCACTGTTTCCAAGTATCTTGTTCAATGCGTCCTCCAACCCTTCATGAGGAACCATCTCGCCCCCAATTTTCGCAAACCTGCTGAGCCGACCCGCAATGAAAATGAAGTTTTCCGCATCCTGATACACAAGGTCGCCCGTACAGTACCAGCCGTCTTGAAGCACTTCGGCCGTCTTTTCAGGTTCGTCGTAGTATCCCTGCATGATGTTGATTCCGGAAATCCAAAGCATCCCGACTTCGTTTGCTTTGCAGAGGGCGCCGGTCGTCAGGTTGCGAATCTGGACGGAGGTTCCGTAGAGCGTGTACCCGATCGACGCATCTTTCTGATGAGGAACCCAATCAATCACGCGGCGGTCTTCCGGGATATTTACTCCCACGACGGGCGACGCTTCCGTCACGCCGTATCCCTGCACGGGACGCACGTCGAACCGCTTTTCGTATTCATCCATGAGTGCCGACGGACAGCGTTCCGCGCCGGAAACGACGATTTTTACCGATGCAAGGTCGTCGTGTTCCATACGCCGGGCGTACATCCGTAAAAAAGTCGGCGTTCCAACGAGAATCCTCGGAGCGTATTTGCGGCACAGTTTCGCAATGATTCCGCAGTCGAGCGGCGATGTGTGGTAAATTCCGCGGAAACCAAACGAGAGGACGGACCAAAGGAGGCACGTGTAGCCGAACGAGTGGAAGAACGGAAGGACCGCCATGGCGCTGTCGTCGTGCGTAACCTGCAAAAAGTCGCAGAAACTGTGAATATTTCCGCCGATATTCTCGCAGCTGAGAACGACGCCTTTCGGAACTCCCGTCGAGCCGGACGTGAAAACGATCGTCATTGTATCTTGCGGTTTGATGTGCTGAACGCCCAGTTGAAGACGCACGAACCACAGTGGAAGAACCGCCGCCTGAAGAACCGCGACGATTTTGTCCCAGAGTGTGACGCTCGATTTGATGTCTTCCAGGTACACAAGTTCGCAGCTCGGCGTGAATTTGGCGAAATTTTTGTCCTTCATCACTTTTTTGCTCGTGAGGATGCGGCGTATTCCGACTTTTTGAATACAATGATTCATAATGTCGTTGCTGACCGTGTAGTTCAAATTCACCGCAACCCGCCGATCCAGCGCAAGAGCCGCATTTGCAAGGACGCACGGGGCGCACGGCGGAATCAGAATCCCGACATTTTTCTCGTCTTTTCCGAAGATTTTATGAAGCCGACGCCGAAAAATGAGGGTCCCAAGGAGTGCTTTCCGCCCTGTGAGTTCCATCGTCGAGTCCGCAATCACCACGCGGCGCGCGCACTTTTTCTTCCATTGGTACAACATACCGTTTACAGGAATCATCGAGGCGTTGAAATTGTCGGATTCCGGCCCGACTTTCATCAAATGTTCCTGAATGTACCGCTGCTGAAGCGCCGCCACCGCGTCCGGCAAAGCGCGCACGTCCTGATGTTCAAAGTCGTAAATCGGTTTCCCGAAAGAAATCGTCACACTTCGGCGAAAATGAAGCGTCACGAGCGTCCGCCACGAGAAACGCTGCGGAATCTTCCAAATGAATTTATGATTTTTGAAACTGAAAATACTTCCCCAGAGTCCGCCGAGGTGCATCGGAACGACGGGAATCCCCGCGCGTCCGCGAAGCATGTGTTCAATTCCCGGCTTGAACGGCATCAAAACTTCGTGACGGGAAATTCCTCCTTCGGGAAAAATCCCCACGACCTCGCCCTCATCGAGCGCTTTTGAGGCGGTTCGAATCGCTCGGAGCGCTTGTTTTCCCGGCTCAATCGGAATTCCTCGAAACGCAATCGAAAGCGCGTGCATCCCCCGCGGTTTCCCGAACGCCGACCAAAAAATGATTCTCGGAACCCTCTTATTCGGGACCCAAATCCCCATCAGAATTCCGTCCAAATAACTAATGTGGTTGGACGCAAGGACGTACGGCCCCTGTTTCGGCAGGTTTTCGAGTCCTTCCATTTTTATTTTATACAGAAATCTGAGAATCGTCCGCAGTGTGAATGTGACGACGATACGCAGCAAAACGTGCAGCCGCGTGACGCGTTCCTCTTTCGAATCTTTAACCATTTTTCTCTCCAGCATTTCGTACGATAATTAAATAAGCGGCGACTCCCGCGACGCAGAGGGTCGTGAGTCCGGCGGCGAGCCAGACGCCTCGGGTTCCAAGCGCTGAAATGAGCGCTCCGAAGAAAGCGACGCCCAGCGCCATTGCGGAAAAACTGAGGAAGTTGGAGCCTCCGATGATTCTTCCGCGCTGTGTCGGGTCGCTGTTTTTCTGCAGATACGCCATGAGTGGAATATCGTACATTCCCGCAAACGTTCCGAGAAGGAGGAGCGATGTGAGCGCGAATCCTGTTCCGCCCGACGCGATTTTTCCGGTTCCAGCCGGCGTGAAGAAGAGTGCGATTGCACAGAGCGCCATTCCGAACGACGAATAGACGACCGGTTTCAGCGTGGTTTTTCCGTGCATCAGCAGCCCGACGAGGAAACTTCCGACCGCGATTCCTACCGCCAAAATCCCCAAAAAGATTGCGACGGATCCTTGGTCTTTCGTGAATTCAGGAACGACGAATTTGTCGATGTTCGTCTGTGCAAGCGACGCGAGTCCCCAATAAAATGCGCTTCCGACCGCCGCGAGCAGCAGCGCTTTGTGCCGCCACAAATACGCAAGATCCGAAAAACTCTGCGCCATCGGGACCCATGGAATGCGGAGTTTTTTCCCGGAGGACGGCATCTTTTGAATCATGAAAGCGGTACAAAGTCCCAAACAGGCGACTCCTACAAGAATAAGAGTCGAGAGCCACAACATGTGCTGACCCGGATCGGGGGACATAAGCCGCTCGCCGGCCGCGTCGGGGAGAGTCGTCCAGGAATAAAGGTTGTTTCCGAGGAAGTTTCCCGCCAGAACTGCGATAATCGTACTCATTCCAACGAGGCCGTTTGCTGTCGGAATCCCTTTTTCACCGACGATTTCCGGGATGCTTGCGTACTTTGCGGGACTGTAAAACGCGCTTTGCGTCCCCATGAGGAACAAAACGACGAACAGGAGCCACGGATTTCCAAGCCAGATGAAAAGGACGCCCAGCAGCATGATTCCGACTTCTGCCGCTTTGCACCAAATCATCACTTTTCGTTTGCAGAATCGGTCCGCGCAGCACCCTCCGTACCCCGAAAAGAGGATGAAGGGAACCAAAAACATGAGTCCGCCGACCGCCAGCGCAAAATTTGCGCCTTGATCGTAATTCCCGTAATACACTCCAAGCCGAGCTTTTCCGATGGGAACGAGGAGCCAGCGAAAAATATTGTCGTTCATCGCGACCGTAAATTGCGTGACGAGCAACCCAAAAAAACTCCACGAAAAAAGTCCGTGCGGCACGGTTGCGGGACTGACGGCGAAGGTTTGCGACGACTGGGGCGTTTGCGATGCTGAAATAGTTTGGGGCGACTGGGACGGCTGCGGCGTTTGGGTTGTTTGGGGCGATGGTTGCTGGGACGGCTGCGGCTCGGAAGAAGAAGGAGGATTATTAAAATTCATAGGATTTCGGTTCTGTTTTCAAAATGGAATTCCGTCCCACAGAGTGTACGTTCGTTGGAACGCAGGGACGTGCGGGTTCATTATAGAGAGATTTGCGATTTGAATCAATATTAATAATCCCTCTTTTTGTCGCGAACGGACAGGCCGTTTTTTCGGAAAGTCCATGGGAGTTTCTTTTAGTATACCCGAAATTCTTCATTTGAAAAGGAGAGATGTAAAAGTTTTGTAAAATTTTCTCAAAAAACCTCCAATATTTCTCCCCTCTAACCGGAAAATTTAAAATAATCGGAATAATTTCTTAATTTTTCCGGGAATTTGTTTGACATTTAGGTGTACATGTATTAAAATAAGCAATAGTGGGTCCAAACGGAATAAACACTTTTTTGTTCGTACTCGTTTTTATTGTTGCAGTCGTTATAATCGTTATAATTATTGCAATCGCTGCAACCGGAATAAAACATTTAAAATTTATAAAAATAATAAAAATAATGTTTGTTTTTATTGGCCCTAATTAGAATATATGTTATAATTCGTATAGCAGTACCATCTTCTGTACCGACTCATTTTCGTACGTGCAGACACCGCAATAAGAAGTATCGGTTTCACGGGAGAGGGTGCGAAAGTTATACTATTTAGCACGGAGGCATTTATTATGTTGTGGAAATTTTTTCCGGCGTTCATCTTGTTCGGGGTTTTGCTGTATGTTTTCACCTTGGTTCATGTTGATTTGTTTTTCTGGAAAGACGGACAAAAATTCGAGCGTATGGTGGTGACGACCAATTCGAAAGAATCTCGTACAGATTACGCACCGTACCCGAACGAGCTGAAGGACGACAGCCGCATCGAGCATCGTGAGGGGCTTGTTGGTCTCGGAACGTATGGTTTCGAAAAAATTCAGGAGTGCATCCCTCAGTCTGAAGAGGAAAATGCGGAGAATTCGACGACGACTGTGCAGATTCAAGCTCCCCCGCGGACGCATTCGGTGGGAAAACTCCCGGTTCAGGAAGACTCCTCGGCGAATCCTGCGTTGAGTGAAGTTCCCGAGTCGGCTGCTGCGCCGATTTCTGTTCCGGTTTCGACGTTGGTCGGAACGCAGGCGAGCGGCTCAGCGATGAAAGAATACCCGCTCGAACAGGGAATGAAAATCCCGCGTGTTTACGAAGACCCGAATTCCATTTTGACGGCTTCCTTCAATATTGATCCGTGGTATCCGCGCCATATGGGGTACGCGGAGCTTTTGGACGACCTGCTGGTGGTTCTCGCGCAGTTCGATCTGACGGCTGTGCAGGGAATGTACATGGAAAATACCGACATGCTGCGTCAAATCATCACCGAATTGTCGCGCCGTACCGGTCAGACGTACTCGTATGCGGTGATTTTGCCGAAAAATCGGTCGAAAAACGATCCTGTGCCGGTCTTTTTCTACGACATGAATACGGTGGAAATGGACCCCGCAACGCTTCGGCTGGTTGGAAAGCCCAATATGCCGTTCGGTTTTCCGCCTTTGGCCGCGAAATTCCGGGTCAAAAAAGCGGAAGCGGACAAAGCCTTTACGTTCCTCGCCGTCAATTATTCCGCGTTTCAGGGGTGTGAAGCGCAGGAAATTCAGAACATTCCGAACGTCATTAATGCGCTGAAAGACGCAAACGCCACGGGGGTTTTCGAGAAAGAAGACGACGTAATCATCATGGGACATTTTGGAATGCACCCCAATTCGGTCGTCATCGGCGATTCCGGGTTCAATGCGTCGCTCACGTGGGCCGACCCCGAAATGCCGACCAACACGTTCGGAAAATTCAGTTTCGTGTCCGAAAACATCCTGTTCCAGTCCGCGCCATTGAGTGAATTTTCCGCAATGTCCGGCGTCTGGGATCTGCGGCGGCAGTATCATCGTGCGAAAGGGATTCCTTTCGACCATCATCCCGTTTGGGCGCGTTTCGGAATTTACGAAGGTCAAGCGGAATAGAATCGTTCCGTATTCATTCCTTTTTATTCTGGAAGGTCCAGTAGATTCAAAACTTCGTCCTGACGTGCTCGGCGCGTCGGGACTTTTGTTGTTTTAGGCGCTTCCTCTGACGTTTCGGGGAGTGGAACGCTGCTTCCAATCTGCGGCGCGACGGATGCGGTTTCCGAGACGGTTTCTGCCGGAGCTGCGGCGCTTGCGGCCCCTGAAACTGAGGGTGAAACGGCGGGTGAAACTGTGGGTGAAACCGCGTCGTTCGACGTCGGACGTCCGGAAACGACCTGCCAGCCGGAGGCTGAAGACGTTCCGCGTCCCGCTGCGGCGTACGTGTTCGAAGCTGCGTACGTGTTCGAAGTTGCGTAACCGTTTGAAGCTGCGTAAACGTTCGGCGTCCCCGCGAGCGTTACATTTGCAGAACCTGAATCGGCGGCGAAACTTGCAGCCTGCACGCGCGGCGCAGGGGGGGCGGACGTAAAACCTTCATCAAAGTCGGCCGAAAAGTTCCGTGAAAGTTCCTCGCGACGCCGTTCAAACGTTCGATTCGGCGCGTACGGGTCGAATCCTCCCGCAACGAGCCGCTTCGGCAAATCGCCTATTTGACCCAAAACTCCTATATTTCCATCGCTTCCATCACTTCCAACATTTTCCGTATTTTCCACACGTCCCGTGTTTCCTGCGCCTCCCGCTTTCTCGCTTTTTGCGGACGGCGGAACGGTTTCCGGCGTCACATACGGGTCGGTCGGGAAATTCAGCGAAATGATGCGAGGCGGAAAAACGCTGAAATCGTAACAATAATCGTAACTCCCGTTTCCCGCAGGCTGCGAAACGTGTTGCGCGTCCGTTGCACTCGCCGTGGCGGTTTCACTCGTTTTCGGGGTGGAACCTTGTGAATCAGAATCGTGCACGTTTTTCCATCGCAAGTGCGCGTTGGAGGAGTTTTGCTCGAGTGATGAATTTTGTGCGTTGGATGAATATCGTACATTTGTTCCGTCGGAATTGGTTTCGTTTTCGGTCGTTTCAGACCCTGGGTCGAGGTATCGAACGGTGCGCATGGTTCCTTGGGCGGCGGTAGCGGTTTCCACAGGTGCACCGCCTGGAACGACGCCGCTGTCGGTCGTGTTTTGCCGCTCGACGTAAACGCTGCGCGCGTTGGTTGTGGGCGGATCGACCCGTGTTTTTCCGAGCAGCGGATCGCGTCCCGACACTCGGGCGCTCTGGCAGCCGGTACACACGATGGATACAAAACATCCAACAAGCAGCGATGCAACGATTTTCCTGTTCATAACTGACGATTCCGAAATGAAAGATTTTGAAAAATTTTTCTCATTTTACTTTTTTTTTCGGGTTCTGTCCAGAGCAAAATCGACCGTTCACCTGTTTTTCTCCCCCTTTTTTTGTCGAAATTTCGAAAACTGATGAAACCTTTTGAAAAAACTGAGATTTCCGAAAACTCCGTACCCTCTGGAAGTTCCGAAAGTTTTGCAACATCTGAAAGTTCTGAAAGTTCCAGATGTTCCGAAAGTTCCGGGATTGCGGCGCTTCGTGTCGCGGCGCGGTCGCTCGGATTTCCGCTTTTTGGGGTGGTTCGTGCGGAAAAGTCCGAATTTTACGGCGTCTTCACGCGCTGGCTCTCGAAAGGAATGCAGGCCGAAATGACGTATATGGAGGATCGTGCGGAGGCGTTTCGTCATCCGGAAGGCGTTTTGCCGGGCGTAAAAAGCGTCCTGGCGCTGGGAATGCCGTTCGGGGAACTCGAAAGAATTGCAGAAGAACAATTTTCAGAAAAACCCGTACGTAAATTACTCACAACCGTTCGTCCCGATGCTTCTTTGCCGCAGGTTTTGCCGTCACAAGCAGATTTTGGTCTCGTTGCGCGCTATGCGGCCAGTGGGATTGATTATCATGACATTATTCGAAAACGTTTGAAATCACTTCAAAAGACGTTAAAAACGCTCTATCCGTCACAAACGTCGCGTGGAACGGTCGATACGGCACCGATTTTCGAGCGGGAATTTGCGGCTCGAGCGGGTTTGGGGTTCATCGGACGAAATCGGATGCTGATTCACCCGCATTTCGGTAGTTTTTTCTTTTTGGCGACGGTCCTCACGACGGAGGAACTTCCGGAAACGTTCGAACTTTCGTTAGAAACCTGTGCGAAAATGCGTTCCGCCTGTGCGTCGTGCGGACGCTGTGCGGCTTCGTGTCCCGCGCAGGCGCTTTCAGAGGACGGACTCGACGCGCGGCGGTGTTTGAGCGCTCTGACGATTGAACATCGCGGGCCGATTCCGGAAGAGTCGCGGTCCGCGTTTGGAAACCGTTTTTTTGGGTGCGACGTGTGCCAGAATGTCTGTCCGTGGAACCAGCGTCTTGCGGAAAATCAGGAACGAACGTTTCTTTCCCTCGCGCCTCTTTTTTCGATGACGGAGGAGGAATTCAGCCGTATTTTTACGCACACGCCGTTTTTTCGTCCCTCGCTTTCGGGACTTCTGCGCAACGCGCGCCGCGGTGAAAATGAATGAAAATTGAATGAAAACGAATGAAAATCGAAGCGTGTTTCATCTCGGCGTCTGCGTCTTCAGAACGACCGCAGATCGAGCGTCGATTCGCAGTTCGTACCCGCCGTCGAGCGTTTTCATCGTCCCACTTTCGGCCGTCGGAAGCGCAAGTTCGAGCGTTCGGGGCCGTCCATCGTCGAAAAAGATTCGTACAGTAATCGGTTCTTCTCGAAAATTCTCGATGACTTCCATTTTTTCGGTCTCATTTCCGGTCTCATTCTCGGTCTCATTTCCGTTTTCGTTTTCAATTTTTTTGGAAAGAAACAGATGAAGCGCGACGTTTTGGGGCGCATACATTCGGACTCCAAACGGCGTCATTAAGGCGTTTCGAACCTCATCCAGCCGTTCGTTTTCGAGAGCGAGCGGATTCCCGACCGACTCCCAGCTTCCATCCGACTTCCGCAAAAGCGAGACGTTTTGGGGCACCGGTTCCTGATTCGTAAATTTTTTCTGCGTCTCGAGGCTCAACGAACGGAACAAAACGCTCGTGAGTAATATCGGACGTTTTTCATTAATCCCCCTCGAAACAACCGCGTCGAGATTTTCAAAGTGCGACGCGTGCGGCGTCAAATAATACGACGGAAAATCGTCGAGCGACACACTCGCGACCGTTGGAATCCCCAAAAGTCCTATTTTCCCCATAATCATCGCGTCTGCCGCCGGCGCCTCGTTCGGTTTCTTCGGAAGAAGTACGCCGTAAGACTGCATTTTTTGAACTAGATGGTACAAAGTAACGAGTCCTTTCACTTCCGCTTGAAAAGCGTCCGCATCCTTCCGTCCCCATTTTACCCCGGAGTCTCGGTCGACCGCAATTCCGGGATTCTCGGTTGCGAGATAGTCGTAGCAGTGCAGCAGCGGCTCGACGGCTCCTCCCAGAATCGTCTCGCGCGCCTGTTCGACGAACGTTTTCGGCTCGGTAGAAAGCGGGTCGAACCACCCGCCCAAACACTTTCCCGGCGCGGCGCTTTCCACCCACTGCATGTACCAGCACGCCTGCGGCTGCGGTCCGCCCTCGCGCGTCTCGGTTCCGACGAACGTGTAATCGAGCAATGCCGACTCACGCAGCACATCGTACCCTCTTTCCTGCAGATTTTCGATCCAGCACGGATATTTGATGATGATTTTGCACTTCGGATTCACCTCCCGAGCGGGTTCAAGAATGTACTTTTGCGCAACTTCCGCCATCTGCCCGCACCGTGCTTCCGTCCAGCTTCGGTCCCCCTTTTTTTCGAGACAGAGCGGACATTTGCACGCTTGAAAGAAAAAATCGTCTAAAATGATGACGTCAAAAATCTCTGCGGAACGACGAATCTCCTTTGCGAGAAAGCCGCAGCCGGTCGGGTCGGAAAAACAGGTGGTGATTCCCCATTCGGTCGCGATGGTTCGACTCATTTTCGTCGTCGTGACGCATCCGCCGCACTCGATTCCGACCGTCTGAAACGCATCTCGCGCCGTTCGGAGAGTCTCGGAGGAGGCGGAAAAACCGTGACGGTACGACTCCAAGTAAACCTTTCCGATTCGGTGCGATTTAAACCACGCAATTGCTTCGTCCCTTCCTTCTTCGGTGGAAAATTTTTCGTTCACACAATCGATTTTACACGTCATTACGAACGGATTTTCCTTTCGATATTCATCCGCAAATACGCTGGAGGAAGCGGCGAATAAAATCAAAACGATAAACAAATGTTTTATGAATCGCATAGAATATCATTCCTTTTTGCGCAAGTTTTTTAATCTTGAGATTTTTACTTTTCCTTACTTTTCCTTACTTTTTCTTTACTTTTTCTTTACTTTCCCTGCATCTCGGAAGGCCCAACCAACGTCGTTTCCGCTGGTTCGACGCCTTCCGATGTAACCGTCAGACGGACGGAATCGGACGGTGCGGCGGGCCGACTGCGCAGAACAATCATTGCTTTCCCGTAAAACAGCGGGTGCGAGGTGTCCGTAAAACCATCCATTCCGATGGAATTTCCGTTCGCAATTCCAACAAGTTCGGCGGGACCGTCGATCGAGACCGAAACGATTCGATCGTCCAGCGGACAAACCGTTCCGTCTTTGTCGACCGACTCAACGAGTACGTAAATCAAATCGTCGCCGCTCTCGAAAGCCGATTTTTCAGGTGTGAGGCGTAATTTCGCAGGGTCGCCCGCCGTCCGAACGACCTCTCGTCCGATTTCTTTTCCCTCACGGTACGCGACCGCCTCAAGCGTTCCGGGTTCGTAAACGACGTCCTCCCAGCGAAGCCGATATTTGTCGATGACTGCGTAATATTCTGGTTTTTCTGCCGATTCCGGGATTTTTTCCGAAACAACGAATTCCCGAATCGACGCCCAGAAACCGTCTTTGAGTTCGTCGAAAACGATACGAATCGCGCCGACACAGCAGAAATCGTCGGAAAACGTCGTTTCAAACGTCGTCTCCGCACCCTCAAATCGGTCGTGAACGCAAACGGTGCGCCAGTTTTTCCCATCTTCAGAAACCTCGATGTGAAACTTGTAATTTTCGACGGGTTTTTCAAACTCGACGCTTAAATAGCGGATGGGGATGACTTTTCCCGTCGAACCGACTCCAAGTAGAACGTCCGGCCTGGCCGGGTCGAAATCGACGGTCAGCTGCTGATTCGGCGAGTCGTCTGCCGCACACCAGCGGGTTTCGGAACGTCCGTCGAACGCCATGGGTGCGAAATTTGTTTTTCCTTTCGCCTTTCCGACTTCGTCCGCGCCCTCCTCGGAACTTGCGGTAATTGCGACGCCGGGCTGAGCCGCCAGATTCTTCGTCGGTTCAATCGTTACATTCTGAATCTTTGTTTTCCGCCCCAGCGACTTTCCGTTGAGGAACAGTTCCGCCGAGTCGCCGTTGGTGTACACGTACACAGGAACGATGGGGTGCGTCTTTCCGTCCCAGTTCCAGTGCGGCAAAATATGAACGGTCGTTTCATTCGGATTCCAGTAACTTCGATAGAGGAAGAATCGGTCTTTCGGCAGTCCGACCAAATCGACGATTCCGAAATAACTCGATTTCGCCTGTTTGTCGAACGGAGTCGGCTCGCCGATGTAGTCGAAACCGGTCCAAACAAACTCGCCGGCCACGTATCGGTCGCGTTCCATGCGGTCAAAATCCACGTCTGGAATGTCGCGCGGCCCATTCGCGGAAATCAAATCGTAACCGTCGACCTGCAGCGTTTCCTTATTATAATCGTCTTTTCTCAGCGGATGGAACCAGCCGGGAAAGCGTTTCGCCGCCTCAACGAGTTCGTAGTACCCGCGAGACGAGACGGCCGACGCCGATTCGGTGTACAGAAGCGGCATTTTCGGATACCGAACGTGCGCCTCCTGATATTTCGCGCCGTAATTCCAGCCGGAAACGTCGAGCGAGTCGCGAACGTGACTGTCGGGACCGCAGCTTCCTTCGACGAAACAACCCATTCCGACGAGCCGACTTGGGTCAAACTGGCGGAAACAGTCTGCGGCGTGCTTCACGCGGCGCGGTGCGTCCAAATTCGGGTTCGAACCGCCCTTGATGTTCTGTTCAATGTCCCAAATTTCGTTTCCGATCGACCAAACGCAGACGGACGGCCGATTTTTGTCCCGATTTATAATCTGTCGGACCTGTCGGGCCGTAAAGTCGTCGAAATATTCCTGCTCGAGCAGGTCGGCGGTTGCGTCCCATTTGTCGAAAAGTTCGTCCCAAACAATGAGTCCGAGCCGGTCGCAGGCGTCCATGAATTCGGGAGACGCCGGGTTGTGCGACGTACGAATCGCGTTGACGCCCATGTTTTTCATGATTTGCAGCTGACGTTCAATTGCCGCCGGATGCGCCGCCGCGCCGAGAATTCCCTGGTCGTGATGGAGATCGACGCCGTACAATTGCACACGCCGTCCGTTGAGATGAAACCCGTCGTCGGCCGTCCATTCGATTTTACGAATCCCGAACGGAATTCGAACTTCGTCGAGGTCCTGTACGCCGAACAGACCGCGCGAACCGTCCTCTTGTTCGATGCAGCCGCCCTCGGAGGTTATGCGAATCGTTGCGGTATACAAATACGGATTCGTAACGTCCCAGCGGGTCGGATTCGCGATTCGAAATCGAAACTCTCGCCCTTCGACATCGTGAATGAGCGCGGCCTCCTGACCGACGACTTTTCCCTGAGCGTCCTTGATGGTTACGGTTCCTGTACAGTTGAACGGGTGCAAAAGTTCCGATTTGTCGAACATCACCTGAACCACAACCTCCGCCTCGTCAGCCTCCGCCTTCGGTGTCGTAATTGTAACGTCACCGGGCTTGAGCCAGGCGCGGTCGGTCGTCGTAATGAGTCGAATCGGCCGGTAAATTCCGGCTCCCGGGTACCAGCGCGAACCGTGGCGGCGCGTGTCGCAGCGGACCTGAATCGTATTCTCGCCCGCCGTCAGAAATTCGGAAATATCGACCTGAAACCCGACGTACCCGTAATCCCAGCCGCCCGCGTACTTTCCGTTGATGTACACCTCCGGAAACGCCATGCAGCCGCCGAAATCAATAACGTACGTTTTTCTGTTAGTGTCGGGGACGTTGATTTTTTTCGTGTACCAGCCGACGCCGCGCCACGGGAGTTTTCCCTGTCCGCCCCAAAGATTCGGGTCTGTGTCGAAGGGACCGGAAATCGCCCAGTCGTGCGGCAAACGTACAGCTTTCGATTCGCCGGTTTTTTCGGGAATCAGCGCGTCGCCGATTCTCAAACGGTCAGGCGACTCCAGATTTTCGACGGATTCCGTGCGTTCCGCGCCCTTTTCTACGAGCGCAAACTCCCAGCCGTCGTTGAAATCAATCGTCGTTCGCGGGGAAGAAACGACATTCTCGCCCCGTACGCCGACGGTTCCGAGCAGAAAAACGGTCAAAAACAACGTTCCGAATATTTTATACATAAATCCGTTCCTGAAAGTGTATGCTGGTTCTATACTGATTCCACTTGAAAATTTCGCAAAAATCGCCGCGACTTTTGTACGATAAATGAATTATAAGGTTTGGTTCAGAAAACGTCAAGGGGTGAAATGGAAAATTCTCGACTGACGACGAAAATTCTCGAAAATTTGAAGCTTGAGTATCGCCGCGCGAAAAAAGAAGACGGATGCGCACAGAATCAAAAGGTGTTTTTTGCTCATCGGATTCGTGTACAAAAAACCGAAACATGTACCGGGAAAAGCGGACGTACTGAAGCAGAAAGAGTTCGTCGAAGAGTACCGCAAACTCCGTGAAAATGCGAGCGAAACCGATGTTTTCTACTTCGGCGA
>CAYTLK010000097.1:0-2125 GCA_964438515.1 uncultured Planctomycetaceae bacterium
TCAGTAAATCAACGTAATGTTTTGTCAAAAGACAAAACATTTTTTCGCCTTACAACGATAAAAAGTTGCAGTTTTCGTGCTGTTAAGCGATTTTTGAGCAAACAAAGCCCTATGACATTATTATTGTAACATATTTACTATGAATATGCAAGTGGAAAGAAAAAAATTTTCCCCATTTTTTCAAAAATTTTTTTTGTCTCGTAATGCGGCAAGTAAATGACTTTTTACCCGCTGTATGTACCGCAGAGGAAATAAGTAAAATCAGAATGCCTGCGCACGGAATTAGGAATTTGGGGATTAAAAGTCCAGCTGATACCTGCAGCCAATCGCGTTCACGGTCCCATGCCGCCCACCCGAATAGGCGCTGTCCGAAAAAACATAGTCGAGCATGATTCTCGTGTGTGCCGTCATGTGCCAGTTCAGCCCAATCGTGTGGTCGCCCATCGTGCCGGCCATTTTTCCCGGAAGGTCGGAAAGGTCCATTCGAGAATATCGGTACACCAGCTGCCAGGCTCCGATGGAATTAAACAGAATCCCGTTTTCACAGCGTTTCGCAAAAGGATCGTTCGGCTGAACCCGCCCCAGAATTCCTCTGCCTTTTTCATAGGTATAATGCTCTCCAGTGAGCCAGTAACCGACCTGAATGTAACCGCCCCAAACGCACGGGTTATTGCACTGTACGTTATTCATGTTCAGAAAATAAAGTTCCGACTGCACGCCGAACGAGCGCCAGGTTCCAATCATTTCAGCCGTAAATGCGTTGTAAGAAGTTGTTCCGATAATCGTGTCGGTTTTCAATGTTGAGGGTGCAAGCCCCATTTCGGGTTTCGCGGAAAAATTCATGCCGGTTTCGTCCCAGCCCTTGAAGGAATAAGCGCCGCCCAGGTGAAAATACGTTCCGGATTCTTCGTCTTCATAAAACAGATGCGCCGCTCGGGCCGCCAAACCGTAACCGTGGGGTTTGTCGAACTCGTATTTTACCGGATCGGAAACATTTTCGTACAGACCGACGTTCCAAAGGGTGTTTTTTTTCTGCGAGGCATTTCCGATTGCCGCCCCCATGGATCGGTCGCCCGCATACGCGCCAAAGGCGTTCGCGACGCTGGATCGTTCCATGAACCAAATCGTGTTGGAACTGGTGAGATGATCGAGGCTGAAACCTTCTTTGAAGTGACCGACCCGAATGTCGGAAAGAACCGGCAATTTGATGATTTCTGCGTAAACGTCCTTCATCGCGACGCCGCTGCCTCCGCCGTTTCGGAAATCGATTTCCATTTTGTAGTTGAACTGTTCCATGTAATTTCCCGAGGCGCAAAGTCGTGCTCGGCGGAATTCCGTTCCGTTTACAGCGTCAAAAAAGTCTTTACTTTCCTCGTTCTGGCTGAAACCTGCGGTGTCGATATGCAGTCGGCCCCCCAGAGTCACGGTTGGTTTTTTCGCGTCTTTTTTCTTTTTCTCAATCGCGGCTGCTTCTTGGCCGCTCGCGTATTTCTCGAGTTCTGCGAGTCTCGCCTGAACGTCCTGCGCCGCAGACTGCGGCACTGCGTCCACTTGCTGGGCTGAAACGGGAGAAGCGTCGGCTGGCGTTGTGTTATACGTTTCTACATTGGTAATTTGGGCAAAAACAGGCGTTACAGAGAGCCACACAGCGAAAATAAATCCGAATGTTACTTTCTTCTGAACCCTTTTCATGTTTCGAATCCTTTCCCAACTTGAGAGTGTGAAACCTTTTTTGAGAAATTTTTATTTTCTGACGAACTTCCCTGTACTTTTAGAATCGGGAAAACGTGAACCTGTGTTTATTAGTTATTTGTTAGGTTCCGCAAAAAGCGGAATTTTCAACGGTGTCGGAAATAAAATTTTCAAAATCCGCTTTGTTAGGAAAAATTAACAAAAACAAAAACAATTCTTAACCGAATCCTGATGTTTTCCAAACATGCGCGTGTTATACTTTGCTTCATGATTGGATTCGATTTGTTTCATTCATCGATGCGAAAGAATCGGAAAGAAATCAGAAAGAAAAACGGAAGGAAAATCAAATGAGGAATCAAGTTCGAAAATGTGTTTGCTGGCTGAGTTTGGGAGCGTTTCTCCTCGGTTTTGCGGCTTTTATCGGCTGCGGAGA
>CAYTLK010000097.1:2225-14017 GCA_964438515.1 uncultured Planctomycetaceae bacterium
GGCTGAGTTTGGGAGCGTTTCTCCTCGGTTTTGCGGCTTTTATCGGCTGCGGAGACGCAACAAAGGGTCCGAGTGCGGCGGAATCGGATGGTAAACAGGTCGTACTGAATGGTTCGGGAGCGACCTTTCCGTCTCCGGTTTACAGCAACTGGAGCTACTGTTATTCGGCTTCGAAAAACGAAAGCGTTTTGGTGAACTATCAGGGAACCGGCTCCGGAGCGGGCGTGAATCAGCTTAAAGAAGGAACCGTCGATTTTGCCGGCAGCGATGCGCCTTTGACCCTCGACGAACAAAAAGAACTGGGGATGGTGCAGTTTCCGATGCTGGCGGGCGGTGTCGCGGTGGTCGTCAACATTCCCGGCGTGAATGACGGCGGACTGAAGCTGAGCCAAAAAAATCTGGCAGACATTTTTCTCGGGAAAATCAAGTTCTGGAACGACCCAGCGCTGGTCCGCGACAATCCAGGTGTGAAACTCCCCGAACTTCCGATTTCCGTGGTTCATCGTTCCGACAGTTCCGGAACGACGTTCCTCTTCACGAATTACCTCTCCAAAATCTCGACGGAGTGGAAAGAAAAAGTCGGCGAGGGAAAAACGGTCAATTGGCCGGTGGGAATCGGCGGACAGAAGAATCCCGGCGTCTGCAACAGCGTCACCAAAATTCAGGGAAGCATCGGTTACACGGAATACACGTACGCACTTGAAAGCAAATTGAACTTTGCCGTTCTTCAAAACGCAGCAGGAAAATTCATCGTTCCGTCCCTGGAATCGTTTGCCGAGGCGATGAAACGTGCCGAATGGGAAAAAAATCCGGGTTTTTACGTGATTCTGACCAATCCGGAAGGCGACGGAAGCTATCCGATTATGGGCGTGACGTACATCCTTTATAAATCCGAGATGGACGCTTCGAAAAAAGCGGAACTCCAGAAATACTTCAACTGGTGCTTCGTTTCCGGTAAAGATGCGGCTGAAAAGATGCACTACATTTCGATTCCCGATGCGGTGATTCAGAAAATTAAACAGGATCTCGGATTGTAAAAACCGTGTTTTGTCGAAATCAAATTCCTTCGATGAGGTGAAATGTTTATGACCATTGATGCACTGTTTCGAAAATTATGTTTCGCGTGTGCGCTGTTGGTGCCGCTGCTGCTGCTTTGTATTTTTGCGAGTCTCGCGTTTCATTCGATGGACGCCTGGAAGACGTTCGGTTTCTCCTTTCTGTTTTCGACCGATTGGGACCCGATGACGGGAAAATACGGCGCGCTTCCTTCCATCGTCGGAACGCTTGCAACGACTGGAATCGCCATGCTGATTGCAACGCCTTTAAGTTTTATGACGGCATTTTTCCTCTCCGATCTTCCTCGCCGATGGGCGGCGCCTCTGTCTGCCGGTCTGGATCTTCTGGCGGCGATTCCGAGCGTTATTTACGGGATGTGGGGGCTGTTTGTACTTGTACCGTTCATGCAGACGCACATTCAGCCGTTTCTCGCGAACACGCTTCATTTGAAAAACTGTCCGCTCGTCGGAAGCGACTATAACGGTTTCGGCTGTCTTACGGCGGGGCTTGTGCTGGCGCTCATGGTCATTCCGTTCATTTCGGCGATGATGCGCGACGTTTTTATGATGACGCCTCCCCTTTTGAAAGAATCGGCGATGGGAATCGGCTGCACTCGGTGGGAAACTGCGCGCGACATTGTGATGCGGTACGGGTTCCGAGGACTGATTGGAGCCGTCTTTATCGGACTGGGACGTGCTTTGGGCGAAACGATGGCCGTCCTGTTCATTATTGGAAATACGATGACCATTCCGAAGGGGATTTTCGGAAGCGGAACGACGATTGCGGCAACGCTCGCCAATCATTTCGCGGAAGCGGACGGACTGCTGAAAAGCGTTTTATTCGCCCTGGGAATCATTCTGCTAGTGCTTTCGTTTACTGTACAAATAATAACACAGTACTTTCTGAATCGCGCGCGGGTCAAAAGAGGTGAGCAATGAAAAGAAGAAGCCCCGTTTTTCGTAAAATGGAAGAAGAAGGCGCACGAATAATTTCCGTACTGATTTTAATCGTTTCCCTCGGCGCGATGCTGGGAATCCTCGGAACCACGCTGATTCGCGGTTTGCCGGTCATTTCCTGGTCGTTCGTCACGCAGCCGAGCAAGCCGTACGGAATCGAATCGTCAGGAATCGCCAATGCGTTGCAGGGAACGCTTTACATCACTGCGGTCGCGACGCTCGTGACGCTTCCTTTGGCCGTTCTCGGAGGAATCTGGCTCGCAGAATTCGGACGCAACACTCGGACGGGAGACGCGATTCGTTTCTGCGCCAACGTGATGATGGGCGTTCCGTCGATTATTACGGGCCTTTTCATCTACGCGGTTTGGGTCGTTCCGACCGGGCATTTTTCGGGTTTTGCCGGGTCGCTGGCGCTGGGAATTATTATGTTTCCGATCATTTTGAGAACGACGGAGGACATGCTTCAGCTGGTTCCCGACGCGTTGCGGGAGGCGTCGCTGGCGCTTGGTATGAATCGTGTACGCGCAACACTTCAGGTCGTTTGCCGAAGCGCAAAAAACGGTTTGATGACCGGAATTCTTATGGCGTTTGCTCGGGTCAGCGGCGAAACCGCCCCGCTGCTTTTTACCGCATTATGGTCGAATTCCTGGTGTCGTCATTATTTTTCCGGACCGACGGCCAACCTGCCGGTCCTCATTACGGAATACACGACCAACAGTCCCTACGCCGAGCAGCATGCGGCCGGCTGGGGCGCGGCGCTCGTGATGATGGTCGTCATCCTTATTTTGAATCTTTTAGTTCGTCATTTATTCAGCGGAAGGAAAGCGTAAAATGAGTTTGCTTATGCAAGATTTACCGAAGAAATTGTTTATTCCCCCCAAAAATGCAACATGGAGAGACGTCGATCTGATGGATCCCATGGAGTCGGAGCCGGAAAAAACTGAGACGGTACCGAAACGTTGTGTGAAAATTGAAACACGTAATTTGAATTTTTATTACGGAAAACAACGTGCATTGTTTGATAATAATTTACAAATTGACGAAAAACGCGTCACGGCGATAATTGGTCCTTCCGGCTGTGGAAAATCGACGCATTTGCGCATTTACAATCGAATTTTTGAACTCTACGGCGGACAGCGTGCTGAGGGTGAGGTGCTGATTGATGGAAAAAACATTCTCGACTCGCACGTCGATCTTCTTGAGCTGCGCCGCAAAATCGGGATGATTTTTCAAAAACCGACGCCGTTTCCGATGACCGTTTTTGAAAATATCGCCTATCCGCTGCGGCTGCACTTCACGCTGAGTAAATCGGAAATCGCGGATCGTGTGGAAGAGTCGCTGCGCAATGCGTCGCTCTGGGACGAAGTGAAAGACAAACTCGGAACGAGCGGTCTGGCTCTTTCGGGCGGACAGCAGCAGAGACTTTGTATCGCGCGCGCGATCGCCGTCGAGCCGGACGTCATTCTTATGGACGAACCGACTTCTGCGATCGATCCGGTTGTGACGCTGAAAATCGAGGAAACGATTCTCGAACTCAAAAAACGTTTTACGATCGTCATCGTCACGCACAACATGCAGCAGGCGGGACGCATTTCTGATTATACGGCCTTTTTCTTTCAGGGAAAAATCGTCGAATTCGGCGAAACGAGTCAGGTTTTCACCAATCCGAAAGAAAAAAAGACGGAAGAATACATCACGGGCCGCTTCGGGTGATGCTGAGAGCGCAGGTCCAGAAAACAGGATAAATTATGAAAATACATTTTGATCAGGAAGTCGTCAGTCTCAATCGGCTGGTGACGCATCAGGCGGCGATGGTCGAAAAAGCCGTTCGGAATTCGCTTCTTTCCATCTCGGACAAAAACGAGGAACTGGCGTATTTTGTGGTGGTCGGCGACGATACTCTCGACGTGAACGAAGTCAAAATCGAAGAGGAATGTTTGAAAGTTTTGGCGCTGTATCAGCCGGTAGCGAGTGATTTACGTTACATTATTACGTTGCTCAAGGTCAATACGGAGCTGGAGCGAATCGGCGATCTGGCGGTGAATATCGCGGAACGTGCGCTTCACATGCTGTCGGAAAACAGGGACATCGAAATCATGGATTTTACGGAAATGTTCAATGAGGTCTCGCAGTCGCTGAAAAAGTCGCTTGACGCATTTCTGCAGCACAACTGTCGTTTGGCGGAAGAGGTGATTGAAAGTGACGATCGAATCGACGAGATTCATCGCAGCAACATGGATCGCGGAAAAAGATTACTGCAAGAAAAGCCGGACGGAATGGAGGCGATTCTAGATTTTATGTCCATTTCGCGAAATCTGGAACGGATAGCCGACAGCTGCACGAACATCGGCGAAGACGTTGTGTATCAAGAACAAGGCAAAATCATTCGGCACAGCTATTCGACTCCGCGAGAGGAAAATCGATAGTACTTAAATGAGCTTATACTCGTTCCACTTGAAAATTTCGTGCAGGGCGGTTACGATGGCAGTCGTTTCTCGATAGAGTAACAACGGAGAAGCGAAAATTCAAAATGCATCGGGTTTAAAATCCCTATTTTGCCCAAATTTAAGCAAAATAGGGACTCAATCATTTTTCACTAGGCACATTTGCACAGTTTTTTTTCTTCCTGATTTTCTTCTTTTGCGTTTTGCGCGGCACAAGCGGCACAAACGCCCTGAAAATCGATCGTTACGTCTAACACTTCAAAACCTTCAGGAATATTGTCCATTGGGATTTGAAAATTTTCATCTTTCGAACGCGGAATATCCAGAACCGTTCCACACTGTACGCAAATCAAATGGTGGTGCGGCTCCATGAACGCATCGTAGTGCGTGGCGGAACCGGGATGGTTCAAACGACGAATCATCCGACAGCGCGCAAATGTTTCGAGAATCCGATAAACGCTCATCCGGGAGACGCTTGGATTTTCAGGGTGAAGCATTTCGTAAATCATGTCGGCGGTGGGATGGTTGTGCATTCCCGCCAGCGTTTCAAAAACAACGAAACGCTGAACCGTCGCGGCAAATCCGTTCTGGTTGCATAATTCACGAAATTTCTGAAATTTGGGATCACTTTTGGTCATAATCCGACTCCTTTTGAGTTGATAAGATATTATAGACGATATAATATATCAAAAACTCGTTTTTGTCAAGGAGTCTGGTAGACTTTTTTTGTGATTTTTTTGAAAAAATAGGAATTTCTTGAAAAAAACAAAATAAAAATACCAAGAAGTTTTTGAAAAAGGGGTCTGGGGGTCGCGAGCCGCGACGGGCGATAGTGCGCACGAGTGACGCCCTTGCTGGGCGAAATTGCGAGCAGTAAACAACATTCAAAATGTTGTTCCCCCACGATCGAAACGACATAACGGGCAGCGAGATTCTCCCGAAGGGGGAATCTCGCGTGAAACCGAGGCCGACATGATTCTCATTTTGTCCGAAGTTGTTGCTGGAGCCATTCGTAATCCAAGGTGCGCCAAGGATTTGTGTTCGGCGCCTCATTCCAGAACATGAAACCATGGACCGCCTGCGAGAAAATGTGCAATTCGCAGGAGATTCCGCGTTTTCGCAGTTCGTGGTACACCGTGACGGAACCCATGGGGGAGTAAATGTCGTTGTCGCCGTGCAAAAGACACATTGGACAGGTTTTTGTGTCGAAATTCAAACCATCTGCAAGGGAGGCGTGATTTCCTTTCTCTGTATTGGGACCTTCCGCGCCGTCGTCGAGCACGTATGCGGGATAGACGGGGAGCGCGTAATTCACGTGACACGGAATTTCATCGAGTGCGTCCACCGGCTCGTATGCGGGCGTCTCGCTTGAAAGTGCGGCCAGAAGCGTCAAATGTCCGCCGGCCGAATATCCCTGAACGGCTATTTTTTCCGGGTCGCAGCCCCATTTTTCCGCATTGGAACGTAAAATTCGCACCGCGCGCTGCTCGTCCTGCCAGGCGGAAGCATAAATCGGTTTTCCGGTCGGCCGCGGCACACGATATACGAGAACGGCGGACACGAATCCCTTTTCGTTCCACCATTGCGCGTTCGGAATCCCTTCATTATAATAGAAACACGTGTTGTATCCGCCGCCCGGCAAAATCAGCATGAGGACGTCGGACGTCTTGTTTTCAGGCTGAAACACGAGTAAAAACGGCGTCGTTACACACGTCGCTTTGTCGCCGTTCGGCTCGACGTTTGGTTCGCGGACGCTTTCACCTGGTGCGAGACCGGGCCAGAGTTCGATCCGTTCCTGTGCCGAAAGCGGGAGGGAAAACAGGAAGGAAAACAGAATAGAAAACGGGAGGGAAAGAAGGAACGACAGCGAAAGAAAGTGTGGTTTTTTCATCATTTTTTTGTTCGATTTAAGGTTTTAGATTTTAGATTTAAATTCAAACGTAAGACTCGCGAGAGGGAAACATTTTGAATATTGTTTCCCTCTCAAACTCTTCTTTCAAAACACTTTTTTTAATACGATGTTCCTTATTTCAGCGGTTCTGTGCTGAACGGAGAGGCGGGAAATCCTTCCGCGTTGTAGAGGTTGCAGCCTTCGGGATTCTGCTGGCACGCGTAACGAACATTCACGGGGACGGCCACTTCCGGCGCGCTCACTTCTACCGTATTTGCGCTCGTGATTTTCGCATCGGCCCAATAGAATTTTCCATCTTCACCCGCAACGGCAAAACGTTTGAGCGCTCCGTCTTTTACGATGCTGAATGTGCGCGGTTCCTGATGACCGACGACGAGGCCGGCGCCGACGTTTTCGAACGTGAGAATCGCTTTATTTCCTTCGACTTTCATCGAGGCGAAAAGCGGCGACGCAAACGGAACGTCTTTTCCGTAATCTTTCGCAAGTGCGCAAGCGGCCAAACGATAGCCGACGTCGAACTTGTTGATGGGATGAATGTCTTTTTCTTCGCCGACATCAATAATGACGGCCTGTCCCGTCTTTGCGATTTCGAGACACTTCGTCTGTGCGGCACGAACCGGGACGAAACCGCCCGTACTGTTTGCATCGTCGCTGGGAGCCTGGAAATTTGCGAGCTGAACCCAATAGAACGGGAAATCGTATCCCCATGCTTTGCGCCACGCTTGAATCATTGCTTCCATTTTTTCGAAGTAAACGAGTCCCTGCCCGCCGTTCGAACAGCCCTGGTACCAGATCGCGCCTTGGATGGTGTATTTCGTCCACGGATTCATTTTCGAATTGTACATGCAGCCGATGAATTTGCGATCGTCTGTACGAGCGTGCGTCACGAACTCACGAGCGTTTGCGGCCGTTGCTTCGGAAAGCGTATTCATGGCGCATTCGGGAATCCATTCTTCCACTTTGGAGCCGCCCCAGTTGCAGTCGATCAAGCCGATCGGACAGCCGAGTTCCGCATGAAGTCGCAGTGCAAAATAGAAACCGACGGCGGTGCATTTTTTCTGTTCGCCGTCTTTGCACAGCGTCCAGGCTCCGCCCGCGAGGTCTTCCTGCGGTTCCGGATTCGTGACGCAGGGGTCGCGGAGAAAACGAATGAAACTGAGGTCGCCCGACAGTTCTTCTTCGGTCGCATCGACGCGTCCCCAGCCGCCGACGGGGTACTGCATGTTGGACTGTCCGCCGCAGACCCAAACCTCACCGACGACAACGTTTTCAACGGTTACGGTATTTTTGCCGGTTACGACGAGGGCGCTTCCGTCGCATTTTGCCGCCATCGGAGCGAGCTGGACGCACCATTTCCCCGCATCGCAGGCGGTCGTTTCGACTTTTTGGCCGTTAAATTCGACCGTCACTTTTTCACCGGCGTCGGCCCAGCCGAACACATTTACGGAAGCGTCACGCTGCAGTACGCAGTTGCTCGTGAACATTTTTGGAAGACGAACGTCTGCGGACGCGAGACTCACGAGTACGAGCGAAAGAATCGCACTCAAAAGGAGGGTTTTTTTCATTGGATTCCTTTCAAAAGGGGAAAAATATGAAATATATGAGGAAAAAAGTTGCAGCTTCTTTATATTTTATCCTTTTTCTTTCAAAAAATCAAGGAGTGCGGGGAATTTTTTTTCCAACTTCTTGACGAATGAGACTTTTTTTAGTACAATCATGGAAACGGCGTCGCGCGGTGAGATTTGGACGTCTCGCAGTTTCGTTTCGAACGCCGTTTTCCCTCCAAATTTTGATAAAGAATAGGTGTTCTATGAAAAAAATTTGTTACTTATTGATTCTTTTTGCAGTAATTTTCTCTGCGTCGGCTGCAACATCGGCTGCGGCGTCGACGCAAGAGGAAGGAATTTTGTGGGCGCAGCCGCAGCTTGTGCAGGAGGTGCTGGACGGAACCCGAACGGAAGCAATCGCGTCGTGGTGGGGGTTCGACGAAAACGATTCGACCCGATTTTTACAGGCGGCTTTGAATTCTGGTGCGAAAAAACTCATCATTGATCGTCAGGCGTCCGACTGGATTGTGACGCCGCTTCAGGCTGCGAGCAATCAGGAAATTGTGCTGCAGGACGGCGTGGTGATTCAGGCGAAATCGGATGAATTTCATGGAACCGGCGACTCCCTTTTGACGTTGAAGAACCGCGAAAATGTTGTGATTCGAGCCGAAAAAGAGGGTGCAAAAGCCGTTCTTCGGATGCACAAAGCCGACTATCAGACGGAAGCGTACAAACCCGCAGAATGGCGCCACGGTCTCTCGATTTTAAGCTCTAAAAACGTGCTGGTGCAGGATTTGACGATCGAATATACGGGCGGCGACGGGATTTATTTGGGCGTCTGTGTGCGAGGCGTCACGAACTCCGACGTCGTGATTCGTCGCGTCGACTGCAACGAAAATCATCGGCAGGGAATTAGTGTCATTTCTGCACGAAATTTGTTGATTGAAGACACCGTGATGCGAAACACGAACGGGACCGCGCCTCAGGCGGGAATCGACTTCGAGCCGAACGGAAGCAGTGAGGAACTCGTGAATTGCGTTATGCGGCATTGTTTGTGCGAAAATAACGCCGGCGACGGATACGAATTTTATCTTCCCAATCTGACGGACGAGTCGGAACCGATTTCGATCGTCATTGAGGATTGCGTTTCGAGAAACAACGTACGGAATGGTTTCAACTGGATGGTCGGTCATCATCCGCACCGCGATATGGCGGCGGGACCCATGCGCGGAACGCTGGTTCTTCGGAATTTTCGTACGGAAAACGAGACTCAATCGGGACTGCTTTTGCGCGGAAATGCAGCGGATACGGTGGATTTTACGGCTGAAAACGTCGAAATTCGGAACTGTGGGAGTTACGGAATTCGTCTCCTTGCGGAACCCGCCGCCGCAGAAAGTTTCGGCGATGTGACGCTGAAAAACGTAAAAATCGTGGACGAAACGCCCGACCGCGAGTTTTTGCGCTTCGACGACGGTTCCATCGACGGGCTGGGACTTGCGAATTTTACCGGAAATCTCGTCTGCGAGCGTGCGGGAACGGTTCAAAACGTGGTGCTTGATGAGTCGTGGATTCAAAAGAACTATCCGCAGAAAAATCTGCGTCGTTTGAAGGTTTTGACGCTTCATCCCGAATCGCTCGAACTCGTCGGAACGCCGGAAAAATCGGATGCGGACGGAATGTACGTCCTTCCCGACATGCGCGCACGGAATAGTGTACGATATTTGTTTTACGCACAGAAAAATCAGGAAATTCGTTTTGTTTTGAGACTTTGTAAAGTCGGTCGTTCCGAGTGTGAGCCGATTCCGCTGAAAATGTACGGTCCGGCAGTCGGTGAAGAAAAAGATGATGAAAACGGGGCGAAAAACGGCGTTTTGAAAACATTTTCTCTCGCAAAACTTCCGTTAAATGAATCGACGGAATATTGCGTGACGGCTTCTGAAACTGGAATTTATGTGCTCGAAGCGGGGCCGGTCGCGCATGCGTTCCGACTCGAAAAAACCTCCGTTCCGGTCGTCTTCGACGCAACACGTCTGCATTTGATTTCTGCGGCGGGAAACTGCTGGTTTTACGTTCCGGAAGGAACCGACGATTTCGGTGTTTGCGTCACTGGTGAAACGAACGAAATGGTGCGTGCGGCCCTCTTCAACGCTGCGGACGAAAAAGAAGCGGAAGCGGACAATATTTGCAGTACAGAATTCTTATATCCCGTACTGAAATCAGAATCCGCACCGGCGTCGGAATCTCCGAAGGGTGAAATTCGCCGGGTGAGTTTTGTGCGCCCGTCGAATGGAGCGTTTGAGGACTTTACAGTTCGACTGCAAAACGTTCCGCCGATTCTCGCGCTGCGCCCGGATTTTTTACTGCGCGAGAAAAATGAGGAGTGATGAAAGAGGATTGATTTTTAAAAAGGACGTGTGTGCGGATGCTTTCGAGCGTGCTTTCTGCGATGTTTTGCAGCGCTTCACGGGTGAAAAACGCCTGATGGGACGTCACGATGACGTTCGGAAAGGTCATAAGCCGTGCGAGATTGTCGTCCGCAATCGCACGTCCGGAACAATCTTCGAAAAAATACTCCGTTTCTTCTTCATAAACGTCGAGGCCCGCCCGACTGACTTTCCCGCTTTTGAGAGCGTCGATGAGGTCGGTCGTCTGAATGAGTGCGCCTCGGCTCGTATTCAGAATCGTCACGCCGTCTTTCATGCGCGCAAACGTCTGGGAATTCAGGAGATAGCGATTTTCGGGAGTGAGCGGACAGTGCAGGGAAATGACGTCCGACTCAGCAAAAAGCGTGTCGAGAGGAACGTATTTCAGATGCAGTGCGCGAGCCGCCTCGAAGTGGGGGAAGGGGTCGTGTGCGAGAATGTGCGCCCCAAACCCCTGCAGAAGATGGGCGAAACGTCTTCCAATCCGTCCCGTTCCGATGATTCCGAACGTTTTATCGTGCAGATCGAATCCCAGGAGGCCGTTCAGAGAAAAATTATTCTCGCGGACTCGATTGTATGCGTGGTGGATTTGCCGATTGAGCGTCAGAAGGAGTCCCAGCGTGTATTCCGCAACGGCGTAAGGCGAGTATTCGGGGACGTTCGTCAGTTCGAGTCCCAACTCATGAACGGTTTCGACCGCGACGTTGTTGAGGCCCGCGCAGCGCATCGCGATGAGTTTTACGCCCATTTTTGCGAGAGTTTGAATCGTTTCACGTCCCAAATCGTCGTGCACAAACGCGCAGACCGCTTCGGAACCTTCGGCGATTCGGGCGGAACGCGGAGTGAGTCGGGTTTCGTAAAAATCCAGTGAAAACTGAAATTTCCCCTGCTGGTTCGTTTCGTTAAAAAACTCGCGGTCGTACGGTTTCGTATCGAAAAACGCGACGTGTACATCGGATGAATTCATTTTTCACTCTCTTTCTTTTTCTTTCATTATTTCCTTGGAGGTTTTGGAAACTTTCAATGAAATTATAAGACGTGAGAAAAGAATGAAAGGAGATTCAAAAACCTCAAATAGGAAATTATGCAAAATGAATGATGTGCAAAAATCGTAAAACGAGCATCGTTTTTCAAGGTTTTTGCCCGCTGAACGTGCGTTCCTGAAAAACTGAGTTTTCCATCCAATCGGCTTGCGCCGACTACCGGGGACTCACATCCCCGGCTCGCAATCAATACGTTTTTTACGGTCCGAGGTGCGCCCCCGGTGTGACGGCTCCGCGCTTTCAGCGGGCAAAAAGCCCGCCGCTCGCCTTGTGAACGCGGATTTTTGAGACCCGCAAGCCCGTAATGAAACGAACGAAGTGAGTGGAATTAGGGTGATTTGAGCGAGAGACATTTAATGGAATCCGTTGTTCACTGCCGGAAAAACCCTAATTCCGCTCGTTTCACTCGCT
>CAYTLK010000098.1:0-14000 GCA_964438515.1 uncultured Planctomycetaceae bacterium
AAACTTCCATATTCTGGAAGAAAAAACTGAATTTTAAAGTGTGATGAGTATAATTCATTTTATCGTTCAGATTCCGCGCGATTTTCAAGTATACCCGACGCATTTTGAATTTTCGCTTCTCCGTCGTTATTCTGTCGAGAAACGACGGCCGCCGCAGCCGCCCAATGCGAAATTTTCAAGTGGAACGAGTATCGTTCGGCTTTGAGGGCGAAAAGTGACGCAGTTTGTTCGATCCGCCGACGGGAATCGCGCATGAAAACGAAGCTGAAAAACCTTATTGAACATGCGTTGGGGTTGTGCCGTTAAAAAAGATGTTTCAGCGTGGTTTTGGATGAATGATTAACGGCACGAAAACATTGTTTTATTCATAAGTCGTTCGTACGTTAATCTTTTGTTGACGACGAATCGTCATAACGTTCTGCGGTTTTCGACAGTTTCAAGCCGTCGGAACGTTTCCTTCCAACGCATCACGCAAGAGGGCGAGACTGCGAGGAACAGCGGTCGCGATGTCCTCTCCCCCCTCAAATTCGAGGGAAATGTACCCGCGATAGTCGGCCTTCCGAAGGATTTCGGCGATTTTGTAATAGTCGAGATTGAGGGTGTACCAGTTTCCGCCGCCAAAATAGGTTTTTGCCTGAACGAGAATCGCGTAGGGAGCGAGCGCTTCAATTTGTTCGTACACATTTTCGAGGAAGCAGCCGGTGTCGAGGGTTGCGCGAAGCCACGGAGATTGGATCGCATCGAGAATCCGAATGACCCCCGCCGCCGTTCTGCCGAGCCCCCAGTGATTTTCAAGCCCCAGCACCACGCCGCACTCGGCTGCCGTCTCCAAACATTGCTGGATGCTGTCGATGACCCACGGAAACCCATCCTCCTCTGTGTACCCTTCAATTGTCGGCTCGACGCCGCGATTTTTCATCAAAACATCGAAATTCTCGCTGGTCAGCCACCGCCCTGTGTTGATGCGCATGGTCGGAATCCCTAATTTGTACGCGAGTCCGATGCTGTTCTTCGTGATTTCGATGTTTTCCTTCCGAAATTCGGGGTCCGGGGAGAGAAAATGCTGGTGTGTGGAAAAGCCGCAAAACGTCAGGCCGCGAGCGAACGCTTCACGTTTTAACTGCTGCAAATACGCATCATCCGTGCGGTTCATCTGTTTTTCGAGAATCTCCACCGCATCGAAACCTTGCTCCCCTGCGAGCGCGATGCACTCTTCGATGGGTTTGTACTCTCTGGAATATCCCCAATAGGAATACGTCGAGACCCCGATCGGATTCGTCCTGCGGTGACCGGAATTCAGTTCAAGCCCAGGGCGTTCGAAGTGGGGGTTCAAAGTCTCCTTTTTCGGCGGATTCGCAGCCTGCGTGTACTCGATGGGAGCGGCTTCGTGTTCCTTTGCCGGACAGTCGGAACACAAATCGGAACTCAGAGCGGCTCCAGCCGCAACGCCGGCGCTTGCCGCGAGGAATTGTCGTCTTGAAAACATATTTTTCTCCTTTGATCGAATCTACATTGTACACGTTTCATTGTACACGGAGAAAACCCGTTGTCAAGTATCTTTGCGGCAGTTTGAAAAATTTTCCTGAAATTTTCAGATGAAATGAAACGGGTTTTTCCAATGGGATCTGTTTGACGACGCTTACGGAATCGGACGGTCTGAAATTCGATAGTCCGGTTCGTCCTTATATTTCAGGTTCTTTTTCCCGTAGTACGTTCCGTAATACTGACCGTTGGCGTCCAGCCAGGTCGTGATTCGCAGCCGTTCTTCCAGCGTCAGATTCACGTTGTAATGCGACGGACTCAAATACGGCGTCAGCTTCGACGCCTTCGCGCCCAGCGAGTACGGCGGTAAATAATGATTGTTCCCCGCTTTGGGATGATTCTCGCCAATCGTCGGAAGCGCATTCCAACGCATCAGATTCTCGTACGAAACACAGAAGAACGTCGTTTCCGTCCCCCTCAAGTCGAAACTGGATTTCGGCTGCTTCACTCCGTTTTCTGCAACGTTTTCGGACCGATTTTCTGCAACGTTTTCTGTAACGTTTTCCGCAGTCGGCTCGCCGCCGTGACATGCGACGCAGTGTTTGTCCAACACGGGCTGAACGTCCCGATGATAGGATAGTGTACGATATCCAGGAATCCGTCCCGCCTCAATCGCCGGGTTGGTTTCCTCGTTTTGCGTCACGGGTTTTGCCGGGAAATCACCGGGCTGCGGCTGCGGATAGACTGCCGGTTTGGTCATCGCAATCGGTCGCTGGCTCGAGGACGGCGGAATATCCTTCGACATTTCGTGACACCCAACGCAGGCGCGGACTTCCCCCGGCCGATAATCAACGAACGTTCGTTCCCGCTGAACTTCCTCGTAATTGGCGTCCAACGCCTGAAGAAAGATGTTTCGGTCTGCCGGAACGACAAAATGGGCGGAGCCGTCCTCTTCGACGGGGACGATTCCGTACTGAACGCGCAGCCCCAGCGCGGCATTGAAGCTGACGGGGGAGTGCTGCTGGTCGAAATCCTGATCGTCGGGCCAGAATCGGCGAGCGGACCAGGGACGCGGAACATGTTCGTTAATCCGAATCCACTTAATCGAACCGCGTTTCACGCCGTCCATCCCGCGATAAATATCCGTAACCACCAGTTCCGCTAA
The DNA here is from genome assembly GCA_964438515.1 of uncultured Planctomycetaceae bacterium. Taxonomy (GTDB): domain Bacteria; phylum Planctomycetota; class Planctomycetia; order Pirellulales; family Thermoguttaceae; genus RGIG3701. The sequence goes on from CAYTLK010000098.1 coordinate 2,648, forward strand.
CCCGTTCTCCGCCAGCGACTTATCGGGAACGTATCGATCCAGAACCGGAGGAACCGAACGTGCAATGATCGGCTGCACGCCCCAGCAGGACGTCCCCGGCGCCTGATAGAGCAAACGCCGCTCGCCGGAGTCGGAAATGGAATACAGTCCGTAGGCGTCGATCGTGTTCCAGGGTTGGTCGGGATTGTAGGAAACGAGAAATTCATGTTCGTTTATCGGATACGGATCGCAAAACAGCGGCCCACGACTGGTATTTCCCGCACCGTCACGTCCCGCTTGATTTTGAGGCGGCAGAGGACACGTGACGCCGCCGGGAATATTGTCCCAGCCCCATTGATGCTGAACGTCCACTTCGGGCGTTACGTATCGCACACACTCGCCGGTTCGGACGTTGCGGGACGTATCGACGACCATCACGGTTCCCAGCGCCGTCGGCATATGCGGCGTTCCCAGGCAGACAAACAGATTGGACTTTCCCGGAATCGGACGTCCTGCGTAAAATACGGAAGGAAAGGCGATATTACGTCCCGCAAGGTCGGCACTCTTCGTTCCGTCGGGACGCATGGTCCACAAACCCTTGTTGGTGACCGAGCCGTTATCGACGTATTCCCAGCGCGTGTAGAGCAAGCGTCCATCGTTCGTCACCGCCGGACACGATTCGGAAACGGAATTATCGGAGAGTTTTTCAATCGAAACCGTCTCACCCGACCGCGCGTCCCGATCGCCCCGATAGATGACCGAGGCGGTGAGAATGTCGCGGCCGTCGCACAAAATCCCGTGTTCGCACCGTGTCGAAGCGAACGCAAATCCGCCGTCCGGCAAATAACACGGATGAAAATCGTCGGTCGTGTGAAAATAACGTCCGTGCCAGCGCAGCTGATATTTCTCAATCCGCGCCTGTTCGTCATCCGGCGGAAACGTCAGCTGTTTGAGGCCCGTTCCGTCCAAATTCACCTCCCAAATTCGAAACCCTTCGTTCGGACGGGGTTTGAGGTCGAAAATGACTTTGGCCGCGTCAAACGAAAGCTGACATCGGGAAATGACTCCCGGAATCGAGCCTTCCGCGGCGGACTTCATCTTTTCCGGGTCGAAAAAACCTTCGGGAAACAGATTCGTCTTGAGAATTTCGCGCACCGCACCCGTTTTCAGATTCAATACGCACAAATTCGACTCGAAATACGTGCTTCCATCGATAAAATCGGTATAATAATGCGAGGACGGAAACGTATTGCGTCGAACGAACAGCACCTCGTCCGTCCCGATTTTCGCGCGGACCGCCTCCCGATTCGGAACCGCCAGCTTTTCCAGTTCCAGCGCCTTCAATCGAGACTTTTCCAGCATCGCTTTCACGAAAATGTCGGCCTCGGGCGCCTCTTTTGAGTCGGTAAAAACGAATCCCTGTATGTGAGGCATACAATTTCCGTCGACAGAAATCGACAGCTGGTTTTTCCCGGCTTGGAGTGCATACGCGCCCAAACAGACGACTTTGACGTCTTGAGCGAAAAACCCGCCGGTCGCCGTTCCTGGAAACGAAACTGCCGTCTGACCGTTCAAATCGATCCGTGCCGGACGGTCCTCACCCGACGCGTAATAAACGTAAAGCGAGTATTCACCCGACTTTGAAACGTCGAACTTCCATCGTTCGGCCCCTTGGTTTCCGTTCAGAACCGCCAGACCGACCCAGGTGCTGGATTGAGCTTCGACGTTTCCGTCGCTGGAGTCCATACTTTCGGCGGGAATAAGAATCGGTTCTGCGGCGCACACCGAAACGAATACGTAAAAAATCATCGTCAGGAAGGTTGATTTCAGCATTTTTGCTCCTGATATAAATCGTTTTTGTACGAAATGAATAATAGTATACAACAAATATATTATACACCGTCTTTTCCGAAAGTAAAGCCCTTTTTGCGTAAAAAATCATGTCTTTTTGCGCAAGCATCAGTCCCCGTTTAACGCCGATATTTTCCGTATCGAACGGAACCTCCCGCTTGACAAAACTTTTAGAGGATGGTAAACTGAATTATTGTGCTAGGAAACAAACAGAAATGATTCATTTTTCGCAATCGACCCGTTTAATTCGCAATAAGGAAGAAACCATGGCTTATAATTTCGATTTTTTCATCAGTTACGCTCACAACGATGACGTTCCTCAAGACGGTCAGCCGGGGATTATTCGAAACGCGGATTGTCTGGCATTTCTCGGGCAGATTTTGTTCTTTGGGAGACGCAATTCAAGCGATCGGAGAGTTTTTACGGGCTAAAAAGTCTTTTGAGATGTTCCGTCAAACATGGGAGTTCCGGTTAGAACGATTTCCCGATAACGTGGATTTTCAGTATCATTGGGGGTATCGTTTCAATCGTCTTGGCAGAATTATGGGAACGGTCGGCAATCTTGCGGAGGCGGAGGCGGAACGGGGCAAAACCCTGATGGGAAAACTGTTTGGAGGAACGAAAACGCATCCCGTTCCCCCAGCGGCACAGGAGCAAATCCAACAGGCGCTGGCGCTCGTCGAACAACTGCTCAAAATTGCGCCCGAAAACAAAGTACTTCAGAAAGAACACGAGAAGTACGAGTCCATTTTGAAATAATAAATATCGTTGCGTTAATCAAAAAATCAACCCGTTCCCTCCTTTTTTCAACCCGCTCACTGCCATGCTGTGAAAAATTTCATTTCTGCTCGTTTTTTCCCTCCTGGATTAAACGGGCGGGGCTTTTTTCCGGCTCAATGATTGGAAATCGTGTACGTCGGACAGTTCGGCATCGTGTAACCGTGTGTGCACCCCTGTTTGAAAATCAGTTCTTTCTCACAGTTCAGATTATTGTACAGCACCATTTGTCCCGACGGCGGACACACATAGTCGCCGAGTCCAGCGGAAAGAAACATGCGGGCGTGAATGCGTTTTGCATGGTTGCAAGGGTCGTAATAACCGAGCGCTTCCGTCCAAGCCGGACGCCAGCCGCCGAGACGATGGAACGCAGTTGCGCCGGAAAGGTCGAGACACCATGCGACATTTGCGTAGCATTCCGACACATCAGGGTCGAGTCCCGCCGCACTGATAGACTGAAATCCCCCCTGACTCCCGCCGGAGACGATGAGGTCTTTTCCGTTCCATTCGGGCAGCGATTTTACGAACTGAAGCGAGCGGATGACGCGCAGAATCATTCCGTTAAAATAGGCGGTTTCGGGGTTCTGATTTTCTTCATTGCTGAAACCGTAACCGCGCAGAGTCGTTCGGGCGAGTTCGTCGTAGTATTCCTGCGGCTGACCGTTCAGATAGCCGTGCGCGTTGACGTTGAACGCAATGGCGGTTTTTCCTTCCGCAACGGGTTTGTGGGCGCTGCTGTAACCGTAACCAATGTACGAAACTTTCGCAGGAAGCGATTTCTCCGCCGCATCTTTCGGGACGCAGAGATAGCCGGAAACCGGTTTGCCGACGCAGGAAACTTTGACGTCCCAGCAGAGAACGTTCGGGTCGCCGCTTTCGACGGGAACGAGTTCGACATCCATTGGAACCTCCGCGAGACGCGCTTTTTGTTTCGTCCAAAATTTATCGAAATCCTCCGGCTCCGGCGCGCCTTGAATTTTGTCGAGCGAAACGCCTGCGCCGCCGTAAAACTCGACGTTTTTGCAATATTGAGGATTGGACGCACGCGGAATGGGTTTCCCGTTTTCGTCCACCACAACGGCCAAAACGTACACGAAACCTGGGACGTCGAGCGACGTTTTGACGAGAATCGGTTCATTCACGCTTGAAATCGCCTCCCCTTGAGCCGTTTTTTCGTCGTCGCCCGTCCGCGTCCATCGGACGTGCACGCCGTCCGCCGGTTTGCCGGCGTCGAGGACCTGAAGGGAGAAAGTCATTTCCTCGCCCGGTGCGTATTCAAGCGGATTTTTGTCCGTGGTTCCGAAAAAACTGTAGTCGGCCGCCAAAAGCAGCACAGCCGTCAGAAGCTGGAATGTGAGGGTGAGTGTGAGGGTGAGAGAAATGGGGCGTAAAATACGCATGTTCGTCTCCTTTTGTGAGAAATAGATAAAAATTTATCGGATGGTGTGTTTTCAGAAAGCGCCAAAAACCAGTTTTGGGACTTTCCGACATTTTTTATCGTTCAAGACGTTTGAAAACTTTGAAGATTTATCTCCGCGCGTCATATTCCCACCCCCAAGATCGGCTCGTTCTGAATTTTTCGCTTCAAAATCCGATTTTCTTTTGAACGCCTCTTGATTTTTTCCTGAAATTTTCTTATAATGAACATAATGAGATGAATAAATGTCGTGAATGAATGAACGTTTGTCGGTCTCAAATGCTCACCCAAAAATGAAAATAAATCGGAAAAAAGTTGAAAATGAGGATGTTAAAATGATGAATGTAACGAAAATGACGGTCCTTCTGCTTCTTTTTCTTGGGACGGCGCTTCCAATTCAGGCGGAAGAACCCGCACCGACTCCCGTCACGCAGACGCGCGAGCTGTTCAACGGAAAAGACTTTACAAACTGGTACAAATTCGTGAGAGACCAAGGGAAAAACAACGACCCGGCCTCCGTTTTCAGCATCGTAGACGGTACGATTCGTATTTCCGGCGAGGCGTTCGGCTGCATCACGACAGAGGAATCGTTCGAAAATTATCGATTGACGGTCGAATTCCGCTGGGGCGAAGCAACATGGGGCGGACGTCAGGAAAAAGCTCGTGATTCTGGCGTTCTGATTCATTCTTTCGGGGAAGACGGCGGCTTCGGCGGAATCTGGATGCGTTCGGTTGAGGCGAACGTCGTCGAAGGCGGAATCGGCGATTTTTGGATCGTCGGCGGTCCGAACGACGGAATTCAGGGCGCCTGCAAAGTCGTTAAATCCGGTGCGGACGGCAAACGTTTTGACCCGGAAAACGGAACGCGCGCGCTGCTCGTCAGTAACGGCGAAGGATGCTTTCAGTGGAAGAGTCGCGACCCGGAATGGAAGGATGTGAAAGGTTTTTGCGGGTCGAAAGACCTTTACAAGCCCGGCGAATGGAACGAAATGACGGTGGTTGCGGACGGCGATAAAATGACGGTTTTTCTGAATGGAACACTCGTAAACGAAATTACGGAGGTGAAACCCGCATGCGGAAAAATCCAGCTGCAGTCCGAAGGGGCTGAAATCTTTTTCCGACGCGTGACGATCGCGCCGCTTCCGGTCGTAAATCGGTAAAAACCTAAACCTGAAAATCCGTAAAACGTTCATGAACGAAAGAAGATTTGAATCTTGAACGGTGATATTTTGAATTATTATTGAATTTTGTTCCTCAAATTTTGATTAAATTATGAAAATTTTATATTTTGTTTTTGGGTTCCTTTTGCTTTTGTTTACGGTTTTATTCATTGATGAAACGGCGGCGGAAGAACCTTCTTTGTCGTTCCTCGGCCCCGAAATAATGACGTTTGCGGACGAAAGTGAAAAGGTGCTTTGCATTCTTGAAACGGACGCAAAACGAATTGATTTTTACGATCTTGACGCCCAAAAATCGACAGCGGCGGCCGCACTTTCACAGACGCCCAACCAGATGCAGCGGACGGGAAATCGTCTTTTCGTCGCGTGCGGATTCCTCAACGGGGAAGTGGTTGAAATCGACGTTCCGACCCGCAAAATCGTTCGAAGATGGTGCGGAATTCACTCTCCGTGGGGCGTCGCGTTTTCGGAAAAACGGAATCGGCTGTACGTCGGAAGACGGTTTCACGGCGATTTGCTCGTGCTGGATGCATCGCTCAGCACGACGGAAGAACGAATTCCGTACGAGAAAGCGCTTCTTCAGACGATTCCTGTGGTGCGCGAGCCGGTTGCTTTCGCGATGACGCCGGACGAAAAGGAACTTTTTGTCGCAAACATGCTTCCTCTTTCGCGTTCCAACGGTTCGACGGTTTCCTCCTGTTTCAGCATTCTGGACCTCGAAACGCATGCGATTCGTCACCGTCAGCTCGTCGACGGCTGCGGAAATTTGCGCGACATTACGATTTCGCCGGACGGTCGTTACGTTTTTATGGTTCATACGCACGGAAATCATCGGACCATCACGTCTCAGCTGTTCGGCGGATGGACGAATCGAAACGGCTTTTCGATTTATGACCGAAAAACAGACGGCGTTTGTACCTACCTCATCGATAATTTTCAGGCGGGCCTCACGAATCCGTGGAGTGTGCGCGTTTCGCCGGACGGAAAGCTGTTGGTGCTTGCAGTCGGCGGAAATCGCGAGATTGCGTTCGTCGGAATTGAGGAACTTTTGGAACGAATGCAGCGCGACATGAATACGGTCAGTACGTCCTACAGTTTTTTCTTCGGCGTCGGATCGTTCACGCCGACGATTTCGAGAGTTCGAATCCCGGAACTTTCAGGAACGCACGCGCTTGCTGCGGGTCGAACCAAGACCGTCATCGGAGGGTTTTTCAGCGAAAATCTCGCAGTTTTTGAACGTGCGGACGCACCGGAAAAGGTGCAGATTGCGGCTTTTGGAGGGTATAAATATCAAACAGCACCCTCCTTTACGTTGCTTGAGCCGCAGATTCAGTCTCTTCGAACCGATTCCGGACCCGTTTTGGACGCACGGCGGCGCGGGATGGAAGATTTTTTTGACGGGGAACGCTCGCTCGAACACTGGCACTCGTGCGTGACGTGCCACCCGGACGCTCGGGTAGACGGTCTCAATTGGGACCTTCTGAATGACGGCGTTGAAAATCCGAAAAATACAAAAAGTATGCTTTTTTCGTATGGGACGCCGCCCAACATGATTACGGGAGTGCGCGCCACCGGGGAGGAAGCGTCGCGCGCAGGTTTCATCCATATTCATTTTAAACCGATGACGGAGCCGGAATATTGCGACGTGGATGAATATTTGAAATCGCTCGAACCCATTCCGGGAATCACGCTTCAGCAGGACGGCTCCCTCACCGAGTCGGGACGACGCGGAAAGCGCCTTTTTTACGGAACCAAAACGGGTTGTTCCAGCTGTCATCACGGCGAGTATTACACCGATTTGCAGCTTCACGACGTCGGAACGCAGAACGATCACGATACGGACGGAATGTTCGACACGCCGACGCTCGTTGAGGTTTTTCGTACGGCTCCGTACCTGCACGACGGACGTTATTTGACGCTTGAGGAACTGCTTTGGGAGGGGCGTCACGGCGAGTCGGACGGGAATTTCGAGAAACTTTCCGAACAGGAGAGGAAGGATCTTGTGGAATTTTTGCTCTCGCTTTAGGAACGAACGTGCACAACTCGGCGTTACGCGCGGCAAACGCACCCCCTTGACCTTGCGCCGAGATGCGGTACAATAAAGAAGGAACCGTTTTTTCAACTCCGACACGCCGTCCGACCGACTCAAAAATATTGAAATTTGTACTTAATTATGTTTTTTATTGAAATTTGAATTTATGCCTGAAAACACGAACACAAACACGAACACCGACGGCCAAACGGACGAAAAAGACGGCGTTTCAACGGATGACGGCGCTTCATCATTCGACGGCGTTTCATCATCAGAAGACGTTTTTCGCTCGGAAGGGTGGAGCGACTGGGTTGGAATGTTCACCGAAATCTTCGGTTATCGCGAGCTGTTGTGGCAGTTGCTTCTGCGGGACCTGCGGCTGCGTTACAAACAGGCGGTGATGGGGTTCTTCTGGGCGATTTTTGTGCCGATGATGGTCGTTTTCAGCGGCTGCGTCTTGAAATATGTAATGAATACGATTTCCGGACAGAAAATCGATGTGGAATCGTTCTCGAATATGGCGGTTAAGGCGGTCGGATGGTCGTTTTTTATCGGAATTTTGACGAACGGCGCGAACGGATTGCTCGGAAACATCGGACTCATTACGAAAATCTATTTTCCGCGTGAGGTTTTTCCGATCGCTTCCGTCTTTACGCAGTGTTTTGATTCGTTCATCGGAAGCTCCGTTTTGTTCGTTTTTCTCATTTTTTTGGGCGGAATTACGTGGAGTTTGAACCTCCTTTGGGTTCCGGTTCTCGTCCTGCTTTTGCTTTTTTTGGCGCTGGGACTCGCGATGTTTTTGAGCTGCGCCATGGTTTTTTATCGCGACGTGAAGTACCTGCTAAATATTTTTACGAGTTTCGGAATCTTTTTCACCCCCATTTTTTTCGAGTCGAATCAGCTTGGGCCGCGACTGAGCTGGGCGTTTATGCTGAATCCGGCGGCGCCGCTTCTTGAGGGGCTGCGGCTCGTGATCGTCCGCGGTCAAAATCTGCTGGTTCCGCTCTACGACGCGCAGAACGCCGTCGTTTGGCACCCAGTTTTCCTCCTCTATGCGGCTCTTTTTGCTGTTTTGGGGCTTCTGTTTTCGTGGCGTTACTTCCACAAAAATGAAAAACTTTATGCGGAGTTCATCTGAAATGGGGACGGCACTCGAATTAAATCACGTCTGGAAAAAGTTTCATCGCGGCGAAATCAACGACTGTCTCCGCGACGCAATTCCTGCCTTTGTAAAAGGGTTGTGCGGCTTCGGTCCAAAACGTTCGGAACTCGATAAAAAGGACTTCTGGGCGCTCGCCGACATCAATTTTAAGGTGGAAGAGGGCGAGACGCTCGGAATCATCGGTCACAACGGCGCCGGGAAAAGCACCCTTTTGAAAATTCTTTCAAATATCATCGAGCCGAATCGCGGAAACATGCGTGTAAACGGACGGCTCCGTTCTTTGATTGAAATCGGTGCAGGATTCCACGGCGATTTGACGGGACGCGAGAACATCTTTTTGAACGGTGCGATTCTCGGAATGACGCGGCAGGAAATTCAGAAAAACTTCGATTCGATTGTGGATTTTTCAGGCGTCGAAGCGTTTCTCGACACTCCAGTGAAGCGTTACAGTTCCGGAATGGCCGCTCGGCTTGGGTTTGCGGTGGCGGCGCATCTTGAACCTGAAATTCTCATCGTGGATGAGGTTTTGTCGGTCGGCGACTCGGAGTTTCAGAAAAAGTGTCTCGGAAAAATGTCTTCTGTGGCGGGCGAGGGACGGACGGTCCTCTTCGTTTCGCACAATATAGGCGCTGTCCGACAGCTGTGCAGCCGGTCGATTCTGCTTGAAAAAGGGCGCATGATTGCGGAAGGAAAAACGGAAGAGGTCATTTACGAATACGTTGGACGCAAGGACTCGCAGGCCGGGAATCCGATTGCGGAACGCACCGACCGCGCTGGAACGGGAGACGCGCGCGTGCTGGACGTAAAAGTCGGAACGAGTCCGGAAATGATGGGGTCGGAGAGTTACTGCGATTTCGGCGCGGAATTGTACGTTCAGGTTCGGTTTTCCGCAAAAACGAACATTAAAAATCCCGTAATTTCCGTTGCGTTTGTCAATTCGCAGCACGAAGCGGTTTCGCAGGTTACGACGTTCATTCGGGAAGCAAGATTGGGAGATTTGGAAGAAAACTGCGAAAAAGAGGTGCAGTTCGTCATTCCGAATATCTATATGATTCCAGGACGTTATTCGTTGGATGTTGGGGTTGGAAACGACAAAGGGGTGATTTACGACTACATTCCCGAAACGGCGACCCTTGGAATCTCGCCTCAAAATCAGCTCGGTTTTCATCTGGAAACGGGAAGATGGTGCTATCGTGCGCTTTTTCCGTACGAATGGAGGGAGTTATGAATCACTCGGAACCGATTTTCGTGACAAAAAGTTTCACGCCGCCGGAGTCGGAGTTTCAGTCGTACGTTCATCGGATTTTTGAAACTTCGTATTTTACGAACAATGGACCGCTTTTGAAGGAACTGGAGCGGCAGATTTGCGCGTTTTTGAATTTGGATTCGTGTTGTTTCGTGACGAACGGAACGCTTGCGATTCAGCTGGCGCTTCGAGCGCTTGGAATTACGGAGGGGGAAATTATTACGACGCCGTTCAGTTACGTCGCGACGACCTCCGCGATTCTGTGGGAGCGCTGCACGCCGGTGTTCGTCGACATGGATCCTCGAACGCTTTGCATCGACCCCAACCGAATTGAGGCGGCCGTCACTCCTAAAACACGTGCGATTCTGCCTGTTCATGTGTTTGGCGGGGCGTGCGATGTGGCGGCGCTTGCGGATATTTCAAAACGGTACGGAATTCCTGTCGTGTACGATGCGGCTCACGCGTTTGGGTCGGAGCTTGATGGAAAGTCGCTCTTAAGTTACGGTGAAATGGCGACTTGCAGTTTCCACGCGACCAAACTGTTCCACACGATTGAGGGGGGGTGTGTTGTGTCGCACGACCCTGAAATTCAGCGGAAGTTGGACCTTCTGCGCCGTTTTGGGCACAATAACGACGAATACATTCAGCTGGGAATGAACGCGAAAGCGTCGGAATTTCAGGCGGCGATGGGGCTCGCGAATCTTCCGCACGTTCCGGAAATCATAGCGGATCGGCGCCGTTCGTCTTTGTTGTACGACGAACTGCTGGCGGGAGTCGTGGAACGACCAACGCTTCCGAAAGGATTAACGTACAATTACGCTTATTATCCGGTCCTCTTTCGGACGGAGTCGGAGCTTTTGCGGGTGCAAGCGGTCTTGGAGGCGGAAAACATACACATACGGCGTTATTTTTATCCGTCGCTGAACACGCTTCCGTACCTTCCTCCTCCGCAATTTTCGTGTCCTCAATCCGAAACCATCTCCCCCCGCATCGCGTGTTTGCCGCTGTTTTACGGAATGGAAGAAACGGATATCCATCGAATTACAGCAGACATTCGAGATGTATGTGAAAAGGAATTATAATAAATGTTAGGAAAAATACTGCGAGACCTTTTTTACAGAAAAAAAATTCATGAGGATGTAATCATTGTTGACAGTGTATTCCCGCCTTCTCAACCTTTGGGGTTTCGAGTTACGGAAATAAATGGATTGTTACGCATTAATGATCGTATACAAGCATACACGATGTATCCAATGAAACCGCAGAAAGAAGCATGGTTTAAACACGGTTACGGAAAAACTCTTGAACGGTTTTCGGATGATTTCAACGGGTATTTAAAAGACTTTCCGTATAACAAAGATCGAATTCACTATTTATCGCCGTTTTGCAGGTACTCTGCAAAGTTAGCTTATTCCTACTTTTTGGCAGAAACATTTACGCTGTTACCCTTTTACGAACGTTTTAACATTCCCTTTGTTTTTATTTTGTACCCCGGTGGAGCATTTGGCTTGAATAATTCGAGTTCAGATGCCATGCTTAGGCGTATATTTGCAAGTCCTTGTTTTCGAAAAGTCATTACGACACAACGTGTTACTCGCGAGTATTTATTTAATCACAATCTTTGTGAATTAGAACGGATTGAACATCTTTACGGCGGTTATACTCATTCCATTTGAAAATTTCGCAAAAGTCGCAACAACTTTTGTACGAT
>CAYTLK010000099.1:0-13943 GCA_964438515.1 uncultured Planctomycetaceae bacterium
TCGAAATTCTCGCTCAATGTTTTTAAGGAGATTCCAAAGGAACACGGATTGAACCTCCTCATTGGAATTTCGACGAACCTTTCGACCGCCGCCGCAAGACGTAGCGCTGTTGAACATCAGATACAACCGTCCATAAACAGAATTGAATCGTTTTCGCCTGTGTTTTTACGGAGTTTGCGATATTCTTCGATAAACACTTCCTGCGCCTGACGATTTGCTTTTCCGTGAATGCATGGAGAAGCTTTGTCATCTCGGAACGAAAAAACGAACCTGTATTTTTGTAAACATGGTCCGCCACCTCTTTGGTGGTTGGAAAGAGGTTCTTTTCGAGAAATTTTGTCAGTTCGTCTTTTGGTTCCGACCTCTGAGCAGACTTACTTCCGCAATAAGCGGTCCACATCAGTCCTTCGATCCCCCTTTTCCTTTAACATTTTTGAAATACTGTCGCATTGTTTTTTCGTCCAGCCTCAAACAAACGGCAATATTCTCTCGTTTCCAACCCCTTCCCAAATAGTAAACGACCTTGATTCGGTCACTAACCGTCCGTCTCTGGTCGCTTGATGAGCGTTTCAAAGCATCGTAAGTTCATCAGAATTGAGTAATCCGTAAAAATCCCGTTCATCTCCACCTTTTATCTTAATGAAAGGGATACATATTTTCAGGAAAAAGTCAAGTGGAATCAGTATTATACGATTCCACTTGACTTTCATCTTCAATTTTAAGTTTTTCAAAGAATGCACGATTTCGCTTTTCTGCATCAGATACTAATTTGTCATAGGAAATAACTTCAAAATAGCTTTTATATTTGTCATGAATAAAATAGAAACCACTTCCATCTGCAGTTTCTTTGAAGTTTGCTTTGTCTAAAATATGTAGCAATGAAGGTGTTAAATCAGCAATAATATAACAAAAGAACCTAGAGTTTTCATTGATATTGAATTGACGCTGACTATCTGTATGCGCTTTTTTTTCACGAATTTGTGTAATGTAACTCAAAACCTGTTGATATGGGTCAGATTTGGCATTTCCGTTTATATAATCATCTCTCATTGGGCGCTTGAATTCAACAATCACCACGGAATCATGAGGTTCGCTTTCTTTCCCAAGAATAAAAGCATAAGAACTCTCAAATGCAATCAAATCCGGGCGATCATTACTTTCAACATTGATTCTATCTATTTGTCTGAATTGTAGATCTGAAGCAATGTATTTGTATGGAATCAACTTTTCGTCAATTAACCAAATATTAGTTTCTCCAACAGAGACTTCTGTTGTCGATTTTCTCATTGGAAAAATCAGTTTATGAATCTGCTCTTCTTTTTTATATTTTGAATTGGGATCAGTTTTCCCAAGAAAATAAGTGAGTGCAGATAAAACAAATCGTCTTCGCACAACATATTTCGTTAAATTAAATCCTTGCAAGTCGTCTATTTGCTGTAAAATTTGGGAAAATTTTTTTTCAAATTCCGGTACTCCCATCATTTCAAAACTTTCTTTTTCAAAATCATTCCAGTCAGGAGTTGCATCTTCCAGTGAAATGGAGACATCGTTAAGCATTTTTTTTATTTCTCGATCGGAACATTCAAAGTCCAATGCCGATAATGCTTGATGAGCATATTTGGAAATTTTAGTATATTCTGGGTGCATAGAAATAAAAAGCTCGAACCGTCGACGCATTTCACTTCGAAGTGGAGCAAAAAATGGTTCAAGAAATTGTTGACAGTTCTGTATAATAGCATTTCGAATCATTTCCATATCTAAAACATCTTCAATGATACAATTGCTTTCTAATTTTTCTGGAATATTAAAGTCTGTTCTTTGCGAATTTACACAATTATCAAGATAGGAAGAAGACACATAAGCGGCATATACATAATTCTCACCATTTTCTTCTATTTTTTTAGGCATATTTTTTATTAAACTTCGTATTGAAAACGATTTCACAACCATATCATTTCCACATAAATAAACCTCTTGGTCTTCAATAAAATTGTGATGTATTTTCATGTGTTGAATTTCAAAATTAAAATTTTTAATTGTGATGTTTTGCAAACTATCAATGGTTACAGCTTCCTCCCACATGCCATTTAAGTTTAATTCGTCATCAATATCTTTTAATAAAATTTTAGGGAATTTTCGATTATGGAACTGTGGGAAAAAATGAACGATGATTTCTTTTGCAATTGTGCTTGTCTTTTTTTTTCTTAGCGCATTACATAATTTTTCATTATCACATCGAATATCTTTTAATACGATCTCTGTTTTGGTTTCTTCTGAACTTAATAAAGTTATACTATCATCTTCACATCGACGGATGGGATCGTTAGAATACTCAAAATAAAAATGCCGTTTTTGGGTCAAATCTCCATCTTTATAAACACTAGTGATTTCAGCAGTTCTAAAAACGCATAACCATGTAATACGACCATATCCTTTTCCACCACGTTTAACTTTGTTTTTTGTATAAACTTCATTAAAAGCTTCAAAATTTTTTCTGTTAAACCCTTCACCGTTATCTGTTATTCTGAATCCAACAATATTAGAACATTCGGCAAAATCGGCACATATAACAGATGATACATCGCGAAGAATTTCAATCACAATTTTTCCATCAGCACGATTGGAATCTTCAATGGCCTGAATTGCATTTGAAATCGCCTCTAAAAGAGGAGTTAACACCTTTGATGTTGGCAAATTCACATTATCAAATAATCCACAATAATTTGTTTTCATCATTACATCAACCATTCCTAAAAATTAAAGAACACCTTTATTGGGGAGTCATCCGGCAAGTGCGTACCTGTCGGATGACGAGGTGAAAAGGAGCATGGTTTCTGATAGAATAGTGAATACTTTTTATCGGTGTGAAGCCACGTCCTCAATTCCATTGTACCATATTCAATACATTTGTCAAACATAAATTAAAATATATTTTCAAAATCCAATATCGGCACGATTCCAGGTTACACGGTCAGGACTGCGGAACGAGTGAAGTGTGCCGAAAAGGGATAAAATATCGGGTTTTTGTGGGCATCCCTTTAAAATTCATGTCGTCGAAATCCGTGTGAAGATTCCGAGAATTCACAGAACAGATACACATATCGAAAGCCCCTCTTATATTAGAATATCACAAATTTATCTTTTTTCAAGCAGGAAATTCAAAATTTATTCAAAAATTTTGACTTTTTTTGAATTTTTGTTCATTTTTTTGTTGACAAACGAAAGTTTGAACGTATAATATAGTTAGTCAACTGGCCGGGCAGTTGGAATTCCAAGATTTTTTGAGGTTACTCATGCAAAAAATGTCGTCACAGGCATACGATCGTCTTTATGAGATGATTATGTGTCACACTATTCAAATCGGAGATATCATCAGCCATCGGCGCCTCGCAACCATGCTGAATATGGGGAAGCAGTCCGTCTCGCAGGCACTCGATATTCTGGAACGTTCCGGTATCGTGGAATCCATTCCGAAAGTCGGAACGCGCGTTTTGCCCGTGACGTCTGAAGATCTGTGGGGCGCACTCCAATGGCGGATTGCTGTAGAGCGTCGGTCCGCATTTTTGGCCGCACAATGGATCGAACCATCGCAAAAATCGAGACTTTTGGAAATGAGCCGCGCACTGGACGCACAGATTTTGGAGCCGCCGGAAGAGATGGAAATCAGCCACCGTCAGCAGCAGGAAACGGAGTTTCATTTGTTCATCGCCGAGTGTGCGCACTGCAAGCGGCTGGAAACCGAGCTGAAGGACTTGGACATTTATTTTTTGAAACTCATGCTAAACGATTTGGTTCGAGCGCTGCGCAGGAATCAGCGTTTGGTACTTCATGAACGCATTGCGGAAGAAATCGTGATGGGTCATGCGGAAGCCGCCGCGGAGCTGATGCAGAAGCACCTCGAAGAGTCGCCCGACATGGCCGGTTTTTCGCACTGGTACGTTGCGGAACGTCAGAAGCTGAGAAACAAGGAGGTTTAAATGCGTTATTGTACGTTTTTCTTCTGTCTGCTGAGCGGTTTGGTTCTTGCGAGGGCCAGTGCGGATGAAATTTTCGTCATTAATGAAGACGACAGCCATTTTTTCAATTCGCGTCGCCCGGAGGAGATGACCCGCGAGGGGCTGCTCGCCTGGGCGGATCAGTACGCAGAAACGAAAGTGACGCATCTTTTCCTCTGCACGAACTGCAAAAATGCCGATTTCGAGTCCAAAACCCGTGACGCAGTCTGGGACCAGCTGGATCGGCACCCCGATTGTGTCTGGCCGTCCAATGCGAAGCGTCTGCACGATGCGGGACTGGATCCGTATGCGGTCTGGATCGCGCGCTGTCGGGAAAAAGGCATTTCCCCCTGGATCACCATGCGTATGAACGACGTCCATTACGTGAACGATCCGGAGCACTGGATTCATTCCTCGTTTTGGCGCTCGCACCCCGAATACCGGCTTCCTAACCGCGGGCTGAATTACGCAAAACCAGAGGTGTTCGAGCACAATCTGTCGTTCGTTCGGGAACTGTTCGAGCGTTACGATATGGATGGAATCGAGCTGGATTGGATGCGTTTCTGCCGACTTTTCCCGCCGGGTCAGGAACAGAAGGACGCGTACATTCTGACGAAATTTGTGACGGAAACGCGCAGACTGGCAGACGAGTGGAGCGAGAAACGCGGCCATGCGATTCTCGTCTCGGTTCGCGTTCCCACCCACCCCGACACGGCAGACGCGCTGGGAATCCACGCGGTAGAATGGGCGAAAAAAAGCCTCGTCGACTGGATCGTGCCGGCTCCCGAATGGAGCAGCTCCGATTACGACATTCCGATTGCGCTCTGGAAAGAACGTCTGGCCGGCACGAACGTGAAACTGATTCCCTGTTTGGAACACAGTCTGCGCGCCCTCCGAACCCTTCCGCGCACGCCCAACACGCTGACGTTGCTCGACGGCTGGGCGGAAACTATGCGTTTTCGCGGCGCAGACGGACTTTACCTTTTCAACTGGATGGACTGCCAGACCCTTCCCATCTCGCAGGCGGAGTACCTTTCCATGCTGAAAAACGGTTTGGGTGCGGAGTTCCTCGCATCGCAGACTAAACGCTACCCGGTCGCATTTCACGACGTCGCCGCCGGTGAGGTTTCCTACGGAGAGCAACTCGGAAAATCCCTGACCGAAGGCGGAAAATTCATCGTCCCCCACGGTTCCGCCTCGGGAAAAGTCACTCTCATTCTCGGAATCGACGGTGCGGAATCCAACGTTTCAACGCCCAACGTTTCGACGCCCGTTGTTTCAACACCCGACGTGACGCTCAACGGTGTGAAACCCGCCTCTTTTGTGTGGGACCCCAAACCGGAAGCCGGAATTCCCTGCCAAAAAACCCTGCGTTATACGTTTCCGTCAGACGCGCTGACTCCTGGAGACGCCTGCGTTTCGGTGCTTCCCAGCCCGAACGCTCACGGAAAAATCCACTGGCTCGAAATCCGTGTGGAACCCGTTGAACCTACTGAATCCGTAAAACCTACAGACCCCGATGAACCTGAAAATGGAGATCCAAAATGAATCGTTCCGGCTTCACGCTCGTGGAACTGCTCGTCGTCATTGCGATTATTGGAATGCTGGTTGGGTTACTTTTGCCGGCCGTCCAACAGGCGCGCGAGGCGGCGAGACAGATGCAGTGCAGCAACAACCTCAAACAGGCGGCTCTCGCATGTATGAATTTTGAAAGCTCAAACCAACAGTTTCCCTGCGGCGGCTGGAACTGGGCGTGGCTCCCCGACCCGGACCGAGGTTTGGGCGAAAATCAGCCCGGCGGCTGGCAGTACTTCATTTTGAACTACATCGAACAAAGCGCACTCGCACAGCTGGGAACCGACGGCGACCCGGAATCCGTCACGTCCACACAGCGCGAGGGAATCAAACAGCTCGTCGGTACGCCGATTTCGATGTTTTACTGCCCGTCGCGCAGGTCCGCAATCACGTATCCCGGCGCTCGTCAGTCTTTCAATGAAGGTTATTCCGGCATCGTCGATAAAGTGAAAACCGACTATGCCGCCTGCTACGGCGACACGGCTCGAACCAACGATTCGGGTTTGACGAGTCCCACGACTTATGCCGCTGCAAAAACCATGACGGAGGACGGATGGAAGGCCTCCAACAAATTCATGGGCGTGATTTATCGGCACGGAAGCGCAAAAATGGGCGAAATTCGCGACGGAACCTCCAACACTTATCTCGTCGGCGAAAAATATTTGAACGCTTATCAGTACACGACGATCGGCGACAGCACGGAGAATGCGACTTGCTACCGAGGATTCGACCAGGAACAGCAGCGAGTTTCCGCTTCGCCGCCCATTCAGGACCGAGCCGGATTTGCAAACGGTTTAATGTTCGGCAGCTGTCACGCTGGAACCTTCGGAATGGCGATGAGCGACGCGTCGATTCACCGCGTTTCCTACTCGATTGACGCGGAAACACACAAAAACCTCGGAAATCGGGCCGACGGAAACGTGGCGGCCCTCCCCGACTGATACGAACAAATCACAACAATCAAAACAATTACAATAATCATAATAATCAAACAGTTCAAAAACTAATTCAAAGACACATAAATCAAAACCCTTTTGAAACAACTTTTCAGGAGTTTGAAAAATGAAACGCTATTTATGGCTGGGAATCATTCTGGCGGCGGCGATGTGCGGGAATGTGAGCCGAGCAACGACGTACGATCTGTCGGCAAATACAGCACTCACGGCGACCGACACGGCCTGCACGTCCCTCAAACTGAATACGTACACACTCGATTTGGCCGGCTTCAACCTGACCACAACCGGCGTGACGGTGAATGCAGGAACCCTCAAAAATACGGGGGTTTCCGTAAGCACACTCACAATCAACATCGCGAATGGAAGTACGCAGCTCCTTTCCTGGGTTTACTCCGGAAATATCGGCGTCGTCGTTGATGGAACCATGAAACGGATGGACTTTCGCGGCGCCTCGCCCGACTGGAACGGCACGATTACAGTGAATTCGACCGGAGAATTGAATGCCGGTTACGGAACGATGATCTATTTCAATAAAGCAGACTCTTTCGGCTCCTCGTCCTTCCAGATCAACCAAAATACGCAGTTTTTCGTCGGAGGATACGCAATGACCCTTTCCAACAACTTCGCGATTGCAGCGGGAAAAACGCTCTGCATCACACGTGAACAGGCGGCGGAACTGGCGGGAACCATCACGGGAGACGGAACGATCTGCATGGACTCCTTTTCGAACGCTCAGACGGGAACCCTTTCCGGAACCACCGCAAACACTGTAAATCTGGAAGTGCGAAAAGGAACGATCAATCTCGCAAAAACCGGGGTGAACGCCGCCAAAAGTCTGAATATCTCCGGCGGAACCGTTCAGATTACGGGAACGGGAGGAAATCAGGTTGCTGATTCCGGTACGATTTCAATTTCCGACGGAACGTTCAATCTCAACGGAACGAACGAAACCGTTGCGGGTCTCGACGGCGCCGGAGGAACCCTCTCGAACGCAAGCACCGTGTCCGCCTCAGTCCTCACCCTCTCCGGGGCCGGCACTTACTCCACCCAAGCAACTTTCAACGGCGGAACAAAAGGACTCACACTCACGAAAACCGGTTCCGGAACCCAAGCGCTCACCGGCTCCACGGCAAACACAGCGCTCAATGCAACCGTTTCGGGCGGAATCCTTCAACTCGGGAAAACGAGCGGCGCAGCCGTCACCGAACTGACCGTTTCAACCGGCGGAACCGTTACGTACCTGACCGCCAACACCAACGAAATCAGCGGCGGACTGACGCTCAACGGCGGAACGATGAATCTCAACGGCGTCACGGAAGCCGTCACAACTTTAAACGGCTCTGGCGGCACCGTCAATAACGGAACACTCAAAGTTCTTTCCTCAAAAAATAATTCCGGAATGACCCTCGCCGGAACTGGTGCGTTGGAAATCGCAACTGCCGCACGAACCGACTTCCGCGTAGGTTCGACCCATTCCGGCGGTACGATTTTCAGTACGAATAACAACACGATTTGGATCGCAGGAAACGCAAACGGCGGCACGACTTTTTTTGACCCGCTCGGAGCCGGAACCGTCACCGCGGCGGCCGACATTTCTTTCCATAATTTGGGTTACGGAAACATGGTGACGCTCAATAACAAATTCCAGATTCACTCCGACAAAACGCTGACTCTCAATCTGGAAAATGCAGGGGCCGGCACGCATGGTTTTACGCTCACCGACACGATTTCCGGCACTGGAACGCTGAAAATCGCAAATGCCGCCAACAATTCCGTCGTGCTTTCCGGCGCCTCGAACTTTGAAGGAACCGTCCTCCAGACCGCAGGAACCCTTTACGCCGACAATGGTTCTTTCGGAATCCTCACTGTCTCCGGCGGCACGTTCTCGCCCGGAATCGCAGCCGACGATATTGGAAAAATCACCCTCACATCGACCTCCCAGTCCGGTACGACAGATTCCGGAAAAATCGTTTTGGACGTCCTCGAAAATAACGGCTCACTTCAGTACGATACGCTGAGTTTCACCGGCGAAACCCCCTCTTTCGACCTCGCGGACGGCTCCCTCCTGCTGAATTTCGTCGGGATGCAGCTTGATGAAAACTCATTTCTTCCCGTAAATTTCCTCGACGGAATGGTTCTGCCCGAAGGCGACTATTCGTCGTGGCTCGACACGTCGCTCGCCAGTTACAAACTGCTTTCAGACGGTGCCGGAAACATTACGTTTGGAGGAACGGCCGCGCTTCCGGAACCCTCCGCCTGCCTGCTTCTCCTGCTGGGAACGGTCGGACTTTGGGGTTTTCGCAGAAAATAAACAATTATCGTTCGATTTAATTTAATCATGTTTTTGATTTAAGGAACAAAAATGCTTTTGCAAGGTTTGACTTCGGCCGCTTACACCCCTCTGACTTCGGACGGGGAGCTGAATTTACGTGCGATTCCCGATTATGTGGAATATTTGATTGAAAAAGGACTGAACGCTCTTTACGTTTGCGGCACAACGGGCGAAGGAATCAGTCTCACGACTGACGAACGCAAAACACTCCTCGAAGCGTTCGTCGGAGCCGTTCACGGACGCATTCCCGTCGTCGTTCAAGTCGGCGCAAACAGCGTCAAAGAATGCGTTTCGCTGGCGTCCCACGCTCAATCTGTCGGTGCCGATGCAATCAGCGCCACAGCTCCCAGTTACTACAAAGTGACGACAGAAGCCTCACTTCTGGATTTCATGAAACAACTGGCTGCCGGTGCGCCCAAACTCCCCTTTTTCTACTATCACATCCCGAGTTTTACGGGTGCCGCGCTCGATATGCCGAAATTTCTCAAAATGGCCGAGAACGAAATCCCGAATCTGGCGGGTTTGAAATACACCGACACGAAAGTGTTCGAGTATCAGGAGTGTTTGACGATGGAAAATGGCCGATTCGAGGTTCTTTGGGGGTGCGACGAGATGCTTCTGTCGGCGCTGGCGGTCGGTGCAAAAGGAGGAATCGGAAGCACTTACGCTCTGATTCCCGAAATTTATCAGGGGATTTTGGGCGCCTGGGACCGCGGAGACATTCCTTCCGCAAGGTTTTTGCAGCTTCAAAGTTGGAAGTACGTCCGTTGGTGCAATGCGTCCGGACCGTTTCATGCGGTGCAAAAGTACCTTCTTTCGCGGTTGGGGCTCGAAATGGGTCCGTGCCGCACACCGCTTGGAAACCTCACCGACGAACAAAAATCAAAAATCGACGCTGAGTTTCGACGCTATTTGGGATGAACATATAAGAATATAAGATGAATATAAGAATGTAAACTGTACAATTTTATTCAAAGAATCAAAAAAATGCTAAAATCCTTCCGTCCATTCCGTCCATTCCAATCCTTCCTGATTTTACTGTTTTTGTGCGTCGCGTCTCCGTGGCTGCGCGGCGATTCCGAAAGAGAGGATTTGAAGCTGGTTTCGCCGACTCCTGCGGAGATTCCGCCTTATTCCAACATGATGGAACAGCCGGGAGTTGCGGGTCCGGTCACTGGAATCACGAATCACGTCCTGCTGCTCGGCGGAGGCGCAAATTTCCCGGACGCACCTCCGCGGCGCGGCGGAAAAAAGGTCTGGCACAGTTCGTTGCTAGTCTTTGAAAAAAATCAAAACGGGTTGTGGGTTCCGCGTGACGAATCGTTTGATTTACCGAACAGAATCGCGTACGCCGCCGCCGTAACGACGCCGGAGGGTGTGGCGGTTCTGGGGGGCGAAAACGAAAACGGATTGCTGAACTCCGCCTTTCTGCTTCGTTGGGACTCCGTAAAAAATACGCTCGAAACGACACCGCTTCCCGATTTACCAAGCGCCTGCGCAAACGCGAGTGCCGCCTGGTTCCAGTCCAAAATCTTCATTTGCGGCGGAATGACTGCGGACGGTGCAAGCGACCAGGTTTTTTCGCTGGATCTTTCGGCTGCAAACCGGAAGTGGGTCGAAGAGACGCATCTTCCGCACCCAGCGGCGTTTGCGGTCCTCGTGAAACAAAACGACGGAACGCGCGAGCGCCTGTGGTTCTTCGGCGGCCGGGCGGCGATGCAGGATGAAAACGAAACGGAAACGAAAACGGAATTCTTCGACTCGGTTTGGTCGTGGTTTCCGGGTCAAAAAGAATGGACGGCACACGAACCCATTCAGACATCCGACGGGAAACGCACGCCTCTCGCAGCCGGAACGGGCGCTGCATCCGGCGCCGCAGGGATTCTTCTGTTCGGCGGCGACGATGGACGCATCTTTCGTGAACGTGAAACGATGGAACAACGCATTCGTCAGACGAACGACCCGGCACAAAAAGCCGAGCTGGAGGAAGATTTCGCCAAAATGTCGGAATCACACCCAGGGTTCAATCGTACAATTTTCTTTTTTAATACGATTACTGGAAAATGGTGCGTTTGCGGCTCGCTTCCCTTCCAAACGCCCGTCACGACGACCGTTTTGAACGACTCCGGAACGTTCCTCTTTCCGTCTGGAGAAATCGCGCCGGGAGTCCGAACGCCGTCTATTCACCTCCTTCGTTTGGTTTCTGTTCCGCATTTCAGTGCCGTCAATTACTGGGTTCTGTCCCTCTATATGGCGTTCATGCTCGGAATTGGTTTTCTCTTTGCCGGCGGGAATAAGACTTCGGAAGACTTTTTCCACTGCGGCGGTCAGGTCCCCTGGTGGGCGGTAGGAATCAGTCTTTTTGCGACGATGCTCAGCGCCATCACGTTTCTCGCCATTCCGTCCAAAGCGTATGCGTCCAACTGGAATATGGTCTTTTTCAACTTCGGAATCGCGATCGTCGCACCGTTCGTTATTCAATTTTATCTGCCCAAATTTCGAAAAATGGGTTCAATCAGCGCGTACCAATATTTAGAAGAACGTTTCAATCGTCTTGCACGGTGGTTTGCGTCGGGACTTTTCTGCGTCTTCATGGTTTCGCGAATTGCAATCGTTCTCTACCTGCCGGCCATTGCTTTGAATGTTGTAACAGGTTTGAATGTTCATCTTTGCATCCTCACAACCGGCCTCATCACGCTCATTTACAGCACGGTCGGCGGAATGAAAGCGGTAATTTGGGGGGACGTCGTTCAGGGAATCCTCCTCACCGGCGGAGCAATTCTCTCCCTCGTTTGGCTCCTCGCAAACACGAACGGCGGCGTCTGCGGTTTCTTCGACCTTGGAATCGCCAGCCAAA
Source organism: uncultured Planctomycetaceae bacterium (assembly GCA_964438515.1). Classification (GTDB taxonomy): domain Bacteria; phylum Planctomycetota; class Planctomycetia; order Pirellulales; family Thermoguttaceae; genus RGIG3701. Next base: position 11,716 of record CAYTLK010000099.1, read on the forward strand.
AATTCCACATGTTTGATTTTTCGCCCAGCGTGACGGCCCCGGTTTTTTGGACGGTTCTTCTGGGGGGCTGCGTCAGTCAGTTCATCACGTATACGAGCGATCAAACCGTCATTCAGCGCTATCTCTCCACCTCCGACGAACGTGAAGCGGTACACAGCATCTGGCTCAATGCACTCGTTGCGATTCCAATCACCCTCATCTTTTTCCTCATCGGGACGGGCCTGTTCACCTTTTATTCCACGCATCCGGAAATGCTTTCCGTAACGCTCAGCCCGATGGACGCGATTTACCCGCACTACATCGTCACGAGTTTGCCGCAGGGAGTTTCGGGACTGTTGATCGCCGCCGTTTTTGCCGCCTCAATGTCGACTCTCAGTTCCAACATCAACTCCGCGTCGGCTGCCGTCTGCGCCGACTTCATTCGGGTTTTTGCGCCGCAAATCACGCCTCGCGCTGAAGTTGCAGCCGCCCGGACCGCCGGAATTCTTGCAGGTTTGTTCGGAATCGGACTCGCCTGCGTGCTTGCAACGTGGAACATCCAATCCCTGTGGGACCAATTCAACACATTCCTCGGACTTTTTACCGGAACGCTCGGCGCACTGTTTTTTATGGGGTTTTTCATGAAAAACGTACGCGGAGGAGGAGCCGTCTGCGGAGTTTTGGGAAGCGTCGCCGTTCTTCTGTTGATTCAGAAACTGACGCCCATTTCCTTCCTGCTTTACGGGCTGATTGAGATGGTCGTCTGCTGCGTCCTCGCCTCAATTTACAGTCGGATTTTCGAAAGAATATAAGACATAATTTTCATAATAATTCAAAAATACATCGTACAAATTTCATACTTCAATAATTTCAACACCTTTTTCAAAGGAGTCACAATGCGTCAATCTTTCCTTTTATCCTTTTTTCTTTGTTTTCTCGCAAACGGAATCGTCCGTGCGGAGGGAATGGACCTTCCGCTCGTGGATCTTTCGCAGGATGTTGAGCGTCAAACCGTCATCGCGCAGGGAACTCCCGATGTCTATCAGGGACATCCGTACGCCGTCCAAATGAAGGACCCGAACACGGTTTTTCTCGTCTGGAACATCGGTCACGGCGGGTTTGCCGGTCCGATGGCGAAAACGACAGACGGTGGAAAATCATGGACCCGCATCGACGATCGGCTTCCCGAAGGCTTCAAGAAACACAAAAACTGTCCTAGCATTTTCCGCATGACGGACGCAGCGGGAAAGGAATACATTTGGGTCTTTACCGCACAGCCTCAAATCGCCCGAATCGTGAGTGACGACGGCGGCGAAACGTGGCGGGAGGAACCCTCACTCGGATTCCCGAACGTGATGGCGTTCAGCTCGATTGTTCCGAAAAATCCCGAAAAACAGGACGGTTGTTACATCGGCTTTTTCCATCAGGAAATCCGGAACGACGGAACCGTGAACAATCGTGAGGGCGGAAAAGAAACCCGTCTGCGCGTCGTGCAAAGCGAAACAACCGACGCTGGTTTTACGTGGTCCGAACCGAAAAGCATCTGCGATATTCCGGGGAAAAAACCCTGTGAACCGTTTGCGTTTCTGTCGCCGGATCAAAAGGAAATTTGCTGTTTGATGCGCGAAAACACGCATAAAGGCCGCTCGCTCGTAATGTTCAGCAGCGACCGAGGCGAATCGTGGTCGGAAGCCGCCGATACGTGCTGGGGTCTGACGGGCGACCGTCATATGGGCGTTTACACTGGAAACGGACGGCTCGTCATTGCGTTTCGCGACACCGCTCTGAACAGTCCGACGCAGGGACATTTCGTCGCGTGGGTCGGAACGTGGGACGACATCCGCAGCGGACGTCCCGGTCAGTGCCGCATCAAACTTTTGCACAATTACGCCGGCTGGGACTGCGGCTATCCCGGCATTTTCCGTCTTGAAGATGGAACCATCACCGCACTAACGTACATAAAATATCGAAATGACGGGAACAAACATTCGATCGTAAGCACTCATTTCAATGAAAACATGCTTGAAGAAAAACCTTAAGATTTTTGATTGAAACACATTGAATAAACTACAAAAACAACGCAGGAGGAAAATCATCAAATAAAGTCCTAAAAACACGATATTCAAGTTTCTGTGTTTGCATCAAGGGGTTGCAGAAGGTTTTTTGGGAAAATTTTCTGCAATTTTTTGACGGACTCCGCCTCCCAACGGGATGGAATTTCCTCCCGCAGCGTCGGAAACGTGTTTTCG
>CAYTLK010000100.1:0-11856 GCA_964438515.1 uncultured Planctomycetaceae bacterium
GAGCGTAACGGTATCGATTCCTGTTGCAAAATAAATCGTATCAAACACCGCTCCGCTGTTCCCGGCGTTCGTATTCGTCCAGCCCAGATACATGAACGCTTCTTTGAGCGAAATCAGTCCGTCATCCGCAACCAAATTGGCGTCGGAAGTGGTGACAATAATATAATTATTTGTGAACGATTTCCAAGCGGAAATGTCACTGTTGTCCTGATATCGAATCGTAACTCCGTACTGACGGTTATATTTTTCGGAATTATAATCATACGTATTGTTGGCAGAATTTTTTTTGATGTAAATTACACCACGATTGTCTTTATCCTTCAGATTCGACGCGGCCACATCTGTACTATTGTTACTGTCATTCTTGAAATACGCATAATGATTGTCCGCCGCAGTACAATTTTCGAGCGTCAGAACGCCGGAAACGGTGAGCGTCGCATTGATACTCATCGAGAAACCGGCGCCATCATATGCATTGGTTAAATGGCAGTCCGTAATTACAGCGTCTTTCACAGTCAGATTTCCCGCAATGGTCAAACCGCCGCCCGTTCCGGTTGCCGTGTTCGTAAGCGTCAGACCGTTAATTTTCGCAGTGGTTCCTGCGGCGATTTTCATCACACGGTTCTGCGTGTTCGTCAGAGTAACCGTCCGCCCCGTATCCGCAGAAGATTCCCATTTTTTCGTCGTTTCATTGTACACATAGCTCATCGTACCGTCGATCTCGACCACCAAATCGCTTTGCGTTCCGTTATTCGCAACGTTAAACGTTGAAGACGAAGAAATTTCCGCAACTCCGGACGAATCATAAATGCCGCTTGCAAAGTAAATGTTCGAAAAACACGTTCCTTCTTGCATTGCGTATTTGTTCACCGTTCCCATGAGGTCCAGCGCATGCTGAAGCGTGATTCCCAGCGTTCCCGTTGTCTTATCGTCCGTATCGACCACGATGAAATCACTCGTGAACGTCGACAGATTCGTCTCCTCGTAGTTGATCTTCACCCCGTACTGCGCGTTGTGTCCCGTATAATCACTGGTCTGGTGCAGCGTTGTATTGAGCGTCAGACTCACGCCGCTGCTCGAATCGCTTTTCAGGTTGGCCGCATTGTTATTGTAAAAGAACAAATAACCGGAAGTCCCTGTTTTGGTCATGCCGGTCATACTGGAATCACCGTTCAGTACGAGCGTTCCGTTATCCAGATAGAACCCCGCTGCGGAATTTGTGACCGAACAGTTCGAAAAGTTGACGCCGTTCGCACTTGTTACGACACCCGCATTTGTGACATACAGACCACCGCCGCGATTTGCACTGCAATTTCCAAACCATATCGTTTCTTTACTGGTAAGCGTACCACCGTAACAGTAAATACCTCCTCCCAGTCCGGAGGCATTTGTTGTGGTGCAACTTCCGATATTTAATCCCATTTCGAAAGACATCGTTCCTGCGCAATAGATACCGCCGCCCATTGCACCTGCCGTACACCCACTCAGAGTCAAACTTCGAACAAAAGTACATTCACTTCCGGCGGCACTGTAAATAGCGCCGCCTTTGTTTGAGGCGCTCATTCCGCTGAGTGTGAGGTCGCTGCTGCACGTCAGTTTGCCCGATCCGGAAACGTAAATTGCCCCGCCGTTTACAGCAGAACAATTCTGAAAGGTCACGTTATTGAGCGTCGCCGTTCCGTTTACGATTAAACCGCCGCCGCTGCCGGTTCCAGCAGTTTCGTGGTTTTGAAGGACGAGCGAACTCAATTCCGCAATCGTGTTGGCCGCCACTTCCAGAACGCGCTGCTTGCCGCAAGTTAGTGTAATGGTACGATTATCAACTGTTGATACGACCCACGAATATTCTAACGTATTTGAATTCTGGAGGTATGTTGCGACCTTAGAACCGTCAATCGTGAGAATCGTTTGGTCATTCTCGCCATAGTTTTTGACCGTGAATGTGTGGTCGCTCGTAAACGTCTGTGCTTCGGAGGTGAAGTAAATCTTGCTGAAAACCGTCCCAGATGTAGCATAGGGATTCTCGACTCCCATGAGTTTCAGCGCGCGTTCAAGCGTAATTTTATGGGTGCCAGTCGTGTCGGAGTCCGTATCGACCACGATGAAATCGCTCTTAAAGGTCTTGAAATCTTCCGTATCAAACTTAATCGTAATTCCATAGGCTGAATTGTGCCCCGTATAATCGTAGGTTGAAGTGCTGAACTCCGCGATGTTCATCGTGACGCCGTCCGTCACAGCACTTTTGAGGTTCTCCTCCGTCGAGTTGTAAAAATAGTTGTAACTGTTTGCGTTCGTCGCACGGCAATCACTCAGCGTGGAATTCTGTTGGAATATCAGCGTTCCGCCGTCCATGTAAAACGCGCCGCCGCTTGCCGCGACGCACGATTCAAAGGATGTGACGGCATCGACCGTTGCGGTACTTCCGGAAGCTGCATAAATCGCACCGCCGTTGCCGGTTGCCGAACATTTGTCGAAATACAGCGTCTCATAGACATTCAGCGTCCCGTTATTGTAAATCGCGCCGCCGTTGCTGGATGTTGTACAATATTCAAAATCGCAATTTGTCAGATTGAGCGTTCCGTTATTGCAAAACGCGCCGCCATTCGTTCCCTCACAATTTTGAAAGAGGAAATTCTTAAAAGTGGCTGTACTTCCGCTATTGACCGTAATATTGTAAGCCCCTAAACCGTCAAATTTCAGCTCACGGGAAGTATCAACGCTGGAAAGTTCCCAAACACCGCTTGTCGTATTGTACGTTACGGTTTGAGAGGCGTCGATAATTGTACCGTCCTTGACCGTCAGATCCGTTTTCAGGCACAACGCCTGCGTCACTCCGTTTGCAAAGTAAATCTTCGTATACTTCGTGGTGTTGTCGTTCGGATTTGTCGTGCCGAGCAGCTCCAGGGCTTTCAAAAACGTAAGACCGCCCAACGCGTTATCCGCATTTCCAACGACGAGAAAATCGGACGCAAATTCCGTAAGACTGTTGGCTTTGGAAACAGGATTCAACGTCACACCGGCGGCCGTCAGCGTCGCGTCGTTCGTCGTGAGCGTGGTTGCGGTGGTTGCGGTAGAATCGTACGTAATATTAATCGTTGCGTTGTTGGTTCCCGACTTCGTGAAACTCGTGTTGCCTGGCGAATCTGTCGTCCAGCGGATTGCAGAAGTCGCAGTCGTACTTTCCGCCTTGCAATATTGGAAATTGAGCGTCACATTACCATTCTCTGTGTCGAAAACGCAGGTGCCGTTACGTCCGGGAGCTAAAACTCCGCCTGAACTCGCCACAGTTGCACTGGAATTACAGCGGATGAAGTTAATCGTTCCCTGCAGCGTCACCGTGTGGGCGACCGTATTATAAGACTGAATTGCAGCTCCGTTTCCGGCTGCAGAACAATCCAGAAATGAGGAATTTTTGACCGTCAGAGCCGCTTGGTTGTAAATTGCTCCTCCGTCTTTCGCAGCCGAACAGTTTTCAAACAGCGTGCTCTCCACATTGAGAGTTCCAATATTATAGATCGCCCCGCCTAAACGTGCTCCGTGTCCAGTTGCGGCACAGTTTATAAAACGTCCGTTCGTCACGGTCGTCGTTCCGGCATTGTACAAAGCTCCCGCGCCCAGACTGCCTGAAGCCGCTGCGGCTTCCGTAAATGAACAGTTCTTCAGCGTCATCACGGCACCGGAATTCACGCACAGCATGCCGTCCGAATTGCCGGACCGATTCGTAAACGTCGTGTTGCTGATAGAAGACGTGGTGCCGCTGTTGAACGTTAAATTGTACGAAACGCCGCAGTCGACCGTCAGACCCAGCTCCCCCGGAGTTAGCGTGATGTTTTCAGAAATCGTCAGGTTGTTACCGAGTGTAATTGCATATTTATACCCGCTGTTATTATTAATATCAGCGACTGCGCTTGAAAAATCTGTCTCATTGGAAACGGTGACTCGATACACTCCGACACTGTCTTCCACCCAGCTCAGCGTTCGCGGCGCGGCAGCTGTTTCAAGAACAGGAGTCTCTTCCTGCGGTACAAGATCCAGACCAGTATAATCCACACTGCCGGAATCTTGACCCAATAACGACGCCTCAACCGCACTCACAGCATCCTCGCTGGCGATGTAAGGGGACACCGAAAGAAGAACGCGGTCTTCACACTGCTCAATCCGCAGCTGACGCATCCGCTTTGTTAAACTCTTGCATGCTTGAACCCGGTTTTTAAACTCAGTGTCAGTCATATGAGATATCTCCATTCAATCAAATTTTATCTATAATCTTAAAAAATACTAAATATACAAATAAAATACAATAATTTTGTGTTTTCAAACGTTGAAAGGGAGAGTTCGTTTTGCGGTTCTTCCCCTTTGAACTCATTTAAAAACAACACTCCTTATTGAAATAATCGACATTTTGTGTATATTCACTACAATCAAACTGTATATTTTTTAATTTTTTCTGTTTTTCGCTAAAAATTTGCCAATAATTACAAAAACAAACGTACGATAAACAGAAAGTCATCAAAAATAGACTCGGCATTTTATACGTTGCAGCCATCCCGATTGTTCACTACTTTAGTTTGGTATAAAACCACATCAAGAGTATAATGACTTTTTGAAATTTGTAAAGAAGGTACGGCAAAATTTTTTTAGAAAACCGATTTTTCATGATAAAATTTTCCAACAGAGTAAACTGGGTAAGATTTTGAGAAAAATCACAAAAATGATAAAAATTTAACAATAATATTTCGGTCGGCCCTCTTGACTAATTTTTCGGATACGATAAAATAGAGGGAAATAAAATTTGTTAATTGGGTACTTTCTGGACGCGTCATCTTCTTAGGACGTTTCCGGAAAGTGAATTTCAGTGTTCGAGTTTCTACTCAGAAGGGATTAAGTTCCATGACGAAGTACGTTTATAGTTTCGAAAAAGGCAAGACCGACGGCGATGCCTCGATGCGTAATCTCCTCGGCGGCAAAGGTGCAAACCTCGCGGAAATGGCCAAAATTGGTCTTCCGGTACCGGCTGGTTTCACCATCACCACAGAAGTCTGCACCTATTTCTACGCGAACAATCGCACCTATCCGGCCCAGCTTACTGCGGACGTCGAAAAGGCGATGAAAGGCATCGAAGCTGCCATGGGAAAGAAATTCGGTGACACGAAAGATCTTCCTCTGCTGGTCTCCTGCCGCTCCGGCGCTCGTGAATCGATGCCCGGTATGATGGACACCGTTTTGAACATCGGTCTGAACGACAACACCGTTCAGGTTCTCGCCCGCGAGTCCGGCGACGAACGTTTCGCGTGGGACTGCTATCGTCGTTTCGTCCAGATGTACGGCGACGTCGTTCTCGAAATGAAACCGGCCAACAAAACCGAAATCGACCCCTTCGAAAAGATTCTCGTTGCGAAGAAGGACGCTTGCGGAGTTAAAGAAGACTGCGATCTGTCCGCCGCCGCGCTGAAAGAACTCGTTGCAGAATTCAAAGCCGCCGTCAAAGCCGCCACTGGCAAAGACTTCCCCGAAGATCCGATGGAACAGGTTTGGGGTGCCGTCGGAGCCGTCTTCGGAAGTTGGATGAACGACCGCGCAATGGTTTATCGCCGCATGAACGGCATCCCCCACGATTGGGGCACGGCTGTCAACGTTCAGGCGATGGTCTTCGGCAACATGGGTAACGACTGCGCCACCGGCGTGGCTCTGACTCGTGACGGCGCCACCGGCGTCAAAGGAATCACCGGCGACTACCTCATCAACGCGCAGGGCGAAGACGTCGTGGCTGGTATCCGCCGCCCGAAAAAAATCGAAATCACTTTGGGTCAGGATATGCCGAAAGTCTGGGAACAGTTCCAGGAAGTCGCCCATCTGCTCGAAAATCACTATCATGACGTTCAGGACATCGAGTTCACGATTGAACGTGAACATCTTTACATGCTCCAGACTCGTAACGCCAAACGTACCGGTTTCGCGCACGTCCGCACCGCTGTTGAAATGTGCGAAGAAGGCCTCATCGATGCCGCTACCGCCGTCAAACGCGTTCCTGCAAACGACGTCACTCAGCTCCTTCAGCCCATTTTCTCCGGAAAAGGCCTGAAAGGTATGGATCCGATCGCCAAAGGCGTCAACGCCGGTCCTGGCGCCGCCACCGGACAAATCTGCTTCCAGCCCGAAGACGCTGAAAAAATCTGGCAGAAAGACAACAACGTCAAGCTCATCCTCGTCCGCCGCGAAACCACCCCGGAAGACCTCCGCGGTATGAAAGTCGCACAGGGCATCGTCACGAGCTTCGGCGGTGCAGCCTCCCACGCCGCTCTCGTTTCCCGTCAGATGGGAAAAGCCTGCGTCTGCGGCTGCGACGGCATCGAAATCGACTATAAGACCGAAACGATGAAAGTCGGCAGCAAAGTCTTCAAGGCCGGCGACTGGATCTCCGTCGATGGTTTCACCGGAAAAATCTATGAAGGTCAGGTCCCGACTTCTCCGTCTGAAGTCCTCCAGGTCCTCATCAGCAAGTCCCTCAAAGCCGAAGATGCGCCGATTTACCAGCTCTACGCCAAACTGATGGGCTACGCCGACCAGTACCGTACTCTGAAAATCCGCACGAACGCCGACAAACCCGATCAGGCTCTGACCGCTGTCGCGCTGGGTGCTGAAGGCATCGGACTCACCCGTACGGAACATATGTTCTTCGATCACATCGATGAATTCCGTACCATGATTCTTGCCGACAACACGGCCGACCGTGAAAAAGCGCTTGAAAAACTGCTTCCTTTCCAGCAGGCGGACTTCGAAGGCCTCTTCACTGCGATGGACGGAAAATACGTCACCGTGCGTCTTCTGGATCCGCCGCTCCACGAGTTCCTGCCCCACGACCTTGAGGGACAGCAGGAACTGGCTGACAAAACCGGTATGACCGTTGAATTCATCCAGAACCGTGTTCACGATTTGGCCGAATCCAACCCGATGCTGGGTCACCGCGGCTGCCGTTTGGGAATCGTGTATCCCGAAATCACGAAGATGCAGGCGACTGCCATCATTCGTGCCGCGATCGCCTGCAAAGCAAAGGGCGTCACCGTGAAACCGGAAATCATGGTTCCGTTGGTCACGTGCCTGGCCGAGTTCAAGAACCAGGAAACCATCATTCGCGAAGCATGCGACAGCGAGCTGAAGGCCGCCGGCGTGGAAATCGCTTACATGGTTGGAACGATGATTGAGATTCCGCGTGCCGCGCTGAACGCTGGCGACATTGCGAAAAACTCGCAGTTCTTCTCCTTTGGAACGAACGACCTGACGCAAACCTGCTTGGGAATCAGCCGTGACGACTATGCGTCGTTCATCAACGATTACCTTGAAAAGGACATTTTCCCCGCGGATCCGTTCCAGGTTCTCGACCAGACTGGACCTGGCAAACTCATGAAGATTGCGGTTGCGGAAGGCCGCGAGACTCGTCCGGAAATCGAGCTTGGCATTTGCGGCGAACACGGCGGCGAGCCGTCTTCGGTGAAGTTCTGCCATAAGATTGGATTGAACTACGTTTCCTGCAGTCCTCTGCGCGTTCCGGTTGCGAAACTCGCCGCCGCTCAGGCCGCTCTGGAAAACAAATAAGAGATTTTAAAAACTCACGTCAAACGTTTTTGAAGTGAGTCTTTGAAATGGAAACAACATTCAAAATGTTTCCTTCTCGCCAATGCTTTGCTGCCCCACAGGATTCAATCTTGCGGGGCGGCGTATTTTCATCATGGGAAAATCTGACGAAATCGGTTTTCTCTTCACGTACTTTTTCGAAAAAGATTTTTCCCTTTTAAAACGGAACGTTCAAACTCATTACAGAAAGGATTTTTACATGTCGGATTCCATTCAAACCATTCCTTCCCGGTCGGAAATCGCAGCGGAAGATAAATGGAACGTTGAGTCGCTTTATGCGTCCGTTTCGGACTGGGAACGGGATTTTTCCGCATGGGAAGCGAAAATTTCCCAGTACGCATCTTTTCGCGGGACGCTGAAAGACGGTCCGGAGGCGGTTCGAAAATGTTTGAATTTCTGCTTCGGAATGGACCGTGAAAGTGAAAAGCTCGGAACGTACGCTTTTCTAAAAGTCGCGGAGGATGCGGGAAACAGCGACTCGAAAGCGCTCGAAGGAAGATTTATGAATGCCGCAAGCCGTGCGGGTCAGGAAGAAAGTTTCCTCTCTCCCGAACTTCTGGCGCTTCCGGAATCCGCACTCGACGCGTACCTCAACGCACCGGAACTCGCCGACTATAAAATCTGGCTCGCACATCTTTTGGAGGAAAAACCGCACACACTTTCTGCCGCCGAGGAGCGTCTGCTTGCAATGCAGGCCGAAATGGCGCAAACTCCGTCGGACGCATTCGACCAGCTGACCGACGTCGATATGAAATTCGGAACCGTGACGGACCACAACGGCGAGACGGTCGAGTTGAGCCACGCATCGTACGGTGCGTTACTGTACGGAAAAAATCGCGATGTGCGGAAAACCGTGTTTCATCAGTACTACAAAACGTTTGACGACCATAAAAACACATTGAGCGCGCTTTATGCGGGAAACGTTCATCAAGATATTTACTACGCTCGAGTCCGTAATTTCGAGACGGCACGCGAGGCGGCACTGTTTGAAGAACGAATTCCTACTGAAGTGTACGATAATCTGGTAGATACAGTACGCGGATTTCTTCCAAAACTGTACGAATACTATGAAATTCGCCGCACGATTATGCAGCTCGACGATATTCATATGTACGACACGTACGTCCCGATGTTTCAGGATGCAGAAGTAAATATCCCCTGGAATCAAGGCGTCGAGACGGTTCTTGAGGCGGTTCGGCCGCTGGGAGACGAATATGTTTCCATTATGAGGCGCGGACTCACGCAGGAACGATGGTGCGACCGATACGAAAATCGCGGAAAAGACAGCGGCGCGTTCAGTTCCGGCTGCTACGACAGCGTTCCGTTCATTCTGATGAATTACCGCTCAGACGCGCTCGAAAGCGTTTTTACGCTCGCACATGAAGGCGGTCACTCGATGCATTCGTATTTTACGCGGCACAATCAGCCATACATTACAGGAGATTACAAGATTTTCGTGGCAGAAGTCGCCAGCACATTCAACGAACAACTTCTGCTGCACCATCTGCTGAAAACAAAAACGGAACGTCGAGAAAAACTGAATCTTCTAAATAAAGCCATCGACGATATTCGCGGTACGATTTTCCGTCAGACGATGTTTGCAGAATTTGAACGTGATGTTCATGCGGCAGCAGAAGCGGGCGAGCCGATGACGCTGGATTTTCTGCTTAAAACGTACGAAAATCTGTTGAAAAGTTATTTCGGTCCAAAATTCATCTTGGACGACGATTTGAAGCTGGAAGGGCTTCGGATTCCGCATTTTTACCGTGCGTTCTACGTGTACAAATATGCGATCGGACTTTCAGCGTCCATTGCGCTTTCACAGCGTGTTTTACGAGGCGGAAAACCTGAGTTAGAGGCCTATTTGAGCTTCCTTTCCGGAGGAAGTTCCAAGGAACCGCTCGACCTTTTGGCGGGTGCGGGGGTGGATATGCGTAAACCGCAGCCCATCACGGACGCTTTGGAAGAGTTCAGCCGACTGGTGGATGAATTGAAAAGCGTCCTGTGATGTATGAATAATGCACGGCGTTAATTTGATTTAATTCAGATTAACGTTTGATTCTATTCCGGTTTTATCGCTTCAAATTCCAGAACCTGTATTTCCTGAGGTTCCAGCACAAAGGTTAAAACGTCGCCGAAGCAGCACGTTTCCGGCAAACTGGAACCTTCAGAATTCGCAGCAGTTTCTGCCGAATGGCCGTTTGCACCGTTCTGACCGTTTTCGCCGCTTTCGCCGCTTTTACCGACGAGGGTCGAAATACGGTATTTTGTGGTTCCTGGAAGCATTCCGAGCCGACGGTCGAGCGTGACGCTGTACCTTGTTTTTTCGGGTCCTGGATGATGAACAGACAAATATCCTTTTTTCGTCCCGTCCCAGCCGGAATAACCGTACGTCTCGTGCTTTTTTGGGTCTCCGCCGTGCATTCGCGTTCGTTCAAACGCCGGATACATGGAGTGCGCCCATTGAATTCCTTCGGCCAGCACATCCCAATCCGGCTCGGAAAGAACGCGCGGTTTAATGTAGAGTTCCAGAAAAGCCGATCCGCGAGACAGATGCATGAATAAGTATTTCCGAAATTCTTCTTTCGACTCGCCGGTGGACGTCTTTTTCGGTTCGTGGTTGAAGAGCGACACCATCGGAAACTGCGTTTTTTCGGAGGAATAGATGTTGTAATAAACGCCGTCTCGATACACGAGTTCTTCCGTACGCGCCGAGCCGCCCGCCGCATCCCCCGCATTAATCATCCAAACTGTATCGATGTGCTGGAGCCACCAAGGACTGAGCCACGCGCCGTTACTGATGACGATGTAAACGTTCGGATTGATGCGGTGCATTTCCTGAAAAATCGGAATCAGACGTTCCGTACCCGCAACGAGATAGTACGTTTTGAGTTCGTCGTACTTCGAGTCGTTCAGACGTCGGTCGTTTGCGGAAAAACCTTCGGTTTCCAGCTGCGGCATTGAGGGACAGCCGCGCCCGTTCAGTTCAAAGTCGCGCGTGTTCAGATGACCGAAAACTCCATCCAGTTTGAAAAACGTAACGCCCTGACGGGTGAGTTCCAGCATCCGTTTTTGCAGAGCGTCCATATATTTTGGGCCGCACATCGACATCGAGAGCGAAAGCGCTTCGTACCCCGCCTCGCGATATTCTTTCACCATCGGTCCTGCGCCGAAGAGACAGCCGGGGCTCAGCCACAATCCGAGCGTGGACTGCGCCTCCGACACCGATTTGAGGGTTGAAGCAAAATCGGAATCAAATTTTGAATTCACGGGCCAGGCCGATTCCAGAACATCGAAACGACGTTCCCAGCCGGAATCAATAACGTACGCCTGAAGCGGAGGACACGCACGTTTTTCAACCAGCTCGTGATGAATCGTTTGAACGCTTTTTGCAAACGTTTCACGACTTACGCCGCCTCCATAATCGAACCAGGAATTATACTGCACCTGAAGCCGGACGGGCCGAATGCGCGTCTCGTTTATGTAATCGAAAAACGCGGCGGACACGAAATCTGCATCGTCTCCGACCCCGAAAACGGAGGAATGCGAAACGTACGTTGAACCCGATTCGATGTTTTTACCCCATAAATACGCGCAGCAAAGCGTTTTGTTTCCATCTTCATCCTTCGTCACTTCGTTGTTTGCCGCTGGAAATTCCACACCCCAAAAAGTCGCGCTTTGCGTTGTGTAAAGCGGCTGACCCAGCCCCGGTTTCCACTGCGCCCCGGCTTGAGCCGTGATTTGCTTGCACTCGTACGGCTGAAATGCGTCTGCCGCCGGGATGGAATCGACGGTCACGTATTCAAGTGTGCGTCCTTTTGCGCCTGTATTTTGAATTTCCAGACGTTTACGCATGTAAAACGAATTCGCACACAATTCATAAAACACCGTTACATTCAGTCCAAGCTTCGTATTTTGAAGTGAAAAAGCGATTCCATTTCCGGAATGATTCGGGAGTTCGTACGTCTTTTGAGCGATGCAGGTGAAATCGTCCGTTGTGAGTAAAACATCGTTCGACTCGGGAAATTCCGTTCCTTCGGAGATTCGCAGACAAAATTCCGCCCCATGCTGGATTTCCCAGGATTTTTGGATTTTTTTATTCGTTATTTTTTGCGTTTGCAGAACGTTCTGTTCGACGCAAAACGTTCTGGCGAGAAATTCATTTTCAAGCGTAAATCGTTTTAACGCCGTCACTTCTGACGTTTGAGCCTCCGTTTGAGCCTC
>CAYTLK010000100.1:11956-13888 GCA_964438515.1 uncultured Planctomycetaceae bacterium
CAGTTTGAACCGCAGTTTGAGCCTCTGTTTTAGCCGCAGACGACCAGCAGGTAAAAACTGAGACAGATAACAGTGCAATAATCGAAGCTGAATGTGTTAGTTTTAAAAGCATCATTATTCTTTCTGTAATGAAGTTGGATGGAAGGTCAGAAAACCATAAAGTTCCTTTTATTATACGAACTCTTGAGATTTATTCAAGCCAGGGCGAAATTTTTTGGGAAATCCCTTGATTTACCGCACGGAATATGCTATGATAAGTGAAATTTTACCTGCCTGCAAACTTTTAAAAGACAAAAAACATGAAAAACTCAAATTCTTCTGCGTTCACGGAACCCGCCGAGACGAAAATTCCAATCGTCGGCCGTGAAATTCTGCTTCCGTTCCTGCTTTTAACGACGCTTTTTGCGTGGTGGGGCCTCGCGAACAATATGACCGACACGCTCCTCCCCGCCTTCAAACGAATCATGAGTTTTGGCGACTCGAAAACGGCCTGGATTCAAATCGTTTGTTACTTGTTCGGGTACGGCTGTTTTGCGATTCCAGGTGCGGTTTTCATGATGAAATACACCTACAAATCGGGCGTACTGCTCGGTTTGGGAATGTTCATCACCGGCACACTGGCGTTTTTCCCCGCGAAATATCTGTACGCAACTCCTGATTTATGTTACATGATTTATCTCGCCGCGATTCTCGTCACTTTTGGCGGTCTTGCGATTCTCGAAACGGCCTGCAATGCGTACATTTGCGCCATGGGAAGCCCTAAAACTGCGGTTCGAAGGCTGAATCTTTCCCAATCGTTCAATCCTTTGGGGTCGCTCATTGGAATCGTCGTGAGTCAGATGTTCATTCTTTCTCAACTCAGCCCGCTGACGGCGCCGGAACGTGCTGCGATGGAGCCGGCACAACTCGCGCAGGTTCAAAGCGGCGAGCTTTCCGCCATTTCCGCGACGTATGCAGTCATCGGATTGATTCTTGCGGCGACGTGGGCCGCAATTTTCGTCACACGGATGCCGGACGCTGCGGAAAAAGCGGAGAAAATCGACTTTTTGGGGACGTGGCGCCGTTTACTTTCCAACAAAAACTACCTTTGGAGCGTTCTCGCGCAATTTTGCTGCGTTGGAGCAAGTATCGGATGCTGGTCATTTACGGTCCGATATTCTATGTGGGCGTTGAATCTTGAAAATGCGGCACTCCAAGGGCCTGAAATCCTTCGAAATGTCGAACCTTTGAGTTGTGGGTTTTATCGATTCGCTGAGTTTGCGGGTCTTTCGGGTTTTGTTCCTCGGACGGCAGAACAGGCGGGCGCGACGTTTTACGTTTTCTCGCAAATCCTCTTCATTGCGTGTCGGTTCGGCTGTACGGGCCTCATGAAATTCCTTCGTCCGTCGACGCTTTTGGCGCTTCTGTCTGCGGTTGCGGTTGGGTGCTGTGTTGTGACGGCGGTTTCCTCTGGAAGTACGGGAGTTTACGCATTAATTGGGATTTCCGGCTGTCTTTCTCTCATGTTTCCAACGATTTTTGGTTTTGGAACGCGCGGACTGGGTCGCGACACGAAGATGGGCGGGGCCGGAATGGTTGCGACTTTATGCGGCGGGGCGATTTTTGCGTGGGTGCAGGGCTGTATTTCCGATGCGTCGGGATCCATTGCGACGGCTTATTTTGTACCGATGACGGCTTTCATCGTCATTACGATTTACGCGCTGTATGTTGCACGTCGGTTGGATCGGTCTGAAAAATCCGCAGAATGAATCTATTTTTATTTTTTTAATTTTTGAAAAACGTGTGAGGGAAAAACAAATCGGAGCTTTGGCGCAATTCCGCAACCTTTTGACGTGATTGCGATAGCAAATTCCTATTTTAAATGATATAATATCGGAGGTCTGAGGGATTTGCACACACAAACTCAAATTCCGAATGAAGTGAAAACTTCAT
>CAYTLK010000101.1:0-13571 GCA_964438515.1 uncultured Planctomycetaceae bacterium
TTATAGTTATTCAAGAATCCTCCGAGATTCATTCAAGAATCAATCGACAGTCGTTCGAGAATCATTGGAGTTTCATTCGAATTTCGTAATCGAACGTCCGAGAGCGGATCTTCGAGTCCTTTTAAATCCAAGGTAAAACAATGTCCTCAAAAAAGAATAGCAAATATCAGCAGTCGCACTCACTCAATCGTCGGATGCGTTCCATGCAGCTTGAGTCGTTGGAGCCGCGCCAGATGCTGTCGGCCGTGACGTTTTCTTCTGAAAATCTCATTGAGAGCAATATGTTCCAGGCCGTTTTGGGAAACGAGGCGGATTCGGAGGACACATCGGACCGTTACGTCATTTTGAATATTGCGACGACGGACGGCTCGGATTTCGACACGGCGAATCTGACGATTACGGATTCGAGCGACAAAGAAGTGGAAATCATTTCGTCGAAAGTCGAAGGCGGCGCAGCGTCGATTCTCGCGAAATATAAACTTGGAGAAACGTACGTTTTTGAAATTACAACGGACGAAAGCCTCACGGAGGATCCGAGTTTCAACGTTCTTTTCACCATGGCGGGCGACGTTTCCGGCGGCAATGAAGTTACGGAAAACGATTATTACACCCTTTTCGGCGAGGTGAATAAAGGTCTGGGCGTCAATAGCCGTTTCATCGCAACGTACAAGAATATTTACGGCGTCGATCTTTCCGAGAATCATTACGACGCGATTTACGACGTGGATGGGAACGGAAAAATCACACGAAATACGTTCGACACCATCATTGCGCCGAACTACAACGACAAACTGATTTTGACGCAGGAAATCACGACCGTTCCGATTATTAAGGACTTTGAGGTGAACGGAACCGTTCCGGAAGAGGTTGAGGGACAGAAATACACGTTTGTCACGAACGAGTCGAAAGATTTGACGCTCACCGGCGAAACGGATGCGGAGGAGATGCTTTTTACGTACACGACTGAAAGCGGTACGAAATATTCGGGGACCATTGATCTGACGAAAAGCGGCGATTACAAACTGACTTCCGCCTCGACGACGAGCGAAACCATCACGCTGACGTACACGCTCAACAAAGATGGAACGTTCAGCATCGAGTTTCCGGACGGAAGTTCCAGTGACGGTTCAATCACGATGGAACTCTGGAGCGACGCAGAACACACGATGGATTCGAATACGTACACGCTCCTCATCGATCTGGTTGCGCCGGAAATGTACGCCGACGATGTGACGATTAAGGACGCAGTATCGTTTGAGGACGTTTTTTACATCGACAGTAAGGATTTTACGATCGTCGTTTCGTCCTCCGCCGCAGAAGGCGCAACGCTTGAGTCGCTGAAAGCCGCGATGGAGGATAAAACGGATGGAATTTACATCCGCGTTTACGACGAAAAAGGAAATGAAATCGTAAAACAGAAGCTCGATTCGTCCATTTTGAGTGAGGATAAAGACGGAAAACTCGTCATTGCGGACGTCGAAGCAGCTGCATCGCTCGAAGAGGGCGCACACACGCTGACCGTCTCCTTGACGGACCTTGCAGGAAATGTGTACGATAGTCATAAAGTGACCGTGAAAGTGGTTGTGGATGTGACGGCGCCCGTGATTGCAGTCGACGGTTACAAACCCGACATGCATTATAAAGACGAAAAAGAATATGATGCGATGAAGGTCGAAGAAGACTCGCTGACGCTGACCGCCACTGCAACCGATTCGGGCGCCGTGGATGGAAGTACCGTCACGATTACGTGCAAGCAGAACGGGGAAACGGTGAAAGCGGCCTCGACGACGGACGGTAAATATGTGTTCGACTTCACACTTACGGACGGCTTGAATACGATCGTATTTACGGCTGTCGATTCGGCTGGAAACACTTCGACGAAAACGTGTCTCGTGTATTTTGCGACCGAACTGACGCTTTCCGACGCAGGCGAGACGCTCCAAGAAGACGGTTTCACGCAGAAATACAGTACAACGGAGAGCGACTACAAAACGCTGGATTTGTATTCGTATTTCAACTACAATGCGGGTCTGACGTTTACCGCTTCGAGTTCGAACACGGACCTCGTGACGACGACGGTTGGTGATGATGGAAAACTGAGTTTTACGTACAAAAAGACGCCGGAAGAGGGCGAGACGCTCACGTCGAAAATCACCGTCACCGCCAAAAACGCACTCGGCGAGACGTGTGAACTCACGTTTACATTGAATTATGTACGTTCTGCTGCGGTCGAATACTGGACGGATTCTGCGATTAAGGACGACTATGCGGAATCGTCTCTGGCGGACGTCGAACACATTATTTCTTCCGACAAAATCGTTTTCACCGGGACGCTGACGGTTCCGGACGGTTCGAAAGGGATTTTGCTGAACGTTTACGAAGGAGACGAAACGATTTACTCGTCAGTGGATCTTCAGAAGAGTTCAACGGACACCGATTTTGAATACACGTACGATGAAAAAACGGGGAAATTTACGCTGACGCTTTCGAATTTGGAAGATGGAAAGTATACGCTGCGTGCGTTTGACGCGAGTCTCGACGAAGACCTCGTGCAGAACGTGGATGTGTACGTGAATACAACCGCGCCCGATGTGGTTCCTGCAATTGCATCGTCGGAAACGAGCGTCAAAAAGAATCCCGAATTCACACTGACGTCGAAAGGGACGCCGAACGAACTGGATTCGACGTTGGGAACTTGGGCGCAGATTTATGTAACGAAATCAACGGAAACGACTTCGACGCTGTACGCGCAGGCGAAATACGACACAAAAACGAATGCGTTCGGCGCGCTGGAATACCTCCTCAAAGATGCGCTGAAAGACGGAACGTACACGTTTACGGTTCAGACGATTGATGCGGCTGGAAACACGACGGACGGAAACAGTCTGACGATCGTCATCGACTCCGCAGCTCCGACGATTTCCGTTCCTTCGTACGTTTTGAACTACCATTATAACGACAAAACGAATTACGATTCGATGCTTGCGGAGGATCCGAACTTCAAATTTGAGGTGACGGTCAAAGATGCGGAAGGAAGCGATGTGACGCTTACGTGCAAGCACAATGGAAATGCGGTGACCGGCGTCAAATCGGAAGACGGAACTTGGACGTTCAATTACACGCTTCAAGCGGGAATCAACGAAATCATTTTCACAGCCGTGGATGCAGCGGGAAACAGTGCTGCGAAAACCTGCTGGGTGTATTGCAGTGCGGCCGTTTCGCTCACCGACGAGGGAAATGCGCTGCAGGAAAACGGACTCAAGCAGGAATATTCCGAAAATCAGGAAGATTACGAAACCGTCGATCTTTCGAAGATGTTCAACTACGGAAACAAACTTTCGTTCAAAGTGACGTCGAGCGACAGTTCCGCGGCGACCGTGACGGTCAGTGACGATGGTATTTTGAGTTTCAAATATCCTACGACTCCTGCTGCGGGCGAAACGCAGACCGCCGATATTTCAATCGTTGCGACCGACTCGCTTAAAAACGAATGCACGCTGAAATTCAAACTCACGTACATTCGTGTGTCGGAATTTCTGACGGATGTGACGGTTGAAAACGATTATGCGTCAAAGTCGCTGGCGGACGTCGACCACATTATTGCGCAAAAAACGATGAAAATCACGGGAACGCTGGATCTTCCGGACGGTGCATCCGCACTTCAAATGACCGTCATGCGCAACGCAGAAACGATTTACAGCGACGTGAATCTTCTGGAATCCGGAACCGTCGGAGACCTTGAATACACTTACGACCCCGAAACGGGGGCGTTCTCGCTTGTTTTGAACAACTCGGACGACGGAATTTATAATTTCGAAGTGTTCCTTCCGGACCAGGCCGAAGACACGCGTCAGAAAATGACGGTCGTCGTCGATACGACGGTTCCAGGAGTCACTGGAACGATTACGTCGCCAGAATTTACGAATAAAAACCCCGAAATTACACTTTCGCAGACCGGAACGCTCAACGATCTCGACCAAACGCTTGGCGCTTGGATTGAAATCTACATCACGAATTCAAGCGGAACGACGGCTCCCTATGCGCGCACTGTTTTTGATGCCGAAACGAAGACGATCGGCGCTCTGGAATACATCATCACCTCGCCGGTTGCGGACGGAACGTACACGCTGAGCGTTCGAACCATCGATGCGGCTGGAAACGTCGCGGAGCTTGAGGGAAGCAGCATCACCGTCACGGTCGATCGCACTCTCCCCGCGGTCACGGTGACGGGTTACACCGAAAATTACAATTATGAGGACGAAGAAAATTTCGATTCCATGCTTGTGAAGGACTCTGCGTTGAAGCTGACCGCCTCGGCAAAGGACGCAAATCTCAGCACCTTCGTCTGCACGCAGAACGGCTCGGTCGTGGAAGGAACGCTCAACGAGGACGGTTCTTACACGTTTACGTACACGCTGACGGAAGGTCTCAACACGATCGTTTTCACCGCGACTGACCGTGCCGGAAACACCACTGTGAAAACGTGTAAAGTCGTATTTCAGGATGTGCCGACGCTTACGGAAACTGGAAAGACACTCTCTTCGACGGGTTTCGTTCAGGCGGCGAGCGACGAGTCGGCCGACAACAAAACGATTGATCTGAAAAAGCTGTTCGAGTACAACGGAACGCTCAATTACAAAGCTGAAAGTTCCAATACAGACCTCGTGGACGTTGCGGTTTCGAGCGACGGCATCCTCTCCTTCACCTACAAATCCACACCGAAAGAAGAGGAGGAATTGACGTCAAAAATCACCGTGACGGCAGAAAACGCCTCTGGAAAAACATGTTCCATGAGTTTTACGCTCACGTACGTTTCCGACTCGCAGGCGCCGAAGTGGCTGAATACGACGCTCGAAAGCAACGTTTCCGAATCGTCCCTCGCCGACGTCGAATACATTCTTGCTTCGAACAAGATTCATTTTACAGGAACCCTCTTCGACGCATCCGGAATCGTGTCGGCTGGAATGAATATTGCACGAAATGGAACGACGATTTACGAAAACATCGATTTGCTGCAAAACAGCGGTGCGGACGCCGATTACATTTACACGTACAATGCGGAAACAGGAACGTTTGAATTCCTCCTTTCCGGCGTCGAGAGCGGCGAATATGTGCTGCGCATCTACGGAAAAGATTCGAAAGGAAATCAGTCTTCCATTGAGGCCGACGACGATCAGAAAGTGTCCGTCGTGGTGGATTTGGAGGCGCCGACCATCACCGCCGGAATGGAAGTCGTGAAAACCGGCACATCCGATGCGGTGGTGAAGAATAACCCGAAATTTACGCTTTCTGCCTCAGGCACACCGAGCACACTCGACGCGAAGTACGGAACGTGGGCGCAGATTTACGTCGAAGCGGAAGGCGGAGACGTGCTGTACGCTCAGGCGCAATACGATACGAAAACAGGAGCGTTTGGCGAATTAACGTACATTTATACGGACGCTCTGGCAGAAGGGTCTTGGAATTTCCGAATTGTGACGGTCGATGCGGCCGGAAACAAGACGGAGACGGAGGGGAGTTCCAAAGAAATTCTCATCGATAAAACCGCGCCGGTGATTGATGCGGGCGGATACGATGCGGATTACGATTCGAGCGATTACGGGACGTACAAGCGCGAGGGAACCAACCATGATTCGATGTATCTCACGGAAGATTATTTGGAAGACGGAAAATACGACTTGGGAATTGTCGCGGAAGACGCGTCGGATGTGACGTTCGTCGTGACGATTTTTCATTCCTCGACGGGTGAAACGGATACGCAGACCGAAACTGAGTTTGTTCCGCTCGAATACGGACTTAATACTGTCGTTGTGACTGCAACCGACGCGGCGGGAAATTCCTCTTCGAAAACGTACAAAATTTATTGCAACGATTCTCCGACCACGAAAGATTATGGTGCGTGGCTCGAAAGCAACGACTTTACGCAGCTCTCCGGCGCAGCGAAAAAGACGCTGAAACTTTCTGACTGTCTCACCGACACGAAAGAACTGCAGTTCTCGTTTGAAAATCTGGACGAAGAAAGCGGCGATGTGACGGTGAAGCTCCTCAATGGTGTGATGAGTTTCACGTACCGCAGTCTGGAAGACGGCGAGGATTCGTATTACAACAGTCTGTGCGTCACTGCGACCGACGAATTTGGGGAAACGTACGAAATGTATTTTTCCGCCGTTTACTCGCTCGACCTTTACCCCCCGGAGTGGCAGAATCTCGAACTCGTCGGCAATCCGGGCCTCACGTCGAGTGTGCTTGCGACGAACAAAAACGATATTTCTCTCACCGGAACACTGTACGACCTTTCCGCAATTAAGCAGGCCGAGCTGGATGTGATTTTCAATGAGGGAAAAGCGGATGAAGTGACTGTAATCGACTCGCTCAACCTCCTCAAGAGTTCAAGCGGAACGACCCTGAACGGACTGAAATACAGTTATGAATACGTCGAAAGTACGTGGTTCGAAGGCGGCTCGTTCAAACTTCAAATTTACAAGGAAGACGGAACCCTCGTAAATGAAGGGCTTTACACCTGTTACATCGCGGGAAAAGACTCGGCGGGAAATGATTCGATCAACGACGACGATACGGACGAACAGGCCGTGGAGATTCTGGTCGACCAAACGGCGCCGGAAGTTACGGCGGGAATTGCGCTGATTCAGACCGGAAGCAGCACCGCAAGTGTGAACGCAAATCCGACGTTTAATGTGAGTTTTTCTGGAACAAGTTCCGATACGTATGGAACGTGGGTCGAAATTTACCGAATTACGAAGACGACGAGCCTCGATAAAGACGGAAACACCATTACGAGCGAAAAGGAAACGCTTTATGCGTCCGGACAGTATAAAAATGGCGCTTGTACGCTGAAATACGTTTCCACAACGCTTGCGGAAGGTGCGTACGAATTCCGGGTTCAAACCGTGGACGCCGCCGGAAACGTGAATGCGCCCAAAGATCGATTAAACGTTACAATCGATAAAACCATCCCGACTTTCGTTCTTTTCAGTCCCACAAACGCGACGATCAAAGACGGTGCGCTGTACACGAACAGCGCGGCGCTGCTCGTCAATTACACCGCCTCCGAAACCGATGTTACAATGTACTATTCCGCAAATGCCGACCGCAGTGAAGCCGTGAAGTACGACGCCGAAGCAGGCGCGCCGCTGGTTTTTGGGTCCAATACGCTTTATTTCTGGCTCGTCGACGGAGCGGGAAATGTCGGAACGTCCACGGTACGAACCGTCGTTGTTGTGCGCAATACGGTCCCGACGATTGTGGACGGCGCGGCGCCGCTTGCGGACGTCACCGTTGATTTTCCGGCGGAATCCGACCCAACGTACACGCTGACGCTCAGCAAGAGCGCGCTTCAGGGGAAAGTGACGGATGCGGACCTCGAATCTGGCGACAAACTTTCGTACGATTTTCTTTTCGCCCTTCCTTCCGGTGCGGACGCAGGGATCATTACAATGAAATGGGCCGAGGATGAAGCGGGTGAAAATTACGTTTTGACCTTTACGTTCAACGACTACGCGACCGCTCGGTCTCTTTCGACGCTCGGAACCGTTTCGTTCGTCGTGAAGGATTCGTACGGTGAAGCGCCCGTCGATGAAGCGGGAATTCTGACGTTTGATCTGAAGAAAAACACGCTTCCGGTTGAAGTCGTTGCGACAGAGATTTCCGTTTCGCAGAACGAGACCGCAAGTTACGATTTCAATATGAATGCGATTTTCTCCGACCCGCAGGGGAATGCGTGGAAAGTAACGTCCTACAAAATCTTCGTGAATGACGTCGAAATCACCGAAAACGTTTCGCTCTCCGCAGACGGTCAGCACATCCTTTGGACGCCGACGACCGACACGCAGAGCGCCGTTTACGGAAAATACGGAAACTTCGTCATTGAGGCTGCGGCTGCAAACGTCGATGAAGACGGAAACGTTATTTCCGGCACCGAAACGGCGAAACAGAAAATTACGGCGTCCATCGTGTGGAGCGGATACAGCGTCTCGCAGGCGGCTGCGGACGAAAGCATTGCACTTACTGAAGGTGCGGACCCCTTCAGCAGCGCGTACACGGAATACTTCACCGTCTCGAATGCGTTCGACGAATCGCTCGCCTGGGGGAATTACACCGTTGCGGTTTCCGACCTGAAATTCTCGGTTTCCGCCTCGGGTCAGCAAGTTTTCGGATGGTCGATAAATGAGGATGGATCGCGAAATTCGCATTATTCCTCCATTTTCAGTTCCGCTCCGACGATTTCCGACGCGGGCGTCATTACGTTTGCACTCAACACGTATGCGTACGGTTCCGCCTCGCTGAATTTCTCAGCCGGCTGGACTCAAGACGGTGTTTCCGTTTCATCGAACACCGCCTCCGTCTCCATTTCGGTCGCAAATGCCGTTGCAGCGCCTCATACAGTTGTGAAAGATGCGGACTTTTCGATTAAAACCGGCACACTCGAAGTGGATTTCACGAAAGACTGTGACGGAAGCTCCGACGAGGGGTCCGTCGTGTTTTACGGATGGACGATCGATTCCATTTCGGCGGGTTTTGAAGCTGGATTTTCCGAGGACAAATCGTATTTGGTCATTCGGGACGCGGATTCGAATTCGTATTCGTATCATTTTTCCATCACTACCTCCGAATCTGCTTCAAACCGCGTAACTCTCACTCGGGCGGGGGTTTACGACTCGGAAGGAAAAGAAATTACGGACGGTACGTTCTGGAACAACCTCGACGGCGTGACGCTTAATACAACGTACAAAATTCAGAACTCCACGACGGAAGCGCTCGGAAGCAACTCGTGCAGCATCACGTTCCGCGGTTTGGCGCTCGACCTCACGACCTCCGGAACGCGGAGCAGCAGCGCGCAGGAAGTGTCGGCCGACCTGCTGAAAGGAATGAATCTCGATTCCAACGTCTGGACCGTCACCGAAATGAAGAGCGACACGGAAAACGTCACGTGGACCGATGGAAAATTCCACATCGCGGCGGGGTGGTACGGAACTGCGACATTTACGTGCGCCATTCAAAACAGCGGTGCTGGAATTACAGATTCCAGTACGATTACGCTCACGATTCCGAGCGCGAATCTGACGCCGACGTGGAAGCAGGATGTTCCGCTCACGAACAATCAGTACGTTTGGTCGAATTCCCGCAGGAGCAGCGGCGTTTACGAGCTGGATTTGCGCAATCTCATTTCGGATTTCGACGCTTCGACGCTGGAATTTTTGCTGGTTTCTTCCGGAAGCGGCGGGACTGTGAACGTTTCTTCTGCCGGCGTCCTCACCTTCACGGCTGACGATGCGGCGTTCACGACAGACGGTCTTTTGATTACTGTACAGGCGAAATCCAACGCGGTTTCCAGTGCGGCTGACGCTTCGGCGCAGTTCACGATGAAGCTCGTTATTACGGAAAGTGCGGCGGTTCCGGAAATTACGGACGTGATTTTCGACAGCAAAAACGACTATTTGAAACTCGATGAGGCGGGAAAATATGTGCTGACGCTCACCGAAACGACGACGACTTCCGATGCGGCGTCGAGTATGCAGCGTTTTGAAGTTGCGGTGACGAATGCGGACAACGTGCTTTGCGACACGGTCACGATTTTGGTGGAAAACACGGACGATGCGGACGTTTCCCTCGCGCTTTCGGGCGACAATCTGACGGAGCTGCTGAACGGTTTGCCGGGCGTGAACGCATACGAGCTGGATGCGTCGGCAGTTTCTCGCACGTCGATCACCATCACTGCGACGAATTCGGTCGGGAGCGGCACAGGCGCGTTCAACGTCGTCGTTTCCGGTGGAGTAACGCTCGTCCAAGATGAAAGTCTCAGTCCGTACAAAAATCAAACATTCTCTGGAACGCTCACGGAAGACGTGTACGTTGTGGAGTCGGCGCTCGTAAGTGCAACGGCGGGCGAGGGTTCCGTTCTGACGAGTGGAACGGTGGCGGCCGCAGGTTCCACTTTTACGTACAACGCGTTCAAAGGAGTTCGTTCCGGTTTGAAGAACGGAACCGATTATACGCAGGAAGACGACGATGACGGCGACACGATTTACACGCTTTTGAAATCCTGTACATTTACGACGAGTGCCGAGATGGAAGCGAAATGCAGCGTCACAATCGTCTCAATCGGCGCAGGTTCCACACTTGCGGCGGGAACCGTCCTTTCAAAAAGTGCGTCTTTGAAAGTGGTTGATAATTCGGACGTGATTGCAATTTACAAAGCCTATTCAGACAAAGGGACGCTTCTGACGTACAACATTCCGTCCAGCACTTTTGAGGCGCTCGGAGTGAGCGTCACGGGGATGGAAACGCCGAAAATTCCGTCCGACCATGCTATTTCAAGCATCGTGCGCAACACCGACGGCAGTCTGACGGTCTCGTACAAACCGTACCAGCTTCTGCAGGACCGTTCGCCGATTGAGGTGACGCTGCAGCTTTCGTCGGGCGAAACGATGACGTATTCCATCGGTTTGAATTACGAACAGCCGTTCTCGCTGCAGTACACGCTCGCGAGTGCGTCGTCGAGTGCGTCGAGTGTTTCGTCCCTCCCGTCGTCCCTCTCGAAAATCAGTTCCGAAGCGGGAACGTACTACCTCAACATTTGGTGCCAGTGCAACCTTCCGACGTACTCGCAGGAGTTTCTCGACACGTACGCATTGTGCGTTTTTTCGTCAAAAACCACGCTTTACGTCAATAAAACGGCGGCTTCCAGCATCAGCGTCATCGGAGGGACTTCGAGCGGCGATCTTGCGGAACATGAAACCACGTGGAGTATTGACGTCACGAACGTTTTTTTCACCAAAGAAACTGCGGTGTTGCTCGACGGACTTTACTATCGGCTCGGACAGTTTGTAATCAGCACGACGGGAGCGGACGATCTGACGTTTTCAACCACGCAAGTACTGGAGTTTGGTTTCCCATTTGAGGAAATTGGGAACACGGAAACGTACATCGGTGTGAGTGCGTCGGAAATCACCAGCAAGCAGATGACGATTGCGACTTCCGACACGATTTCGCGTACCGTTGCAGTAACTTCAGCCGTTGCTGCGCTCGACGTCTCGACGCTTGAGAAAACGATTCCCGTCGTGGAAGAACTCGCGCTCGTTCCGCAGACCGCCGCCATTGTGACGGTGAATACGGATGAAGATTCGGTCCTTCTGCCGCTCGAAACGGGGACGCTGGAAACGACGGAAAACGACGAGACGAATGCGGCGGTTGAGTCGTATTTTGAAGGTTCCGAATCCACCGTCGGATGCACAACGGCCGTTGCGTCGAACATTCTCGACACCGATTTGGTCCTTCAGGCGCTTGAATCCTCACCGGAAATTCAGAAAGCGGCCGAAGCGCTGACCGACGCCGCCATTTTGGAATCGTTCGGAGACCGCGAGGAGGATTGAACCCATCCGTGCGATTTTCCCGAAGGGGGAATCGTGTGTAAAACGGAAGCCGAAGCGGAAGCGGAAACGGAAGCGGAAACGGTGGAACGACGCGGTTGAATTTTAAAGCAAGGAGCGTGTGCGTTATTCATGTTCGAAAAACGTACACGCTCTGATTCTGTGTTTGAAATTAATACAGTGTTATTTTTCCGATTTTGCAGCGGCGCTGACCGTCGTCGTCGGCGAGCGGAAGCGCGATTTCAGGCGTTCCGTCGCGCTGTCCCACGGAAACGTACACGTCGTAAGTTCCAGGTTTCGTCGTCGGCGCGATGCGTCCCGCCGTGAACGTGCTTACGTGTTCCTGCGTCGGAATTGCGTCTGTCGGTCCGGTTTCGAGGGTCCGAACGTCGAACGTTTCGTCAGAAAGAACTGCAACGATTCCTCCCTTTTCGTCTTTAAGCGTCAGCGTCATAAATCCGCCTGGATAGCACGGCGCAACTCCGACGTTCGCCCACACGCTTCGAACCGAAAACGGTTTCCCAATCTCCGCTTTTTCTGGAAGTTCCAACTCACGCAGCTGAATTCTGTACCCTAAACGAAGGTTGATTTTTCGGATGGTTTCTTTGCAATTTTCCCATTCTTCCTGCGGCCACCAGTGGATCGACATGTAGGCGGCGTGATATTCTTCGACGGACTGAATCAGCAGCGCCTCGTCCCACGCATCCTTTTTGAGGGAGCTTCCGTAATGTTCGTGTTCGAGAATCACCGGGAGCGTCCGCCAGAAACGGTCGGCCATATCGGCGTGATACCACATGTTGGGAGATTTTTGTACTAAAATACTGTCGTCGCGCAGCGAAACGCCTTTGGAACGCGCGTAATCGGTTACAGGATAGACGCCCGTCCGGTTTGAGGGGCCGTCCACGTCGTCGCTGATGCACAAAAGCGTGTCGGGAAAGGCTGCGGCGTGCATATCGATGTGTGTTTTTACGACTCGCAGCGTTTCTTCCGGATTGAGGCGCGAGCTGCCGCCCGTGTGTCCCTCGCCCCACATTCCGAAGGTTCCGACGTCGATGAACGCGACGTTTGGATTTCCGTTGTAACGTTTTCCTGCGGCGCTGAGAAAGTTTTGAAGTTTTTCGAGATAAATCGGGTCGTCGAAGACGGGATCCACGAATTTTCCGTTCTCGCAGGGTCCCTCACCCCAATTATAACGGCAAAATTTCGCGCCTGCGTCGAAAACCCACTTTGGAGTTGCGTATTCGATCCAGTTTTCGGAAGTG
The DNA here is from genome assembly GCA_964438515.1 of uncultured Planctomycetaceae bacterium. Classification (GTDB taxonomy): domain Bacteria; phylum Planctomycetota; class Planctomycetia; order Pirellulales; family Thermoguttaceae; genus RGIG3701. The sequence continues at coordinate 12,650 of CAYTLK010000101.1, forward strand.
GTGAAGCGGAAACAGACTTTTTTCCCTTCCGCAATCCATCTCTGAGCGGGCGTGTCGAGAATCGCCCAGTTAAACTTTCCCTCTTCCGGTTCCATCATCGACCATGGAATCCGCAAATAGACGGCGGAACACCCTTCGAACCAGTTCAGCGCATCGGACGGTTCCAGTTTACTGCCGTAATTGTACGGAACGTTTGAGTAAAAATGCATCGTCCACCCCATATCGGGATTGATGAGCGCCTTTCCAGTATCTTCCAGAACGATTTTCTGAATCCCGTTTCCGTCCTGCGCCTCGAGAGAGCCGACGAGAGAGAAAATCAGAAGAAAAAAGACTGAAAAATGGGTAAAATGTAAAGGATGGGTAGTTTTCATTTTTTGGATATTCCTTGAAAAAAATTGAAGACGTAAACAGGCCGCATCTCGCCGCATCCTCGTAGAATCTTACGAAAATCCGAACGATAAATGAATTATACCCTTCCATCCCGAAAAAACAAGGGGTTGAAAATGAAAAAAAAGGATTGAATTCTTAAAACCTTTCTGTTCTGTTGAAATCGGGACACGGAGAGTGTTTCTTTCCCGACAGATGTTTCGTCCGGCAAAATCTGGCGCAGAAATTCGAAAAACGGCAAAATAGTTTCTTTTTAAGGCGTTTGGAATCGAAATATGTATTTGTTTTTTATTAAATTGATTCAGGCCCCCTTGACCGTATAGAATCCATTCGTTATAATTTTACTAGAATGGGTCTCGTTTTATCAAATTCAGAGTGGGACCAATTTTACCGATATTTTGATTGAATAAACGATGGTTCAGACTGAAGAATCAATTTCTTGATTTTTGAACAAAAAACTTTCAAACAACTATTAAATATTAATCAATCTTTCCTATTATTTTTATCAAGAGGTTTTTTATGAATACGAATCGCC
>CAYTLK010000102.1:0-13367 GCA_964438515.1 uncultured Planctomycetaceae bacterium
GACCCGACAGGCCCAGACACTGGCTCCTACCGCGTGTATCGCGGCGGCGGTTGGTGCAACGATGCGCAGGGCTGCCGTTCGGCGTACCGGGACTGTAATTCGCCAGGCATTCGGGGCGACGACTTGGGTCTCCGCTGCCTTCTAGTTCCAGAGGGTAAGTAAGGAGCGTAGCGACGCAGTCGGCCCAAGGCCAGTGAGGGACGAACGGCCGGGCAGACTGCAAAGCGCAGCGAAAGTAAACAGACCAGAATGAACCGGGGGTCTGGGGGCAGCGCCCCCAGCAAAATTAAAATGCAATATAAAATATTTCAAATTCCATGTATTGGCGGCGAGGCGGGACGCCGCCCCGAAGCAAGACGCGAATGCGACGGAACCCTGGGAGCGCGGGCATCCTGCCCGCATGATTCCTCAACAATACGTTCATTCATGAAGTTATGCAGGCTGGAAGCCTGCGCTCCCAGGGTTCCGTCGCCTTTTGAAAAGTAGAGAATTAAAAGCGGGAGCTTGCTCCCGCACTCCATAAATATGAATTTACGAGGTAAAATGATGAAAAAAAGTGCGTCGGCGACTCCGGTCATTTTCGGGTTTGTCTGTCTCAATCTCCTTTTGAGCCTCGCGGCGGCGGAGGCTCAGGAATCGGATAAAATCTATTCAGGTATCCAAAAATATCAAACGAAATATGTTGAAAAACTCGAAGAACTCGCCGCCTGGTGCGACGAACAGAAACTCGACGATCAGGCCGAAACCGTCCGAAATTGGGCGGCTCCCGAAGAGGTCGATGATGAAATTCACGTAAGTCCGCTCCCCAACGAACTTTGGGAAAAATCCGCGTCTTCCTCAACGTCCGCCTCCAAAAAAGGTTCGTCGTCGAAAAGCTCTTCGTCGAAAAGCTCCAAAAAAGGGAAGAAATCAAGCGGCTCGCAAACCAAAAATCCACTCGACGAGTACGAATCCCGATTCCGTCAGCTGCGAATGACCGCCTCAAACGACTATCTTCGGATGGCCAAAAAAGCCGTCTCGCTCGGTTCCGTTTCGTTCGGTTTTCAGCTGCTCATGCAGTCACTGCACGAAAATCCCGACAATCCCGGCTCGCGGAAGATTCTGGGTTACAAAAAGACCCAAAACGGCTGGCAAACCGACTTTGAAACGCTCAATCTCCGCATGGGAAACGTCCTTCACGACCGTTTCGGCTGGATTCCGAAAAAATACGTCAAAAAATACGAAGACGGACAGCGTTTTTACAACGGTCAGTGGATCTCTGAGGAACAGGACGCCGCGCTTCACAACACGATCGAAAAAGGCTGGGTCGTCGAAACCGGCCACTTCACGATCATTACGGATTCCAGCATTGAGGATGCGGTCAAAGTCGGACAGGAAGTCGAAAAACTCTACCGAGTCTGGAAGCAGCTGTTCCTCAACTATTACGCCACGGAGCCGCAGATTCGTTCATTATTCGAGAAGGAATCCTCAAAATTCACAGCTGCGCCGAAACATCGGATTTGTCTGTTCAAAACGGACGAAGAATACCGCGCGTATCTGACGCAGGCGGGGATGATGGTTTCCGGGTCGGTCGGGATGTATATTCATCGTTCGACGGGGGAGGGCGTCTCGTGTTTCGTCGCGGGAGAGGAAAATTTTCGCACGATGTTTCACGAAGTGACGCACCAGCTTTTCGAAGAGAGCTGCAAAACGAATCCGAAGAACGGTGACCGCTGGAATTACTGGGTGATTGAGGGTGCTGCAACGTTTATGGAATCGTTCCACGAAACGGAAGACGGAACGCTTGCGGTGGGAGGTTTCAGCGACGAACGCATGCGGTCGGCTCGGATTTATGCGGTAAATTCCAATGTTTTTACCCCGTTTGAGGAATTCGTACGGGTAAATCGTTCGACGTGGCAGTCGGCGCCTCAGGCGGGACGTTACTACGCGCAGGCGTGTGGAATGGCGCATTTTCTCGTCTTTTACGACCATGGAAAGTATCGCGATGCGTTCGGACGCATTCTTTTTGACGTTTATTCGGGTTCCGATGCGCTCGACACGGTTTCGAAACGCACAGGGGCGTCGTGGGAGACGCTCAACAAGGAGTATCAGGAATACATCGCGCGAAATCCCGAAGAAATCGAAGGATTCCACATCGTTGAGTGAGCCGGAATTTCGTCAGATTTTGTCGGAATTTGTCGGAATTTGAAAAACGTACGTGTTGTGCGTGTTGCAGGTTTTTGTGTGCTGCGCGTATTCCGCTTGTTTGAAAAAAGGACGTTTTACTGTCCGATGGGGTTGCGCTCTTCATGCGAGGTGATGAGCCACTCGCCGTCGAATTCCTCAAAAACGAGCGTCATTATACACGCATAACGGTCCATCGGCGCGTACCCCTTCCGCGGATTGAACCGCACACCGGCAAAAAACGTCGCGCGAATCGTTGGGGGCGTCGTAAAATCATTCACCTCCAGTTTCACACTGTTTGCGTACGCGTCCGTAAATTCCGCGAGCGAAAACGCCCAATCGACCTGCGTTTGAACCTTTTTTCTCAGTTCCGGTGCAACGTAACGCATCAGTTCCGCCTTTTCGTTCTTTTCGACGGCCAAAACACACGCATCGATTGCTGCACGCACCTTTTCACGCGGTGAAATAATTACGTAGTCGGCCCATCCAAACGCCGCAGCCGTCAGAACCGTCGGAATCAGCGCAAGCAGCCACGCTTTGCGCCGCGAAATGAGGAACCCCGCCGCGAGAAAAGCCGCTGAGAGTCCCGCAATGATGTAAACGGGAGTCGGATTTTCGATCCAATCGTTCCACAAACCTGCAAAAAGAATCATCTTTCTCCCCCTTGCTGAACAATCAGCGGAATACGAATCCCCGTTTCCTGAATTTCGATTTTCGAAACTTGCACATTATTCAGTGCGGATTTTACCCACGTTTCTAACTGCCTCATCGTGACGTCGAGACCCAAAAAACGCAGCACGTCGCAGATGGAATTCTCGTCGGTAAAGAATAATTGTACAGAAACACTTCCGCAGTTGTAAACGACCGCCCCAATGGAGGGATTCCACTGTACGGAAATCTTACTGGTCGAGTCGGGAGAAATTTCCACGCCGAGCGCCGCGAGCATCGACGCCAAATATTCCTGAATGATTTCAAACGAGAGAAAAATCTGCTTCCTCGAAATGGAAATGTACGCCTCTTCGTCGCTGAACACCTCCCCCGACGGCTCGGACAGAACCTCGTTCGGTTGAAAAAAGATGCGCATTTTTTCCTGATTCCACGTCCACAACGCCGACGCAGGAACAAACGAAACCTTTTCGATCTGCAAATCGGGATGAACGGAGCGCAAAATCGGAAACGCGTGTTCCTCGGGAGTCATTTGGAAGTCTTCCACCCGTCCCGGAACGGAATACGTCACGGTAAACGGCTGCTTTCCGCCGCCTCGCAGCGCCGAAGGGTCAAAACGGACTTTTTTCAGCTTCATGTTCTGAAAATAACCAGGCAAAATACGAGTCGATAAATAACGTTCGATATTTTCTGCTGTGATTTCTGCGATGAATACGATCATTTTTCTACCTGAATCGATTCGGAATTGTGTACGATTTCATCTATACGACTGAAACACTCGCCCGACGCGAATTTCGTGTGAATTCGTTCGCCGACCGAGAGGTTTTGTGAACTGAAAAGGATATTTCCCGAAGCGTTTTGAGTGACGGAATAACCGCGCGTCAGCACATTTAAAGGACTCAGTGCTTCCAAACGCGCCGCCTGCGCCGTCATTTGAGTCTCCAAAAAACGAAAGTTTGCCGCAAATCGCGACCTCAGCGTCTCCTCAAGACCGTCCACCGACTGTACTTTTTCCGAAATGTTTCTGTATGGAAAACGAAAAACGGGACTCATTTCAAGCCGTTTCAGCTGCGCTTCGGAACGTGCGGCACAATTTTGGACGGCGATTTTCAGTCGGGCGGAGGCGGTACGAAGACGCTGCGCGACGTCTTGAACGTTCGGAGAAATAATTTCGGCGGCCTCGGATGGGGTGAGTGCGCGCTGGTCTGCCGCAAGGTCGCAAAGCGTAACGTCAATTTCGTGTCCGACGGCCGAAATGACGGGGAGTTCCGAATTGTAAATCGCACGAACGAGCCGTTCGGAATTGAATTCCCACAGATCCTCCATGCTTCCGCCGCCTCGCGTCAGAACGATGCAGTCGATTCCGAGCCGACCGGCTTTCTGATTGAAAAATTCGACCCCCGCAGCGAGAGTTTCTGCCGCGCCGGCTCCTTGAACCGCAGACGGAAAAACGCACACATCGACGCTGCACCATCGGCGCTTCAGAACTTGCAGAAAGTCGTGAATCGCGGCCCCCGACGGACTCGTAACGACGCCGACGCGCTGAATTTTTTTAGGAATACGTTTTTTGTGCGATAAATCAAACAGACCTTCGGACGTCAGACGCTGTTTGAGTTTGAGGAATTCCTGTTCGAGCGCGCCCAATCCCTTCGGCTCGATCGACTGAACGATCAGCTGGTAGTTTCCGCGAGGCGGGTACACCTCGATTTTTCCCGCACAAACGACCTCCATCCCGTCGCGCAGTTCGAAATCTTTCGACCGCAGACGATTCCACAAGACGGCAGAAAGCTGCGCGCTTTCGTCTTTGAGCAAAAAATAGCAGTGACCCATTCCCGACTGCTTCAAATCCGTAATTTCGCCGCACACGCGGACGTCTGAAAAGACGGTTCCGAGTAGATTTTGAATACCGTTCGTTAATTGAAAAACAGTGAAAATCGGTGTATCCGGCATAATTGTAACGAAAATTGAGGGTTTCTGTTGGATGAATACGTTTAAATGGGGGGATGATTCGGTTCTGGTTCCCGGACGATTCAGTTTTTTATTATTTTAACACAAATCCTCGTTTTGTAAATCGGTAGTGAGAAAAAACTTTAGGAAAAACGTTCCAAGAAAAAGAAAATTTGGAAGAATCCGTCTTTTCAGAACGTTTTCCTCCAAATTTTCAATCTTATGCTGGTTCTACAATGAAATTCCGTTTTCACAAAGACTGCAGGAGCCGTGGTGCGCAGCTCCAACGGCGGACGGGAAAACTGAAATCCAAAATAGTGTGAATATAATTCAATGCGTCTGCGATTTTCAGCGTTACGGTTTCTTTGCAGGAGCAACGGTCACTTTTTTCGCAGCCTCGGCCACCATCGGAAGCAATTCGGAACTCAGCGCGTTTTTGGAAATAACGTTTCCATCCGCACCAATCACAAAAATGGTCGGAACGTTGAAAATTCCCAGCGCGTTTGCCGGTCGGCTTTCCATTCCGCCGTCTTCGCGGAGCTGGTACCAGCTCATGTGATTCGCCTCCACGAACTGTTTGGCCGTGTCGAGATTATCGTCGAGATTCACGCCCATCACAAGTACTTCGTTCGGATATTTTGCCGCCACGGCTTTCAGTGCGTCCATCTCGCGGGCCGCATCTCCCATCCAGCTCGCCCAGAAATGAAGCACGATGACGCGTCCTTTCACATTTCCGACCGTTACTTGTTTCGTCGTTTCACCCATTACGAGAGCCGCAAAAGTAAGCGGTTTTCCTTCCGATTCGAGACGCGCAACTGCGCCTTTCGCCTTCACCGCACTCGTCGATTCGGGAAACTTCGTGACGATTTGACTGTACAGCGCCAGCGCTTTGTCGCTTTCGCCGTCATTTTCGTTTTCCATTCCGAGCTGAAGCATCGCCTCGGCCGCGTCGGGTGCATCGGGATAGTCGGAGATGAATTTCGTCAGATCTTCGAGCCACTTCGTTCGAACCTGCAGCCATCCGGTTCCCGTCGATTTCATCATTGCAAGCGTGTATTCCGACGACATTAAACGGAACTGAACGTATGCGGCGAGGGATTTGTCGTCCTCACTTGCTTTCAGCGATTCCAGAAGCTGCGTCATTCGCGCGACTCCGTCCGGGTACGTCCCCTGCTGAATGGCTCCCGTAATTCCGTCGGCCAAATTGTGAATCCACTGGGCGCGTTCTTCAGGATTCGCGGCATTTTTCGCCATCGTTTCGAGCAAATCGGCACGTTTCGCCTGCAATTCTCCGATTTCTGTAATCGTCTGAGCGGCTGCAATCTGTTCGTCGAGCTTTGTGAGTTCCTCTGAATTCTGTGCTCCACCCTCCGCAGCGGCGGCGGCCGTGCTGGACGTGAAACGAATAAAAACGTTGTTGGAAGCGATTTCATTAATGTTTTCAGGAGTCGCAACGATCGGCGCGTCGATCGCTTTCCAAACGTTTCCAACCCGAATGAGTGTTCCCACCGCGATTTCAATATCTTTATCGCCGTCGTGAAGCACCGCAGAAGCGTTTTCGTAGAATTCAACATCCTGTGCCGCACCATCGGTTCCTGCGGGATAGGCGCTGGGACGCGTTCCGTTGAACTGCATCCATTTCGCGTCTTTTGAGGCTCCCAAAGCGGCTGCGGAAGCGGTGAAACCGTCGCGGGCTTTCAGCAGTTTGTCCTTGATGAGGCTGTATTTTTCCTCGCCCAGTTGCAATTCTTTCAATTCTTCCGGCGTCAGAAGAACCGCCTCGAATCGTGCCGCATCGTTGGCCGCAAGCGCGAGCGCAATTTCAGACGTCAATTCCTGGACGGAAAGAATCTGCCAGACGTCGATTTTTCCGTCGTCGTTCGAATCGGTTCCGAAACGGGTTCCACTCGTATTGTACCAGTGAAACGCATTCTTTTTTTTGTCGCCGTCCGTGTCGATTTCGCGATAAACTTCGAGACCGTTCGAGAAATAACGCCACTCGTCGGGAATTTTGTCGCCCGTAGTGTCGATGATTTCGCGCAGCGTGATTCCGTTTCCATCAATGATGCGCAGTCCGCCCTCAATTTTACGAGCCTTGCAGCTCGCGGCGTCTTCAGCTGTCGGAATCGTGTATTCGACTCCTTCCTGAACGGGTTTGTACTGAAGTGCAATCTCCGCCTGGGATTTCGCAGCGGGCTGCTGAGCGCTGACGAGCACTGGAACCCACAAAAACGCGGCTCCGATGCCGACGTATAAAACATGTTTCAACATAAACTTAAGCATAAAACCTCCGAATAATCGTTTTTTTGAAGGACTTTGAACCATTCCATACGAAGGATTTTAATAGACTTTGCGATTTAATGCAAGACGAATTTGAAAGTTTTTTCAAAAATCTTGGGAGAGACAGGCAGGATGGGGGGTGCTGGAAAAATAGGGAAACAAAAAGAACCCCTCAATACGCATCATATTTTAAAATTCAGGGGGACCGTCACGGGTTTTTCAACACGTCGGACCCGCAAGCCCGTAATGAAACGAACGCAGTGAGTGGAATTAGGGTGAATCGGACGATAGATCCCAAAACACCGATTTTTATGGAGTTCTGCGTTCACTGCTTGAAAAACCCTAATTTCGCTCGTTTCACTTGCTTCATTTCGGGCTTGCTTGCGTATTATTGCTCGGTCCGTCGCGGGCCACTCAAACTGAATTTTCACGTGTGCTGCGCTGAACGTTTGGAGGGGCGCGCGTCGAGGTACTTCAGCTGGTTCAGAATCCAAAGCAGCGGATCCACCACATTAATGGGACGAATCTGCGCCGGAATTTGATCGTTTTCCGGAAGAACGCCGAGCGCCGAGACGCCGAAAAAGGAGTAATTCTTGAATTGTGTACGAACGTTTGCGATCAAATCGCCGGAACCATTCGCGTTCAGGAAATCAATAATTTCGTTCGATTTTCTTTCGCAGACGCTTCGATTGAACCCTCCCGCGTGGCTCGTGTCGCGCAAAAGTGTGCTTCCAGCCGGGAAAATACGGCGCAGCATGTCGATTTTAGTAAGCACAACGGCTGTCGGCGTCTCGATTTTTTCATTCGGACGCATCGCACTCTCGTTCGTTTTGTAGCTCAAATAATAATCGAGAATTTCTCCCGGCGTCCCTTCGATCGCATCCGGCGCAGGTATTTTTGCACGTATTTCTGAAGGGAGTTTGTTGTAAATTATCGGGTAGCGGAACGGGTCGATCATCATCAAAATCCCCGACGCGTTGAGCGCGTAACGTCCGAAATTGTGGAAGTTCGACATCGAACTGAGATCCTCGCCGGCCGCGTCGAAAATAACGAGGTCGATCGCGCGCAGCCGTTCTTTTCCGTGAATCATACGCGAAAGTGTGAGGCGGTAAATAAGCGGGATTTTCACGTCCGAATCGACTTCCGAACGTTCCGTCTGCTGAATGACGTGATGGTCCTGAAAGAGTCGTCGGCCGTAACGGCGTTCGTACAGTTTGCGGGAATCCATTCGGCGCATTTCACGAACGTCGAACGTCATTTGCGGACGAAACCCGAAATTCAGTTCCGACGCGTATCGAACTTCGAGCTGCTTCAAAAGTACGCCGAAATAATTGCTTTTTCCAGACGATCGGCTTCCCACAATGGCGATGATACTGCTTTGCCGATTCCAGTTCGCGAGCGCCTGCGGCAGATACATGTGGCAGTGGGGGCAGATTCTCAGCGGACTTTGAGGCGTCACTTCGCGGCACAGCGGAAGATGAAACCTGCGTACGGATTTCAGAATCCAGTTCGTTGGAGGTTCTTCGACGGCCGGCATTTCCGGCGGGTACGTCATTCCGAGAAAATTGCGCATTTTTTCGTCTGGAAACAGTGCGGACGCCTCCGAAGGACGCACGGGGGCCTCGCTCAGATGAAATTCCTCAAAACAAAAGGGACACGAAATCTGCGTCCACGGCCACAAAAACGGCATAAATCTTCCTTTTCCCGCTGATTTTACTATAATTTCTATGTTTTTCGTTTGAATTCGTCACGATTCCGCAGGTGAAAAATGACGCAAGATGAAAAACATTATGCTGGTTCTACAATGAAATTCCGTTTTCACAAAGACTGCAGGAGCCGTGGTGCGCAGCTCCAACGGCGGACGGGAAAACTGAAATTCAAAATAGTGTTTGTATAAATTTATTGTAACACATTCTGTTTTTTCGTAAATAGCAAATGTTCAAAATTTCAGAAAAATATTCAAGGAACTTGTAAAAAATAGACCCGATTCGTTCATTTTCGTATGAAAATTTGTCCCCTGGCCTTGTTTTTTCTAAACAACAACTTATAATTTATTTATCGTTCAAAGTCGCTGCGGTTTCCGAGAATTTTCAAGCGGAACCAGCGCAAACGTTCCCGCCTTTTGAAAGGATTTCTTAAAAATGTTGAAACTCACCTCCTTTTTTTCTCCGATGCGGCAGAAAATTCCTTTTTCCCGCTTTTTCGCGCAAATTCTGCTTGTGACCGCTTTTGCAGCGGGTTTGGGTCTTGCTGGCGAGACGCAGGGAAAAACGTTTTATGTGTCTCCCGACGGCTGCGGCGCGGGGGCCGGAACGCTCGAAGCGCCGTTTCTTTCTCTGTCCAAAGCGCAGCAGGCCGTGCGTGAATTCCGTGCGTCCGAAGCGTTTCGTGCGCGCCCCGAAACCGTGGAAGTGGTTCTGCGAGGCGGCATCTACTCGCTGTCCGAGCCGTGGGTTCTGACTCCCGAAGACTCCGGAACCGCAGACGCTCCCAACATCTGGCGCGGATGCGACGGCGAGCACGCAATTCTCTCCGGCGGGAAAATCGTCACCGACTGGAAAGACGAGGGAAACGGCCTCTTTTCCGCCCCGTTGGAAATCTCCGACCCGGATGCGGGAACCCAGCTTTTTGTGGAAATGAAAGACGTCACAAAGCTGGAGGGGGCGGAACGTCTGGACGCCGTGCGGCGCGCCGTCCGCGCCCGAACGCCAAATATTTGCCGCGAGGACGCCGCTCAATCCTATTTTTGGGTGAAAAAGGACCTGCGGACCGACAAACGCAACTGTGATGAATTTCGTATGAATCAAGGAGAAATCGACGGATTGATTTATGATAAAAACGGCAAAATTCTACCCGACGTGCAACTGGTTACGTTTCAGAACTGGAGTTCCTCTTTCAACCGCATCGCGAGTTACGACGCGCAGCAGGGAATCGTGAAGTTTCCCCGCCCGGCCGGCAGTTACTATTTGCGCCATATTCGCTGTTTTGTTGAGAATTCCCGCCAGTGTCTGGATGTGCCGGGAGAGTGGTTTTTTGACCGAGTCGAAAAGCGCATTTATTACATTCCGCAACCCGACGAGGACCTGAATCGCGTCACCGTCCGAATCAGTGTGGTTCCGCGCTGGCTGGTCGCGGTTGCTGGGGACTGGGCGCACGACCGTCCGGTTTCTTACGTTCATTTCAAAAATCTGGTTTTTTCGTATGCCGACGCGGATCTTTCGCCGGACTACGAAAACAGCGTTCAGTGCGCGCACACGCAGCGCGGAACGCTCAATGCCGTTGGACTTCAGCACAGCGAAATCGAAGGGTGCGAGTTCAGCCATAACGGCGAAAATGGAATCACGTTCATGGAAGGGTGTTCGTGGAACGTTGTGCGTCAGAATCATCTTTTCGACCTCGGAGCCGGCGGCGCGGCTCTCGCAGGGCTGAATCAGGGTCCCAAAACGGACGAACGGCTTCTTTCCGCCCACAATCGGATTGAAAATAATTTGATTCATCACACAAGCACCCTTTTTCACTCGGCGAGCGGGATTCTGTTCTGCTCGGCTGCACCGTTTAATCAGGTTCTTCACAACGAAATTTCCAACGTGTACTGGGCCGGCACTCAGTTCGGCTGGTGCTGGAGTTCGGTCCCGAAAACGTTTACGCACCACAACGAGATTGCGTACAATCACATTCACCATTACGGACAGGGCGTCATGTGCGATTTGGCCGGAATTTACACGCTCGGAGACGCGGACGGAACCGTCATTCACCACAACAACATTCACGACGGACGCCGCTTCACGCGTGAGGATGCGGGTTACGGCGGCTGGGGAATTTACCTCGATCAAGGGTCTTCAAACCTCACTGTGGAATTCAATCTGGTTCACGACACGCAGGACGGCGGAATGAACGTTCATTACCGCAGCGACCCGTACAATCAGGTGATTCGCAATAACATTTTTGCTTTCGGCGGCAGCGTGCCTCTCACGCGCGGCGGACCCGGAAACCAGCAGAATCTCGACAAACCGTTTGGTACAAAGTACGAACGAAATATCGTTTTCAATCTTGGAAAATGGCCCTTCCTCCAGGGAAATGGATTCGCGCCGACCGAGAATCTGCAAATGGCTCAAAACTGCTGCTGGAATCCCGACGGAAAGAGCCTTTTTGCCGGCAAAATGACGCTCAGCGAGTGGCAGAAATTCTCCAAAACCGACGAAGGAAGCATTCAGGCCGACCCGCGTTTCGTCGATGCAGAAAAGCGGGATTTCCGACTGGAGAAAGACTCTCCCGTCTTCGCGCTGGGTTTTCAGGAATTCGACGTTTCCACAGCCGGCCTTTACGGGTCGGACGAGTGGAAAGCGCTTGCGAAAAAGGTCGTCAATCGTCCCGACGAAACGTATCAGCCCCCTGCGAAACCCCGTGAATACGCGGAAGGTTTCGAGTCCGGCGGTCTGAGTGAATTCTTTCCGTCACTCAATGAGGCCGATTGGGACAAAGCGTCCGTCAAAGTGACGGACGAGACGGCGCATTCCGGGAAATTCTCCCTCAAAGTCACTGACGCACCCGGTTTGAAAAACGTTTATGACCCTCATTTGTGGCTCCCGAAAAGTTTCGATGAAGGGGAACTGGAGGTTTCTTACTGGCTTCGGGCCGTTCCCGGCGCATCGATTGCCTGTGAGTGGCGGCAGACGCAGAACGTTCCTCACTACATTTCAGGCCCGAATTTCCGCATGACTCCTGCCGGAGACGTTTTTTGCCGGGCGAAGAAACTGACGCAAATTCCGCAGAACGAGTGGGTGAAATTCACCCTCCGCTGTCGCAACGGTGAGCGAAAGGAAAACGAGGCGCGAACGTGGAGCCTGACGGTTTTGGGCCAAACGTTTGCCGATCTGCCGATGGACCCTGATTTTGCGCTGGCCGACTGGTTCGGATTCATTTCGAGCGCCGAAACCGATGCCGTTTTTTATCTGGACGATATGGAAATTCACGTCCGCTGAAATGCAACTTTCCCGGCGGTTCGGTCTTTCATCGGATTCGTTTTTTGACGGTCCGAGGCGAGCGGCGGGCTTTTTGCCCGCTGTTTTCCGCGTCCGTTCACCCAATCGGCTCACGCCGAGCCGCCAATGGATTTGCGTTAAACGTGTTGATTGCGAGCCGGGGATGTACCCCAGGGCTGGTGCATGAATGGTTAGGCAAAATACATTGAGTTTTCTGGCTGTTTTGGCTCATTTCGCAAAAAAGTTTCGACGATTTCGGCGACGACGGCGAGGTTCATGCGGCGTTCATCGTCTTTGGTTTTTGGCGCGTCGAATCCTCGTTAAAAACCACGTCCACGTCTCCGATGTGGTTTTCGCCTTTGTTTTACGGGTCGAAAGCACTTTCACAAAACTCGACGCGCGAGGCCGATTCAGGACCTTTGATTCCGTTTAACAAGTCCTCTTTTGAAATTCTGGAGTGCGGGAACTTGCTCCCGCTTTCCCATCTTCGCACTTTTTTTCGGATTCAGGGAGCTTGTTCCCGTCAGTGTTCCGATTTTCGTATAAAATATACATCAAGCTGTCGATTTCTTTCTTAAAGAGTGAGCAAACTCCCGCACTCCAAAAACGCCTAAATGTTTCCCGTTTTTTGGTTCAATTCCGAAAGAATCCATCAGCGGGCGTTGTAATTTGTGGTCCCGCAGATTACGCAGATTTTCGCAGATGAAACAAGTCCTCTTTTGAAAATATCGACGAGTTTTGGAGTGCGGGAGCTGGCTCGCGTCAGTGTTCCGATTTTCGCACAAAAATGTACATCAAGCATTCTATTTCGTCAAATTGAGCGGAGCCGTCCGGGTCGAAAACCTTTCGCCCTCCTAATTTTGTAAAATTTTCGGAACGATTTTGCTTATTCTATCTATTTTACCACCCATTTTTTGTGAAAGTCATCCATCAGTATCGTCAAAACAGGCACCAAAACATGAATCGTTAAATTTTACCCCGTTCATGCGCCAGCCCTGCGGCTTCGGGAGGGAAGTTTTCGGGATTCCTCTTTGAGCCGCTTCGCGACTTTAAAATTCAGTTTTTTCTTCCAGAATATGGAATTTTCTGTGATTAACGTACTAAGTCCCGAAAGATGCAGATTTTGTAGGCGACAAACTCTTGCAGTCATTCAATCGGGTTCAAATTCGGCGAATAGGTCGGCAAACTTATAGAATAATGTTCGTCTGTAAATGAAATTTGAACACACAACTTTTGATTAATTATTGAAAAATATACATATATTTTTCAATAATTATAGTCGTTTAAATTAACAATTCCGTTTTTTAAGACCGGCTAAAATGGCTACTT
>CAYTLK010000103.1:0-13311 GCA_964438515.1 uncultured Planctomycetaceae bacterium
CACAAGGGGGGGAGAGGAAGAAAAAACGGCAGCCCGTAAAGACGTAAGGGTCGTGGGGAAAAAACATCGAATGTTGCTTTTTCCCCATGGATTTGCGCAGGCTGCGGGTCAGAATGAGGACGGTTTCCAGTCTACAAGATGAAAATCGACCTTCATTTGACCGTTGTACGCGTTCAAAATCGGCCGAAACGCAATGTCGATCGGCGTCTTCGTCTCGTATAACTGCGTCAGTTCTTCAAAATGTTCCCCGGAATTAAACGCAATGATGCGGAAAGTCCGTCCCGCTTGTTCCACAAAAAGAACCAAATGCACCGGACGCGCCGCATCTCCATCGTAACGCTGCTTCCCAAGCGCGGCGGGCGCTCGATTCAGAAAGACCGAGGTGGTACAAAATACCGGCGCGGGATTGTCCGTCCCGAAGGGCGCAAGTTTGTTGATCGCCTGAACTGCCGGAAGGGTGAAAATCGAGAGGATTTCCTCCGAATCAATCCAGAGTTCCGGAATTCTCGACTCTTTTGGAAGCATATGTTCCACAACGTCGCAGAACGCGTCCCGAAACGCATCGACATTTGCAGCCGCAATTCGCAGTCCCGCCGCACCCGCATGACCGCCGAAACGCTCCAAATGTTCGGAACAAAGCGTCAGCGCCTCGTGCAGATTGAACTCCGGAACATTCGAAATTCCTCGTGCGGACCCCGTCCCGCTGTTCGTTCCCGTTTTACTGAGCGAAATCAAGACGGTGGGCGCGTTGTGACGCTCCGCAAGTTTTCCCGCCACAATTCCGATGATTCCCGGATGCCAGTCGTGACTCGCCAGCACGATCGCCGTGGGGGAATCGGTCTGCTGAGGGTACAAATCCTTCAACTGTTTTGCCGCCTCACGCTGCATCGTGGTTTCGAGATTGCGGCGCTTTTCGTTCAGTTCATCAAGATAAACCGCCGTTTCGTGTGCCGCTTCTTCGTTTTCGGTCGTCAGGAGATCGACTCCGAGCCACGCTTGCTCGAGCCGTCCCGCCGCATTGAGCCGGGGAGCCAGCGAGAAACCGATGTCCTCCGCCTCAAAAAAGTTTTTGTCGAACAGCTTGCTGACCTTCAAAAGGGCCGTAAGTCCCGCCGAAGGACGTTCCCGCAGCTGATGCAGCCCCGTAACGACGATTACGCGGTTTTCATCGGTGAGAGAAACGACGTCCGCAATGGTTCCAATGGCGGCCAGCGCGATGGCCTCGAAAATGAATTTCTGCCGCCGCTCGCCGACTTTTGGATTCCCTGCGAAACGCTGGCACATCGCCCACGCGAGTTTGAACGCCACACCCGCGCCGCTCAAATACGGAAACGGATACGGAACATCAAGCCCCGGCGAACGAATCTGCAGCCGAGGACGCAGCCCCGACGGAGATATCGCGGCGGAGGATGCTGCGGAGTTCGGTGCGGGTTCCGAGTATTTCGCGAGAAAAGCGTCTTCCGGGAACGGTAAAAACTTTCCACACGTCGCAAATTCACGGTGCGCGAACAAATTCGGATGCACAATCGCGTCGGCGTTCGGCAGCGACTCTCCCGGCTGGTGATGGTCGGTTAAAACGACGCACATTCCGAGGGATTTTGCGAGCGCGACCTCTTCAATCGCCGTAATTCCGCAATCGACCGTCACAATGACGTCGACGTTTTTCTCTTTCAGTTCACGAATCGTGTCGCAATTCAAACCGTATCCGTCTTTCATTCGGTTGGGAATGAAAAACATGGGTTTTGCTGCGTCGTTTCCTGAAAATTCGAGACGAAGACACTTGAAAAGAATGGCCGTTGCGGTCATTCCGTCCACATCGTAGTCGCCGTAAACCGCGATTTTCTTCCCGTCACGAAGCGCAGAAACCAAAATCTCTGCGGCACGCGCACACCCAGGAAGCAAATTGGGTTCGTAAAGATGAATGAGCCGCGGATCCAAATGCCGCGCCACGTCGTTTGCGGTCTGAACGCCGCGAGAAACGAGAAGTTTTGCCAAAACAGGAGGGATTTTCGCAAAACGAACGATATCTGCAATCTGAGCCGAATCCCGTTCACCGGGTCGGAATCGCCATCGTTTTGCCTGATGTTTCAGCATGTTAAATCGTCATTTCCGTACACAAGAAATAAAAAACAACTGAAACAGAGCTATTCCAAAAGGTGTTCCAGCACAAATCGTATAAAAAACTGCACAAGATACGCACATCAGGGGACTTTCGCCCCCTGTTTTCCGAACGACACGAAGTCGGTTTGAAGTTTGCGCGGTAGAATCAATTATTTTTTCTTTTCTTTGTGCATCGTATGTTTACGGTCGCACGGGCAGTATTTTTTCACGTTGAGTTTTTCACTTCCGGGCTTACGGCGCAACACGTAGTTGTACGCACCGCACTCTGCGCATACGAGAAACACCGGTTCCGCTTTTTTCTTGCTTTTAGCCATTTTAAATTCTCCAAATGTTCAAATCGAGAGGTTTCCCCCGCGATGGTTCATAGAAATAATATTTTCATGTCCTATTTTACACAAATGATGGAATTTGTAAAGCCCCCCCGGCAAGATGAAACCTCTTTATTCCAAAAAAGTCGTAAAAAACCGACATTTGAGGCTCCGAATACCTCAAAAGTCTCATTTGAACACGAAAATCGACCTTCATTTCGTTCTATTTTACGAAACGGACTCTCGGATGAAGATTGTTTTTCTTCAAATGTTCCTGCATATCCGCATCCAGAACCTCATTGAGGTGGGACTGAAAATATTGTTCGACGCTCTGACTGTGTTTTTTGAGGAACTTCATCGTCTCGTCCCAGCCGCGATCCTGAAGCATGGTGTACATTATTCGAAAACCGTCGCCGTAAATGGGGTCGTCGTTGCTGATTCTACGCGTCGCAAGGGACGGAAAACCGTGGAGAATCGAACACGCCGCCGCGATTGCTTCACAAAAACCTTCCTCAATTTTCGGATCGTCAATGTGATAAAAACGACGCCGAATGAACTCGTGCGTCAGTTCGTGCGCGATGGAGTCGAACGCCATTTCGGCCGGCGACCCCTCCAGAACAATCATCCCGGAATCGATTTCTTCAAGCTGAACGGTCAAAATCTTTCCATCGTCGCTCAGCTGCGTGGAACCGTTCACCTCCGTCAAATGAAGCGCCAGCGCGTTCGGCGTGGCGTGGCTGTGGCTGAGGTGACGCTGAAACTCTACCGTCGTCACGACTTTCAGCGGGATTTCTCGATCGTTCGGAAATCCAAAGTTTTCGTACAACATTTTTCGTGCCGCTTTCAGAATAGGAATCGCGTCTTCCGTCTTGAAAATCGCATGCTCGCTGCACGTCGAACAGATGGTGCGTCCGTCGCGCAGCTGTGTGGTTCCTTTTCGGCTTCCGCAAAAGTAACAGCCGGTTTTTTTCATGCATTCCTGACAGAAATAAATGTCGTTTTCGTGAATATCCTTAAGCGTCGTAAAACGCGGGTTCGCGCTCGTTCCCAGCGCAACTCCGCACGACGCGCAGCGATACAGTTTGCCGAGACACGCATCGGAACAAAAGGCTTTTCCGTCTTTGATGTAGTACTTTCCCGTGCATTTCTTCCCGCAGACGCAGCAGGCCGGCGCTTCTTTCGCACACGCAGGCGTCAGAAGAAACGATGGGGCCGCGAGGCCGGAAAGAAAACTTAAAAACAGGACGAATATCGGAAAATATGGTTTCATTTTTCATTCCTCTCCGTGAATATTTCGATACTTTTTGTCGCTGTCCTGAACGAACGGCTTCGGCTGATTCGGTTCGATTCGTCCCAAAACATTTGCAGATTCCGCATCTGTCTTTGAATTTTGTTTTGAATTATGGTCTGAATTCTGACCAGAGTTCTTATTTTTGTTCGAATTTGTGTCTGAATCTATTCCGCCTTTATCGGACGGCTGCGATTTTTCTCTGCGTAAAATTTCGTAATTGGGCGTCTTTCGACGTCTGCTTTTTCCTCTGGAACGCTCAATCGGACGCGGACGTATAGGAACCAAGTTCGGCCGAGGCGGTTTTTCGTCCCAAATTTCAGTTTCTTCGGACTCTTCGAACGCATCGGAATCGTCGGGCGCGTCGGAATCTCGGAACGAATCAAAATCCTCCTCAGATTCCTCCTGAGAGTCCTCGTCAGAATCCCAAATCGAGTCGGAATCTTCATTTTCGCCGTCGTTTTCGTCGTCGTACGCGTCGTTTTCGTCGTCGTTGAAGTCGTTATTTTCATCGTTTTCATCGTTTTCGTCGTCGTCCCATGGAGGTTCTTCCGACGAATCATCTTCCGCAGACGATAAAATCAGCACGTTCTTTCGGGGCGTACGAACGTTCGAGGGGGCGTCCGTTCCTCTTGCGCCGCCGGTTTTTGAGGCGGAATCGGTCTTGGAACCTCTTTCAGATTTTCGTACAGTATCATCGATACCGTCCTCCGTCGCACCTTCGCGTTCATCGTCTCCCGCATCGTCGTCGTAATTTTCGTCTTCCTCATCGTCGTAATTCTCGCCTCTTTCGTCGCCGCCGTCTTCATCGTTGCAGTTTTCGTCGTCTCCGTAAATCTCCTCATCGTCCTCAACACCCTCATCGCCGCCGTATTCATCGCCGTCTTCATCGCCGCCGGGTTCGTAATTTTCGTCTTCATCGTCGCCGATCGAATGATTTTCGGAACTTTCATAAACGTTTGCCGGAAGCGGCGCGGCTTCGGCTTCGGCCTTCATCGCCTCCCAATCATCCACGGAAAGCAGCACCTCACGCGGCTTCGTGTATCCGCAGAACGGCCCGACGATTTTATCTTCTTCCATAAAATCAATGAGACGCGCGGCGCGGCCGTAACCAATTCCGAGCATGCGCTGAAGGAGCGAAATACTTCCGCGGCGCTCATTCACGATGATTTCGATGGCGGCGGTGTACAGTTCGTCTTTTGCGGCCCATTCCGCGAGACTTCCGCCGTTTGCGCCCGCCAGATGTTTCTCGATTTCGCCCTCAAACTCTTGTTCCCCGGTCGAAATACTATCAACGACGCGCGCGATTTCGTCGTCGCTGAGGAACGTTCCCTGCGCACGCACAAGCGTGCTCGTTCCGGGAAGCAAAAACAGCATGTCGCCGTGTCCCAGCAGCCGATCGGCGCCGTTTTCGTCCAAAACGACTCGCGAGTCGGTTTTACTTGAAACCTGAAATGCGATTCTGGCGGGCAGATTGGATTTGATGAGGCTCGTAATCACCGTCACAATCGGTTTTTGCGTTGCGAGAATCAAATGAATTCCGACCGCACGGCTTTTCTGCGCCAGACGAATGATGTGCGACTCGACCTCCTTCGGCGCCGTCATCATGAGGTCGGCCATTTCGTCGGCCACAATCACAATAAACGGCATCGTTTCCGGCATCGATTCGCCCGCTTCGGGTTTCACACGACGCATTTTGAGATCGTGATTCATCCGATTATAATCCTTCACGTGCCGCACGCCGGCTCGAGCGAGCCACTTGTAACGGTCCTCCATTTTATCGACGGCCCACGCCAGAATCGCTTCGGCTTTTTTCATGTCCGTCACGACGGGATGCATCAGGTGAGGAATCGTCCGATACTGACTCATCTCGACCATTTTCGGGTCGATCATCAGCATCCGCACCTCTTTCGGACTGCGCGTCATGATGATGGATGTAATGATGGAGTTCAAACAGACGCTTTTTCCCGTACCCGTTCGGCCTGCAATGAGGAGGTGAGGAAGCGCCGCGAGGTCCGCCATGAGGGGGTTTCCTGCAACGTCCTTTCCGAGAAACATAGGAATAATCATCTTATTGTACGTTCCCGCAAGTTCCTCCATCACTTCACGCAGACGCACGAGTTGCGTTTTCACGTTGGGAATTTCGATTCCGATGAGGTTCTGCTTTCCCAGCAGCGGAAAGACGATTCGTACGTTCGAGACGCCCAATTTCACAGCCAAATCGTCCGCCAGACTTGCGACTTTCGCCACACGCAGCCCCTTTTCCGGCTCGACCTGGTACTGCGTGATGGTTGGTCCCAACTGAATCTCACGAACTTTTATACGAATTCCGAATCCGTAAATAATTTCTTCCAAAAACTTCGCGCGTTCCTTTGCGGAAGCCTCAAATTCGGAATAATCGACTTCTTCGGGCGGGTCCAAAAGTTCGATCGACGGAAATTCGTACTCCTGTTCTTCGGGCGGCTGATGTTCTTTCAGTTCGACCTGCGCCGTGCTGCTCGTCACAACGACCGGTTTGGATTCGGGATGATGGATGGAAATTTCCGTTTTTTCTCGATTTTTCCCTCTTGCGGAAGCGGGCGCGGCCGAGTCGTCGTGCACCTCGTAACAGTCCTCCTGCGGAACGTTTGCATCGGATTTTCCGGGAATTCCTGCGTTTTCTGCGTCTCCCGCACCTCCTGCACCTTCCGCACCTTTTGCACCTTCCGCACCTTTTGCGCTTTCAGCACCCGAATTTTCCGACTTGGAAACATCGGGGTCCGTCACATCCAGCGGTTCTTTTTCGGAATTCTGCGTTCCTCCGTTTTTCCCGTTCGTTCCGCTGGAACCAGCGTCAGACCCTTCTGAAATTCCATCCGTCTGCGGCCCGCAGCCTTCCAAATCGTCTTTAACGACTCCCTCTTCGAATCCCGCGCGCTCGCCGAAACGAATGCGGCGTCTGGACGGTTTTTTCAGATTGGAGTTCCGTAAAAGAACGTAATTCCAGCCGGCACGATTGCAGAACAACCATCGGAACCAGCGCAAAAAACGACGCTGCGACTTTCGGGAAAAACGACGAACGATTTGCCGAATGAGGAAGGGAATTACAACGTCACTGTAGAGAAAAAGACCGAAAAGTCCGAGTAAAAAGGTGCAGAAAAACGCCATGAAAATCCCCATCGAGGCGAAACAGGCGGCCCAAGACGCACCGACGATCCCGCCGTGACCGTACAAAATGGGCGTGGACCAGGTTTCCGAAAATCCGGAACTTCCGTAAAGAATATTCGACGAAGAAAGATTGGACGAAAAAATGAGGGTGAGGTACGCGCACACCGCAGCCTGAAAGATGCAGAATCCCGTAAAACGAAGCGCCGCAAGCCTTGCGTGGCAGTAAAAGAGGAGTCTCGCGAGGTGACAGGTCGCCGCGAAAATCATCAAAATCACACCGTAACCGAA
Source organism: uncultured Planctomycetaceae bacterium (assembly GCA_964438515.1). GTDB lineage: Bacteria > Planctomycetota > Planctomycetia > Pirellulales > Thermoguttaceae > RGIG3701. The sequence continues at coordinate 7,153 of CAYTLK010000103.1, forward strand.
AAGGTTGTACATGTACGCCGCAAACAGCGCGCCGTTTTCTCCGCACCAGTTCAAAGGGTCCACGTTCGGCCAAATCGTCGTGTTCGGACGGTCGGCCGGATTGAAACTGACGAGGCTTAAAACAAAAAAAAGGTACTGAATCAACGCCAAAATAGAGTACGTAATTCTTCTGATCCGATAAAAACTTCGATACTGCATCATGCTGTCTCCTTGCATTTCTCCCAACTTACACAGTTTCCCTACATTCCTCTCCCAGAGGTTTTCCTATATTTTCTCTTTCAGAGGTTTTCCCTGCGTTTTCCCTGCGTTTTCCCTGCGTTTTCCCTGCGTTTTCACTCCCAGAGTTTTCCTTTTTCCGTCATTCCTGCTTTGGAGCCGGTTCTTGTGCGGCGCGGCGCGGCGGGTACCAAGTGGATTCCATGATGACGTGAAACACATCCACGTCTCGCAGCGCTTTGACGGGAAGCCGTTCGGCGTCGGAACACAACAGAACCGTCTTTTGCGACCGATCACGGGCGGCGGCGCCGTGCGACGCTTTTACACGTGTGACGTCGAGCGGAATGGAACGCGTCGCCATATCGATGAACTGCTCGCACGGATCGTAGCCGGGCTTCTGATGAATATCGACTCTCCGCGCGAAATCGGGGGCGTTTGCGTCGTCGTTCCACCAATAATATTGCATCCAGCTGTCGGGCGCGGACATCAAAATCACGTCGCCGGAACGCTCATGATTGAGTCCGTAACGTTCAATGTCGGCTCCCACAAGCACTTCCGCGACCCCTTCTCGTTTTTCGAAGAGTTCCGAAACCTTCCGAATCGTGTCGGAATCGTGGTCGAGTACATGAATGTGCGCGAACTGATGGTCGCAGACCGCAAACGCCCGGCTCGTTTCCATGTCGGGAAGCTCGCCGCGAAAGACGTCGTAGTTCCGAGCCGCTGATTTAACGGGATTCGGCGTCTCACCGTCCCCCAGCTTCACGTTCAGCAGTCCCGCGTCGCGCAGAATCCGATTCGGAAACAGCGTGTGACTCACGTCCGTCATCGCGTATTCACCCGCCACAAACCACGTAATTTCCCGATCGTATGACGCCTCGAACTTCGTAATGAGCGTGTCGAGCAATCCGTTCAGCTCGTCCAGCATCTTCCCGACTTCCGGCGAATCCGCCCCGAAACGCTGCGGCGCGTAATCCGGATACGCGAGATAAATGTAGAAAAACTCCGGCGACTCGCGCGACGCAAGCCGCGAAGCGGTATTCACGACCCAGTTTGCCGACTGAATGTTCGCCATCGGTCCCCAGTAATTCTGAAGCGGAAAGTGCCCGAACTCCTGCAGCAGCTCGCCGTACATTTCCGGGTAGCGCGTGTAACACCAAAGCGTCTCGGAACCGTCGGGATTGTGTATCGGTTTATGCGTGCAAACGAAATCCGCCTCGCATTCTACCGCCTGAAGCGCGAACCACACGGCCGTGCGCGGCGAATCGGGATGATGCGAAATCAAATCCCACAACTGCGACTGCTGCACCGCGCTGTTCGGAAACGTCCACATTTCCACCTTTTTCTCTTCCGGCTTCCAGATTCCGTTCCCGACGATTCCGTGTTTGTTGGGAAGCAGACCGGTCGTCAAATTCGCCTGAACGCTGCACGTGACGCACGGAAAGCTCGGTGTGAGCGTCGCCATCGCTCCATTTTTCATAATTCGCTGAAGTGCCGGCAGTTTTGCGAGATCTTTCTCTCGAAGAGCCGGAATGGAAAGAAAAACAATATTACGCATCATAAATCAAACTCCTTAGTCGCGAGCCGCGACGGGCAAAAACTCACTACGATTCTATGAAAAGGACTGTCATTCACCCACACACAAAAATAGTATTTCCATCTAAAATACCATTTAAACGCCGCGAGTGAGTGGGGGACCCCCCGGATTTTCTCCAAAATTTTTGAATTTTACGAATTTCACAATCCCTACAATCGTTTTATTCCTATTTTCAGTTACACAAAAGAGCGCGTCTCGATAAAAATCAGAAATTTTGAAAAATATCGGAAGAAACTCCTTGAAATTTTTTCATTTTGGAACATAATAGAAAGGAATAAATTGTTTTTCTTTTGGATTGTGATTATGCAAAAAACACTCGATACAAAACTCGCCCGCATTTGGGCCGACCGAAGCTGCAAAGACTTCATTCTCGCAGACGCAAAAGACGCCGATATGGCTTACGGCCTCGCCGCACCGGGTCTCAGCCCCGAATCCCACGGAAACGAAGCACGTTTCCGAACGTTAGACGAATATCGTGCACAAATCCGTGAAGTGATTGCGCAGGGACTCGTCGATATTGTGCTTATGAGCGCCAGCACCAACGACGTTTTGACGCTGCGGGAACGACGGTTCGAAAATTCTGCCGTCACGCCGGCGATTCGCGCGAACGACACAACCGACATCTGGCTCGCTGGCGCCGAAGGCGTGTACACCTCGCAGCCGTCCCATCCGTTTCGAAGCGCCTCGCTGAATTACGCAATGTGCGGCAAAGGAACCTGCTCGCCCGAAGAACGACAGTTGGGCGCCAATCTGGGCCTCTATTCCATCACCTTCAACAACATCCTCGAACGCGACATGGAGTCGCTTTTGGCGTACAAACAATTCCGTGCGGAGGCGGCGTCCAAAGGATTTCGGCACTTCCTCGAAGTTTTCGCTCCCAACGCGCCGGGCGTCGCGATTTCCGACATTCCGCGTTTCGTGAACGACCACATCGTCCGAACGCTCGCAGGGGTTGCGGGTGCGGAACGTCCAACGTTTTTGAAAATTCCCTACTTCGGCCCTCGCGCGATGGAAGAACTGGCGGGTTACGACTCGTCGCTCATCGTCGGAATTCTCGGCGGCTCGGCCGGAACGACGTTTGACGCCTTCCAGATGCTTTGGGAAGCGAAAAAATACGGCGCGCGCGTCGCGCTTTACGGTCGAAAAATCAACTCGTCGGAACATCAGCTGACGTTCATTCGGGTTCTGCGCAGCGTTGCGGACGATGAAATTTTGCCGAAAGAGGCGGTTCGATTGTACCATTCGGAGCTGAAAAAGCTCGGAATCGCGCCCAAGCGTCCACTCGAAGACGACTTGCAGTCGATCGCGCAGGTTATGAACTATGAATCTCGTACGGTTCAGGTCAAAACGGTTCCCGCCGCGCCGCTTTCCGGCGGCAAAAACGATTCGTCGACGGAGAGTGCGGAGGACGTTTCCAAACTTCCGCCGTCTGAGAAAGTGCGTCGGAACTTAGAGCGGCTGAACCGTATTTTCGGCTAGTCGCGAGCCGCAACGGGCGATGGCGCTTCCGCGCGAGTGACGCCCTCGTTGGGGCGGCAAAGTAAAGCAGATTAAAAAACCTTAGGGTCGCAAACTGCGACTCTAAGGTTTGTGTGCAAAATGTTCTGATATTATTTTTGATCTTTTCTGAATTTTAACCCCGTAAGAAGGCTCGTTCCGAGGACGAGAAGGATCCACGAAGCAGGTTCCGGAATCGTGTCGTTTCGAGCCAGCGTCCAAACGTTATTTTGCAGGATGGGTGTGTACATCCCCGACATGGGACCCGTGAGGTAGTTCGAAAGACTCGTAACGGCATTTCCGAAACCATCTCGAATGGAGTTGGCCGTGAGGAACGCATAGGACTCCGCATATTCGTCTTCTTCGCCGCCCGCCCAGTCGAGTTCGATGAGCGCGCCGTCTTTAAGAATGAGGTCGGAAAAAGTGAAAACGTCGGAATTGTCGCCCGACAAATCAACCAGCAGCCGTCCGCCGGCATCAAATGTGATCGACCCAGGAAGGGTGAGCATTCCGATTTCTCCGTCTCCGTTTCCCGTTCCCAGCACACCGCCGTTTTGGACGGTCGTCCCGCCGGTGTACGTGTGGGCCGCGCCGTTGAGATTCAGCGTTCCGGCTTCAATCACGATGCTTCCGCTTTCTGTGACGGCACCGTTAATCGTCATGGATCCAGCGCCGCGTTTGAGGATTCGAGGAACGGAATTGTCGGAATCCAGATTTCGAATCGTCGTGATATTTGCAGTGAGGACGGCTCCGGTTCCGATGTTGAAAATCCCGCCGAGACACTCGCCGTCTTTGGTGATTCCGTTTATACTGGTACGAATTGTCGCTTTTGCAAGATTGATGACCGCACTCGCGCCGTCGTTCAGCTGAATTTGACCGCCGAAGAAGTAGTTTCCGAACGTACTGCCGTTTCCGTCGGCCTTAATTTCGTTTCCTGTGCCGGAAATGACGATGTTTCCGAGATTCACGTGATTTCCGGTTCCCGAGTTGTAAAGGACGCCGCTGTTGGAGAGCGTAATTGCTGCAATTCCTCCATTGTTGTATCCGATGGCGTTCGAAGCTGAGAATTTCAGCGTTCCGCCGTCGACGGCGATGGTTCCGGTGTTGCGGGCAAACGAGGCCGCCAGTTCAAGCGTTCCGCCGCCGCTGACCGTGGTGGAACCCGTATAGGTGTTGTAACCGGCTTTCAGAACAAGCTCGCCGCCGGAGACTTGGAGGGAGCCGTCTCCGCTGATGACGCCGTTTGCCGTGACGGATCCGCCGGAGACTTTAAGCGTTCCGGGAAGCGCAAGCGTACTGTTGAGCGTCACCGTGCCGTTTCGAACCTCCATGGACCCTGTACAGGCGACGTATGCGGCGTCCAGTCGGAGCGTGAGGGGTACGGATGACGAAAATTTGCCGGAAGTAACGAGGAGATTTCCGAACGAAGCAGTTCCCGTGACGTTGCAGGTTCCGCCCGAAACGAGAATGGTTCCGTTTCCGGTAAGGCTTGTGACGGTGGTGGTTCCGCCCGCCATTTCAAGCGTTCCAGAACTCCAGATGTCCGCATTGGTCAGCGTGTGCGTTCCGCCGGAAATCACCATCGGTTTCGAACCGACACCCAGCGATTGCACAACGAGCGACCCATTGGAGACGGTGAAACCGTTGGTCGCTTGAATTTTTGAGGCTTTGAGCGTTCCGCCCGTCATTTTGCCGACTCCCGGCATCATCAGCGTGGTGACTTCGAGCGTGCCTGCCTCCATCGCGAACGTGCTTCCCGCTCGTTTGAGATCAATGGTTCCATTGACGATCATCTTTCCCGCACCGCGTTTCACGAAGGCAGCGTCTTGGTTTGCAGCGTCCCATGTTCGAATTTCGCACGTTTTTCCTGCAAGTGAGGTTCCGACCGTGAGAGTCGCACCGTTTCCGATATTGAAAATACCCGACTGCGTTTCACCGCCGCTTGTGACGGAAGCGCTGGGCGCTCTTGAAACTAGAACTTCTGCGTCGATCGACGCCGCGGCGTTTTCGTTGAGTGTGATGGAACCCGCCAGGAAGAAGTTCGCAAGCGTGGAAGGACCATTTTTCGCCTGAATGAGGTTGTTCGTCCCGGAAATCACGATGCTCGGAAGGTTTGCGTGGGAATTTGCGGCCGACAACTGAATCGTATCGTTTCCGGCCATTGTGATTTCGTTCATAATTCCGCTTGAAATGTACGACAGCGCGTTGCTTGCCGCCAAATCCAAGACGGAATATTCCGCAAGATGAATTCCCTCGTTCGCTTTTAAGGTAAATTGCTGGCTGAGCTTCAGCGTTGCGGCCTGCGTCGCGGTTCCGCCAGTCACGTAAGTCGCTTTCGTATACGTATTTTGCGCATTCAGTACGAAAGTTCCGGGTCCCGCAATCGTCAAAGTTCCTCCAGAACCTGTAATCACGTTGGAAATCTTGATGGTTTCGTTATTTTGAAGAGTGACCGTTGTGTTTTCGGAGAGAGTGCCGCCGCTGCTCAGATCGACACCCGTCCAAGTTGCTGCAAAGGACGCGGCCGCCCCTGCGCAGCACGTTACGGCAAAAACGAAGGAAAAAAGGGGGTGCGTGACGAACCGTTTCATATTTTATACCTGTTTGAGCTAGGGTCTGAACCATTCATTCTATAATTATATGGAACTATTATACACCGCTTTTCTTCAAAATCAACAAAAACTTTTAAAAAAGTCGGAAATTTTTAGAATTTATTAGAATTTCTTGAAAAAAGCCCCGCCAGCTCCCGTCCGTGTTCAATGAACCCTGGGAGCGCAGGCTTCCAGCCTGCATAACTTCATGAATGAACCCTGGGAGCGCAGGCTTCCAGCCTGCATAACTTCATGAATGAA
>CAYTLK010000104.1:0-13277 GCA_964438515.1 uncultured Planctomycetaceae bacterium
GTGTAAACCCACGAACCCGTAGTGCAAGTTGCGGTGGTGCTCTGGAGAGCATAATTGCCGTTGAGCGTCTGGCTTGAAGTTGTTGAAAGCATTACGCTACCGGTGAGACTGGAAGAGGCGGTAATCGTGGTTGCTGCGGAAACCGTCCCAGACATCGCAGCCGCGCCAGAACTCAAGGAGACTGTACGCACACTGCCGCTGGTACCGACCGTAATCAATGCGCCAGACGTAGCTGCCGTGTAGGTAACTCCGCACAAAGCGAGCGTGTCGCCGGAAATCAACGAATACGTTCCGTCAGCAATGGTGCCGGTAATAGCGATGTTTCCGCCAGAACGAGAAGAGCCAACCCCGGTCAAACTAATCGTAACGGTTGCTTCACTGCTTGAGGCGGTGTAGGTGACATTGTTCACCGCAACAGCCGAACTAGAGGCAATGTGATAAACGTCACCAACTTTGTAAACGTTCGAGTTGTTTGAAACTGTATTGCCGTTGAACGTCAATGTTGTCGTTTCGCCGGTGGGAATGGAGTATTTCGTACTGTTGACGGTAACACTTTGTCCGGCAGTCAATTCCGCAGTCGTCGCGGAGCCGGAAATGGTTCCAACGACCGCGCCAGCGTTGAGGGTCTTCGTGCCATCGCCGGAAAGAGTCGTAACGGTGTTGTTAATCTGAGCCGTTGAGCCACTTGCCACAGTCAGGTTGGCAATCGTGCCACTAGTAAACGAAGCGGAGCCGGAAACGAGATTCGTAATCTTACCATCAGAAAGCGTAATCGTGGCGGTGCCAGATGTTGCAGCGACCGTTACGCCGTCAAACGTCTGGCCTGTGGTGTTGACGGTAACGTTGCCGGTGATACCGTTGGTGGAAACTGTAAATCCGTTGGTACCTGCGGTGTAGGCCACACTGTTTACCGTAATTGAGGCACCGGAGGGTACGGAAATCGTGCCGGACGTGTAGGTAACCGCCGAGCCAGTAACCGAGAAGGCTGAAGCGACAGTTGCGCTGTAGGCGGTGCCGTTAATCGTAATCGAGCCAGAGGAGAAACTGGCATTTGCCGTGCCGGAAACGGTCGTAACGTTTGCACCCGAATTGAGTGTGGCTGTTCCGCCGGAAACGGTCAGGGTGGAAATGGCAGTCCCGCATGAGCCAACAATCAAGTCGCCGGCAGTGACCGTTACGGCTGCGCCATCAATCGTAACGTTTGCGTCGGCCGCACCGGCAGAATAGGTTCGTCCGTCAATCGTAATACTGTCACCGGAATCAATAACGTACGTGGTTGAACTGGTTGAAAACGCACCCGCTTCGACTGTTGCGGTATTTCCACTGAATGAAAGTTGGGAATTTGCTAATTGTGCCGTATAGACTACCGAATTCACCGTCACTGTTTCATTGACGTTCAATGTCGCAGTGGCTGTGCCAGTCAGGGTCGTGACGCTTGAACTTGCGTTGAGGGTAACAGTCGCACTACTTGCAACGGTCAGATTCGCCAGGGATTCAGAGATTGCTACGGTTCCATTGTCAACTTTGTTAATGGTCCCATTATTATAAAGGCCCGTATAAGACCAACCGCTGTTGTAAGCGGCGGTGGCGGTGTAACCGGAAACAGCCGTGTTGCCGTTGAACGCAACGCTAGTGGAAAGCGTAACAGAAGAGTTGCTCGCTACTGCTCCGGAAATGGTTGCCGCTGCGGTGGGCGTTCCTTCAATCTTGGGGGTTCCGGTAACGGTTACAATTGAGCCATTAAATGTCACGGTTGCCGCGCTTCCAGAGGCGGTATACTTCAAACCGTTAATGGTCGTATTCTGACCGTCTGCAATGTAGGTCGTCGAACCCGTGGAGTAAACGCCGGTATAGGACGAAACACCACTAGCACCGAAAGTAACAGTTCCAGAGGTTATGATATAGACCGTTTCGTTAACAGTTGCAGATGCGCTGAGTGTCTGCGTTGCGGTTCCTGAGATTGTGTAAGCGCCGGAAGCATTGGTGGTGTATACAGCATTGGTCGAGCCTGTAATTGCAGTGTTTGAAGCTGTCACGGACCCGGTGATAAGAGTATATGCAGAACCCGCAGTAAATTGCTTACTGTCCGTCCCGCTTAAAGTTACCGTAAAGGACCCAAAAGTAATGGTCGGATTGGTTGCTGTCGAAATATCAATCTTCGAATCATCGGTAACTGCTGTAAAATTCAGTCCGTTGACGGTATACGTTGCGCCTTGGTTTACAGTAATGATATTCGACGTGATTTCAAACGCACCGCCGGTAACCGAAGCGACTCCATTGGTAATTGAAAGTGTATTTCCCGACGCATTAACGGCTTTGTAGGAAGTACTGCCAATGGTAACGGTAATACCATTATTTACGGTAATATCAGAACCGGAGGCCGTCTTCAGTGCGGTTCCCGTCATGGTAACTGTGTCTGTTGCCGTTCCAGAAACAGTACAGGCGTTGGACGACGCAACTACGCTGCTGCTTGCGGTAGTAACCGTAACGGTTCCTGCAGACGGAGCAAACGTCAGTCCATTGACGGCGTAATTACTTCCAGAAGTAATCGTAACCGTTGTTCCGTTGGTGTAGACCCCTCCCGAATAGGACCATGCCGAGCCACCATAGGAAGCGGTTGTCGTTCCCGAAATGGATTTGTATCCGTTAAGCGTGTAATCGGTTACCAGCGTGATACTGCCGGAAATCGTGCCGGATGAAACCGTAACGGTAGAATTTTTCGTCGGCGTGCCGCTGATTGTGGCATTGCCAGTAATTGTAATCGTGTCTGTACTGCTATCGAAAGTAACTGCTCCCGGAGCGGCCACGAACGTCATGCCGTTGTGCGTGTTGCTTGTTGTTACGTTAGTAGAAGCGGTAATGTCTCCAGACGTGTTGACGGTAATGCTCCCGCCGTCGGTTCCCGCTGTGTAAGTCACTCCTGCGTATGTGAAGGACCCTGCGGGTACGGAGATTGTCGTTTCGACGGTGGGGGTTCCTGTGATGGTGATGGCGTAGCCTACTTCTCCCAGGGAAACGGAACCAGAAGTAAGACTTGAGATTGCGGTATTGGCGCCAGATTTCGCGTAAGTCAATCCTTCCCACGTAAAATTGACAGAGTTCGTGGCAGTAACGGAATAAGTAGGTGCAACTCCCGAAGGGACATCAGAAGCGACTGAAATACTTGACCCGCCGGATGCTCCGGTGTAAGTGTAGGTAACGCCGGAATCCACACGGGTAATTGTACTTGATTCGACTAATGTAAAATTCTGCGTACTTGTTCCACTAACAGTAATCCTTGTGCCAGATGCGGTTACGTTGCTATAGCTGGCGGTTCCCCAAGTTTCGTTTGTGGTTTCAACAGTCTCGGTCGCAGAAAGCGTTGCCTTTGTGTATGTGACCCCGTTGACTGTGGAACCGGTCGGGGTAACATTATTGGTTGTCCGGGATATTGTGCCTGCATTCGAACTTGACAGCGTTGTTGCACCGCCCAAGAGTGTCAACGTTGCTGTACCAGACGTGCATGCGTAACTTACACCATTGATTGTTGCCGTAATTCCATTGACAATAGTAAGCGTTGTATCGGTTGCCTCCGTAAAGGTTAATTCCGCAGTTCCAGAGCCTGCAATCTCGAGGATATTTGTACCTTCTGTAAATGTTGCTGTTCCGCTATAAGTAATACCATTATACGGGCTTACACCCGTCAGGTTGGGGGTTGGGGCGTCGATGACGGAGGCGGAGGCGTCGTCAAGGGTAATGGTGACGGCGGAGGTGTCGAGAGGCGCGGAAGTGTCAAGCGGAACGGAGAAGGCGGCGGCAACGTCGTCCGTCGAGGCGCCGATCGGCGTCACGCTCAGAAGCTGGCGGCTCTCCAATGATTCCATGCGAAGATCTCGCGCACGAAGATTCTCACTCTTATGATTCTTAATGATGGTTGCTTTTTTTGCGGCTTTAGACATTTCGTGTCTCCCGATGTTCGTTAAGTTTAAAGGAATATCTATTCATAGATACACATTATCTCTTTATCGTAATTATTTCTTCATTTATATTATTTTTTTTCAAAAATTCGATTATGTTCATCTTATCAGAGACAATTTTTGTAGGGATTTGACAGATTAGGAAGAATAAGAGGAATAAAGAGGTTTTTATCCCTCCCCTAAATAATAACTGTGGAGAAAATCAAAAAGAATCTACAGAAAAATGCGGCCCCCGAAGGTTCAGAGGGCCGCTTTCCCGTATTCGAAAGAGTGATTAGAAGTTAAATCTCATCGTGGCCATTCCTGAGTGAATCGTGGTGTACTCATTCACGTAGCAGTTGTAATCAAACAGGAAGGACAGTCTTTGAGAGGCGTCGAAGTCGAGGCCCGCACCAAGGATGGCCCAGTCGCGACCGGCATTGTTCGCCCGTACGTTCCAGACGGGGAAGTCCGGACTGCAAGCGTGCGAGGTCGAGAATGTGGGGTCGCATTCTCCGAGGAGGTCGTGCATCCATGCGCCTTTGAGACGCGTGGTGAGGCGACGGTCGTGATTGTAACCGAACATCCAGTCTTTCGAGATTCTCGTTCCGACAAGAGTTCTCAAGGAGTTGTGCTCGATGTCGCTCACGTTGAGTGCGAGGGCACTTGGGTCTCCCACTTCGTCCGCACCGTGTTCGGAAAAGTCGTTGCTGTTGTAATACACGTACTGCAATCCGAAGAAGGGATTGATACTGCACAGGTCGGAGGGGAAGAAGACCCAGCCGCGTTCGTAAAAAACGCTTGGCAGGACTGCATCCGTGTCGCCTGAGAAGTAGTCGTCGAGGTACAATTCACGTGTGGAAGCGATGTCGGAGAAGGTGACGTTTGCCACCAAGGTTCCGTAACCTCCCGTGCACATGAGTCCGAGCCACTTCGCGTACAAACCGACGGAGTAATCGTCCGATTCGAGGTGCGTGTATCCCATGGGCGCTTCGGAACCAACGTTTGTCTTCGCATAGTTGAAGAACACTCCAAAGTGACAGGATTCGCAGTTGTTCCAATCGATGGCGAACATACCGCCGTAGGTGTCCGTATCGTAACCGGAAATGTCGTTGTTGATTCCGACGCGGCCGCCGTCTGCGTAGAAGTTACCCCAAGCGGTCCAGCTTTTGCAGTTTCCGCAAGCGTCGTAGTTTCCGCAGCGCTGACCGCGCAGGTTGTCGAGGCAAACGTCCGATGCGATAATCTGGTCGGCCATCATGGTGTTGAAGCTCGAAATCCGCCGCACCTGAGCGGCCGCCATGTTTCCGTAAGCAGTACCGACGAGCTGGTCGAAGTTCTGCAGGGCGTCTTCACGCGTTTCGGAGGTTGCGATAATCTGTTCCAATGCGTCGTACACCGGTTCGTAAGCGGAGCCTTTTCCCGTGAGGAGGACCTGACGGAAGGTGTCGCTGTTGCGTTTCATGTTTCCGATGAGCGCTTCGTCAAGACTCTTCGTCTTCACGTAAGCCCGCACCTGGTTCGTCTGAATACCTTCGCTCGCGGCATAGGTTTCAGAAACGTCCTGGAGTTCGGTGGTGTAGAACCATTTCTCGTACTTCGTTTTCTCAAACGTCGAATTGGTATTGGTGGAGGACTGGTCGAGCAGGACCGTTGTTCCGGTTTCGTCGAACGCAGCGTCCGTTGTGTCGACAAACATCGTATTTGTGTAAAATTCATGCTGTCCGGTCAAGGAATCGTCCGCGACGTCCGCACGAGCCGACAGGTTTCCAATGCCCGTAAGCGTAAGGTCTGCGGCAGAGGAAATGTGGATGGAGTCGAACGCAATCATACCCGTTTCGAGTGTGAGGTAGTTTTGACCGTTCACCGTGACGGTGTTCGGCATATCGACGAAGTATCCGCTGTATCCGCTCTCTGCGGCGGCCTGAATCGCGTCTGCATTGTCGAGGTGGAGCGAAACATCAAACTGAAGGCGTCCGCCGTTCGCGTTGAAGGTCGAACCCGCAGCCGCACCGATGAGGCGCACCTGTTCGTAACGCTTCTGGTAGGTGAGCGGTTCGTACACGACACCGTAAGGTTCGGTCGTCTTGTAGTTCCAGTTTTCCTTGTTTCTCGTCGCAACGATTTCGGTCGTGTTGACGTTTCCAATACGGATTTTACCGGAATTGAGGTTCACAATCGCTTTGCCGGAATCGACACGCGTTGCGTTTCCGCCTTTAACAACGGTTCCTTCGTACTCGGTCCCAGCGACGGACTCCACGTCCTCTTCACCGTACTCGAAGTTCCAGGCGACGTTTCCTTCCGCATCAATGTAGTACTGGTCTCCAGCGAGCCATCGTTCGTCCGCACCTCCGAAGAAAGCCGTGGTTTGAACGTCGAGAGTCGTCATGTTGCTGTTGAAACCATTCACGTTTACGACCGTTGTGGAATCCATTTCAGGAATGTTTCCGTTGCGGGCCAAAACTGTATCGAGGTCGGTGATGTCCTTTCCGCCGAAGAAGATGTAAGGAAGGTCTCCGCCGTTGTAACTGTTCTGGTACTTTTCGACTTCGCCGTACGGGTCGAGTGTGATTTCGGCGAGGGCTTTATCCATGTCCTCGGAAATGACGGCGCCCGTGAGGTAGGTCGTTCCGCGTCCGGTAAAATTGACGGTTGTGCTGCTTCCAGCCGCTCCGAAATAGGTTCGCGCCGCAAAGTTCGTGAAACCGCCGGAGATGTTGATGTTGTTCGTACCGCCCCACACAACGTCATTGTCGTCTGCACTCGTATTGACGCTTCCGTAAGGATTCAGGTCGTAACCTCCTCCGACGTAGGTCGCTACGTTGAAGATGTTGACGCCGCCAGAGATGTTCAAATTCACACCCTGCGTGTTTCCGCCGTCAGCGCCTGATCCGGCCGCACCTTTCGCAGCCATCGCGGAGAAAAAGACTCCGTAATAGTTGTTGTAGTAGTTGTACGCATTGACGGAATCGTAACAGAATTCCGGTGCCGCAGAAACCGTGCCCGCTGTGTATCCGTTTCCGAGATACTTGGAGTAACCGCCCATGTAGTCGGCGATTTTGTACGTTTTTCCTGCAACGGAGACTTTCTGCGACCAGTCAAATTTTTTGTCGTAAGTGAAAATGTTCACTCCGCCGGAAATGTTGATGTTCGATTTGCCCGTCAGCACGGAGGAACTGTTCTGTCCTTCGCCTCCCACAATGACGCGCTGGGTGAAGATATTCGTTCCGCCCTGCATGTTCAGCGTGGTGTCGCCTCCCAGACCGTTCTCTCCACTTCGGGAACCGATGTAAATCCCCTGATTGTCGAAAATGTTCGTACCGCCCACGAGTGACATCGTAACATCGTCGCCCTTTCCGCGTGTGCCGAAAGAGGTTTTCCAACCCACAATGGTCGTTCCGCCGCCTGAACCGAGGTTGAAATTTGTACCAGTAAACTGATACAAATCCTCAGTACGCGACATTCCAGGATCCGCGTAGTCGCCAGGCTGCGGCGTGACGTCAAGCTTCAGACTGTTGCCCGTTGCTGGGTCCGCGGTTCCGTAAACTCCAGAGGAAAGCGTTGTTCGCGCATCGTTGTATGTTGCACCGACCAACTCCTGTCCAACTATTCCATTCATGCCCAAAGCAAGCATGCTCGCCACCATCCATGATGACAGCGAAATTCTTTTTCTCAAATATCCTTCCATGTGTCGAATCCTTCTAACTGTGATTCAAAATACGGGAATTGTATTTCGTTCTTGAATAACCATCCGGAAAATCATTTTCCTCTCTAATGGTATCCATTTCTTCATCGGAAAATTCAGAACAGAATTACAGTCATTCCATTTAATTCAGTCGTAATAATTGAAATAAATTTAACGACTTGATAAACTTTAACGATTAGAGAAGTTTCCACGCCACGCATGTTTACTCATTTTACCCATATTAACGCAAAAAAATGTCAAAATTTCCAAAAAATCTTAAAAAATTTTTCCCAGACCTTGCAGTGACGGTACAAATCGTGTAAACTATAGAGTCGTAACCTCCGTCTTTTCGGATGAAAGATTCATTACATTAATGCACAAATATCATTAAGGAGTTTTTATGCGCTCACACCCATCCCGCCTCGCGATCGGATTCTTCCTCGCGTTCCTTTTTTCAGCTTTCCTCTTTTCGAATGGCGCCCGAGCCGCGGAAATCGTGACCTCGCCAGACGGCAAAATCGTCCTGACGTTTGACGTTTCCAACGGAACCCCCTTTTACAGCGTCACTTACGACGGTTCGGAAGCGGTCGGAAAGTCCGAATTGGGCCTGATTTCTGAACCAGCGTTCGGCTCGTTCGAAGTTAGAAATACGGAACGAAAAACAGTTAAATCGAAAAACCGCCCCTTTTGGGGGGAATACGCAGAAGTTCCCGACTGTCACAACGATTTGACGATCGAACTCGCAGACGCCTCAAAACGCGTTTTGGTACTTGAATTTCGCGTATGTAACGAAGGTTTCGCCCTGCGTCTCGGACGAAATGCGGCCGAAATTCACAGTATTTCCGGCGAAAAGACGGAATTTCGCGTTCCGCATGACGTCCTCGTTTTTCCAATCTCCGGAACGGAAAGCACATTTCCGGAAAACGGGGTAAAATACGCAGACTTTAAGGACGCCTGTCCCCCTCTGACGGGAAAGTTTTCGGACGGCCGCGTGTTCTGCCTTCTTGAGGCTTTTGCAGTCGATTTCCCGCGTCTCCGCTGGACGAAAAACGCGTCGGGAGCCGTTCAGCCGACGTATCGCAAAACGACTTGGGAACCGGAAAAACAAGCGTCTGAAATCGTCTTTACACCGTGGCGCGCGATGATGCTTGCGGAAAATGAAGCGCGTTTGGCCGAACATGGGTATTTCGTCTTCAATCTGAACCCGCCGTGCGACGCCGCCGAATTTTCATGGGTGAAACCGGGAAAAACGATCAGCAACGAAATGAACTGCCAGATTCGAAAATCCGACCTTTTCAGCATGGTGGATTTCGCGGCCGAAAACAATATAAAATACGTCCAAATCGACTGGGGATGGTACGGAACCGAATACGTTTATTCCGACGCCGAATGTGAAGAATGGGCGAAAAACAACCCCGACAAAGCGTCCGACCCCACGTGGCGTTCGAACTGCCACCCGGATCCGACTCGCGTTGCGCAGGGACTCGTTCCGTACTTTCCACGATTTCGCGCCAGTACGTACGTCGACATCAACATCGAGGAACTCGTTGCGTACGGAAAATCCAAAGGCGTCGGAATCTGCTTGTATATTAATGACAGAATGCTGAAAACGCACGACCTTGAAGAACTCTTCACCCTGTACGAAAAATGGGGTCTTGCGGGTCTGAAACCTGGTTTCGTCGCCTACGGTTCGGCTCAGGACACAAACGACCTGCGTCGTCTTGCGGAAACGGCGGCACGTCATCATCTCTGGCTGTGCATTCATGACGCGTACCTCCCCGACGGTTCCGGACGCACATTTCCCAACGTGATGAACGTCGAAGGCGGCGGCGGTCAGGAAGGAAATCATCCGGCTTTTCACGACACGGTTCTTCCCTTCACGCGGTGCATGGCGGGACCTTTCGACTTCACGCCTTCAATGTTCTTTCACGATCGTTCCAACTGCCACCAGCTTTCACTCCTCGTGACGCTCTACGCGCCGTCGCACGTCATTCGAAGCGGGTGGGGAATCCGTAAAAATACGCACGGAAACGCTTTCGGCTCCGAGAAAGAATGGTTTGCCGCCGTGGGATCGGAATGGGTCGATACGAAAGTGCTCGATGCAGAAATCGGACGGCGAATTGTTACTGTACGAAAAACAAAGGACGGCGTTTGGTTCCTCGGCGCCACGAACGGTTCCGAGGCGCACACGTCGGAAATTGCGCTTTCGTTCCTTGATTCCGACGCGGAATACGAGCTTTCGCTTTGGACCGACGCACCCGAAGCGGACGGCGCGTACCGTCCAACCGTTAAAACCGTACGAAAAGTTCGTTCGACCGACACGCTTTCCCTTCCGATGGCCGAAAACGGCGGCGCCGTCGCAATATTTTTAAAACACTAAAAACAAAATACCAAGAAGTTTTTGACCCGGTACGACCGGGAGCGAGTAACTGGGGAAAAAACAACATTCAAAATGTTTTTTCCCCACGGTCGTCACGACGTAACGGGCAGTCAGATTCTCCCGACAGGGTGAATCGCGCGTGCAACCGAAGCCGAAAGACTCTTTCCCGTAATGTCGTAACGGGCTTCCTATTTTGTCAGAATTTTTCCTACCCACACCGAACGACCATCGTATTTTTCAGATTTCGTTTCTTCGGGTTTCACACGCACCCCATCCGCTAAAGCCGCTCGATCGACGGGGGCCGGAAGAAGTTCCAGCGTCACCGTGTGCCGCTGCGTCGGGTCGAGTCCTTGAACGATGAAACTCGACGTAATTCGAAAACTGTAGTAATTCACGCAGTAAGCGTCACAGCGCGAAAGCGGATTTTTCTGTTCCGCACCGTCCGCCGTCACACGAAACTGACCGGCCGTGGGTCCAACCACATCGTAAATCTGCGCCTCGGACCCCTGAAACTGAAACGTCAGCTTTGCGCCCGGCTCGTCCGTCGTCCAAAGCGTGTCGAGAAAACGACTAAATCCAAAACAAGGTTCCGTCGGCTCAACTTTTCTCCAATTTCCCTCCAACATTTCGGGCGTCACATCCGTCATATTCAGATTTTCCGGCACATTTTCGACGAATTTCGTTTTGAGTTTCGACGCATGATTCACGGGAGGAAGATCGTTCATCGCCGCAAACGCACGCTCAATATCCGTCAAATACAGCTCGTGACCCGCATCCAAAGGGTGCGTTCCGTCGTTCGACCACAACATCGCTCCCGCATCGATTTTCGCCTGCGCTTGCGCTCCATCATCCGGCTTAAAAACCAGCTTTCCTTCCGACTCAAGCTGAACCACACGATTCATAAAATTAATGGACGGAATTCCGTAAAAGTCCGCCAGCATCTCCATCGCACTCGCAGAAACCGGAAGCTCTTTATTTCGTACACATTTCGTAAATCCGACACAGAACGTATACACAAACACGATGTCCGTTTCGGGATTCTGCGCCCAAGTTTGACGTACGATGCTTTCCATCTGCGCCCATTCCTCATTCGGCGGAACCCCCCCATCGTTTACCGCAAACTCGACGAACAGAAGGTCCGGCTTGTGCTGCAGAACGTCGCGCCCGAGACGAAACATCCCCAAATAACTCCCCGTGCCGCTGATTGCCGCATGGATTTCGTGAATTTTCGCATTGGGATAGGATTTTTGGAGCCGCGCCGTTGTTTTGGGACGCCAGCCGTCCGCCATCGTGATGGAACCGCCGAGGTACGCAACGTTCACACTTTCCCCCGCCCGCAGCTTCGCCAAAGTGTTTCCGATTCCCGCACGCGTTTCGAAATCTACGCTCGGCCGGGTCTCGTAAACGGGTTCGTGTTCTTCCGCCCAAACGTTCGCACTCAGCACACCCGCGCACAGCAGCACCCAACAGACAGACACAACCCATCCGCGCCTACTTTTCTTCTCCATTCTACCTATTCCTTCTTGTTTTCAATAAAAAAGGAAATCATCCAATGAAACTTGAACGATTTCCTGCCAAAAAGCAACCCCTATCGGAACGCTACGGACGTCGGCTTTCCTGAATGGAAAGATCGATAATTCCGCCAATAATTGCGCCCCAAGAAGGAGCGGGCGGAGGAGGAGGCGCGGGCTGATAGTACTGCGGCGGAGGAGGCGGTACGGGCTGATAGTACTGCGGCGGAGGCGCGGGATGATGATGGTGCGGCGGCGGAGGAGGCGCGGGCTGATAGTACTGCGGCGGAGGCGCGGGATGATGGTGGTGCGGCGGCGGAGGCGGTGCGGGCTGATAGTATTCCGGCGGAGGCGGAGCCGGACGGACGGCTTCAATCACAATGACCGGACGACGACGCGGCGGAGGCGGAGGCCCCTGCGCGCTTGCACTTGCTGTAAAAACAGTCCCCATCATCAAAACCGCAATCACGGCCGACACCGGCAAAATGCGCGTAAAACTCTGTTTCATGGTTCTTTCTCCTGGCGATTTCAATCGTGAAGTTCTGGATTCATGTACATTATGAATATTATTCCTATTATATATCATCTACGTTTTCTTTTCAAGGGCTGTTTTCGAAAAAAAGTAAAAAAGTTCAAAACGTTTGTAAAAATTGTGTTCTAATGTAAAATCTGTGTTAAAACGATGCCAGAGGGGTTGCAATTCCTGAAAAGATTGTATAATATTTATTAAAGATATAAAATTTGAATGATTCAAGGAGAAAAATCATGAGTTGTGCCGAAAAAGCCCCGTTCACCGCACCGTTCGGTGAAGAAATCGCAAATGCGGTCTCTCACGGAATCGGAGTCCTTCTTTCCGTTGCGGCTCTGGTGCTCGTCACCATTGAAGCGGCGGGGTCCACAAGTACGGATCGCCTCCCCACAATGCTCGGAGGCGTGATTTTCGGAGTCTCACTTACGTTCCTGTACAGCGTAAGCACCCTGTATCACGCATTTCCGCCCGGAAAAACGAAGGAACGCCTTCAACAGTTCGACCACGCCGCCATTTTCATACTGATTGCAGGAAGCTACTCCGCCTTCTGTCTGTCCGTCCTCTATCACTCCATCGGAGTCTGGATGTGCTGGACCATCTGGCTCCTCGCGTGCACGGGAATCGGAATCCAAATTTTCTTTCCCCGCGTCGCGCACCCGATTTCGCTCGTCCTGTACCTCGTAATGGGCTGGCTCATCATTTCCCAATACAGTGTCGTTACGACTTACTTTTCCCCCGTCGCATTCTGGCTCCTCCTCGCCGGCGGAATTTCGTACACCGTTGGATTCATCTTTTACGCGCTCCAGCGTTTGCCGTGGATGCATCCCGTCTGGCACCTGTTCGTACTCGGAGGAAGCGTCTGCCACATACTGAGTGTTTTATTCCTGTTGTAAATTTCATACAAAACAAAACGTTTTTCAAAAAACACAAAATAAGTACGAAAACCGTACAGCACAAATTGTGTTTTACGGTTTTTTTCGTACGCGGCGGTGTTTCCACCCTAACGGGAGGAAACAGAGCGCTCCCGTAAAGAAGTTTCGGTCGTGGGGAGTGGGGTTTTTTGAAAGCGTTTACGGCTCGCAATTTCGCCCCAACGAGGGCGTCACTCGTGCGGTAGCACTATCGCCAGTCGCGGCTCGCGACCCCCAGACCCCTCTCCCGGAAAACTTTTAGTATTGTGTTTTTCAGACTTCATCCACCGACGGGCAGACGAAACCTTCACGCCACTGCCGCGTCA
>CAYTLK010000105.1:0-13053 GCA_964438515.1 uncultured Planctomycetaceae bacterium
TGACGAAATTTTCCCAAACGAAACAAAAACGGAGGTTTTTAGAACTTCCTTAAAGTATGTTTCTGCTGCAACGTACGGACTGGTTTATACTGGGAGCAACACGTCCGGCACTTTTGCTGCTTCCAGCGACTGGAAGTCGAAATTCCCGCAGATTTCTACCGATCCGACCGACTCGAACGTCTATGTATTCGGAACGAGCGGCGTCACAACAGGCGGAAAGTTCAGCGTGTATACGAACCAGACGCCGAACCTGCGTTTCACGGAAAACGTGAGTATCAGCGAAAAATTTTACCTCGGATACAAGGACGCCGGAACGACGGCGGGTGCCGCCAGATTAACGTACAGCGGGAATAAAAACAACGGCGTCATTGTGAATGAATTTACGTTCAGCAATCTCGTCGTTGGAAACGCGATGCTCTGTCTGTGGGGCTTTCAGGACGGATACACGCTCAACGGTTCAGCGTCCGTGAACGGCGAAATGCTGCTTGATTACGACAATAAAGCGGTCTGGTTCAACATGAACGCCAATCTCACCGGCGCCGGGTCCGTCGGTTTCATCAACGACGATTCGGCCGTGCGCATCGTCAAAAGCACTATCACATCCTCCTCTGGCGTCACGGTTTACGGCTCACGCCTCATCCTTTACGGAAATAACGCTGCGTTTACCGGAACTTGGAACGTCGAAAGCGGTCTTTTGCGCGCAGCAAACGCAAACGCTCTCGGAACCGGAACGGTGAAACTTTCTGACGGCGGTATTCTTCAGCTTCATTCGAGCGTCACGAGCGATTACTCGGTGAAACTGGCGGGAACTGGAAACATCGATAAACTCGACGGGTCGAAAATGACCGTTTCCTCCGCGGCGGCCGGAACTTCAATCACGCTGTTTCATGCGGCGGGCGGGACCGTCGAAATTGCGGCGGGACAGGCGCTCAGCGTCACGACTCTGGCGGGACTCAGTAACGCCTCGTGGAACATCTACGGCTCGCTCGCAAGCGATGTTTTGAATGCGTCGAACACCACCCTCGTGAAAAACGGTTCCATCTCGGTCGGCGTAAATGCTGCGGGAAACTTCGAAGCGAAACAGTCGATGACGGTGAACGGACAGTTTGACGCCGGGGCCGCCGCAAACACGACGAGCACGGTTACTTTTGCGAACGATTTCGCCGCCAAAGGGATGGGACTCGCAACGGTCGCCAGTGCCGTCGTAAACGTCACGCAAACGACGGGAACGGTCAAAACGACGGACAATATGACCAACATTTTCATCGGGAAAGTCGGAACGAGCACGTGGAACATTTCCGGCGGAAGCGTCACGTCCGCTCGCTGGCTCAATCTCGGTTACGCAGCCACTGGAAACGGAACTCTGAACCTTTCGGGAACCGCAACGGCGAATTCCGCATACGGAATGATTGTGGGTGAAGGCGGAAAAGGAACCTTTTCCATGCAGGGAAATTCGTTCGCAAACTTTGGAAGTTTATCGCTGGGACACGCCAGCGGCGGAACGGCAACGCTGAATCTCGCAGGCGGAACGTTCGTCACACCTCTTGCGGCTTTATGGACGCGTGCTTCCGGAACGCCCAACCAAATCCAACTTAACGGCGGCGCTTGGTACGCAAAAGAAGTGACGATCGGTTACGGCCGTGCAGTGAATCCCGTTACGAATTTCACATCCGGCACACTGGCGGTCGGAACGTGGGGAAACAACAACAATTCCACGCACGGTGCCGTTCGAATGCTTGAAAATAAGGGCGCGGACATTGAGATTTACGACCTTTCCGGTCTTTCTTCCTCGATGACGGCCGCGACGCTGAATTCGTATTTGGACCTTCATGAAATCGGAACGATGAACGTTTACGGCGGAATGACGCTCACGTCGGGTTCCATCCAGTTCGACGTGCAAATTACGGAGGACGGTTCGATCTCTTACGATCAGATTTTCGTACGAAAACACGCAGCATCGGAAAACGTGACGGACACCGCTTCGAACGGAACTCTGACGCTCGGCGGGACGCTCGACATCGACATTACGGGCCTCGAAACGATGATTTCCAACAACATCGACGATTACGAAATCACGCTCTTTACGGCAGAACGCACACTTTCGGGAACGAAAGCCAGTTTTTCGGACATTAATATAACGGACATGCTTCCGGGTTTGAGTTACGACCTTTACGTCGATGGAAATTCCCTCGTTTTGGGTCTCACGCGCGATGCAAACGCTACGCCGGAACCCGCATCTTGGATCCTTCTGCTGCTGGGAGGAATGAGTATTTGGGCCATGAAACGAACGAAAAAATAAGAACAGGGACGTTTGGGGAAAATGTTTTTCAAAGGATTGGGGAGAGAAAACGATGAAACGACAGAATGCGTTTACACTCGTTGAATTGTTGGTCGTCATTGCGATTATTGGAATGCTCGTGGGGCTGCTGCTTCCGGCCGTCCAGCAGGCGCGTGAGGCGGCGCGGCAAATGCAGTGCGGAAATAACTTGAAACAGCTCGGATTGGCGTCGCAGAACTGTCTCTCGACCAGTCGAAAGTTCGAGTCGGGCGGATGGTTTTGGATCTTTTGCGGCGACCCGGACCGTGGGTTTGGAATCGATCAGCCGGGGTCGTGGTGCTACCAGCTTTTACCGTTCATCGAACAGAACGCGCTGTTCAGTTCCGGGGCCGACGGTCAGCCGGACAGTGTGACGTCGTCGCAGAAAGAGGGGGCGGACGTCTGTTTAGGAACGCCTCTGCCGACGTTTACGTGTCCGTCGCGGCGGGCGTGTAAAGTGTATCCGACGACCAGCGGAAACATGTGCATTTCGCAGGCGCAGAATTCGACGGGGACGGTCCTTTCTGTGGCGCGGAGCGATTACGCATGCAATCACGGAAGTTCCTCGAACGTCACGCAGACGACCCTGCGCGATCCGACTTCGATGGAAGAAGGCGTCACGAAAACCAAAAACAAAACGTGGGAAGAACAGAAGGAGACCGGCGTCATTTACCGCAGAAGCGAGGTTTCCGACAGTATGATTCGCGACGGGCTTTCCAACACGTATTTGATTGGCGAAAAGTACTGCAATCCCACGTATTACGAACTCGAAAACGCGCCGACCGACAATGAGGGGATGTATTACGGTGCCGACGACGACAATCAGCGCCGAACGCACAGCAGTTCGCTTCCGATGCAGGACCGGACGGGATATTCGGGAAACTACAATTTCGGCAGTCCGCATGCGGGAACGTTTGGGATGGTTTTGGCGGACGGATCGGTCCAGAGAATTTCGTACTCCATTGATGCGGAGACGCATTCGAACCTTGGAAACCGCGCGGACGGGAACCCCGTAACGATTCCGTAACGCTTTCTGCGGCTTCGGAAGTATCGTTCAATACATTTTTGAGCTAAAAGAATCGTGAGTCCTGGAAGCGAGTCTTGGAAGTACGGAATTCCAGAGATTCATTTTTGGGAAAATATCGGGGGGAATGCGTTATATCGAGAGCGCAACGCGGCGCCCGCGAAGGTCGTGAAGCTGCACAGGGAGACCGTAAACCTCGGAAAGTTCCGCATTCGAAACCGTTGAAGGAGTCGTCTGCGTCACAATTTCTCCACGATGTAAAAGAAGAAGCCGATGCGCGTGCGCAAGCGCGTCATTTATGTCGTGAATCGTTAAAATCACACTCACTCCATCTTTTTGTACGATTTCTTCCAGCAACGTCAGAATTTCCGCCCGATTTTTCCAATCCAGCGCGCTCGTCGGCTCGTCCAGCAAAATCAACTTCGGTTCCTGCACGAGGACGCGCGCCATTTGAACCTTCTGCAGCTCGCCGCCGCTGAGCGTGTCGAGCGTTCGAGACGCTTTTTCTGTAAGATTCAAACGTTCCAAAACTTCCCAAGTCTTTTTCGCATCAAGAGTTGCAGAATTCCAGCGCCGATGCGGGAGCCGTCCCAGCAAGACCGAATCGAAAACGCTCAAACCGCTGACCGCCGTCCGTTGAGGCGCATACGCGACGTATTTTGCACGCTCGCCGGGCCGCATGTTCCACAAATCACAGTTTTCAAGCCGAACGGAACCGGAAGAGGGCGTCAAAAGACGATTCAAACAGCGTAAAAGCGTCGTTTTTCCCGATCCGTTGGGTCCGAGAATCGCAAAGACCGTCTTTTGCGGAACCTGAAAAGAAATTTTGTGCAATATTTCAGTATTTTTGTACCAAAATGAAAGATTTTGAACGTCCAGAACATTTTCTGCTGTTTGAAAACAGTTCGAAATTTTAAACGAAATCATGAGTTGGACCCTCCATAATTCGCGCGGCGAACCAGCATAAATAGGAACATCGGCGCGCCGATAAACGCCGTCAGAATCGAAACGGGAAGGAGTCTCGGCGCCAAAATCAGCCTTGCGGCCGTGTCGGAAACGAGCAGCAGCGCGGCTCCGGCAAAAAACGACATGGGAATCACAAATCGATAGTCCTCACCAACGACGAGACGGCACAAATGCGGCACGACGAGACCGACGAAACCGATGATTCCGAGCGACGCCGTCAGAAGCGCCGTCAGAAGCGACCCCAAAATCATCACCGCCAAACGTACGAAACGCGTGCGCACTCCCAATCCGCAGGCCGTTTCCTCTCCGAGAGAAAGCGCGTTAAAATTCCAGCTTTGACGAAAAAACCAGATGGATGAAAGTGGAACAAAAATCGAAAGAACTCCGATGGCGGGCCGCGTTCCGCGCTGAGTGTCGCCGAACGACCAATAAACGATGGACGCAAGCTGCTGTTCGTCCGCAATGTACTGCAAAAGCATGATTCCGGCCGAGTAAAACGCGCTGAGCGCCACGCCGATCAATAGAATCGTTTCGGGTTGAACGCGGCGACTTGCTGAAAGTACGAGAATCAAAAGGACGGCGGCGAACGCGCTCGCAAACGCGCCGAGCGTGAGCGAAAAGAGGGAAACTGCGGCTCCGCCAAGCACCACCGTCAGTGCGGCGCCGAATGCGGCGGCGCTCGAAACGCCCAGCGTGAACGGGGAACTTAAGGGATTTCGAAGAACCGCCTGCATCGCCGCCCCCGTCGCGGACAGACCGGCACCCGCCAGCATCGCCGTAAGTGCTTGAGGAATGCGGGATTGGAACAAAATCGTTCGGGCCGTTGCGTCGAGATTCCAAAGGTCGATTTTCACTGCACCCGTCAAAATACATGCGAGGAAAATGAACGGAAGGAGTGCCGCAGTGATTAAAACCCACAAAAATCGAAAACGTCCGTATTTCAGGGACTTTTGCGCGTCGGAAGGAACCGAAATCATGGTTTCACTCCTGGTTTTACGGGTCGAAACACTCCATCTTTCAGAAAGTCGGCGGCTTCATTTAAAACGTCGGAACCCGTCAAAAATCGAAAAATCTCCCGAATTTTGGCGTCAAAATCCACATCCGAAAACGCTTCCGGATGCAATGTTTTTCCGATGAACCACGCATTTGCAAGACGCGCCTCGAAATTGGAATTGTACGACGCATTGGGATAAAGCGCGAAAACCCGACCGTTTTTCACCGCCTCCAAGTTCCTGTAAATCGGGTCCTCTGAAAGCTCTTCAAGACCGTTGCGATTTTCTAAACCGAATGTACCAAAATCAACAAAGATCGTTTCAGGATTCCAAGCCAGAATCTGTTCGCGCGTCACCATCATCTGCGGAGTCGGAATGGAGTCGTTCGTTTCCGCCGCATTTCGTGCGTGCGTCCATTCAAACGGGGGATAAAATGCCGACGTGGAGTTGAAACCGTGCGCGCCGCGGTAGGAAAGTCCGCCCAAAAACACCGAAGGACGATTTTTCTCGCTGGTTTTTGCGCAGCGGCGTTCCAGTTCAGCGATACTCTTTTCGAAAAACTCAATGACGGCTTCCGCGCGCTCCGAGACGCCGAGTTCCTTTCCGAGCAATCGCAGGGAGGAGTAAAAAGTTTCCCGATTTTTCCCCAAATCACCGTACGGAACCTCCAAAACACGGATTCCAGTACGAGATTCCAGGAGTTTCGGGTCCATTCCCGCTCCGGTGTTTTTTGTACGTAAAATAATTTCGGGACGAGGGTTCAGCGTCAGAACGGCTTCCACATTTTCCCGGCCGTGACTCTCTCCGATGATCGGCAAAGTCCGTAATTCCGGGTGTGCGATGCGGTACGGAACCGTTTGGGAATCGTCTTTTTCGATGGATTCAACTCCGGCGACGCGCGACGCGCAGTTCAAATAGACCGCCAGACGCATGCAGCCCGCCCCGTCGCACAAAATCGCATTCGGGACGCTATACTTTGAATTTTGTTCTAATTTCGGAACTGATATTTGTTCTGAATTTTCGTTCCTTCCGCAGCCGGACGAAAAAGCCCCGCCGGAACCCAGCGTCAGAAAGAACAGCATTCTGCAAAAGTCTCTGCGATTTTGCGCCTGTTTCTGTTTTTGCGACGGCTTTTGCGTCTGTTTTTGCGTCTGTTTTTGCGTCATTGGATTCATTGTGTGTCTCCCGTTTCGTTTTCACGACCGTTTCTCGAACCCATCGCGCGGAAAGCGTCTTCATCCACGGAGTTCGGAACGAACCTGCAGGAACCATCGGCCATCATTCCGTTTGCGCCTCCGGAATGCGCGCTTCGAGCGTAATAAAACCCCATCTGCTGCGAGCTGGAACCCGTCACGTCGCAAAAACCGGGGTTCGGAGGGAGGGAAGTTACAACACCCGTAAAGAGTGAGCGGCCAAAAAGCCAGCAACAGCCTCGATTTCCTTGAAAACTCGACGCGCCGCTTGCGTAGGAGCGCAGCTGAGAGGAAGACGGATCGGAGACGCCGCCGAAACCAGGGGTCGTTCCTTTTCCGGAAAGACTCGAAGAGTTTGCGACCTGACGGCCGACCGTTGGATTTTCGTTCGAATCGATGTGATTTCCGAGAAGCGATTCAAGAATCATAAGGGTGTTGCTCGCGCCGTCATGAATCATTCCGAAGGTCGTTTTGGATTCGCAGTAAAAAATAGCGTCCGTCGGATACCGCATGTCGTAATTCGTTCCTTTTCCGGACCCCACAACCACCATGTAGTTTGTTCCGTTGAGGCTTGCGCCCTCACCGGCGCCCGTCAGCTGATATTCAGTATACATCGGATTTTCGCCGTCGGTCGGGCAGAGATACGACGAAATTCGCACCGAGGCGGCGTTCGACTGTGCGGGATTCAGTTTCATATTTCCTTTCGACCCGCTCATGGGCGGAACCGTATAATCGATCAGCTGATTCAGCGCGTCCTGTTCCATGTACGGCAAAATTTTAGCCTGAACCGAGAAGCCGCACATTTCCGTGACGGAGGAACCCATTCCCGGAAAATAACGATTCTGACTCTCATAATTCAGAATCGCAACCCCAACCTGACGCATATTGTTGGAACAAATCATACGCCGAGCCGCCTCGCGAGCCTGCTGAACGGCAGGAAGCAGGAGACCGACAAGCATTCCGAGGATTGCGATGACGACCAAAAGTTCGACGAGCGTGAAACCCGCGATTTTCTGTACGGATGGAAAAACGGATTTTCTGCGGACGGCGGGACGTTTCATCTTCATCACTCGATTCAGAAGAGAGGGATTATAATACAAATTCAAAAAACGTAATACTATTATAGATCCGCTCCAGCTTTTGTCAAGCGGCATAAATCAAATTTTAGAAAAAAACCGACAATTTCTTTCTTTTTTCAAAAAAGACCATTAAAAAGACGGTTAAAAGTCCTCCATGAAAATGTGTACGTAAATCTGAGTCCATTCTCCGTCTTTTTCTTTTTTGGAAATCAGCGCGTACAGCGATTTTCCGGCGTCCATCAGATGTGCGAGAATTTCGTTTTTTCTCCTTGGAACGTAACCGATTTTGCAGCCGTCTTCGTTTTGGAACCGAATCGCCAGCGGGTCAAACGGATTGGAAGGCTCGCGAATCATTTGGAGTCTTGCTTCCAGTTTCAGCCTGGGTTCCAGAGTCTCCATTTCAGGGATGTAAGCCGTCCCCGCAACGTACGTTTCAATAAGGAAGACTTTCAGCTGGGAAAACCGCAGAAAAGTTTCGCCTTTTCCTTTATTTAAAGGAAACCCCATCAGACCCATTTTGCACACCGATCCTTTTTTCAATGTAAATTCGAATGTAAATTTGAATGTGAAATCAAATATAAAACGTTTATACTGAATCCACTTGAAAAATCAGTTAAAATATTTGGAGTTTTCCGTGTGAGGGGTCTGGGGAGAGGGGCGGCTTGCAAAAAGCCCCTCTCACCACGACCGTAAATTCTTGACGGGCAGCCAGATTCTCCCGTTAGGGTGAATCGCGCGTGAAACCGAGGTCGAAAAACTCATAACGATTCCCTGAAATTTCAAGTGTGATGGGTATATATTTTGTTTATTTTTTGCATTTTCCCTA
Source organism: uncultured Planctomycetaceae bacterium (assembly GCA_964438515.1). Classification (GTDB taxonomy): domain Bacteria; phylum Planctomycetota; class Planctomycetia; order Pirellulales; family Thermoguttaceae; genus RGIG3701. The sequence continues at coordinate 8,398 of CAYTLK010000105.1, forward strand.
TTTTACTCCTAGCACACTCCCTCGCTTATGAGTTCGTCTCAAAATGACTCCAATTAATTTTAACAGATTCCAATTTTTTGTAAATCGGGGGGAAAAGAGGAGGAAAGTGCGTTTCTCCCATGAAACAGAGACTTTCTACGCCTGAATGGGAATAATCACGCCAAAAATTTTTCAAATTTTTTGAAAAAAATAAAAAAATTTTACATTTCTGGCGGGGAATCCCTTGCAAACGATTGCGCCGGGTGCTATAATACAGAATCATATGTGATTTTAGTTTACAATAATTTTCTTTCAAGGAGAATGTTATGTTGATTTCCCGCCGTAATTTTGTGAAACAGAGTGCCGTCGTCGGTATTGCTGCAAGCACACTTTCAATCGCACGTTCCGCACATGCTGAAGGTTCCGACATCATTAAAGTCGGTCTCGTCGGCTGCGGCGGACGCGGAACGGGTGCCGCTCACAATGCGCTGGACGCAGACCCCAACACGCAAATTGTGGCGGTCGGCGACCTGTATGAAGCAAAAGCAAAATCGTGTGCTGCCGGAATGAAGGAGGCTTACGAAGATCGCGCTCCGATTACGGATGACTCCATTTTCTGGGGTTTCGACGCTTACAAATCCGTCATCGAAAAGTGCGATGTGGTTCTGCTTTGCACGACGCCTCACTATCGTCCCATTCACCTTCGCGCTGCGGTTGAAGCTGGAAAGCACGTTTTCTTCGAGAAACCCGTTGCGGTAGACCCGGAAGGTGTGCGCAGCGTCATTGAAAGTGCGAGAATCGGAAAAGACAAAGGCCTCACGATGGTTTGCGGCCTCTGCTGGCGCTATCATACGCCGGTACAGGAAACGATGCAGCGCGTGCTGGACGGCGAAATCGGTGAAATCCGTGCCGTTCAGGAAACGTACCTCACCGGCAAACTTTGGACCCGCGCTCGTGAACCCGGCGACACGGAAATGATGTTCCAGAACCGAAACTGGTACAATTTCTGCTGGCTCTCCGGTGACTTCAACGTGGAACAGCACGTCCACTCCCTCGACAAAGCAATGTGGGTGATGGGCGACAAACCGCCGGTCGCTGCATGGGGCGTCGGAGGACGCGCCGTCCGTGTGGAACAGCCTGCATACGGCGATATTTACGACATGATGGGCGTGACGTATGAGTGGGAAAATGGGATTAAGTGCCACGCTTTCTGCCGTCAGCAGAACGGCTGCTTCAGCGACACGAGCGACCAGATCGTTGGAACGAAGGGGTATGCGAGCATTCTCGGAAACACCCTTTGGGATTCCGCTGGAAACGTCATTTGGAAGTATCGCGGCCCCGGATGCGACATGTACACGAATGAACACAAATACATGTTCAAATCCATCCGAAACGCTGAAGCCCGTAATGACGGCGTGACGGGTGCGTACAGCACGATGCTCGCGATTCTCGGTCGTGAAGTCTGCTACACCGGAAAGCGCATTACGTGGGACGAACTCATGAATTCCAAAATGAATCTTGCTCCCAGTGCGTATACTGCAGATGGAAACCCGCCGACGATGCCCGATGCTGACGGTCACTACCTCGTTCCGCTGCCGGGAACCGGAAATCACGACATCTGAAAGACGTCCTAAAAACTAAAAGGAAGTCTAAAAACACAATATTAAGAAGTTTTTGACCCGGTACGACCGGGAGCGAGTCACTGGGGAAAACAACATTCAGAATGTTCTTTCCCCATAACCGCGAGCGATCGTACGGGAGCGCTCATGTTTTCTCCCCTTAGGGTGGAAACACTGCGCCGCGGTGAGAAAAAGACCTTTGAAACATTATGTTTCTAGAACTTCCTTGAAAAGATGGGTTGTTTGGACAGAGTTTAATCTCAAACGTATGAAAATTGCGGGGAAGGTATGCACCGATCTTCCCCCATTTCTCTCAAAAGGATTGGTTTTATGCACATCGTATCGCGTTTTCTGTTGTGCGTTTGGGGACTTTTTCTCGTCAGTTTCGCTTGGATTCCGGTTTCTCATGCGGAGAATGAACCCTTAAAAATCGAATTTTCATCCACATTTGCAACATACGACGAGGTGACGCACACGCTGTCGCTCGGAAATTTTGCGGCCGCACAGATTTCAGCGAAAAATGTGGTTCAGACGGACGCGCAGAGTCTGAAATTTGAAAAAGTTGCCGGGGGTCCTGAAGAAATCGACGCGACACTTCACGTCTGGATTGAGAAAAACATTCAGTTTCCATTCCTCTTTTTCCAATGGGAATATCAGTACAAAGGAAAAGAACCCGTCTATGAATTTCGCACAACTTCCAACATCCCCAATCTACATCTTTTGAAAAACGGAACGCTTTCATCCGCATCGAACCTTCGGGCGCTCGGAACGGCGGGACTGACGGATGTGGACGCGCATTCCGGCAGTTACATGTTTCTGGCTCTTGCGGAGCCGCAGACTCGAAAAGGTGTTGTGGCGGCGTGGGTTACGTCAGAAGTTGGAAGCGGAATCGTACAAAGCGGTTTTTCCGATGATTCTAAGAATCCGGAGGTCTCGACTGCCGAAAATGATGCAAAATCCGTCGAAATTCATGCGTTCGAAGAGTTCGGACGGCTTCCAATGTCGGCGGGAAAGTGTTACAAAGGCGACATTTTTGCCGTAGGAGCGTTCAACGACGCCCGTCTCGGTCTGGAAGCGTACGCAAATCGAATCGCGTTCCAGTACAATATTCAGTTAAAACATGCGCCTGTTGGTTTTTGTACGTGGTATTCAAACGAATTCGGCGGAGCTTGCAGCGCAAAGCAGGTTCCGATTTTTGCGCAGTCGGCCGCTGAAAAGCTGGTTCCGTGGGGAATGGATTTTTTCCAGATCGACTCGCACTGGCAGAGCGGCGAGACGAAAATGGGTGAGAACAAAAATTTCACGCAGCCTCACCCCTGCGGCGGGTACGCGGAGGGTCTCGCTCCGACGTTTCAGACGTTAAATCAGGCGGGGCTCGTCGGTGGTTTGTGGATTTTACCCTTTGGAGGAAGTTCCGACGATCCTTTTTTTGCCGATAAAACGGACTTTTTCGTCAAAAGTGCGATCGATTGGCCTCCGCCGGGCGAGAAAAACGAGCGTCCATACAAAATCGACGAAAAGAAGGGCGCTCCTTACGAAGCTTTTTGGGGCGGAACCTGTATGGATCTTACGAATCCAAAAACCCGAGCGTTCGTCGCGGAGGAAGTTCGTCAAATCTCGGAAAAATGGGGCGCAAAGTACTTCAAAATCGATGGTTTGTGGACGGGACTCGCAATTCAAATTCTGTACATTAATGACGCCTACAAGCCGGACGATATCGGAAAGCAGACGTTCTGCGACTCGAACGTCACGAACGTGCAGGCGTATCGGAGTGGTTTGAATCTAGTGCGAGAATCTGCCGGAGGCGATGCGTTCCTGATGGGGTGCGTTGCGTCGCAGAACATGCGGACGCTGGGCGCATCGTACGGACTCCTTGATGCGATGCGTATCGGACCCGATAATAATTCGTCGTGGAAAGGAATTCGTGTTGGACCAGATCGCGGAACATCGCGTTACTTTTACAATGGACGCATCTGGTGGAACGATCCGGATCCTGTTTACGTACGGGATTCAATTCCGCTTGCACACGCACGTACGATTGCGAGTTGGTGTGCGATTTCCGGTCAGTTGTACGCGTTCGGCGACTGGCTCCCGACGCTTTCCGACGAACGGGTTGAGGTGATTCGAAAGACGATTCCGAATCACGGACGAACGAACGTGCGTCCCATCGACCTTTTTGAGTCGCCGCTTGCGCGCATGTGGATTCTGTCGCAAGACGCCGAGTTTGAGGGCGAGCCGAACCACACGGAAATCGTTCCGCAGCGCGACGTACTGGCGTTTTTCAACTGGGATGATGAAATCGAAGCTGGAAATGAAGCCGAAAAAGCCGAAAATGAGGCGGAAATCGGCGGTGATTTTGCGTATCTCGGTCTGCGGTCCGGCGTAAAGTACGCAGTTTTTGATTTTTGGAACGACAAATTCCTTCCTCTGGCGGAAAATGAGTTGCGTCTGAAGGTTCCAGCAGCCGACTGTCGGATTCTGCACGTTCGTGAGGTGCGCACCTCGCCGGTGCTGGTTTCGACGTCCCGCCACGTCGCGAGTCCGATTCTCGAAGTCGAACACGAAACGTGGAACTACGAAAAACGTACACTCTCCGCCGTAAGTCGGGTTCCTGAAAATTCGGAATACGAGCTGCGAATTTACGTTCCTGAGGAGTCGAAGCTGCATCTGAAAACGGCACAAGCGGATGGGGCGGAGGTGCTTTCTGCGGAACAAAACGGTCCGGAAGTGCGTGTGCGTCTGCGCGTTTTTCCTTCAAAAAACGCAAAAATTTCCGAACGAAAAACCATTTCCGACACAAAAAATCAAACAAATTTCAATCCCAACGTCTCGTGGAACGTTATTTTTGAATAATAATTGAATCAATGAGGAATTAAAGACGGATTATATGCAAAATCAACAAGAATATTGGAATTCCGTTGCGGAGAAAAAAGAATTTACAACGGATTTTCAGATCGAACTTTTTGAAAAATGGGTCCCTCAATCGGCGCAAATTCTCGACGTCGGCTGCGGGTACGGCCGGACGCTGGAACAGCTCCACGAACGAAATTTTCAAAAT
>CAYTLK010000106.1:0-8930 GCA_964438515.1 uncultured Planctomycetaceae bacterium
TTTGATTAAATTTAAATTTCGCTGAATTCTTTGTTGAAAATATACGTTTTATTGGTCGTTTGCCGTCTCGTTTTTTTCTTTCGGCGCAGCAACCTCAATCCGTCGAATAATTCCGCCGAACAGTTCCTCACCCGCCTGAATCAACGGGTTGCTGTAAATTCTGCGCATCCCTTCCTCTTTCGACTCGGTTTCACTCGCAGAAACGAAAAAATCCAGATGAAGTTCCGAAAGATTCAGCGCCTGACGCAATTCCACCGCCATTTTATCCACATCGGAAGCATTCTTTTGAAATTGCTGCAACGAAAATTCACATCGAGCCGGATACGTAATTCTCAACTGTTTGAATTCCTCGTTCCACTCAATATTTTCGACGGCCCGCATAAGATCCATCGCGGTTGGAAAACCATCGAGGACCTGCAAAAAAACCTCCAAAATCCGCTTTGCATTGAAATCTCCAGACGACGAAATTTCTTGTGCAAAATTCGAACCGTCCGTCTGTGTACGACCCCCGCCACCTCCAGCAGACCCAACAGCCCCGGCTGAACCCGCCCCTTCGTGAGGAAATGCGGAAAAAACGTCCCCAGGAACGAAACCTTCCGATTCGTCACTCCACGCATTTTCCGGACGCTCCGTTCTGATTGGTTTTTGCACATTATTGTTTTGCGCGTGTGTCTGCGTCTCTTCCAACTTCTGCGCCGCAATTTTCCCTGCGGGCGGAATGCTTTCCGATACGCTTTTCGAAGGACTTTCCGACGTGTTTTTCGACGTGCTTTCCAACGTGTTTTCGGAAACCGCAGTCTCTTTTTGCGTCGAAAAACGATCCTCCGAGGAGGGTTCTGACGACGAGGAGGGTTCTGAGGTCGAGGAGGGTTCTGAGGTCGAAGGAGCTTCTGACGCCGAAGGAACGGGGTTTGTCGCAGAAACAGAGGACGCCGCCGAGTCGTTCGACCGCAGTTCCTCCGTAAAATGACGGGATTCTAACGGAAATACAGGGGGTTTCGCAGAAACAGGCGCGGAAACAACCGTCTGGGACGGGACAAAAACCTTCGTTTCGTTCGTCACGCTGGAAACAGGGGATTGGATTGAATTTTGAACCGGATTCTGTGGTGGATTTTGTGGTGTGTTTTGGATTAAATCGGATTTTGAATTTTGCTCAAATTTTTGCTGTAGATTTTGTGTCGGATTTTGTGTCGGATTTTGTGTCGGATTTTGTGTCGGATTTTGTGTCGGATTTTGTGTCGGAATCGGGGAGGAAACGGGATTCACGGCGGAGTGTGCTTCCGAAATCGGTTGAGACGCAGTACGTTCAGCGGACGGAAGCGCCTGCTGCTGCGTCACTGTAGGGTCCGGGAATTTTGCTTTCGATTCGTTTTTTTCGACAAAATCCCCTAAATTCATGTAATCTTCGAGCGAGCAAAGCCGTACAAACGCCATTTCGACCAAAAGCCGTCCCTGCGTACTAACCTTCATGCGCGCAAGCGTGTGGTCGATGATCTGCATTCCGGCCAGAATCAGGTCCAAACCAAGATCCTCCGCCATCAAACGCGCTTCTCGTTCCATCTCGACCGGTAAAAACAGGAAACTCTCACTTCCGCATCCCGCCAGAATCGCCATAAAATCCCGCAAGCAGCCGAATATTTGTTCTAGAATCAGACCTGGGTCGGTTCCCTGCTGAATCATCGCATCCAGCGTTCGAAGGATTTCGGCGGGTTCATTCTTTGAAATATTTCGTAAAATTGCGACTAAAACATCGTTTCCGGCCGTTCCGAGAAGCTGATGAACATCGTGAAGCGTAATGGTTCCGGAAGCATACGCCAGCAATTGTTCCAAAAGCGACTGACCGTCACGCATCGAACCGTTTGCACGCCGCGCAAGCAGCGCAATCGCTTCCGGCTCCGCAGAAAGTCCCTCATTCGCCACAATTTTCTGAAGACGATCCGCAATTTCAGAAGTCTGAATTCCCGCAAAATCAAATCGCTGACACCGCGACAGAATCGTAATCGGAATCTTATTCACCTCGGTCGTGCAAAAGATGAATTTCACATGTTCCGGAGGTTCCTCAAGCGTCTTCAACAAAGCATTAAACGCCTCGTTCGTCAGCATGTGAACTTCATCAATGATGTAAATTTTGAACCGGGCGCGCACTGGCCGCACACTGACGTTTTGAATGAGGGTCCGAATTTGATCGATTCCTCGATTGCTGGCGCCGTCGATTTCCAAAACGTCTAAATCTTCCCCTTGCGCAATTCCCTGACAGATTTCGCAAACGTTACAGGGCGTGACGGTTGGACCATGTACGCAATTCAATGATTTCGCGAATATTCGGGCGGACGACGTCTTCCCAACGCCTCGCGCACCCGTAAAGAGGTAGGCGTGCCCGATTCGATTGCTTTGAATCGCGTTCGCAAGCGCCTGCGCGATGTGCTGCTGACCGATGAGTTCCGAAAAATTTTGGGGTCGGTAGCGCCGCGCCACAACCTGATATTCATTTTCAGCCGCCATAGTGGGAAACTCCAGAAGGATATTAAACGTACGATAAACTATTACGAAAAGGAATTTCTTTCATTGTACACGATTTTGCAGAAAATTACAAGCGCTTCGAAGAAAAAGTCTCAAAATTTCCATAAATTTTATAAATTTCACGATTTTTTCTGTTTTTTTTGTTTTTTGCGGATTTCAGCGGAATTCAGGACGTAATTCCTTTCGTAAGCATCATAAATGCCGTCTCGAGATTGATTTCCTCTTCATGAATCGACAAAAACCGCACACCGGCGGACGCTAAAACCGCGGGAATCTCACTATAATCCTCAATTCCCTCTGAAAGCTGAACGGAAAAATGGGTTCCATCCGTAATTTCTACCGACGCCACGATATCAAGCGACTCCGCCAGGCGAGCTGCACCCTCCGCAGGACGCTGTTTAAAATCGTCGCAAGTCTGTGCTTCCGCTAGTGTTACGTAAATTCGTCCCGCTCGCCGCACCTGACGCAAAACCTCTTCAACATTTGCATTCACAAGCAGCTTTCCGCGCTCAATAATTCCGATTTTGTTGCAGACGTCCGCGAGTTCCGGCAAAATGTGACTCGAAACCATAATGGTTTTTCCCATTTTTCCCAGTTCTTTCAATAGTGTTCGAATTTCGATTCTTGCACGCGGGTCGAGTCCGCTCGCAGGCTCATCCAGCAGTAAAACCAGCGGATCGTGCAGTAAAACGCGCGCCAAACCGAGACGCTGCGTCATTCCGCGCGACAAACTCGTTACAAGTGCGTTGCGTTTGTACCCCAAATCGACGAGTTCCAGCATTTCGTCGCATCTTTTTTTCCGTTTTTCCCCTCGAATTCGGTACGCTGCGGCAAAAAACTCCAGATATTCAATCACCTGCATGTCCTCATACACACCGAAAAAGTCCGGCATATACCCGATGACGCGCCTCAACTCGGCTGCATGCGTATAAATCGAATAACCACAGACGGACGCTTCCCCCCAACTGGGTTCCAGAAGCGTCGTCAGAATCTTCATCGTGGTGGTTTTTCCAGCTCCGTTTGGTCCGATGAACCCGAAAACATCGCGTTCCCCCAACGAAATATCGAGCGAATCAATCGCGTGCAAATTTCCGTAAACTTTCGTCAGATCGTGCGTCTGTATCATAAAAACCCTTCTTTTTTGCGCTGTTGAATCAGCACGTTCCTATCAGCCAGTGTTCATCGATTCTGTTTTATCGACCCCATCTCATCGATTCTGCTTTATCGATTTTCTTTTATCGATCTATTTTGCCCATCATTCTTTATTGTTTAAATTTTATCGATTTTCTTTCATCGATTCCGGATCCTTCTCATCATTCTTTCCATCCTTTTTCATCACCTCAACAGGAATAAATCCCCGAACGATCTGAACGTTTTTGTCGTCCGGATTCTTGAGCGCGAGCGGCGAGTGCGTCACGGCATCCTGAATTTGAAAAACGTCCGTCTTTTCAGCAGGTTCCGCCACACCATAAAATATGGCCGTCTCGCAGGTCAAAAGCGCAGAACCGTCAAGAAAGTATTGGTACCGATTTTGCTGTCCCGTATAGGAACGCCCTCCCGTTTTGCTGAAAAACAACATATTCCGCAAAATGTATTCCGGGTCGCGCGACGTTCGATCGTACGGACGATTCACACGACGAAGCCCCACACTCGATTTGATGGATCGATCCTCCACATAATCCGCATCGACCAAAAGCGACGCGGCCCCCAAATACGACGTTGTTTCATCAATACGAAACGTCTGCCCCGGTTCAAGCCGACCGATTTCATACGCCCATTCCCCGTAAAAAAGCAGACAGTGAACGAGCGGAACGGAAAACGGATTCCGAATCTCGCCCAAAACGCGCGAGTACTGATTGTTGTGCAATTTTCCAAACTGAGGAAACGTCTCCGGCGAAAGCTGCACGCAGCGCTGGGCGCAAAAACTGCGGGTTGAACGCGCAAAAAACGGAATATTCTCGAAACGCGTCTCCTCCATTCTGCAAGCGGTTTCCTTCCTTGAAATCCCATCGGCGACAGAAGAAACACGCGAATCCATCCCGCCCAAATAAGAACCAGGCAAACCAAACCACGTAATATACGCACTCTGCGAAAAGTTTAACGTCTTGTTGGGGGGAATTTTTTCGTTTTTTTGTTTCGTTACATTTATTTTGCTCGTTGCATTCGTTTCGCCCGTCGCACTCGCCGCACTCGCCGCGTCCCAATCCGCAATTGAAAACGGAGCGAGCGCAAGCGTCAGACGGGATGCGTCCGGCGACCAAACATTCCCCCACGCTTGTTCGCGCACAAAATTTGTTTCCTGTACAAAATCCACAACACGTACACGATTGAAACGGATGCCGTCCGTCCCGGAATTCGCGATGTGAGAAAGAATCGCACAGCCCCCCGCAACCGTCAAGCAAAAAACGACCCAAGAAGCCGCCTCGCCGCCTTTTGGGAGTTTTTTGCACAGAAACCAACACCCGGGACCGATGAGCGCGAGGTACAAAAGAAAAAATAAAACGAGAACGCCGAACGAGATGGAACGGATGCCGACAAAATCGTCGAGCGCGCTGCGCAACTGACCCGCCATATCGTTATAACCGCTATGAAGTCCGCGATGAACCGCCTCCTCCGAATCCGGATTGTACAGGGAAAATTCCAGAAGTGCGGAAAGAAAATTCCCGCGCCCCCCCCAACTCGTCAGCGCAGGATGATCGAGGTCAAAAGTTACCCAATTTACCTGACCCAACCCCATTCGACGCCGAAGCACCAGCGGAAGGTCGAATTGCGACGCACGAACCTGAATTTCCGGCGCAAGATTCGTAAATTTCGAAACGAAGATCCGATGCTTTTCTGTAACTCCGAGAAGCGTCACGGGAATCGGCGACTGCGCAAAGAGTTCCATCGCGGACGTTTCTCGAATCGGAATCGCTTTTTCCAAAGTTCCAGGCCAAAACGGACTCCAATCTGAATTTTGCACGAATGTTTCGGCATTCTTTCCGATACTTAATACCAGAGAGCCGCCCCGCCGGACCCATTCTGCAAGACGCGCAATTTCGTCGGACGTCCAAGCCTGAAAAACGTCCGCATCGTCGCTCGTAACCACCACGGTGTCGATGAGTTCCCAGGCGGCCAAATTCTTCGGAAGGTCCTGCGGCCGATTCAGATGTATGGTTCTTGGACGAAATTCACCCGCGCACGTCATCTGTGAAATTCCCGCATCCACACCCGCCAGAGTCTTTCCAACGACGAGAATCAGCCCTTTCGGTTCCTCCATCGCGCCCGTCAGAGTTCCGGAAGTTTGAAAAATGAGCGATAATCCGTCATTTTGCCGCCGCAATATTTTCAGCTGGTACGACGCGGTTGTACGTCCGAGCCTCGCGCACATTTCGACGCTTTCCGGAAGGGTCCCGTCGATTTCGCGTTCCTGAAGCACGGGAGTTCCATCCGGATCGAATGTTTCCAGTACAATTTTACCTGAAAAACGTTCGTTTTCTTGCTGCGGGTCCGACTTCTTGAAGCCTATTCGTACAGGAATCCACCGTCCGGGTTTCCAGAGTCCGGAAGTGACGGTTTGTGCGGGATTTTCGGAATTTGTACGTATTCCAAATGAAATTTGAACGTTATTTTCGTCAAGCATTTCGGCCGCGAACAATGCACAGGTTCCCCACAGAAAAGATAGAAAAAGTGCGCAAAAACCGACTCCAAACGAATGACGAACTGAAATCACAATCAAATCCTTTTATTCTATATTTGCCCAATATTAATTAATAATATTGAGGGCGTTTTATGGTTTTTCCGAGTCGGGACAGACGCAAATGTATTGGCCGCACCCAGGACAGCCGGCACCGTATTTTTTCCGAACGGCTTCGGTGAGATCGATTCCTTTGACGTTCGCGATGGTCGTGAGCCACGCTAAAACATCCGCAAATTCAAGCGCCAATTCCTCTTTCGTTCCTTCACGCAGCGCAGAGGCCAGCTCGCCGATTTCTTCCATGAGCCATAAAAATGTGGCTTCCGCACCGCGGGCTTCGTCCTTTTTGAAATACATTTTACGAATCAATTCCTGAAAATCACGAATTGAAATGACGTCTTCCGATTTTTTATCATCCATTTTTTCGTCCATTTTATCATTCATTTTATCATTCATTTAAAAATTTCCGCATACTGTCGGTTTTATTGCTTCTATTTATTCTATTATAACCCGTTCTCCGTTTCTGAAAAGGAGGATGGAGAGAAAATCGGGCAAAAACGCCCAATTTCTCTCCATTTCCACAGTAGTTTCAACCGCTGCATTCGATACAGACCGCAATTTCATCCGCCGACGTTCAATCAAGCGTGAGTGTGACCGAACTGCCGTCCGAATATTTTCCGAAATCCTTACGATTGGAAAAACAATAATGAACCGTTTTGTCGATAGAATAGGAAATTCGATGGACGCTTCCGTCTGAAAAACACATGTTGAGCGACCCCGCATGCGATGCGCCGAAAGCGTTCGTATTTGCGTAGCCGCCGCGATCCTGAAAAGGAAGAACCGTTCCGAGACGTCCGACTTCGTTTCCGATGCCGGCGTACCCCGTTTCGTTGTCGCCGCCGTCCGCGCCCGTCTCGTACGCTTCGGGATAAAGGTACTTTTCGCCGCACAGATAAGTGTTTGATAATCCGTCTTTAAAGTCGCCGCTCGTTACTTGGCTGTATCCGTAAATAGCGCCGGTCGCTTTGCTTTTTGTACGATAGGATTGAATCGAAGCTGTCGTCGCACTGCTGAGTGAGCCGGAGTAGCCGTATTCACTGGAAGTATTGAGACAGTCGGGGTGCGCAACGTCAGTGCCGATGTTGCAAACGTAGTCGGATTTGACGCAATTATCGACGGAAAACGAGCCGGTACTCGTCATCGGCGTGCTTCCGGAGGTGTGGGGATAGATTTTGTTTGCGCGGCGGGAGGGACAATTCATGAAAGAAACGGGAGTTTGAATTCTAATTTTCATGGAATCGGTACGCGTCGACCCCGATTCGTTTGTACCGAGCTGATAGAGTGCGTTTTGTTCCATAAACGGAAGAAGACTGTAGATCCATCCGCCGGGCTGATTCGCGCCGAACCCCCGTTCCGGCTCGCCCGTCCATCGATAGTACCAGCCTCCCGTGGGAAAATATTGTGCGGTCGCCATGTGATTGTGACACGCAAGGCCCATTTGTTTGAGATTGTTGGAACACTGCATGTTTCGAGCCGCCTCGCGAGCCTGCTGAACCGCCGGAAGCAGCAGTCCGACGAGCATTCCAATAATCGCAATCACAACCAACAGTTCCACAAGCGTAAATCCCCGGCGAGACGCTTGCTTTAAATTCTGCACAAGAATCATTTCAATTCCCCTTTGTTTCATTCTGATTTCAATCTTGTTTCAATCTTGTAGTTTCAAACTTTCTTTAGTACGCAATTCGTCCGCCGTTGGTTTGAAACGTCCGAATATTCTTTCCCCAAAGAATGTTCTTCCCGACGCATTCTGAATTTCCGCTTTACCGACGGTCACGCTTCAAAACGAGTGTCACTGCAACCGTCCGAAGGGAAATTCACATCGAATCCGTATTTTCTTACATTGTACGTGATTCTTCAGAAAAAACAAGCTCTTTTTATGAAACAAAACAAAAAATTGAAAATTTTTGAAAAATCTGCATGTATTTTTCCGTCAGAAACTCACTCGAACGCCGCAACTGCCCGAACCGGCGCCCCCTCCGCCTCATGAAGCGACAGCGGAAATGCACTCAATCGGAATTTCGTCGGCAAACGTTCCAAATTCGTCAGATTTTCGATAAAAATCAGCCCTTTTCCCAATAAAATACGATGTATCGGCAAACTTTCGTCTCCGAATTCATCCGGTGACGGCCAATCAAACCCCAAAAGCAGCACATGCGACTGCGCCGCCAGCCACTGCGCAGCCTCCGTCGTAAAAAAAGGCGCGTCCTCAAAAAAGTCTCCCGTCCACTGTACAGAAATCAGGATTCGTTCCGACGTTTCGAAAATTTGCTGAAACGGCTCCAGCATGTCGCGCTCGATCGCCATTCGCGGCCCCGCTTTTCCAAGTTTCAGCACACGCGCCCTTCCAGAAAACGTGTCGAGAGGAAAAACGTCCAAAAAAGGTCCATTGGGAAAAACATGCGCCGGCGCGTCCACATGCGTCCCTTGGTGACTCGAAAAACTCAAATTCCGAACCCGAAAACCATCCCTGTGAATTTCGGCCTCAGACGTCAGCCGGACCGGTGGGTCCCCCGGAAACGGAGAGGAAGATTCAGAAATTTCACGCGTCAAATCCAGATATTTCGTCAATTATGCACCCGCCACAACTTTTACAAAACTTTTACGAATTTTACAATTTTGTTACGAAACTTTTACATTTCCCACTTTTTCAGTCGGACGGATACACTGGCGGCTG
>CAYTLK010000106.1:9030-12884 GCA_964438515.1 uncultured Planctomycetaceae bacterium
TTACGAAACTTTTACATTTCCCACTTTTTCAGTCGGACGGATACACTGGCGGCTGATTTTTGTACTCACACAGCGCGTTTTCGGCGGCGTGCTGTTCTGCTTCCTTTTTGTTTTTTCCCCATGCGCCGTGAAACCTTCGGTCCCCCACCACGACTTGGACCTTGAAACATTTCCGATGGTCCGGCCCTTTTTGATCGAGGACTTCATATTGAGGCGTCTGATGGGTGTTTTTCTGCACATACTGCTGCAGCACCATCTTGTAATTTTTCATGAGTCCGCCATGCAGCGCGTCCTGAATTTCGGACTCAAACACACGCAGGATGTAGTCGCGAGCCGTTTCGAAACCGCCGTCGAGATAAATCGCGCCGATGATGGATTCCTGCATATTTGCGAGAAGCGACGGCGGAATTTTCCCTTTTTCCATCCCTTTTCCGAGAATCAAAAACTTTTCGACGCCGAGCTTTCGACTCACACGAGTGCATGCGGCCCGACTCACAATCACGGACTTCATTTGCGTCATTTCGCCTTCCATAACGGACTCGCAGTGGTGGTAGAGCCAGTCCACAATGACGAACCCCAGGACTGCATCGCCGAGAAATTCGAGACGCTCGTTTGAAACCAGACGTGTTTGAGCGCCGGAGGTGTGCGTAAGTGCGGAAACGAGCCGCGTACGGTCTTGAAAAGTGTAGCGGATCGCTTTCTGACAGGCGTCGAGCCGAGTCTGAGCGGCGGCATTTAAAAGAGGATCGTGTTCCATAGATTCTCACTTTCTTTAGGATTTTGAACCGGTCAAACCGATAAAAAACCAGATCTTTTTTCCTAATTATACCACATTTTTCGTCCGCTGCAACCCCCGGCGCTTTATATGGATTCCACATGCGATTTCATCGTCAAAACCTGAATTTAAAAATGGAATGCATATATTTCGTCGCAAAATGAAATACGTCTTGAAAAAATTGATAATTTGTTTGTCCGCATTTTGTAAGCTGTCAAATTTTAAGTTGCAAAAACAGGAGTTTATGATATAATATAAGAAAAGAAAAAAGTGGATCTTTATTCAGACATTTAGGAAGTACGAACAACCCATTTGAAAACTCGAAAATCTCTACGCCCGATGTATTTTGAATATCGCCTCCATTGTTGCACTAACGCGAAATTTTCAATTGGAATCAGTAGATTTTTCCCGCAAAAATCAGGAACAGAACGATGTGTATAGAGGAACAGAACGATTGCAGCGTATGGTCTTTTGATGAAGAGAGCGGCATTCCTTTTCTTCAGGAGATTATTGATATGGCAAAACAAGACCAATATTATGATTCGAACATTGCAAACGTACAGATTCCAAAAGACCTTTGTAATCACCTCGTTTTTTTACATCGTCACAAGAATCAAAAGATGGATGCGTTTTCGATCGTTTCTTCCGATGGAAAAGAATCCACCATTTGCTGGGGGCGATATTTAAATGAAGAAGCGGGGAATCTCCTTGGAGATTTTATGGAGGATTTTCTGTTTAATAAGAATAATGTGTCGCGTATTCGGGTTTGTATGATTGATCCAAAACAAATCGTGAAACGGGGAGACAAAATTATTCTCGACGGAAATTCAAGAATCAGTTTCTGCCGGATGCTTCATCGGAGAGGTTTTCGTTATTCCACATACACCTATCACTCGATTTATCCTGAATGTCTGATGCGCGTGCTGGTCAAGTACAAACATCCGGTTCCGATTGGATACATGTCGTTTTCAGACGCAGAAATCGAGCAGATTAATTCACGGCCTCGCAGAACGTCCGATTTAAAAAATGGGAAATTCCGATGCTGCTTTCGAAGAGGATTTTGAATCCTCTGAAAAATATTTATAAACAAATGGTTTTATGTTTATGCGGGGCCAGTAAGCAATATACGGATGAATTAAGAGACGTTTTTTTCGAACACTCGATGCTGTACGGGCTTGCAGGCGCGTCTTTCATTGAAGGCACAAAGAATGAAGATTCGAGAGCGCTAACTTGGATTTGGGGCGGCACCGATCCATTTCAGGGGCACTTCGGCGATTCGGCACTCACACGAATTTTCCGCTCTGAGAAGTTTTTGGAGTTTTCGAATCCGGGAAAGTACTTGAAACACGTACATTATCGGCGCAAATGGGACCTCAATTCCACAATTTCGATCTCAAAACTGCTGAGCACAACGTATCCCGGATACGATAGATTTCGCGAATTGAATTCCGTTTCCTATCCGGAAGAACGCGATTTTACGCTTTCCTGCTTCGTTTATCGTCCGGATGAGGAGCATGTTTTCGTTTTGTTTTTCATTATACCCTTCATTTTCGACATCGGCCTGATTCGTCACCTCTGGCAGAGTCACTCAATCACCATTGTCTCTCAGATAAAACAAGAGCTGCTGGAACAGGTTGGTTCGAAAGAAATTGTAGATTTCCTGTTGAAATGTTGTTCTTCAAAGTCGAAAAAAACGTCTTCAGCTCCCGTAATAAAGCCGACGTATTCCGACAACTGGGAGCAAGCCGAAAAAATTGCTTCAAAAGTTTGGGAAGTATACTGTGACACAGAACGCCGAACAAATTTCAAAAAATTCTGTCTTATGCACGAGTCCGGAGATATTCAAGACCGCAAAGAATACGAACGGCTTGGTAAAAATTTCGGAGTTCACATCCTTGAGGCCGATTCAGAACCGAAATCCTCAAAAAGACGGGAAAACTACGTGGAAGAATGGATGGATTTTCTCATTCAATACGATGAAAACTGCGAGAAAAAACAGCCTCGCAAGTACTTAATGTGCACGGAGGAAGAAATTTGGCTGCGGCGGCATGTTGTACTTTTGCTCATTTTGAAAAAATTCCAGCAAATTGTTGAAGACGGAAAAGGAGTTTTCGATTACAAGGAGCTTCGGCATCTGCTTTTCCCGATTCCAAGATACAAAATCCCCGGAAAAGCGATTTTTGAACCACAAGATCAGCGGGAACTAAATTCGGATACCATCAAAAGTTACATCAGCAGATACACGGGATTCGCTAGACGTGAAATTACATGCGGGGCAGATCCCATACAAATCGCACTGAGACAAAGAGAAAAAACGCACCTTCAAAACCTGATTCTTCAGGATGCAGATCCTGAAAAAGTTGAAGAGATTAAAGCAAAATGGATGAAATATAGACCCGCTTGGAATTATGTTTTCGGCGTAAAAAATATTAAACAGGAACCCTAAAAGGAGAAAATCATGCTAAAAAAAGGAGATGCAATTCAAAATGGAGACGAACAGGTTCTGATTCTCAGCGAACTGGGCGGCGGCGGACAGGGAACTGTTTATAAAGTCAGTGTCGGCGGCGAAGAAAAAGCCCTGAAATGGTACGCTTCGAGCTATCAGGGACAGCGGGCGTTTAAGGAAAATCTGAAACAAAACATCGAAAAAGGTACGCCCTAGCCGAACTTCATTTGGCCGGAAGAGTTCGTGGAAAACAGTGATTCGTACGGGTACTTGATGGACATCTATCCGTCGGAATTTCGGGATTTCATTCACGTTCTGAATAAAGATCCCGTCGGTTTCGCTTCCGACATGGTTCGAATTGATGCTGCGCTCAATCTGACGGCCGCTTTTCAGGCGCTGCACCGCAGAGGCTATTCCTATCAGGACCTCAACGACGGAAACCTCCGCGTTAATCCTCAAACAGGCGATGTGCTGATTTGCGACAACGATAACGTGACCGCAAACAATCAAAACCTCGGTATTTTGGGAACTGGAAACTATAGTCGTTTAAATTAACAATTCCGTTTTTTAAGACCGGTTAAAATGGCTACTTCGAGGTTTTTTACCTTGGGCAAAAGGTCGGGCAGTGCGCGT
>CAYTLK010000107.1:0-12518 GCA_964438515.1 uncultured Planctomycetaceae bacterium
CTCGCGCAACTTCGACGCCTCGCGCAACTTCGACGCCCCATACAGGCGCCGCCGCCCGCACAAACGTTCCAGCGGTTTCGAACCAATCGGGAACGAATCTGTCGGGAACGAATGCCTCCGACGATGTTTTTGACGAAAACGGCGACCAGACGGAACGTCTTGCGGAAAACTGGCAGCAACTTCGGGACAGTTCGAAGCAGATTGCGGGGATTCTCGGCGAGCAACTGAGTGAAGGAATGAGCCGACTCGGAACGGGCGTGACGCACGTCGGGAGTCAGCTGAATGAGGGGGTCAGCCGTTTGAGTGGGGCTGCGAAACCAAAACTTCAAAGTATGGGTCAGCGAATCGCTGGATTTTTCCGACATCGGGATGATGAGGCGAAGAACGCGGAGGAAGATGCACGGAAAGAGGAAGACGAAAAGAAGCCGCCGACGCGCCAAATTGATCCGAATCGTCGCAAATTTTACAATCCGCCGCCTCGAGAGTAAAAATTTTCCAAAAAAAGGGAAAAAACTGACACGGGGGGACTTGACAAAATCCGCGATGTGCGATATCACTAACAGATTGCAGAATTCATCGTCTGCAACGACGGGAAAAGTATGCTTTTCAGTGGTTTATACGGATTTCGTTTGCGAATTCCGCTTTGGGCGGCGGCTGGGGCCGTCGTTTCACGTTTGCGTAACAACGGGAACAGCGGGAATTCAAAAGACGTTGTGTATAGAGTGTAAAAACGTCGTGTATGAATAATTTTCAATTAGAAGGAAAACCAAAATGATTGTACTGCCCAACACTCCCGCAAATCCTATTTTGCCAGAGGACGGAATTCCGACGCTGACCCCTGAATATTGGGGCGTTGCTTCCTCGGTGACGGACGTTCCATCGGTGGTCATTACGAACTCTTATGACGACGAGGACGAAAACGAGGACGATGACGACGACCTTGATGAAACTGTCGACGACGATGATGATGTTTACGAAGAAGTTGAGAGTTTCGAGGACTTTGACGATGAGTTTGATGAAGACTTTGAGGATGAGTTCGACGAGGATTACGAAGATCTCGACAAAATCGATGACGAAGATTTGGACGCCGAGATTGAAGAAGAAAACGGCGGCGACTCCAATGTGCCTGTTCGTTACGAAGAAGAGTTCGACGATGTGGACGGTCAGACGAAATTCATCCCCGACAATCCGGAGTTGGGACTTCCTGCGGAGGTAATTATGCCGGACGAGCTGGAAGAAACGGAAGACACAACGACCGATTTCGATGAGTTTGACGACGACGAAAACGACGAAGAGTTTAACGAATTCGATAATTAAAGAACGATAAACGTCGAATGACGTAAAGGATTGAAAATGCAGAACATACGCAAACAGGCGGCCGAGGCGGTCGCGACGATTCGTGCCCGTTGGAACGGCTCTCCCAAAGTGGGAATCATCCTCGGAACGGGTTTGGGCGGCGTTGCGAAAAACATCACGGATTCCGTCACATTTGAATATTCGGAAATTCCTCATTTTGCAACTTCAACGGCCCTGACGCATGCTGGAAATCTCGTCTGCGGAAAGTTTCACGGGATGGATGTGGTTGCGATGGAAGGGCGAATCCATGCGTACGAGGGGTACAGCTGGCAGCAAATCACGTTTCCTGTACGCGTCATGAAGGCGCTGGGGGCGGAACTGCTGATCGTCTCGAACGCTTGCGGCGGGATGAACCCGCAGTATCAGCGCGGCGACATCATGGTGATTGAGGACCACATCAATCTGATGGGCGGAAATCCGCTCGTCGGAGTGAATGACGACGCTTTGGGCGAGCGTTTTCCCGACATGAGCCAGCCGTACGAACGTGCGCTTGTGGATTCGGCGCTTGCAATCGGACGGAAAAACGGTTACGCCATTCATTCGGGCGTGTACGTGGGTGTGTTGGGACCGAACCTTGAAACGCGGGCGGAGTATCGTTTTTTGCGCGGGATTGGTGCGGATGCGGTGGGAATGTCCACGATTCCCGAAGTTCTCGTCGCGATTCACTCTAAAATGCGAGTTTTAGGGCTTTCCATCATCACCGACATGTGTTTGCCGGACGCTTTGAAACCTGCGGACCTCGCGGAAATCATTGAGACCGCAAACACTGCGGAACCGAAATTGAGTCAGATTGTGCTTGAGATTCTTGAAAAAGAAGCGATGAAATAATTGCGATTATTAAACCCTGGCGGAGCGGTAAAACGCGGCTCCGCCAGGATGATTTCTTACTGCTTTTCTGAAACCGGTTTGTCGAGACATTCGAGCTTCATTTCGTCACTGTTCGCCTTGAGTTCCGGCGCGTACATTGCTTCCATACGAGTCGGAAGCGCGGAAACACGTCCAGGCGTCTCAGCCCGCATCCGATACGAAACACTATGAATCCCTTCTGTGAGATTTTGTACGAAAAACGCCACCCGATTGTCGCGATATTCAACATATGCGTTCATCGCGTTCCCGTTGTAACCGCTTTTCGCGTCGACCGTTTCGAATCCGGACGGTTTCATGTCCTCAATGAGGAGGAATGTGTAATCGTTCTTGCTCGTAATCGTCAGTTCCACTTCCACCAGGTCGCCGCTCGTGACGGACTCGCCGGAGTTCATCGGAATGCGATTGTACTTCACGACGTTCTGTTTCACGAGTTTTCCGTGCGTGTCGGCCGCATTTTCAGCAGCTTCGACTCGTTCGAGACGATAGTACTGACGTTCGACTTTTACTTCCAGCCCCGTTTTCGGAATGAATTGTTCGAGGGTGAAGTAACGCGCGTACCCGTTGAAATAGAGGGGGCCGCCGCCCGTCCGACGCAGTTCGACGCGGTGCGTTCCGCCTGTGACCGCCTCGCCCTCAATGAGGAACGTTGTGTCGCACGTGAACAGATTTTCGGGCGTAATTTCAACCGTTTTCATCGATTTTCCGTCGAGAAGCACTTCGACCGTCATGTGCGGCGAAAGTTCGTTCGTCGTTCGAAGATACTGGGTGAACGCCTCCAAAACGAGCGCCGTGTCGCGCGTTGAGGTCCAATACGTTGCATTTTTCCGATTATTCAAGAGGTATTTCACGATGTAGGACGCCCGGTGAAGCGACTCGGAGGAACCTTCGAGACACAGCATCCGCAAATAAGCGGCCTGCGTTTCGATGTCGTTTCCGTACCAGCACCACCACCAGCAGAAGCCCGGCAGCGACAGGTGCGCCGTCTGATTCTCTTCATCGGTCACAAGGAACTGCGTCAGATACTTCATTTCGACGCCGAATTCCTCTTTTTCTTCACGCTGGAAGAACGCGACGGCCGCCAGTGCGTTGGACTGAGGCGAAAGTTTCACATGGTCGCGGAAAATGTAGCGGCTCATGGATTTCATCTCGTCTGTAAGGGTTCCGGCTTGCGCCAAAGTACCGAACACGAGGACGTCGATTTCATCGGTCTGCGTCTTGTAAGGCGTATTTTTCGGACGGTCTTCGTCCTTCATCGCACCGATTCTCAGCTTTTCGATTTCCGTACGCTGATAATTTTCGAGCCATTTCAGGCCGCGAGCGAGGGAATTTTGAGCGAGTTCGGCGCCGTTCGGAGCTTCGAGCGTGTTGAACACTTCAGCTTGCTGTGCGAGAATGAGACCGCGCGCGACCAAAGCGGTGAGGTGCGGGGAGGGATATTCACCCCAGCCGGAGAACCAGCCCCAGCCGCCGTCAGAACACTGCATATTGATGAGGCGTTCAACTCCGACAGACACAATCTCGTTGAGTTTTTCTTCGTTAAAAACGGGATCGTTCTTTCGATTTTGAATCTGTTTCTCCCACTGCGCGTTTCGTTCTTTCGCATCGCCGATTTCCTGAGCGTTCAGATTGTTCGTCTGCGCCGCAATTGCGGAGAGATCGACGCCCGCATCGGTGAGCGCCTTACGAACGAGCGCCGCAGGAAGGAATCGGTTCAGCGTCTGTTCCGTGCAGCCGTACGGATACTCAACGAGGTACGGAACCGCATCGAGCATCGCGCCCGCAAGTGTCGGCGAAAATCGAATCTCAAGCGCAGAATCCTTCGGTCGGCGAGCTTCCGGAATCTCAAATTCCATCACACCCGATGCGGTTTTTGCATCCGATTTTCCGTTTGATTTTTCATCCGATTTTCCGTCAGAAGATGCGGCAGTTTCTGAATCGGTTTGTGCGGCAGTTTGTGCGTCTGCGGAAATCATCCCGCTTCGCGCGTCCTGTTTCGCCATTCCATGAATCTGAACGGGGACGGAAAGTTCCATCGCGTCGGATTCTTCGTCCGTCTGCGCACTCATCGTGACGACGCAAGCGCCTTCATCTTCCGCACGAACCCACCAATCGACGCGGCTCTCACCGTTTGCTGGAATCGTAACGGAAACGGTCTTTTTCTCGGCGTCGAGCAGCGTGCACGGCGCGCCTTCCGGCAAAGAAAGCGTTACGACGACCTTTTTCTCGGTCTCCAAATAATTATGGACGTTTGCGGAGAAAATGATTTCGTCGGACGTCGTGACGAAACGCGGCGTCTGCATGCGTAAAATGAGGTTCTTCGCCGTAATTACTTCCGTTTCCGCCTTTCCGACCCGCGTACCGTCGGCCATCGCCCACGCCATTACTTTCCAGGTCGTCAGACTCTCCGGCATCGGGAAATCAATGTGCGCCACACCGTTTTCGTCGGTTTTGAGCGAGGCGGTCCAGTAAGCGGTGTCGGCAAAATTCTTGCGGACGGTCGCCGTGACGAGGGGGTTTTCAGCCTGTTTCGCTTCACCGCCCCCGGTTTCCAACGCACGTTCCATCTTTGCGTTCCCGTCCATGTCCATCATTCGATCTTCCGCCGCAACACCGCGCAGCTGAGACTCCGGTTTTTCGTCAGCTGCAGCAGCTTCCATCATGGGAGCGGCGGCCATCGCCATGGGAGCTATCGCAGCGTCCATCTCCATTTGTTCTTCCTCTATTCGTTTGTCGCGACGCATCGCACCCGCTTTTCTCAATTTCAAGCCGTTTGCCTGCGCGCCGCCGAACCCACCCAAAGCACTGGAACTGTTCGAACCAAACATAACGATGTTTCCAAACGCGCCGAGCAGCTGCAATCCTTCTTCGTTCGGCTTCTGCATGTTTCCGGAAGAAAGGGACGTCGTGGCGTCCGTACGAGGCGTGTGATAGCGCTTCCAATTCCAGAAATGGGCGTAAATGTCGCCGATGTTGCTTCCGCCGGAGACGTATTCGACCGATTTATCGTACACCGTCACGACGGTTTCGCCGACGAACGGTTTTCCGTCGAGACCCGTGAGTTTCAGCGTCATTTCGGCTTTTTCACCCGGCAAATACTTTGCTTTCGAAGGTTCCACCTCCAAATTCAGAATTCGTTTTTCCGGCGGAACACAAATTTCTTTCGCGACGGAATACGCCTGGCACTCGGCCGTCGTCACCGCCTCGATGAAGAAGTTCGGCTGGTCACAGCTGCGAATCGGAATCTCCACCACACGGCTCTTTCCCTCCATCTGGATGTATCGCGGAGCCGAACAAATCCCATCAATGCACCGGTCGAACAGCACCACCGTCGTGTTCGGTTCATTCGTATTAATAAGAAGCTTCATCGTTTCGCCCGGTTTGTATTCCGCTTTGTCGGGAATCAGTTCCAGGTCGTTGAAACAAAGATTTTCGCCCAAAAATCCATCTCCGCGGATCGTCAAAATCATGGCGCCTTCAATGGTTTTCGGATTTTCGCCCTCACTCGTGAAGACGCCCGAAACGCGGAACTGTCCCGCATGATCGGCTTTGAGGAGGTACGAACAGGTTCCGTCGTCTGCCGTTTTCAGCTCCGCCGTCTGAATCTCTTTTTCGGCTGGAGTCCCTTCAGAATCGTACGAAATTTCGAAAACTTTGACGATTCCCGACGCTTTCACGGGTTTTCCGTCGAGCGTTTTGGCCGCAAACTCAACCGGAAGCTGATCGCCGACGACCGCATACCCGCGCCGCGACCAAACGTTGACCTTGAACGCTTTACGAGCCGCCAAAACCTTTCCCTCACCCGTAATTACACGGCGAGACGCATCTTCCACGTCCGCCGCGATTTTGTACTGATGGTCGTGGTCCGCGTAAAGCGCCGCCGCGAGCGACGTTTCAATCGTGATTTCGGCTTTTCCCTCCATATCGGGCGTCAGTTCAATCTCGTCTTCAAGCACGAGTTCCTCGTCGTTTCCGTAAGAATTGAACCACGACGGCCGCGGAGCCTCACAACCCCAGCGCCGCCAGCCGGGAAACCAATCGTAATCGCACGTGAACCACCAGTAACCGGTTCCGTAGAGCCAGTCCCACGGACCCGGCGCGTACCAACGATCGTCGTAAGTCGTTCGCAGAACACGATATTTAATCTTTCCGTTTGCGACCGGCGCACCAAAATAGTACTTTGCCGCAATCGAAACTTTAATCGAATCACCCAACTGAACGGGTTCTTTCGGTGCGTCGATTTTCACCTCAAACTCAGGTTTACGATATTCCTCAATTCGGAAAGTTACGTTTCCGTAATAAGCGACGTTTTCTTCGAACAGTTCAATATTGTACTGTCCGAGTTTCGCGTCTTTCGCAAGCAAAAAGTCGCCGGAAACCGCACCGTATTCGTCCGTTGTGACTTCGTGTTCCTCAATCTTTTCACCGTTCGGGTCCGAAATTCGAATCGTCATTTTGCGGTTTTTGACGAACCCTGGCTCAAACTCGCCGCGTACCTGCATCGGCTGCGGCTGAAAACGCGGCGCATCCACACCGTCGGCTGCAGCTGCATGAACGTCTGAATTCGATGACGCAGCTTCCGATTCGAAGTAATTTTCAGATCCGTAAGCGGCTCGAGAGACCCAGAATTTGTAGTGTGCCGTCTGTTCCGGACGATACACAGGACGATCGGAGATTCCGAAGGCCGTCAGATTGTCGTAATTCGACGTATAATAACGATTGAAATAGATCGAATTCCAGTTGAAACCCCAGAATGCGGCGATTTTCTCGCTGTTCGGCAAACGTGCGGTTATGAAATATGTGTAATTTTCAGGAAGCGTTTCGGGAGTCGCCGTCCACGCGCCGAATTCGTCACACGAAGCCGTAATATTTTGCATAAGAACTTTGTACGAATCCGCATTGCGTCGTTTTTCAGACTGTACGTATTCTGTACGCAATCCAACTGCCGTCATTTGTGCGTTCGGGATCGCTTTTCCGGTCCGTGCGTCTGCTACATAGTACCACACTTTCCCATCCAGCTGTTTTTTCAGAATCATCGTATCGAAGACCCACGCCATCGTGAAACATCGATTCCCATTCTCGGCCTGCATCTCGACGAAGTACGCACCGGGACCTTCAACCTTGAGCGGAAGCGTTAAAATCGAATCCTTGTAATTTTCCAAAGGCTCCAATTGCGTTTCCCACGACGAAATTTCGTCGGTCAAAAACTCTTTCCGCTGTTCCAGCACCAACTGCCACGCAATGGATTCGGGGGACAGTTCGTTGATATTCGTTCCGAAAATTTGTTTGTTTGTTGGAATCAGACCTTTCGCCTCCGCAGCTTTGATTTCTGCACAGATTGCTGTGTAGAGTTTTTCAACATCCACACGCACGGCGCGGAACGAAACTTTGTGCGCGTTTCGGAACCGAATCGAAAGGGTCGGATTTTCGGACGTTTGCTGATTTTGAACCTCGAAACGGACCCAGTTTCCCGTAATTTGCGCAATTTGCTGCTTCACAGACGGAATGTGCGTCTGCGTCGCGCTGCATTTCATCTCCGCAGGAATCGCAGGAACCGGCGTGTCGAGAATCGTTTTCAAATATTCGACGGCCCGCGGGAACTGACGGCGATTCATCATGATGCTTGAAAGCGTCTGCAGCGAAGAAATCGTGTAACGGTTCGGCCCCGCAGCGAGTTCCTGATAGATTTTGACGTAATTGTATTCGTCCGGAAGTGTAAAACGTTTCACCCCCGCGGCGGTCTGTGCGACAGTTTCCGTATCGGGAAGCGTTTCGAGCGCGAGAATTCCGCCCTGACGCGTCATTTGTTCCTGTGCGTCCTCGCCCATTCGGTTAAAAATGTTCTGAAGCGTCTGCGTGCCGAACTGTGTGGTTGAAAATTGCGCCATCGCGTTGAGTTTTTCCGCACGGAATGCCGCCTCCACGTCGAATTTTGCGGAACTTCCGTCCGCGTTTTTCGAATCGATCGACTTTCCGCGATTCAGAACGACCATCTGTTCAAGCGCCCAGCGCCAGCGTTCACCGTCATTTTTAGCGGACTCAAAACTTTCCGGAAGCGCAAAAACGAGCGGCGTTCCATCTTCGTTCATCGGCGCGCCATTCGTCGAACGCGTCCCTCTTTGATACCCGTACGGGTTTTCAGTGTCTGCGTCGGGGAGCGTCGCGACGTCGGAAAGGTCCTGCATCTGCCACGCGTCGAAATTTCCCGATCGCCCCATCATGAAGCAAGCCGCAAAATCCGAAAAGAACCAGCCGGCGTCGATGGAATTTTCATCTTTCTGCACAAGCGGAATGCACTTTACGAGGAGCTGCAGCGCCCGAATTCGGTCGTGTTCCGCATAAGACGCGAACTCGCCGTTCCTCTGCTGATTTCCGCGATAGAATTTTCCAGCCACAACTCGCCCCTCGTGCCGGACCGATTGATAAGATTTTGCCGCCGCCTGAAGTGCGCGCCACGAAGAGTCGTAAGCCGCGATAAATTTTTCGAGAAACGCATCAATCTCGGTCGAACGATTGAGCCGATTCAGAGACTCATTCCGCATTGAAAGAATATTGTACAGTTCAGCTGCCGCCTTTGGTTCGGCCCATTTGGGGTTCATCGCGGGCTTTTTTTCAGCATCGACGATAAAAAGTGACGCATCGACGGCCGCAAGCGCTTCGACGTACTCGCCGACCTCCATTTTCTGTTGAATAACGCGAACCATACCGCTTCCCTCTTGGGAATCTTCGGCCTCCGTCGGTTTTATTCCCCACCAGCCGAGCGCCAGCAGAAGACAGATAGAAATTTCATAACGCATGATTGCTCCTCTTTTCGTTAAGTATCGAAAAAACCAATTACGTATTATAAGACGATTGAAAATCAAAAAAGGTTTTGAAAAAAATGAAAAAAAGCATTTTTCCCGTTTCTTCCAATATAAAACTCTCCTCCATAAAAAACAAGGGGGGGCGTTCCGTTTGACGAGATGTTTTTTTGAGCGACTTTGGACGAAACTCTATGGGACGGCTGAAATGAAGGGACTTAAAATCCATAAAGCACTTTGTGCGAGGCGTGATTTGCTGAAAATGAAAAGAATCTCATCGAATGGTACATCAAAGCTGTAGAATACGATGTTACAGAGTCAATTCGAAATGATGATTTGTGATACAAAATTTATGTTTTATTCATAAACAATTCGTACATTAAACTAAATATCCCAATGAAACGTCCTCCAATTTTGATCGAATTAAAAAACAACAAGCGGAGCCGATTCGACTTTTTTATTTTTTCAGCACGGCTCCGAATCTCCGGACCCTTTGACGGTACGCTTCGATGGCGTCGTGCAGCAGTTCCTCCGTAAAATCCGGCCAGCAAACGTCCGTCACCCACAATTCTGCGTAGCTCAACTGCCACAAAAGATAGTTGCTCAGCCGCAGCTCGCCTGCCGTCCGAATCAGCAGGTCCGGGTCGGGCGTTCCAGCGGTGTAGAGGTGATTTGAAACGGTTTTTTCGTCGATATTTTCCGGATTCAGCGTTCCTTTTACTGCTTCTTCCGCAATCGAGCGGGCCGCATCCACAATTTCCTGACGTCCGCCGTAATTAATCGCAAGCGTCAAAACGAGACCGGTATTCGACGCACTCAGCGAGACGGATTCCTCCATTTTTCGAAGCGCCGAAACGGGGATTCCATCCGGGCGTCCGATGATTTTTAATCGAACATTATTCTTTTTCATCATGGGACGTGAAGAAACCATGAAGTGTTCGAGGAGGCGCATAATCGCGCGGAGTTCGAGTTTCGGACGCTTCCAATTTTCGTTCGAAAAACAATAAAGCGTGAGGTATTCGATTCCGAGACGGACGCATTCCGCGACGATTTTTTCGACGGTTTCCGCGCCGACACGATGACCGAAAGCTCGCTGAAACCCTTGTTTTTGCGCCCAGCGGCCGTTTCCATCCATGATGATTGCAATGTGGTGCAGCGGTGTGGAGTTCTGAACGGCTTCTTGCACGGCTTCCTGAGCGGCGTTCTGTAATGTTTTTTGTGTAATATTCTGTACGTCGTTTCGTGGTGCGTTTTGTGCGGAATTCTGTGCGTCGTTCGGAGTCGAATTCTTTGAATCATTCATTCTGATTTTTTCCTGTTTTGGGTTTTGAAGAGAGGAAATTTTTCAAACTGGGATTATTTTACCACATTTTTGCGAATCTGAACAGCGCCCCCTTGAAATTTTAAAGAAACATGCGATAATACATGAATATATAACGATGGAGGTTTCGTGTTTTGCGTTCCTCTAAATCTCTAAACCACCCAAGCCCCCTAATTTTCGATAAAATTTTCACAAAAAGATGATGCGCTACCAAAATGTTTGTATAGAAGCCGTGACGAATCTGCTTCCCGAAGAAATCATCACGACCGTTGAAATCGAACAGCGGCTCGAATCGGTTTATCGGCGTCTTCATCTCCCTCAAGGCCGACTGGAACTTATGACGGGGATTGAGGCTCGGAGACTTTGGCCGCGCGGCGTTCGTCCCGGCGAAATCAGCGTTCAAACCGTTCGAAAAGCACTGTCGGAAAGCAAAATCGACCCTTCGTGCGTGGGCGCCCTCATTCACGGGTCCGTTTGTCGCGATTATTTGGAACCTGCAACGGCCTGCGGCGTTCACGAGGGGGCGGGTTTACCGGAATCGTGCCAGATTTTCGACGTTTCGAATGCGTGTCTCGGAATTCTTACCGGGATGATTCAGGCGGCCAACATGATTGAACTCGGCCAAATCGACGCTGCGGTGGTTGTAGGAACGGAGGATTCCCGCTCGCTGCTTGAGACGACGATCGAGATGATGAATTCAGACCTCACGCTCACGCGGCAGAGCATTAAACCTCTTTTTGCGTCGCTTACAATCGGTTCGGCCAGCGCGGCTTTCGTTCTGACGCACCGTAAAATCTCGCGTAAAGGGCTTCGTCTTGCGGGAGCCGACGTCATTGCAAATACCGCATTCTGCCATTTGTGCCGCAGCGACGCGACGGTTCAGACGGGCGACGCGATGAAAACGGATTCCTCGACGCTTCTTGTGCAAGGGGTCGATACTGCGTGCCGACTGTTTCCGCGATTCCTCGAAAATTTGGGCTGGACGCGGAGCGAAATCGGACATTTTATCTGCCATCAAGTGGGAAAGGCGCATCAAAAACTGCTGTATGATGCGTTGCAAATTGATTTTCGTAAAGATTTTTCCACACTTTCGTACCTCGGAAATACAGGCTCTGCGGCGCTTCCGTCGGCTTTTTCGATTGCGCTCGAACAGCGGATTCTTCAGCCGCATGAAAAAGTCGCCCTTTTGGGAATCGGTTCCGGCATCAACTCACTCATGATCGGCGTCGAATGCTGAATGGAACGCTCGAAATGAAGTATTTGAGCTTCAAAATGAAGTATTCGAACGTTCAGAATGAAGTATTTGAGCTGCGTTGAGGGGAATCATCCGATAGAAATCGCAATTTCAGTGAAAATCTGAACCGCAAGCGCGACGAACACGATTCCGGCAATTCGATTCACCACTTTCAAACGTTTGGGACTGTTGAGCAACGCCTCTTTGATGAAACTTCCGGCAAAAACGAGCGATAAATTCCACAAAGTCCCGATGATGCAGAACGTTCCGCCCAAAATCAGCAGGGAAACCGTACTGTTCGGAGCGTTCCAGGAGATAAATTGGGGGAGATAGGAAAGAAAGAAAAGAACCACTTTCGGATTCATCAGATTGACGCCCAACCCTTGCAGGAAATTGGAACGCACGTCATTTTGAATTTCGGTTTCCGTTTCAATGGAAATCATTTCCGATTTTGCTTTCAGCGCGCCGATTCCGAGCCAGAAAAGGTACGCACCTCCCGCCGCCCGCACGAGCTGAAAAGCAAGTGGGGAGTTTGCGAGGAAATAACCGATGCCGAACGCCACAACACACGTATGAATTGCGAGGCCGGCAGTGATTCCGAACGTGCAAATAATGGGGGCCGGACGATTTCGCGACGTGAAGGTTTTTCCCAAAATAAAAATCATATCGACGCCTGGAATGACGCACAAAATCAGTGACGACAGTAAAAAAAGACCGAAATTTTCGATTCCCGGCATAAAATCCTCTGGTTTCTCCAAAAGAACATCTTTCCTCAAATTTTGTATCATTATATACCCGACGCATTTTGAATTTTCGCTTCTTCGTCGTTACTCTATCGAGAAACGACTGCCGCCGTGGCCGTCCAATGCGAAATTTTCAAGTGGAATTATTATAAGGAAGTTCTAAAAACCTCCGTTTTTGTTTCTGTTTTGGTTTCGTTTGG
>CAYTLK010000108.1:0-12441 GCA_964438515.1 uncultured Planctomycetaceae bacterium
TGTCTGTCTGTCTGTCTGTCTGTCTGTCTGTCTGTCTGTCTGTCTGTCTGTCTGGAAAAATTTCTGGAGGAGTTCGGCAGAAAAGATGTTCAAAGAATTCAAATCGTCCGCGTTTTTCTCGTAAAGCTCGGAAAAATAAACGAGCCGCTGTCCGTCTTTAAGGAGTTGATTCGTCATCTCATCCAGTTTCTGTTTCACTTTATCCGTCAAAAAATAAACCATTTTTCCACAGGGAATCCCCAAAGAAACAATCAGCTCCGTCAAATTCGTCTCTTCCGGAATCCGTCCGTTCGCCAGCTGACGCAGCTTTTTGAGATCTCCGACATAGTTTGCCTGAATTCCACCCGCAAAATGCTTTTTTAACAATTTAAGCAGCAATTTCCGCAAAGAACTTTCACCCGTTGTTTTTTCGTGAATCTCTAAAATGTCTTTTCCACCTTTCCCACTTTTCCTGCCTTTTCCATCCTTCCCATCTTCACCACATTCTTCCTCCAAACGTGGTTTCGACGACGACTCTTCCAGAGAATCAGACGTCCCGAAAAGTGAAAACTCAAACCGATCCCGCTTCGCAAAAAATCGCACCTCAATCATCGCCTCAGGGTCTGTACATTTTCGGTCATTCTGAAGATTTTGATAAACAGAAGCATACTTCGTCAGCAAAAGTTGCGCAATCGGTGAACTTTTACTCCACAAAAACCGAAGCGGCATCTTTCGTTTCGGATCTAAAAACTTGAAGAGGAACAAATTCGCAGAAAACGAAATACCCTCCACTTCAATTGTAATCGGATAGGATTTCCCAGCTTTGAGCTTCCCGTTCAAATTCTCGCTCACGAGATTCTGATACTTTACAGGAATGCAAAATCCTCCGTGAAATGTGGACCTATCCAGCGTCTTAGTAAACGAAAATGTAGACGTTTCCGCCGCTTTAGATGTGCTGGAAGGAGTCTTCCTGGAACGTACAGAAGGCGTTCGATCGGCCTTTCTAAATCGTACAGAAATCAAAGAGAGGCGCAGACGACACCGTTTCGCAATTCCCAACGCCAGTTTCATCATGTGTTCCGAACTGAAATTCGTCTCGAGCCAAAGCGCGTCGCCCAACGGAACCGCAGCCCGCATTCCTTCACTATTTTCTTTCAGAAGAATCCGCTGCGTGCAGGCGATTTCGATCTGATTTCTCAACTTCATCAATCTGGAAACATCCGTTTCGCAAATCAAAAGGCACAATTTCACCAACACATCTTTCCACGAATTAACCGACATTTGGCGCTTTCCAACCATCAGCAGCTCCGGCACAGTGTACGTCAAACTCGGTATCGGTTGATTAAAAACAAACGTCTGAATTTCGGCTGAATCTTTCGACAGAACCTCCTCATCCTCAAGCGTCGCCACGGGTTTCAAAACGGGAACCGGCTTTGATTTCCGAAGGCAGAAAACATGATTGCATGAACCACACTGAACGTCTTGACCAAGAAAACTCTCGTCGGCTTCAAGTTCGATTCCACATTTCTCGCAGGTTATATTTATCGTACCCATTTCAAAATCTATTTCGTTTTCTTTCTTTTGTCGATTTCCATATAGAATCTATTGTACTGATTTTTGCGAGAAATTCAAGGGGGGTGTCACCCTATATTTCCCCTGTTTTACGCATTCCCTCAATTTAACCGAATTCAATTAGGAAAAACCGCTTTTAAAATTTAAAATACAGAAGGAAATTTCCGTAACAAAATTTTGAAAACTCAGCGCAATCCTTGAAGTACAATAAACGTACGAATAGAATCAGCAAGCGTAAAGCTGAAAGCAGCAGAAAATTCGTCATTCTGGAAAATACAGACCTTCAAGTCCTGGAATCCCGTAAAGAAGGACCTTTTCTACCGTTTTTTCCAATAAAAAAGAGGCTCCGGATCATCTCCAAAACCTCCTAAAGTGGGCGTTGCTGAACTCGAATCAGTGACCTCCGCGGTGTGAGCACGGCGCTCTAACCAGCTGAGCTAAACGCCCTTCATCATTTCTCGGATGCTCAGCAAACAGCCTCACAACCTCAAAATCACATATTAAGTATAGTTCATTTTTCATTTTCCACAAGGGGGGGGGATTCTATTTTCCCTCTTTTTCTACGCATTCTTTCTGAAAATCGCAGAAAGACCGACCAATTTCGGAACTTCCTCCCATTTTTTCAGCAATTCATAGGGGTAAAAAAGAGGAGATGAAGAAAAAAAACCAAAAATATTCACTTTTTTTAACTTTTTTTAACTTTTTTTAACTTTTTTGAGAAAATTGGGGATTTTATTGTTGACATTTTTCCCGGATTGTGTCATACTATACATGTCGGTTGCGGGAAGCAAAAAATGTTCGATCAAACAGACGTTAAAATTAGAGCGACCTGCATAAAAAATACAATTCCGACAAATCGTCCCGGAGAAAAAGAAAAACGTTTTTTTCCTAAAAAAATGAGAAAAAGAACGAAGGAATTCTGATTCTTCGACGATAAAATAAATAGAAACAGGTTAAGAAGCGTTTCAGCAATCTTCGATTTGTTTTTATCACACACAGTCCGTTACAAACGGGGAATTGCAGTATGTGTCTTATCTGCAAAATCCCGCTTTTCACTCCTCTGAGAGCCGAAAAAACGTTTGGATGGAAAATAGCCGCAGTTGGCGGATTCGTGAAAAACAACTCATTTTGCAGCCTGTTGCATTGGATGGTTCCAAAACCGGTAAATATTGTCCCTGTATCCTTTTACATATCTTTTTCCGTACGGTTCGCCGACGCATTTGGTTTGATTTCAGGGGTAGAATGCATTGATGCAGATATTTTCCGGAGCTTGGCGGGGATTTGAAAGGAATTCCCAAAACCGATTGTTTTTTGGTCCCTAGGGTTGGATTTTGATTTTGTCACGCGAAACAAAGGAGGTTTTGCTCGTTTGATGAAGTCCGAAAAAGTACGGTTTATCCGCATGTTTTTTAGGTGAGATTTTTCCAGAAGGAGACTCCTCATGAAACGTATCCAACGAATCAGAACAGGACCTGGGAAATAGGGGCGCCAAACAGGGTGTCCCGGTGAAATAGAGTTCCTTTTTTTATTTCGCTTATTTTTTCAGGAGACTGTGTAAAACAATACCATTTTTTGAACGTTCAAAATCCTATTTTCCGTCATAATTTTCAAGAGCGGTTGAAAGCCGCAGAAAATGTTGAATGTGTTTATTGGTTTGACGTGCATTCATCCTTCCAGCTTTTTGCAGCGTCAGTTCGGAATACGTTCCCGGTCCCATTGTACAGGCTTGAGTTTTATCGCCTTGGACTTGTGGAAACCGAATAACACGGGTTAATCAGTTCCCTTGCAGGCTGTGGTGATGATTGTACGTCTTGTTTTTTATATAAACTGGCTTTTCGCCTGATAATTTCCAAAATGAAAAAAAAGAACGGTGCGCCTCTGATTATTTCTGTCTCCGGACTTCGTGGTGAAGCAGGTCTCACTTTGACGCCGGATGTGGTTCAATGCTACATTTTCGCATATGCAGAGTTCTTGCGGATTCAAAATCGCGAGTCGGGGGGAGTGGATGGAAAAACCGTCATTCTGGCTTCCGACGGACGTGAAAGCGGAAAATGGATCGCAGAAGATGTGAAACGAGGTTTCAAAGCTGCAGGCGTGAAAGTTCTCGATATTGGCGTCGCCGCCACTCCTACGTTGGGATTTCTTGTGAAACATTTCGGAGCGCCGGCGGGTGTACAAATCACGGCGAGTCACAATCCGAACCCGTGGAACGGTTTGAAACTTTTTAATGCGGATGGCCGCGTCATTCCTGCGGCAAACGGCGAAAAAGTAAAACGGTTTTACAACACGCTTAAAGAAGATGGGTTCATCCTGAATACCAATTTTGAGGACGAAGAAGAGGAACCTGCGGAAACGCCCCAGCTTCCAAAACCGTCCGAATTTCAAAAACCGCACATCGACGCCATTTTGGCGCTTGTGGACCAAAAAGCAATAAAAAAACGCAAATTTACCGTCCTCATGGATTCGAATCATGGTTCCGGGAGTCTGCTTGCGGAAGTTTTGATGAAAGAACTGGGCTGCAAGCTCATTTTCACCAATGAAAAAGAGGTTCCCGACGGAAAATTCGTCCACACTCCCGAACCCACCGCTGAAAATCTCCAATCCATAGGGCCGAAAGTGACTGAAAATGCCGCAGACGTTGGTTTCTGTCAGGATCCCGATGCCGATCGACTCGCAATTTTGGCCGAAGACGGAACCTATATCGGTGAGGAATGCACCGTTGCATTGTGCGCGCAGAATCTGTTTTTGTCGGGCGAAAAAGGTTTTGTCGTCACCAATTGTTCCACCAGTATGATGACGCGCGACCTCGCGGCGAAAGCCGGCTGCAAATACTGCATGAGTCCCGTCGGGGAAGCAAATGTCGTCGACAAAATGCTGGAAACAAAGGCGATTTTCGGAGGCGAAGGAAACGGCGGCCCCATCCATCCAAAAGTCGGTTTCGTGCGCGACAGTTTTCTCGGAATGGCGTTCATTTTAAATCTGATGGCCAAAACTGGGAAAAAAATCTCCGAACTGGCCGCGGAACTGCCGCAGTACGCCATTTCCAAATGCAAAGCAAATTTTGACCGAGCATTGCTCCCTCAATTATACGATGATTTGCGCGACAAATATTCAGATGCAAAAATTCAGGATGAAGACGGTTTGCGTTTTGCGTGGAAAAACAGCTGGGTACTGGTACGTCCGAGTAATACGGAACCGATAATTCGTATTATTGCAGAGGCTCCGACAAAAAAAGAGGCGGATAAAATCTGCAAAGCAATTACAAAAATGACAAAATAAGTCTGAAATCGAAAACTTCAGGAAGGAAAATCGGTTTATCGGCCGGTTTTCCGCACCGTCAGAACCTCAGAAATGAGGCTCTCCGTTTTTTTCTTTTTTTGTATGCTGATTCTACAATGAAATCCAGTTTTCACAAAGACTGCCGGAGCCGTGGTGCGCAGCTCCAACGGCGGAAGAGAAAACTGAAATTCAAAATAGTGTTAGTATAAGTCGTCATTCAGCCTGCAAACGCTTATGTTCCGAAAATTTTGTTCTTTTATGGGTCTTCTTCTGACGTTTTCAATGTTCCTGTTTTTTTCTGCATCTCTGGAAGCCGAAAGCAAAAATGAAAGTGAAACCGGTTTCGAAGACGCTTCTTTTCGGGAAAATTCATGGTTGGGCGCGTGCGACGTCGTCATTTCTCCAGATGGAAGATTTTTGTACACTGCATGTTTTGATTCTATAAAGATTATTGTAACAAATAATTCTGACGATTCTGTTTCATCCCGTTTTTCTTTACCCGCAGGCCCCACCGGACTTGCACTGTCGAAAGACGGAAAGAAACTTTACGTCACCTGCGACCCGGCAGAACCATCACTTAAATCAAACAAAAACGAAACAAAAATCAATAATCCGGTCTTGCTCTGTCTCGATTCGCGCAGCGGCGACGAAGAATGGCGCGTCGAATGCAGCGAAGGCGCCCGATCCCCGGTTCTTTCACCCAATGAAGACCGCGTGTATCTCTGCGCACGATTCGGAAATTGCGTGGATGTAATTCAAATTCGAGACGAAAATCGAACTTTTATCCCGCATCTTCTTCGTTCCATTCCGATGTATCGGGAACCTTTCGCGTGTGACGTCACTCCAGATGGGAAAAAACTCGTCGTTTCCAACCTCCTTACGAACGAACCCACACAGGACGAATACTATTTGACGGGAAAAGCGGCGGTCGTCGATACTCAAAACTGGGAGGTGAAGTACGTCGATTTCCCGAACGGAACGCTGAACATGCGCGGGGTCTGCGTCTCGCCGGACGGTGCGTACGCCTATTTTTTGCACTCCATGGGGAGTTACGCGATTCCTACGGGTCAGGTAAAAGGCGGATGGATCAATATGAACGCGCTGAGTTTCGTCGATTTACGGACTTTCGAACGAACGGGGACGCTGACGCTCGATCATTACACGTTTGCGGCGGCAAATCCATGGGGGATTGCGTGTTCGGAAGACGGAAAATGGCTCGTCGTCACGCAGGCGGGAACGCACGATGTAAGCGTCATCGACCGAATCGCGATGCATGAAGGATTCGTGAACGGACCGGCTCCCTACCCTGCGATTGGTGCGACTCCGGACCACGCGGAAGACATTTTGCCCGCACAGAAACGCATTTTTACAACAGGTGAGGGACCGCGTGCCGTAAAAATCGCAACAGAATTCGAAGAAAACGGAATTCCAAGAACGTATGCATACGTCGTTCTTACTTTTTCGGACTCCGTGGATCGTATTCTTCTGAGCGAAAATCCGTTCAATACGGGACGAACCCTCCGTCTCAACGACGATTCTGAAAATCGATTTTCCCAGCTTCCGCTGGAACGAAGGGGCGAAATGCTTTTTCATGATGCACGGCTCTGTTTCGAACAGTGGCAGAGCTGCGCCACCTGCCACCCGGACGGACGATCCGATGCGCTGAACTGGGACCTGCTGAATGATGGATCTGGAAACCCAAAAAATACAAAAAGTATGCTTTTTGCGCATTTCACTGCCCCTGCAATGGCGGTGGGAGTGCGAAAAGACGCGGAGACTGCCGTTCGAAAAGGAATCGAAATGATACATTATACCGTTCCGCGAGAAGAAGACGCGCTCGCGATCGATGCGTACCTGCGCGCCCTCCAGGAACGTCGGTCTCCGATTTTACGGGACGCGCAGATTCATCCGGAAATTCAAATGCGGATTGAGCGTGGAAAACGCCTTTTTTACGGACTCAAAACGCAGTGCGCGTCGTGTCACACCGGCGAATTTTTTACGGACCGTCAGCTGCATGATGTGGGAACCGGAACGATGAGTGAAAGGCGTCCGATGGACACTCCCACGCTTCGCGAGTGCTGGCGGACGGCTCCCTACCTGCACGATGGACGGTATTTAACGCTTTTCGAACTTCTGAAAGACGGCCGACATGGTTTTTCAGCCGCCTTGAGCGATGAAGAACTTCGTGATTTGGAGGCGTTTGTACTTTCATTATAGAAGGAATTCACGGACGAGTTGCGCGTTTCAAAAGATTTTCCCAATAAGAAAGCGCGTATTCGTGCAGCTTGCGGAGTTTTTCCCCCTCAGAACCTTCGAAATCGCCCCGATTTTCCAGCATTTCAATGCGTTTGCGTTCCCAATTCACGAAAAACTGTGCAGATTTTTTCGAAATTGCAGTCTGTTTTCCGATCTGAACGTAGTACGGCGCCGTCATTACGCAACAGTACGTCTGCGGATTCTCCGTCACAATTCGAATCAAAAACCATCCGCTTTCCTGAATCTCCAAAAGCGGCAAACGTCCCGACTCGGCATAATTTCGAAACGGAATCGACTGCGCGACCCGACCGTTTACAATAACGTCGATATATTGCGCTTTTTGCTGCATCATAAGCGTCATCGAAGGGTTCAGTTTTTCGGTTTCTGGTTCGTCTTTTGAAACATTTTCTGGAAAATCAAAGACCTCACCCGGCACACATCCTTCCACCCACGGCATCAAAAGCGGACCGTTCGTCACCACAACGCGCCCAGCACGCAGACCGTCCCACCAAAGTTTCTGCGTCCAGCCCGCATTGGCCCCTTCATATTCATAACCCGGTGTTTGAGAGGTTTCGTGAAATTCTTCCGGATCCACATAAACGTACATTCGATTGGCGCCGACCGCATTGGGAGAAAGTCCCGACCCGCTGCCGGCAGAGGGAGGAATTTTGTGTCCCGTATTCAAAAGATGGAAATACACCGCCTCGGTCCACGTCTGACGCCCGCGTTCGTCGCGATAATTCATCGGAGCCGCATCCGGAATAAATCCGCACTGGGAAGGACGGTGAAAAAGGTCCCGACGCACTCGATTTTCCGCATCAAAGTCGGTTTCTGAATCCGTTTCTGAATCCGTTTCTGAATCCGCTTTTGAATCTGTTCCTGAATCTGTTCCTGAATCTGTTTCTGAATCTGTTTCTGAATCCGTCTCGCCGCGTTCCTCCCGATTCTCTTCCAGCAGTCGTTTCGTATTAATTTTCTGCATCGTTTTGCTCGCAGGAAGTTTTTGCCAGCAAATATTTTCCGGCAAAAGTTGGTCGTGAAGAATATGAGGACCCAAAATCTGAAACGAATCCGCCAAATTCAACGCGACGAGCAGCGGCAAATCCCAGCAATCCGCATCCTGAACGTCGATCCAGACGTCCGGATAGTTGTGACGCATCGCGTAAAGCATCGGAACCGCACTGCGCCGAGTTTCCAGCTTCAAATTTTCAAACCGAATCGGCTTCGGCAAATTTAAAATCCCAACGCAGCACGCAGGGTGGCGCAAAATATAATTTTGTGTCGTAAAAAGACGGTTAGAATCAAACCAATTTTCATTCGAATCTTCTTTTTTCTCGAGACGGCCTGCACGGACGCGTTCTTCCTGCGTTCGTTCTTTCTCGGCCGCAGCCTGCTTCGAAAACATTTTTTTCTCACGAGACTCCGCAAGCGGCATAAAATACAAATCATCCGCAAGCATTAAAAGTTCCGCATCTTCCAGATTCCTCAAGACCATCAGGTCGCCGGACCACCAACCCTTTTCGGAGAGATTCGTAAAAC
The DNA here is from genome assembly GCA_964438515.1 of uncultured Planctomycetaceae bacterium. Taxonomy (GTDB): domain Bacteria; phylum Planctomycetota; class Planctomycetia; order Pirellulales; family Thermoguttaceae; genus RGIG3701. Next base: position 8,626 of record CAYTLK010000108.1, read on the forward strand.
GTTTTAAGGTTTCCGTTTTGGAATCGTTCGCGAAACGATTCAGTACAAAATGTCCCGTCCGCGGCAAATATTCAAGTCCCCGTTCGATTTCCATCGGATACGTTCCGAGCGGCCAATCGATTTTCACTTTGCCGGGCATCACAAAATGGTCGTACAGAAAAGGCACATCTTCCGCTTTTCTAGCAACTCCTTTTTCGTTCCGAATTCGTACCCGACACGGTAAAGGCTGTCGAGTCTCCTCGTCAATAATTTGGAGCGTAAATTCCCCCCGCTGCGACTGAGAGAGCGCACAGCGAGGAATGATTGTGGTTACAAAAAGCAATAGTAACAGAAACGTTTTTCTAAAATTAATCATAAACACATCGTTCAAAAATCATACCAGAACCCAAATCCGATCTGTTTTTCCCATCGGTTGTAGAACTGATACTGGTCCGCATCACCCGCCATCGCGTACAAGCCGGTGCGCATCGTACGCTGGTAGATGGTTTTCCACTGCCAGCCGGCCTCAAGAGCGCTGTACGTTTCAAAATCGTTGTCCTGGCTCCATTTAAAATGGACCGCAAGAAACGGCGAGCCTTGAAAGTTTGGAAGCATCATCGGCGAATATTCCGCGCCGAGTTCGAACTGCCAGGGTTCCGCACCGCAATCCGTATAAAACGCATAGTCGCCGCCCACATAAAAGCGCCAGTTCGCGTCCGGACGAAACGCCGCGCCCCACATCAGACAGTCGCGTACATAATTCCTACGATACACTTCCCCGGTCGCCGCATAGTGTTTCACGATCCACTCGTCGCCCATGTGTGAACTGATGTGGTAGTAACCGAATTTCAGTTCGATCTGGTTTTTACGGAATGTAAGCGGGCAGCCGAAACGATAGTCCGTTCCATGAAGGTCGCGGTCTCCCTTAAGCGTCAGACGAGCAATCGCGGCGCACTCTACATCGAGCTGCACGCCTTCCGGATACAGTCGGCTGCGGGTTCCGTAACGAATCAGATTGATGCGCCCTCCAAGCGTCGGATCCCAATATTGAGTGCCCGTCGTGTCCTCATTAATAAAATGAATTCCAAGACGCGATTCCCGATTGCTCGCAAAATGGGCGCGATAAAGGGTTCCTCCCGGCAAAATCTGCCACGACCACGCTTCATTCGAGGTGGGAAGTACGCGTCCCGAACCCGGAATGCACGCACTCAGCGACGAATCCCAATAATGATATTTTTCCTCTTCCGGAGTATAAAGCACATCCCCGCCTGGAGAAAAACGGTCTCCAAAAGAAGATGTTTCTGAAGTACCTGAAAAATTCGACTCTTCCGGTACTTCAGACGAGCCTGAAAGGTACGCAGAATCGGAGTAAACGGGAACATCGCTTACAGAAGCGTCACTTTGACCGCGCCAGCAGTACGCAGACGAAGAGGAATCACGTTCGGACGTCCCGCAGGAGGAAGAATCATCGAGTCTCCACGGATAGCCGAGCGGATGATCGTCACGATATACGAAACCCGGCGAGTTGGGACAGGGACTTTCTGCGCAAATATAGACGTTCCCGCAAGCGTCTTCCGGGACGTCTGCGAACAAAGGAACGACGCTCCCAAAGGCACAAAAAGACGCACAGAATAACGTACATCCAAAAATTCTTGTAAAAATCCTTCCATTTGACATTTTTTTACCTCTTGAATCAAATATCAGTGGAATTTTACCCGATATTTTAAAAGAATGAAAGACCAATTTTTTTCAAAGAACCGCCTACCCCCGCCTTTTTTTTCCGAGAAAAGTGGTTTATAATAGAAAAGTTCACAAAAGTTCAAAAGAGTGAAAAAACTTCACTTCGGTTTTTCCAGCATTTTTGGGAAGAAACCATTCCGATGGCAGAACTTCCTAAAAATTTTAACAAGTATAAATTTATAATAAATACAACTTCAAAATAATTTAATTTTTTTAGAAAAAAAGAGAAAATGATGAGTGACGAGGTTAAAACGGCAAAACGGATTCTGATTATTGACGACGACGCAGAGATTACAGAGTCGATGCGTTTGACTCTTGAATCGCGCGGTTACGAAGTTTTTAATGCGTGCGACGGCAATCAGGGATTGGTCATGACGGAACAAAAGAATCCCGATTTGATCATACTCGACATGATGATGCCGAAACGCAGCGGATTTCTGGTTCTCGAAAAGCTGCGGCGATCGCTTCCGATTCCGATTCGGGTCATTATGATTACCGCAAACGAAGGAAATCGTCATAAAGCCTACGCCGAGACGCTGGGGGTCGATGATTATATTCGGAAACCATTTCCGATGGATCGTCTGCTTGACAGTGTAAAACGTTTGCTGGGCGAATGATTTTTTCCGCGTCTGTCGCCCCGCCCTTCCCGCCGTTTCGTGAGAAACGCCTTAATGAAATCCGGAGGAATCCGACGCCGCAGATTCATCGATATTGCCGTAAGAATCATGTGCATTTTTCACGAATATTAGATTTCAGCCCTGCACCCTAAAATTTTGCTGTATCGTTGTTCCACTTTAAAGCAATGATGGTTGCGTAGCCGCATAAAACGACGATTCCCAGCGAAACAGGTTTATATTCCCGGAGAACAATCTATGAGTTTATATCAAAAACTGGTAAAATGGTTCGTTGTGGACGAATCCCGACTTCCCGACCTGAGCTGGCTTTCCACAGGAGAGCATTTCATTCCCATTTATTTCTCGGATATTCTTGAAAAAGTGCTTTCGGATGAACGTTTGAACGATGAGGAACGAAAAAATTTTCAAACCCTTGCGGAAATGTTTGCAGAACACTATCACTTGAACTATCACAAAGATTTTTTGGAGCTGAAAAAGGCTTTTGCACCGTTTGACCCGGATAAAGAGGTGCTGTATGAGCCGAAATATTCGGAAGAGGAAAAGGAAGAACGACGGCAAATCCTGATTAAAGGGGTTCAAAACTTCTTGAACGTCTGTAATTACTGCGAAATGGACAGTCAGAAACTCGCAGAAATCTTGGAAGCACCCTATCCCGGCGTGCTTTCGATCCAGGTAAATATGAAAAAACTGGAATTCTTTCAGATTTTCTATCGCGGCGTGTACGAAAAAGAAAAAAAGATGAAATTTCTGTTTCTTTTTCAAAAAACCTTTTCGAGAAAGATTTTCAAACGCGTTTTCATTCTGGCTCGATACAACGCACAGAACGAACATCGAATCATCGCCAAAGTCTTTCGGGATGTTCCGATCGAAAACTTGAAAGTCGTGATTCCTGAAGTGAAACTGACGCTTCCGATTTTCGACAAAATCAAAGTGGGGAGTTCGTTTTTCGGCGCAATCGGAACTGCTGTCGTGAAAATCCTCCTGGCGGCGGCGTTCAGTCCCATTTTTTTCGTCATTACGCTCGTCATGTTTTCACTCGCCTGCTTCCGTTCCATCACCGGTTTTTTCAATTCAAGAATGAAGTGCCTGAAAACCTACTCGGAAAGTCTGTACCATCAGAGCCTCGCAGGAAATATGGGAGCCGTAAATCTTTTGGTCGAACAGGCGGAAACGCAGGAAGTCAAAGAAGCGTTTCTTGCATATTATATATTGTATGTACATCGCAATAATTATCTTACAATGAATCAGCTCGATCAGAAAGCCGAAGAATGGCTCCAGCAGACGTTCGGATTCTATATTGATTTCGAGGTGGACGATGCTCTGCGAAAACTGGAAGAAAAACAGCTGATTCAGTCCGAAAACGGACCCGACGGCGAACTGATTTATAAAGTGTTCAATCTTTCAAGCGCCTTGAGACGGCTTGATGAAATGTGGGATAATTACCATCTCGAAAATAACAAAG
>CAYTLK010000109.1:0-12348 GCA_964438515.1 uncultured Planctomycetaceae bacterium
GCGAGCGATAACAAATTCCCTCGTCTCTCCGTTCGGCGTGGAGAACCCATTTTACTTTTGAATAAAGAACCTATTTCAAACGCTGATATCCGCTCCGATTTCGTACAGGCCGTTCAGCGGGAGCCGTCTCCGCCAGGGGCACAGTTCAACCTCCGTTCAATCGTCGCACACAGGGGCACACAGCGGCACAGAAATGCAAGCCGCCCCCACTTCCCTATTCCGGTCTCGTGTGATATACTGTGTGTGGTATTTTCCCCTCCGCAGCACAAAAACCGCCTAAAGATTTCAAAAAACCGCAGTGGTGTGCATTTTGGGGTACAATTTTTATTCGCAAATTCATAGCCATCGTAAAACACGGCATATATTTTCATATGTTGCGTCCAAAATATGGACCCGACCCGTTTATACTAACACTATTTTGAATTTCAGTTTTCCCGTCCGCCCTTGGAGCTGTGTACCACGGCTCCCGAAGTCTTTGTGAAAACTGAATTTCATTGTGAAACCAGCATAATTCTGGCTTTCACTCACTGTCGGTTTTCACTTCAATCGTTTTTCCATCTGTCAGGACGGTAACGTTCCCGCTTTCCACCGTCGAGTAAACCTTCGCTCCGAAGGGTTCATAGAATTTTCGGATCCGGTTTGGGATTCCCTCTCCCCAGGGGAGTTTTCCCATGCAGGAGATTGCGATTTTGGGTTGCGTGAGCGCGGCCTCTTCGGGAATCGTGTGGATTCCGTGTGACGGCAGGACGCAAACGTCGCACTTCCATTTTTCGGCTGGCAGGAAAGGAATCATCCGTTCTTTCAGATAGTCTTCCTGAATGTCGCCAACCACAAAGAATTTGACGTTCTGATACGTCACCTGAATGGCGATGGCATTCGCGTTAATCAAATGATGCGCCTCCCCGTCCCCCTTCATCCGATCCGGATTTTCAAGAAGAGAGGTGAATCCTTCTGGCGGCCAGACCACTTCCACCTTCAATTCTTTTCCCCAGTCCAGAAAATCCCCGGCCTTGACGACGTGATAGCTGTCGGGATGGGAGGCCGCATACTCATCACGAAGCCGACGATAAAGTCCCTGTTCGCCGCCGTAATCTTTCGGGTCAACGCCTGGCCGCGAATAGCCGCTGTCCCAAAGCTGCCGGATCGGAAAGTTCTTCGCCAGCCAGATGAAACCTCCATAATGGTCCGAATGACCGTGGCTGATGACCAAACCGTCAATTTCATGAATTCCACATGCTTTAAGCCGCGGAGCGATGAGATCGCGGCCATTATTGGCGACTCCAGCGCAGAATTCGGGATTTTCGATACGATCATTCCCGTTTGCCGTATCGTAGAGAAAGGTTTTTCCTTCCGGGGTCTGGAAGATCAGGCAGAGTCCGGCGCCTCCCGTCACGACCACCGGCTCAATGGCAGTCATTTTCAGGAGTCCTTTCTGGTCAGGCTCAAAGGCGTTGATTTTTTGAATTTCGTTCGTAAATAGAAACAGAAAAATCAGACTTGATATTAGGAGGTGATTTTTCAGTAAAAGTGATTGGATTTTCATGAGAGTTCCTTTCGGAGGTAAAATGGGAGGGAAAAAACGAAAACAAAACAAAAATGGCTCATTCGGCAAGTGGTATCTGCCGGGGGAAATTAAAAAGAAATTAAACGGGGCGGGTTCCTATTTTGTCGGTGTTTGAGTAGTATAGGATGATTGCACAAAATGGGTATTTTCGTTTGCTCGTTTCAGGGACGGTCGCGCGGAACGAGAAGGGACTCAAGGCCAAGGAGGGATAACGCAGCGTGAAGGAAGGATTCGGAACCAAACGGAAGGCCCGTCTCCACTTTGCGGCGACGGGCGAAAGCTCCTGTTTTGCGTACTCTGCGTCCGTTAATGGTTTCTGAACGCATTTCACTAAAGAACTTCTTTTTCATTCTGTGCGGAACGAATCCACGGAATCATCGCTTCCGTTACACGTGCTTTTTGGGCGGGCGTGAGAACGAAAAGCCGTGTTTTGCCGCTTTTTGAAGGGACGAACACCGTTCTGCCCTCATCCGAAACGCGGACGTTTCCAAAGCTCGTGAGTGTGAAATAATCGAGTTCACCGGCGGGTTCCACTGCAAGAAAAACGCTCGTCAAATCGAAAGCACAGGCGCTTCCGGTTCCGCAATAAAGCAGGAACGACTGACGAAGCATGCTGTTTTCCGCGAGATCGCGATCCACAACGGCACGCGGAATTCCCATATCGACCCCGATTTCCCACGCACTCACGACGATTTCGGTCGGCCACTCGGCAAAAAATTTCTGTGAGGATGCGGCATCTTCTGCGACATTATATTCGCGGAAGTCTCCATGTTTTCCGAACGCGCCGCCCATTACGGAGACGAGACGCACTTTTTGTGCCGCCAGTTCTTTCCCGGAAAGAGGCGAAATGTCGTCGCCGGGCGTCTCGAGGAGGCGCGCAAGGTTCGTCGAAAAGCCTGTTTGAACGATGACGACCGAGAAATCGTCCGCATCCGCAAACAGTTTGCGCAGAAGACGCACGGAATCTTCGGGTACAAAATCTGCGGGAAACGGAAACGCTGCGGAGCCGTCCGGATTCTTCATTTCGAGGATTTTCGCGAGATACTTTCCGTCACCTGTGGCCGACCCGTTTTGAACGAGACCAATCGGAAGGTCGGGACGCCCGTAAAGTGCGTTGAATGCGCGGCAGTATTGCGCCGCTTTGACGTTCGATTTCGAGAGTGTAACTCCCAGAATCTCGCATCTTCCCGCATCCATGAGGTGGTGTGCGATTGCCAGCGCCAGCGCGTCGTCGATGTCGTTTCCCATATCTGTATCAAAAATCAATTTCACCGGCTGTTTTTCGTTGTCACGAACGTTCAGCCACGGAGTTTTCAGCGTTCGAACGACCTCGCACCCCGGCAGAGCCGCCGCCAGCCGGTCGGTCGCGTCGGGCGTAATGTTCGTACGTGTTACATGTACGGTTTTCAGAGTTTTAAGCAACGCGATTTTTTCCGCACTTTCATCCGTGACGATCGTTTGACCGACGTGGAGGAATTCGAGGGCCGGAAGATGAACGAGCTGCGCAACCCCTGCATCCGTCAAAAACGTACTGTCGAGATTGAGTTTCACGAGCTGCGTCATTTTTCCGAGCGTCTCGCAGGCGGAATCGTCGACTTTTGTGGAATAAACGTTCAAATCGGTGAGCGTCGCAATCGGCTTCAGCGCCTGAACGCCTGCAGAAGTGACGGCGGTGTTGCTTGCGTCGAGGGATTGAAGTTTCGGCGCGTCTTTTTGGGCTCGGCTCAATTCCGCAAGCGCCTCGTCCGTGATTTTGGTTCCCGCTAGCCGAAGACGCGTCAGCTGATTGAGCGTCGGAAGCGCTTTCACACCCGCATCCGTGATGTTCGTTTCCGCAAGAAATAGTTGCTGAAGGTGCGGAAGTTTCGAAACCTGTTCGACGAGCGCCGCGTCTGTAATGGAGGTTTTGTCGAGCGCCAGACTCGTCAGATTCTGGAACGCTGCAAGCGTTGCGAGCGTCGCGTCGGTTACTTGCGCACCAGAAAGTTTCAAATCCTTCAAGTCTTTCATTTCGGGAAGGTTTCCGAGTTCCGCACCCGTTATTTCCGTACCGCGAGCGTCCAAAACGACGACGTTTCCGTCTGCATTCTTCCGAATTTTGGCCCCTTGCGCCTCCAGTGCGGCGACCTCTGCGGCTGAATCTGCGGCTGAATCTGCGGCGGCGGCCGTCGGTGCGGCGGCACTCGAAAGAAGAAACAGGAACAGAATCAGGAACAGGAACGAAAACAACAAACGAATTCTGTATTTTTTCATGAGGAAGGTCCTTATACTGTAAGGAAAGTGTGATAAAATGGTGAGTTTAAGTAAATTAGAATGATTTTTCTCAAGTAACATCCGGCGAGTTCTTCTTTTCGAAGGGAAACGAGGCCGCAATTCCGTAATCGGAAAAGTCGAAAATCCGAGCGTCTCGGTCGGGATTTATCGCAATAACGACGTCCGAATTTTCAATCGCACAAGTGTGCTGCACCGCGCCTGAAATTCCGATCGCCACGTAAATTTTCGGGGAGATGGTGCGTCCCGTAAGACCGATCTGAAATTCGTACGGAACTCTCCCCGAATCCACAAGTCCGCGTGACGCCGCAGGTTCCGCATCTAGTTCTTCGGCCAGCTTCTGAATTTCGCTCCAGTAATCGGAAATGCCGCGTCCCGCCGCAATGACGACGTCTGCCGCACGTTCGGAGGTGCGTACGGTCGCCATTTGCGGGCGGCTCAAACACCTGATTTTTGCAATCACGTCGCCGCTTCGTGCGGGTCGGTACATCAACAGCGTCTCTCCGTCGGTTTCGAGAGCCGTACAGTCGGCGCAGAGTCCCGTCTGGAGGATTGCGGCGGTTTGCGGAGCCGTTCGGCGTCCCCAAAGGTCGGCGTTCCACAACACGACGTCGGCGTCACGAATTTCAGACGCGATTTCTTCCGGAGTTCGGTTTTTCTCGACGCAAATGACCTCCTGCGCGATCGCTCGCGCCTGCGCCTCCGCCTCACGCCCAACGATGTGAATCCTTGGAAGTTTGATCGGCGATTCCGTAATTTTCAGCCCCTGTTTCGGATGCGTACGCAGCTCGGAAATGAGCGGAAAAAGTTCGTTCGGCGTGATGAATTTGCACTTTCTGCGTCCGTGCTGCGCCGAAAACGTCTGTAAAACCTGAGTCGGAGAGCCTGCGGAGCCGCAAAGTTCCGCCGAAATTCCCAGTCGTTCGCGGTTCCACACCTCCACGCTTCCCGGCCGAGAACGCAGGGACGGAAAACGCAGCTCGCACATGCGCTCAAGCGTCAAAACGGAATGTTTTCGTACGATTTCAACCCCAAGCCGGGTCGGAAGGGCTTCGGAGTCGGAAAAAAAGGAGGGACGCTGCATCACGTTGGTCGTCACTGGAACATGAAGCATCGCGGCGATTTCCGGTCCCACTTGCGCCGTGTCGCCGTCGATCGTCTGCCGCCCGCACAGAATCCAGTCCGGAAATTGCATAGATTCTGTACGAGATTCTGCACAATTTTCCGTTTTAAGTTTTCGAATCGCGGCGGATAAAATTCGGCTCGTTGCGAGCGTGTCGCTCCCTGCGAAAGCGGCGTCCGAAAGGAGGACGGCACGCAAAACGCCGCTTTTCCCAAGCCGTGTCAGACGTTTCATCGGCTCGACCCACGCCGCAGGACCCATCGCGAGGACCGTAATATTCACGTTGCCGGGACGTTCATCCGCCGCCGCCAGCGCGCATTCCAGAGCCGCTCCGTCGAAAGGGTTCAACTCGCCCTGTATGAATTTTGCACACACAAGAATGTTCATTTTACCCTTTATTTTCCCGCATTCAGTGACCCGCTGCGAAAACCTCCGAGATTGACGCAGACCCAACGAAATCCTAAAGTTTTGAAAAACGTAATGATTTTTGTCCGATTTTCCTCCTTTGCGAGAAAGTCGATCCATTTTCCATCCGTCTCGATGCGCGCCAGGCCGTTTTCGTGGACGCGAACTCGAAGCGGCTGCACCCCCCAATCGGCCAAAAACGCCTCCGCACGTTCCACCTGCGAAAGACGTTCGGACGTGATTTCAATCCCGTACGCAATTCTGCTCGCCAAACAGGGGGTCGAAGGTTTTTCAGAAGTTGAAAGATTATATTTTCGTGCAAAATTCCTCACATCCTCTTTCGTAAGCCCCGCTTCACACAACGGGCTGCGAACGTGAAACTCCTGCACCGCTTTGAATCCCGGTCGAAAATCGTTCAAATCATCGGCGTTTGAACCTTCGGCCAAAACGGAAAAACCTGCATCGTTTGCCGCTTTTTGAAGCTGCGAAAGGATGTGACGCTTGCAAAAATAACAACGATATTCGGTATTTGTGCGATATTCAGGAAGCTCCGTTTCGAATGTTGGAACGAACTCGTGCGGAATTCCGATTTCGGCAGCGATTTTCGGGATGGTTTCGGCGTCCAGCTGCGTCATTGAGGGACTTTGAGCGGTGAACGCCGCGACTTTCCATCCGTTTTTGCGTGCCGACTCGACCGCAGCACGCGCAAGAACGCAGCTGTCGACGCCTCCGGAAAACGCAACGGCACAGGGTCCCAGTTCGTCCAACTTTTTGAAAAGTGTATCAAATTCCATAGGATTTTTTTTCACTTTCGGAATGAATATTTTTTGGGGAGTTTTTAGGGAGTTTTTGAGGTTTTACGCTTCGGTTTCACGCGCGATTCACCCTGCGGGAGAATCTGGCTGCCCGTACTGTCGTGACGACCGCGGGAAGAGGGGCTTTTTGAAAGCCGCCCCTCCTTCCAAACCCTCTTTCGATTTAAAAGTTCATTTCAGGACGTAATTTTCCCCGTAAATCGCCGCTGCAACACCGCGAGACTTCAATCCCTCCGCATCTTCGTGACAGAAAATCCACTTGTTTTTTCGGAAAAGCAGCGGGTCGGACGGCTTTTTCTCAAGCGGAACATTCGTCCCTTTCGGAAGAACCACGATGCAGCTGAATCCGGCGCAGTCCGTCGTGCAGGGGCAAAAATGAAGGCTCGTCGCGTACACTTCCACCGTTTCGCCCGCTTTTACACGGAAAAACTTGCACTTCGCGGAATCCAGCCGACCGTTTTCCACGTCTTCCATTTTGGCGAGAATCAACACGAAATCCGTCACCGCGATGTTGATTTCGGAATCTTTGTGCCACTCCAGCGCATTCATTATGTTGTTGTGTCCCCAGCAGCACCCGATCTGAATCGGCATCTCGCCGTAAATTTCATCCGTAAAAAACGCCATTGCGTCCGTCGCCTCGAGCGCCGCAATCGACGGTTCGTACTTCGACCCGCTCGTCGGCATTTCAAGCTGTGCCGCCGCCGCAATCACCGCCGAAGAATCCGTGTCGATCACGCGTCCGTACGGCTTAAATTCCGGGTCGGTCACATGATAAATCATTTGTTCAGCCATTTGTGTCCCTCCTCGGTCGTCATGTGGAACCCCCGGTTTTCGCCGGCCATAATCCACAAATAATAGTTGTTGTACCCCGGCGCGCAGCAGAAGGGATGGTACCCGCGCGGAATCTCAACGATGTCGCCCGATTTGACGGTATACGTCTCGTCGACGTCGCCTTCCTTCGTGTACACGCGCTGAATTCCGAATCCGCTCGGTTTGTCGAATTCGTAATAGTAAATCTCCTCCTGAACCCCTTCGATCGGCATATTATCGTCGTCGTGTTTGTGAGGCGGGTAGCTCGCCCAATTTCCGGATGCGACGTATGCTTCACCGATGTAAATCAGGTTTGCGGGACAGCGTTCGTCGAGAATGAAGTGCGCGTCGCGTTCCCAGCCGTTTTTGCCGAGATGCTTGATGATGACGTCTTCGGGGTTGATGAGTTTCGGTTCAAAACCCTCGCCTGCGATGGATTTGCAGACGGCGATGGAACATTCTGTGACGCCGGTGATGGTGAATTTTCGTTCACCAGGGATGTACACGCAGGTTGCTGGGCCGTCAAAGACGTTTTTACGCTTCCCGATATTTTCGTACGAAAATCCGTCGCCGATGACGGAACAGGTTCCTCCGAGGAGGACGAGGCCGTATTCTTTCCCGCCTTCCTGATAGGATTTTTTGTCGCCGGGCTGCAGTTTCAGCATATCGACTTCGAGCATTTCGAGCGAGCTGTTTTCGAACGTGATGAGGGCGTTTTTACCGTTCTCTTTGTTCCACGTTTTTTTGTACGAATAATCGTTATTCATAATTTTATCTCCTTAATGAAATGAAAAAAGTGAAATTTATCTTAAAAATCCCAGTTCGTACACGAGCGGACGGAGCTTTTCCGAAAGGGCTGCGTAAGCCGTCTGGAAGGGTTCGAGGGAAACGGGGACGGCGGTGCCAGATTCGTTGCGGGCTTTCAAAGCGTTCCGAATCTGGTACCACCCAACGTCGGGACGATTGAGTTTGAACTCGTCCCGAACGGATTTATTATCGTTCTGTGAAAAGTACGTCCGCCACAAATTGCGTCCAGCGTCCAGGACGGACCTTGCTTCCGGTGAAAACGTTTTATTGGTCATATACTCAACCATGAAATCGGACTCGAATCGTCCCGTTGCGTTCACTTCATCTTCCGTGAAAGGGATGAAATGATTCACGAGACTCCACGTTTTCCCGTTCCATTCCAGTCCATCGGCAGAGGCTGTGAGATTGCTTCCGTTAAACAACATCCAGACGAGACAGTCGTTTTTAAATTCGTCTGTCAGCTCGCCTGTCGGCTGCAAAAACTGGTCACGGTCATTGAGCCATGTGGGTTTGATGAGACGTTCCATTGTAAAAATGACGGCAGATTTCCAAAGGTTCTCTTCAGTCACGAAAAAACCTCTGCCACTTCCAAAACCCGATGAGAATAGGATTGTATAATTGTTTACATGTTGTACATCATTTCCAGCACAATTCAACCACCCAATAGCACCGTCTGCCCAGTGAGTGCCTCTTAGATCTTTCGTGGCAGTAGCTGGCGTGATTGCATTTTTCAATGGAAGCGCATCTTGATTATTCGTTTTTGGCCGCTGTACCCAAGTTGTCAGTAATCGTTTTTCTGAAATATTGTAGAAAGATTTCTCTCCGATAGGTTCCGCATTTTTGTCGAGAACTTCGACGGTGATGGAATCCGGGAACGTGCTTTCAAGGTTTGCGGCGGATTCAGAACACCCTTCGGCTAACGCAGTACCACTCTTGAAACGATGGGAATTTTGCGTCTGCCAGATGAGAAAACCAATTGGAAAGTCCCCTTTCAGACCATCGAAGGCCTTGCTGGGAACAACAACCCCATTGAGGTATTGAGCACGCCAAATAGAACGAAATTGTTCCAAAGTCTGGGAATTCACATATTTTAACGTACTGAACATTGCCAAAATGGCATTCGGGATCTCTTTCGCGATTCGTGCCACAAACTGCATGAAAAGTTCATTGCTGGCTCTGCCGAATTTGGACATTCCGCACTCGGCAAATTTTGTACGCTTTACACCCTTTTTACTCAATTCCGCATCAATTCCAGCCGAAGCACTGTCCGCACTCGTTGCTTCCGCATACGGCGGGTTAATCAGTACCAGAATCTTCTTTCCACTCTTAATGGCTTTCCGGAGTTTTATCGGAACTTTGTCGGTAAGCGCGTAATCAATCTCTCCGTCATCTGTAATGTCGTCGTTTAGATAGTCGTACTGGAATCTTTCTGCGCTGACACACGTTCGTGTTGCCTTCATGACGTCCACATCGGCCTGATCGAGTGTGCTCATGTAAATATTGCGCGGGTTGGAGTGCTTCGTTTCAAGATTTCCGACGCCGCAGCACATGTCCCAGACGATGTATTCGCGCTGCCAGTCATTTCCGAGCGTCTGAGTAAGCAGATCGTACGCTTTATCCACCACATGAAGCGGCGTGTAATACGCACCCTTGAAACTCCGTTCGTCGAGCGGAATCAGACTGTCGCGGCGTTCCAGCAAATAATTACGGTATTCCTCTTTTGGAGGTCGGTCGTAAATTGCCCAAAACTCGCGGTATCCCTCCCAGCTTGCAAGCGAATAAACCTTTCCACCAAGCGTAAAAACAGGGTGTGTGCCTCTGTGGAGCAACTCTGCCGGGAGATCGTTGTGAGTTGCGACCTGCCCGTCCGACATGACGTCCGCAAAAAAGAGGAGCGCGTAATCTTCTTCCGATACACCCTCAATTTCACAGCCAATCATTTTCATCCACTTGTCAAACACCTGCTTGAGATTGTCGGGAGTGATTTGTGTACGCACAATCTTTCCCGTCTGAATCGCAGTCTTTACGGCTTCGATAAATTCGGCTTCGTGTGTCTCAATGCGGTAGGAAACAAAATGCGTTCCAATGTACTGCGAGACGGTATCCAACGCGTCCTGCGAGACTTTACTTGCGGATTTTCCCCACTTGATGATTTTCTTTTCGAGGAGCGGAATCGCAACCGAAGTTTCCATAATCGCCGCTTTTACGGAGTCTATGACACATAAAAAAGGCGGAGTGTACTCGCCGTGATTGAGCGCATCTTGAACATAGTACAACAGTTGCGTGAACATCGCGTAAGTAGACGTTCTTCCACCCTCTTTGGCCTCAAACCACATTTCATGCGTCTGAATGTCGATGAGGTTTTTCTGATAGCCTTTCAGTCCCAGCGCTTTGATGTAAAGATCTTTAATATCTTCCTCACTGGACGCCTTTTGAAGCTGTTGATAGAGTGTCATCGGAAAATTCCTCTTATACGTTCTGATTTTTCAAAAAGTTTTCAACCTCTGCGAGAGTCGGAACTCCAGCGCGCGCGCCGACTTTCGTGCATTTCAAAGCGGAAACGGCACTCGAAAAAACGCAGCAGCGCTCGTAATTCCAGCCGCGTGTGACCGCAAACGCAAAAGCTCCATGAAACACGTCCCCTGCTCCGTTCGAATCCGCAACCTTCACCGAAAATGCAGGATAGTGCGTCACTTTTTGACCGTCAAAAAGCACTCCGCCGTTCGACCCGTCCGTAATCACCGTCACTTCCGGATGAAATCGTTCAAAAAGGTCCTGCGCCGCGTCCTCCAGCGCCTCTTTTTTCGTGAAACCGCGCGCAAACTCAGCCGATGGAATCAGAATATTCACAAACGGAAGAAGCCTCTCGACGTTCGGATACAACCCGCCCGCATCGTAAAGGACTTTGGTTCCGGAAAGATACGCAAGCTGCGCAGCTTGTACGGCCGCTTCCATCTCGTTTCCGTCCGCCATAAAGACTTTTGAGCCTGTGATTTCGGCGATTTGCGCATCGTTGAGCTTCAATTTGGGAAGCGTCCCGCGATTCAGCAAACACGTTCGGGAGCCGGTTGCGCTGTTCAGCAGAACCGTTGCGGAAAACGATTCGCCGTCACGAATCGTAACAAAGTCGGTATTTACGCCGTACTTTTTATAGTCGTTGAGGAGGAACTTTCCTCCCGCATCCGTCGAAAGTACCGCAATAATCGAAGCAGAAGCGCCGAGTTTCGCCGCTGCAACGAGTCCGGTTCCCGTGGGACCGCCGCCGCTTGTGACGACCGCCTCGACGAGACTTTTCGTATCTTCGACGGGAAATGACGGAATTTTCACGAGCGTGTCGTACACGTTCGCGCCGATACCGGTGATTTCGAACATGATGTTTCCCTTTTAAAATTCCTTTAAAATATTAAAAGTTTTTCAGGCGAGGGGTCTGGTTGCGGCTCGCGACTTGAATGCGTTAAAATGAGGTTGCGGGCGAGACGCCCGCGCTCCCAGGACGCGACCTAGCACTTTCCGTCTGCACCCAACAGTTGAATCTTGCTGACCGCAAAGTCTCGCACTGCGTCAATTGCGTCCCGCATGAAAATGTCGACCGCAAACACGTCGCGCGATGTGGAAAAAACTTTGTCGAGGAACGAGTAACAAACGTCTGTTCCGAAATTCACCTTCCGAATCCCCGCCTGAATCGCGTCACGCACCTGCTCGTCGGGAATTCCGCTTCCGCCATGAAGAACGACGGCCGCCGAAATCGCTTTGTGAATCTCCGCAATTCGCGCAACGTTCACCTGAGGCGCCTTTTTGTAGCGTCCGTGAGCCGTTCCGACCGCAATCGCAAGCGCCGCAACGCCCGTTTTTTCGACGAAATTCACCGCATCTGCCACTTCCGTATAAACGTATTCCGTCACTTCCTCCTTCGTCGTTCCGATGTGTCCCAACTCGCCTTCCACCGCAACGCCCGTATGCGCGCAAAGCTCCACAACACGCTTCGTTTGAGCGACATTTTCATCAAACGGAAGCGACGAACGATCAAACATGATTCCCGTACAGCCGTAACGCAGCGCACGCATCACCGGAAGCTCGCCCGTCCCGTGGTCGAGATGGAAGCAGACGGGCACCTTCGACTCTTCGGCCGCCTTCAGAATCACAGGTGCTAAATAGAAAGCTGTTCCATATTCAAAAAGGCGGGAATAAGCCTGAATAATGACTGGCGACTTCGTTTCTTCGGCAGCATGAATGATTCCAATCGTCGTTTCCATATTGTAGGAGTTGAACGCCGGAATTGCAAAGGATTTTTCTTCCGCAATCGACAGAATATCTTTGAATTTTACAAGCATGATTTTTGTCCTTTTTTCCTGATATAAAAATACTAGAAGTTTTCCGGGGAAGGGCGACTTTCAAAAAGCCCTCTCTCCTACGGCCGTAAATTCTCGACGGGTGGTGAATCGTACGCGTAACTGAAGCCGAAAAACTCCTTTTGCACCGTGGCGGTGTTTCCACCCTAACGGGAGGAAACAAAACGCTCCCGTAATGTCGTGACGGTCGTGGGGAAAAAACAT
>CAYTLK010000110.1:0-12340 GCA_964438515.1 uncultured Planctomycetaceae bacterium
GAAAAAGCGGAATCGGAAGAGGAAATGATTGTTTTTCTCTGTCCGAACGGTCACGAACTTTCCGCTCCCGCGAGCCGAGCAGGGAGGAAGGGGAAGTGCCCGGACTGCGGCGCAAAATTCATCGTTCCCACTCCGGAAATGCTGGCGGCGGCAAAAGCCGAAGCGGAATCACAAAAAAAGGATGAAAATCTGCAGGACACGGATCAGGAATTGAGCCTCGATGAGGAAAATGCGTCTTCGTCGAGTGTCCCGACGCCTCCAGCGCCTCCATCGCTTTCAAAAATTTCGCTTGCAAAGGGAAATAAAGAAAAAGTGTTTCTCTATCCGAATCTAGCGATTGGGGAAAATGGGGGGATTGATATCGGTTTAGACGATGTTCGGCAAATGATTCCTGAGGCGCTCAAGATGGATCCGATGGCGAAATTCTTCTGGACCCTCTGGACCTCGCCGAAAAATGCGGAAGATACGCCGATTGGGAAAGATGGAGAGAGTTCCACCGACACGAAAATCGAGACGGAAAACAAAACCGTGAGCGAGACGGGAGCGGATTTCAGTACGGTTTCCAAATCGTGTCGGACGATGAACAACATCATCGGCGACGCGGTTCCCAGTGCGAGGTGCGGGAAAATTGAGATTCAGACGGCAGACGGAAAATCGTATCGCCCCACGCGTTTTTACGAGGATAAATCGCTCAGTCCGATTGGTTTTTTCGAGGCGGTCGACGGGGACGGGGTTTCCGTGACGCTTGTGATTCGGTGGGAAAATGTGGTTCGAATCATTGTGAAAGACTGACCGAAACACAAGAAACACATTATTAAAAAGTTTTTGACCCGGTACGACCGGGAGCGAGTAACTGGGGAAAAAACAACGTTCAAAATGTTTTTTCCTCACGACCGTCACGACATTACGGGAGCGTTCATGTTTCCTCCCGTCAGGGTGGAAACACCGCCGCGGTGCAAAAAGACCTGGAAACACGATTTACATCGTACGATTTTTGCACAATATTAGAGTTTTTTAGAACTATCCTTAATTAAAGGTTTATTCATGGATTTTAAGATCCGAACATTTATTGGAATTGAAATTGGCGACAAGCCGCGCGCGCAGGCGTATCAGTTTGCGAAGAAGCTGATGAACGTGCCGGCCGACATCAGCTGGGAGCCGCCGCACAAGTATCACATCACGCTGAAATTTTTGGACGAAATTCTGAACGAGGAGGTGAACGATATTTGTCTCCAGGTTCAGCAGGCGGCCGCGACGGTTTCGCCATTTGTTTTAGGGCTTTTCGGTGCGGGGGCGTTTCCCTCGATTGAGAAGCCGAGAAATATGTGGCTTGGAGTGAGTGAAGGTCGAGAACAAATCACGAATCTGGCGCGTATTATTGATTTGGCGATGCAGAAAGAAGGGTTTCCGCGAGAGTTGAAGCCGTTTTCGCCTCACGTGACGCTTGGTCGTGTTCGTCGGGCCGGGCCGGAATTGCAGGAGGTGAGCGAGTTGCTGCGCCGGTACGAAACCATTGATTTAGGAAAAACGTACGTTACAAGCGTCACGGTTTTCGCGAGTCACATGGCCCGATCCGGGTCGTCGTACACCACGCTTGCGACCTGTCCGCTGGCGGGAAACTGAACGGCGTTTTTAAAACACGATATTCAAAAGTTTTTGAACGTTCCTTGAAAGAAACTCGCGCCGAAATTTTTTCAAGGAACGGTTGAAAAACAGGACAAAAAAGTGTGGGATTATAACGCTCGTACGGATTATAGCATAAAGCAGAAATATTATAACCGTTGACAACTATTTAGCCGATTTTGTCGAATAGTGGGATTTTAAACACAATGAATCCCGATGGACTAATTATACATAAACATAGATAGAAACTGAATGCAGACGGATTTTCCGAAGTGGAGGGTCCGGCTCCATAATTTCCGGTTGCTTTCTCTGGAGAGAAACTATGACACAACACAAAATAATTACGGTTCTCGTCACCCTGCTGGTGAGTGGGTGGGGACTTGCGAATGCACAAGATACAACGATTACCAGCACCGATGTGCCGCAGGAACACATCGTTTACATGCCGTCGGACGGTCCTCAAATGGAGCCTCTGATGGAGGTAGACGCCGCGGATGATGCGGATTATTTTGTTTTGTCCATTCCTCCCGTTGCGGAACAGGATGAAGAAAAAATCGACGTCGTCATTTTGTGCGACACGTCCGCGTCCATGAATGGTGACTTTCGAGATGCGTCTTTCGGCGCGATTCATCAGATCGTTGGGGCGCTCAATCCCAGTGACCGTGTGCAAATCATGGCCTGCGACACGAATGCGATTCCACTGACCTCCACTCTCGCCGCTCCCGGCGACCAGGCGGTGACGGATGCATTCACGGCCCTTCAGAAGCGCACTCCGCTGGGGTCGGTCGATGTGGATAACGCCGTCCGGTCCGCAATGGCCTGCTTCGACGCAAACTCCACGGCGGGCAAAGTGATTGTGTTCGTCGGTCAGGGAACCAGCCGCGCGAACCTCATGACGGCTGAAGAACTCGCCGCGCTTGGGGATGAACTCGCGAAAAACCATATTTCGATGGATTCGGTCGCCATTGGGCCAAACGTGGATGTCGTTTTGCTCAAAACCATGGCGGCAAAAACCGGCGGCCGCGTCGTCTCAACGGACGATTACAATTTCGCCGAATTCCCCAACATGATGCGTCGAAAAGTCGGCTGGGTCGGCAGCGAACCGGTCCACTCCTTCACGGATTTGTACCCGGCGGCCCTTCCTCCGATGCGTTCTGACCGCGAAACGGTGGTCGTCGGAAAAGCAAAATCTGGAACCACTTCCGGTTCCCTCAAGTTCACGCTTGCAGACGGAACGCCTGTGGAATATACATACAAGCCTCAAAACGTCCCTGGGACCGTCATTAAAGATATGGTGGAAAAGGTTCAGGGGAAAAACGCATGGCTCCCGCTCGAAACTTGGAACGATGTTACGAATGTTGTACAAAATGTAAACATGAACGTTGATTCGATGCTTGCGATGGCGCAAAGCCTTCTGGACGGCAAAACGTTCGAGCTGGAATCCGCCACGAAACTTGTGGATCAAGCGGTTGCGAAGGACCCGACAAACCCGGAAGTCAAACGGATGAAAGGACTTGTGGACGAACTCAACGCCCGTCAGGCGGGAGACGTCACGCAGTTTACGAATCTGGGAGACGGAAGTTTGGCGCAGGAACAGAAAGCGGAAGACGTGGAAGTCCAGCGGGAACGAATCATGGTGCAGGAGACCATTAATCAGGCGCGTCAGATGATGGCCTCGAACCCGACCGAAGCGATTCAGATGCTGATGACGCAGCTTTCGAGTATCAGCACATCGGGTCTTCCGCCGGAAGTGCAGGAAATGCTGACGAAGCAGATTCAGTCCTCCATTCGTGAAGCGAAATCTCGCGAAGAGGCGAAAAACATTAAGGATCAAGAGGATCGTACGCGTCTGTCCGAAATGCGTGAACGTCAAATCGCACTCGATAATGCGAAAACCGAACAGCAGAAAATTCAGCAGATGATGCGTCGTTTCGATTCTCTGATGGACGAAGGAAAATACCGTGAAGCCGAGGAATCTGCAGCCGCAGAGGTGTTGGAAAAAGACCCCGATAACGTCGCGGCCATCGCCGGCGTCGTCACGGCGCGTGAGGTGGGATACGTCGAACGAAACCGTCAGACGAACATTCAGCGTCAAAAAGGCTTTGTCGACGCACTGCATCAGGCCGAAATCGGAAATATTCCGTTCCCCGACGATCCGCCGGTCGTGTATCCCGATTCGGAAGTCTGGAAGCGTCTGACCGAGAAACGTGTTCAGAAATATTCTTCCATGGACCTTGCGCAGCGCGGACAGGCGGAGAAACGTTTGATGGAGTCGCTGAAGGAAACCACCGAAATCAGCGAAGTGGAAACGCCTTTGCCCGAAGTGATGGAGAAACTCAAAGAACGTCACTCCATTGAAATTCAAATTGACTCAAGCGCCTTGGAAGAAGAAGGACTTGACGGCGAAGAGGAAATCACGCTCGACGTTCACGGTATTTCGCTTGCAGCTGCGCTGCGTCTCATGCTTACAAGCAAAGGGATGATGTTTGTCATTGAAGACGAAGTGTTGAAAATCACCACTCAGGCAAAGGCGGAAGAAAGTCAGTCCACGCGTGTGTATCCTGTGGCGGACCTCGTGATTCCGATTCAGAACCTGCCTCCTCAAAACGGCGGAATGGGCGGCGGAATGCTCGGCGGAAGCGGCGGCTCCGGCCTCACCGGTATGGGCGGCGGAGGCGGCGGTATGATGGGCGGCATGGGCGGCATGGGCGGCGGCATGGGTATGGGCGGCGGTATGGGCGGCTTCATGAACTCGGCTGAGTCCCTGCGTCGTGCAAGCGCCATCAATCAGGCGACCGGCGGTGCGTTCTTCCGTACAACGGACGATGTGCGCCCTGCGAAAAAAGCTGAAAAAGCAACGAAAAAGGCGTCTCCTCAAAAATGGAACGCTTACTTTGAAAATCTCAAAGATGCAGACGCGGAGAAAGTGGACGCCGCAAAAGCCGAAGTGCGCGAAGTTATTCGACAGATGCGCGCTCAGAAACAGTTCGGCGACATCATCGTCGTTCTCGAGGCGGCCATTCGAAACAACCAGATTCAGCCGTGGATGTACGAAACCCTTGCAATCGCGATGGTGATGGACAATCGCCCGGCCGAGGACGTGGAACGCACCTACCTTTCCGCCCTTGAGTTCTGCGAGGACCCCAATCAGATGCTCCTCATCGGAAAATTCATGGAAAACCTGAATTACAACGATCGGGCACTCAAAATTTACAAACAGCTCGGAAAACTTTTCCCGAATGCTCCGGAACCTTTTGTGTACGCGCTCAATCTCGCTCGTCGAGCCGACGTGGATGATGTGGAAATGATTCAGTGGGCGTCGCTCGGTCTCCTTCGTTTGGAGGTCTCGGTCGACCGAAAACCCGATTGGGATTCCGCATTGGTGAGTGCGAAAGCAGTCTCTGCGCGTCTCGAAGCCGAAGGAAAAACCGACGCAGCCGCCGCTTTTGAGAAAGAAATGGAACTGGCGCTTCAGCGCGACTGTGTCGTTACGGTCTCCTGGACTGGCGACGCGGACGTCGATCTGTTCGTCGAGGAACCGAACGGCTCCATCTGTTCCATGATGAACAAACGCAGCGCCGGCGGCGGTTTCATCGCGACCGACGGTTTCACGAAAGATGAAGGACGCGACGCCTCCTCCAAAGCCTCCGAAACGTACATTTGCTCCCGGGGATTTCCTGGAATGTATCGCGTTTTCGCGAAGCGGATTTGGGGCGATGTGACCGGAAACAAAGTCGTTGTGGAAGGAACGATTCATTACGGAACCGGCGAGTCGAAAACCATCAAAATGGCGATTCCGCTTGAAAACGACACGTGCTGTGTTGAGTTCGCCCTCGACCAAGGTCGTCGAATTGATTCTTTGGAAGACGCACAGATGACGACGGCCGTTGCGGAAGCAAAAGGCGCTCAAATCTCGCAGCAGCTTTTCCAGAACATCGATCAGCACACAATGGCGAGTTATTCTTCCTCGACGGGAACGAATTACTATCCGTATGCGTCTTCGAGCGCGGTGGGTTATATGCCGGTCATTTGGACGTTGAAACCTGGTGCGACTTACGGCGCAACGGGCGTCGTCTCCGCAGACCGTCGTTACGTACGTATTTCCGTGGCGCCTTCGTTCTCGAGCATCGGAAAAGTCACCGTCTTCAACTACGTGACGGGTGAAGGAAACAGTTACGACAGCAGTCAAGGAATGAACAGCGGAAGCGGTACCACGACAAACTGATATTTGTACATGATTCTGTAAAATTTATGAGAGACGGATTTCGGTTCGTCTCTCTTTTTTTCATTCGAAAAAAACCGAAAAGAAAGAATCTTTTTATGAAACTGGGAGTTTTAAGCGACACACACGGAAACGTTTTGAATACGCGTAAAGCGATGGAAATTTTTCAGCGTGAGGGGGTACAGGAAATCATTCATTGCGGCGACATTGGAAGCTGGGAGGTTGTAAAGATACTTTCTGAGGTTCCGTGTCACTATGTGTTTGGAAATACCGATATGCCGTCGAGCATGCGGAACGCGATTTTGGCCGAGGGACAAAACTGTTACGAGTACGTCGGAATGATTGTGCGTGAGGGGGTGCGAATCGCATTTTTGCACGGAAATGACTGGCGAGCGTTCGATGAATTGCTTGAATCGAATCGTTTCGACCTGATTTGTACGGGACACACGCACGAATTTCATTGGAAAATCGAGGGGGAAACTCGTTTGCTGAATCCCGGCGCGCTCGACCGCACACCTTCACCGTCGATCGTGGTGGTTACGCTGCCGGAATTGCAGATTAATTTGAAGAAACTCAAACTGGAAAAGTAGATTTACATGCGTTTCACGAAATTTTCGATGAGGAGCGCGCCGTTGTTCTGACTTTTTTCCGGATGAAACTGCGTCGCGACGATATTTTCGCGGGTGACTGCTGCACAAAATTCATAGCCGTACGTCGTTTGGGCGGCGATGATGGACGGGTCGCGCGGAACCACATGGTACGAATGCACAAAATAGAAATGCGTACCGGGTTTGATTCCGACCCAGAACGGGTGATTCGGCTGTTCGACGGTGATTTCGTTCCAGCCCATGTGAGGAATGGAGAGTTTTTCGCCCGCTTTTTCACGTTGTTGCTGAGTGAATTGAAAATGAACCACGTCGCCCGCAAAGAGTCCCAGCCCCTGAAACTCACCGTTTTCGAAACTGTGTTCAAAAAGCATCTGCATTCCGAGACAGATTCCGAGAAAAGGGGTTCCCGACTTGATTTTTTCGAGGAGAGGTTCTGCCAGACCGCTTTGTTTCAGGACGTGAATTGCATCTTCGAACGCGCCGACGCCAGGAAGAATCAGTTTATCGGCCGCCAGGACCTCTTCGGGTTTTGTGACCAACTTGCAGAGCGCGTTCTGACGTTCCACCGCCTTTTGGACGCTGTTTAGATTTCCCATTCCGTAATCAATAATTCCGATCATTTTATAACCTCAAAATAAGAGTTTTTTTGAAAAGGAGGTTTGGGAAAAAACGGTCACTCAAAACGTTTTTCCTATTCAGAAGTCCGCATCTTTACCGCGGCGCGATCGCTTGTTTTTCCGGTCTTTCGGAGGATTCGAACTCGAACGGGAGTCCGACTCAAAATCGGGTTCCTCCACATCCTCCGCTTCCTCCGGACGGTCCACGGCATTTTCTTCCAACGCACCTAAAATATCGACCGGAACGGAATATTCTTCCGTGAACCAGCCGTATAAATCCGCCATTCGACAGCGTTTTGAGCAAAACGGCATCGCATCGCTGCGCTCGCTGTCGAACATTCGACGGCACTTGGGACACTGCATTTGAGCCATTCTTTCGGCTTCCTTTTTGAGTGCTGTTCAAGGAAATTCAAAAAAACTCGGAGTGGAAATTTTTGTTAAAAAACAATATTGTGCGAAAATCATATGGCGCAAATCGTGTTTCAAGGGTCTTTTTGTACCGCAACGGTGTTTCCACCCTGACGGGAGGAAATAAAACGCTCCCGTAATGTCGTCACGACCGTGGGGGAACAACATTTTGAATGTTGTTTTTCCCCCAGTTACTCGCTCCCGGTCGTACCGGGTCAAAAACTTTTTAATATTGAGTTTTTCAAAGTTTCTTTAATTTTTTCTAAGCACGATGACGGCCGCCTGACCGTAATAGTTGTAACTCACCACCACTGCGATTTTTTTGTCCGTTGGAAGCGGCGCACCCATTACGAGTTTCACAGGACAGTCCGAAGCGGGCGTCGTGCTGTTCGGAATCGCAGGAATCAGCCCTTTTTCGAGCGACAAAACGGATGCAACGACCGAAATCGCCGACGAACCCGCCATGGAGTAACCGGTAGCTGCATTGATTGTTGTTACAGGAACGTCATTTCCCAGCACACTCGCGATCGCTTCCGCCTCAATTCGGTCGTGAAATTTGGAACCGTAACCGTTTGCCATCACGAATGCGACGTCTTCAGGTTTCACGTCGGCACGCTGAACTGCGAGGCGAATCGCGTTTGCGATACATTTTCCGGTGAGTTTTTCCGTACAAATACGCACATCTTCTTTTTGAGGTGCGAAATCCGTTGCAGGATTCCAGACCGCTTCGGTCGTTTCCGCGTAACCGATGATGGAGGCGTGGACGGGGACATCGCGTTTTTCGGCAGAATCACGCGTCTCGAGGATGCAGGAGCCGGCACCTTCCGCAAGGACGCCGCCGCTGCGGTTTTCGTCGAACGGACGATACGCGTGCGCGGGGTCGGAAACGTCGTGAGTGAGCGGATACATGCTGTAATGCGTGACGCCCTGAACGTTTGCGCTCGAGTTGCAGCCGCCCGTGTACATAATGTCTGCCGCTCCGCGTTCGATGGCGCGCATTGCTTCAATAATAGCGCTCACGCCGCCAATATCCCCCACAACGAGTGTGTCGCTCGGCCCGCGAAGGTCGTTTGCGACTCCGATGTGGCACGCCGTCATATTCGGCAAATACTTCAACATCCAAAGCGGATACATTGCGTCCATTTTGTTCCCGAACTGGGAATTTTCGAATGTGCCGTCCGGCATAATGGCGCCTTTGTAAACGTCATAAATTTCATCAAGCGCACAAATTATCATGAGTGCGCCGAAAACAATCCCCTGACGTTCCGGATCGACGGGTTTCGCCTCAAGCTGCGCGTCTTCCCGAGCGTAATCGGACGCGGCGACGCCCAGCTGGATGTCGCGGGCCATTACTTTTATGCTTTTTCGGGGACGAATACGTTTTTTGTCCAAATCACGGATGAAGCCCGCCATGGGAGCCGCGACACCGTTTGCCTGATAGTTTTCAAGCGTTGTATCCTCAAGAAGAGAAACTCCGCTCGTTCCTTCCATTAATGCGTTCCAGAATGCGTCTTTGCCCGATCCGATGGAGGAAACGACGCCAAGTCCGGTAATTACGATTTCAGGTGATTTTTCCATGTGACTATCCGTTACTCAATGTGGAACAGCAACCCATTCCAGCGACACGATATCCAAAAACAGGATCCTTATTCATTCGTACAAGAATGCTGCTTCCATTTGATTGAAACTCTGAAAAAATCCAGAGAAAATCATTATACATCATTTTTAAAATATTTCAAGCGTCCCGCAAGGCGTTACGGCAAAAATGACGGGATTTTTCGATTTTAGGGTGCACAAAGTCCCTAATTAGAAAAGTCGCGTCTTCCAAACTCCCTCAATCTGCGAAATTTGAACGCTTTTGGTTTGTGTACGATTCATTTCGCCGAGTCGTTCGCAATCTCGCGAGTCGCCGTTGAGTCGTCGTTAAAATCGTACACGCGATACGTTTTTTCACGTTTGGTTCCAGCTTTTTCGAGACTTCCGCGCGAATAGGAGTTGGACTCCAAAACCCACGAAAATTCGGCTTTGTTGATTCCCCATTTTTTCGCGGCGGGCAAAAGGGCCTGCATCAAAAGTAGAGGAATTCCCATCATTTGAAACTCCGGAAGCACGTTGGCGCTCACCGACCGAATGGAGGTAAAATGCTTTTTCGTGTTCAAAAGCGTGATGAAACCAAACGGGAAAAGGCGTCCTTTGATTTTTTTGATTGAAGGATTGAAATCTGGGAGGCAAATCAAGCATCCGATCGGCCTTCCATCAATCTCGGCGCACAGTGCGAGGTCCGGCACAAGCAGGGTTTTTAGGCCGTTTGCTTCCTGGTCGAGTTCTTCCGGCGACATGGGGACGTACCCCCACGTGTTGGAAATGGAGCGATTGTACACATCCATGAACATCCGAACCTCTTCATCGAATCGGGATTCATCCATTTTTCGGACTTTGACGCCGAAACGTTCCTTAATTTGTTCCGCAATTCGCGTATATTTCCCGACGACGCCCGGCAGCATGTCGAGATAGCCGACGAAGGCGTACATATCCTGCGACTTCTGAAAACCATACGATTCAATAAGATTTGCGTAATACGGAGGATTGTAGGTCATCATGAACATCGGATGATCGTGAAAACCGTCGATGAGGAGTCCGACTTCATGATTCATGGAGGGGTTCATGGGGCCGCGAATGTTGTGAATTCCGCGCTCTCTGAGCCACGCTCTGGCGGCGTCAAACAACGCGTGAGCCGCTTCGGGGTCGTTTTCGCACTCGAAAAAGCCGAAGAAACCTCGATCGTCGTTATAAAGGTCCAAATGTCCCTGATTCAGGACGGCGGCGATGCGTCCCACGACGGTGCCGTTGCGGCGAGCGAGAAACGTTTGCACTTTATTCCGTATATAATAAGCGTCTTTTTTGAATCCGACGAGTCCTTTGTGCGTGCAGAGGAGGGGCGGGATCCAATTGGGGTCGTCTTTGTAGATTTTCCACGGAAGCTGCAAAAACGCGCGGCGGTCCCAAAACCCTTGAACCGGCTTTACTTCGATTGTATTTCCCATTTCTGGTTTCCCTCTTGAATAAAGAATACGCCTAAATCCAAATTCTATTATAACAATATCGAGAAAAAAGAAAAGCCGGGTTTATTCTTTTTTTGAGACTTTTATCCCGAAAAACAGAAAAATTACAAAAAAATAAGAATTTTTATCCCCGAAGTATTTTGTTTTTTGCTTTTTCATCGCTCTTGCGGGGTTGCGAAACGACCGCCTTTGCCGCCGCCGGAAACTTGAATTTTAAAGTGTGATGAGTAAATCAGCCGAAGGATTCGTGTACAAAAACAAAGGAACACGAATCCCTCGTCGAAAGTTTTTCGTGTTCCGTGAGTTTCACTCTGCTGGTTGCAGTTTCACGCTGCCGACCGCAGTTTTTACCCCCGCCGACCGCAGTTTCGTCGCTAAAACATCTGTTTCGTCACACAAAAGTGGGAAATTGTTCGTTGAAACGGATGTCGCCCGCATTGAGGAGACGAATGTCCGGAATTCCAAACTTCATCATTGCGAGACGCGTCAGACCGACGCCGAACGCGAAGCCGCTGTATTCCGAGGGGTCGATTCCCGCATATTCAAGGACGCGCGGATGAACGAGGCCGCAAGGAATCAGTTCGAGCCAGCCGGTGCCGTGACAGGTAGAACAGCCCTTTCCGTCGCAGAGGAGACAGTGCAAATCCAGCTCAAATCCCGGTTCGACGAAGGGGAAGAATCCAGGACGCAGACGCACGGTGACGTCGCGGTGGAAAATCTGGCTCAGCAGCGTCTTCATGACGGCGATCAGATTTGCAACCGATATATTCTTATCGACAACAAGTCCCTCGCACTGATAGAACGTATTTTCGTGACTGGGGTCCACCGCCTCGTTTCGGAAGCAGCGTCCTGGGAAAATCGCGCGAAGCGGAACGCCCAGACGTTCCATCGTTCGAACCTGATTGGCCGACGTGTGCGTACGCATCAGCATCGAGTTTTTGAGCCAGTAAGTGTCCTGCATTTCGCGAGCCGGATGGTCCGCAGGAATATTGACCGCATCGAAATTGTAGAATTCCAGCTCGCATTCCGGGGACGGAACCACGGTGAAACCCATTCCCTGAAAGATCGATTCGAGTTCCATCTGAATGAGAGAAATCGGATGCAGCGACCCCAACGTGCGTCCCGTTCCCGGCAGCGTCAGGTCGAGACCGGTCGACTTCTTCGTCGGAACGGCCGAAGCGGCTTCTTTTGCGGACGCGAGCGCCTCTTCTGCGAAGCGTTTCAGTTCGTTGAGTTTGGATCCGAACGATTTTTTCTCATCGGCAGAGAGTTTACTGAAGTCCGTATTTTTGGCGAGGGTGGTGATGGTCCCTTTTTTGCCCAAATACCGGATACGCACCTGCTCAACAGCTTCCGCGTTTTCAGCGGCTGCCAGATCGGCGGTGAACTGTGCTTTAATCGCCTGCATCTTACTAAAGTCCTTCTTTTGGAAAATGGTTCAAACAATTCTTTTCTATTATACACCTTTTTCGGTTTTTTTAAAAGCCCCCCCGGAGAAATTTTTGCCCAATCTCGACAAAAGAACTTCAAAACACGTGAGCTTTGCAGAACATTTTGCAGAACATACTATAAATAATGAATCATGGAGGGCGCAGAAGGAATCTCCTTCGGTCTGTCGCACCGTCCACGGTACGGATCGTATCGAATGTTTTCCCAAATATTTTCAAAAAAAACTCCTTTTTTATGTTTTTTTGCTTGACAATCAAAATGTCATAATTATAATAAGAATAAATGTAAAAGGGATGTATGCTGGTTCCACAATGAAATTCAGTTTTCATAAAGACCGCAGGAGACCTGGTG
>CAYTLK010000111.1:0-12163 GCA_964438515.1 uncultured Planctomycetaceae bacterium
GGTCAATCGTCCAAACACCCTAATTCCACTCACTTCGTTCGTTTCATTACGCGCTTACAAGGCGAAACTTTTACAGGCGGCTCAAACCGTCGCGAATTCGGCGCAAAGACTCGTCTTTTCCAAGAATCTCAAGGATGTCGGTCGCTCCGCCGGGAGTCACAAGCGTCCCCGTAACCGCAACACGCACAGCCCACATGACCGTATTCGCCTTCATTCCGAGCGCCGCCGCAGCGTCTTTGAGCGTGTAATACAGCTTCTCGTTCGTCCACTCGTCCAAAGTTTCCAGCACCTCCAGACTTTTCGCGAGAGCCGTCGGCGCCGTCTCCAGCGTCGATTTGCTTTTGGCGTTCACGTAAAGCGCGTTCTCGTACTGCGGCAAAACGTCAAAAAACGTCAGCTGCGCGGGAATCTGCGTCATTTTTTCGAGACGCTGCTGAAGCAGAGCCGCGATTTTACGACAGTCCGTCGTTTCGTTTTTCACCGTCTCGCGGATGTACGGAAGCGCCTTTTCATAAAACGCTTCCGGCGTCAATTTCCGAATGTACTGACCGTTGAACCACAAAAGTTTGTCGTAATCGAATATCGCCGGCGACTTATTAATCGCTTCCGGCGTGAATCGTTTCTCAAGCTCCGCCAGCGTGAACATTTCCTCGTCCGTTTTCGGATTCCAGCCCAGCAGCGCGATGTAATTAATGACGGCTTCCGGCAAATAACCGTCCGAAATCATGTCCTGAAAACTGACCGACCCGTGACGTTTCGAGAGTTTCGAAACGTTTCCGTCCGCGTCTTTTCCCATGATGAGCGGCAAATGAATGTACGTCGGATGTTCCCAGCCGAACGCACGGTAAATCAAGATGTACGACGGCGTCTGCGCGACGTATTCACTGCCGCGGGTGACGTGCGTCACGCCCATCAAATGGTCGTCCACCACATGCGCAAAATTGTACGTCGGAAATCCGTCGGCTTTCAAAAGCACAATGTCCTGCAACTCGGAATTGTTGACCGAGACGTCGCCGAAAACGACATCCTGGTACGCCGTCGTTCCTGTTTGCGGCACACGCTGACGAATCACGTACGGCGTTCCGGCGGCGAGCTGCGCCTCGACTTCTTCTTTCGAGAGATCGCGGCAGTGACCGTCGTAACCGTGTTTTCCCTTAAAATCGGGCGACTCCTGCGCCTCGTGCAGTGCGGAAAGACGGTCTTTCGTACAGAAACAATAGTACGCATCCCCTTGTTCCACAAGCATATGCGCGTATTTGCGATAAATATCGAGACGCTCCGACTGCACGTACGGTCCGAACGCTCCGCCGCAGTCGGGTCCCTCGTCGTTGTGCAGTCCCGCAATCTTCAGCGTGTCGTAAATGACCTGAACCGCCCCTTCGACTTTTCGATCCTGATCCGTGTCCTCGATCCGCAGAATGAACGTTCCTCCCCGACTTTTGGCGGTCAAATAGGCGTAAAGCGCGGTGCGAAGGTTTCCGATGTGCATGTAACCCGTCGGCGACGGTGCGAAACGTGTTCTGGTTTCAGACATAATTGTTTTCCGTATGAATATTTTTGATAAAAATAAGGTTTTTTGATGAAATACGTTTTGATTGAAACGCTTTTTGATTGAAAAAGGAGGAAAGCTCCCGAAAGAACTTTCCTCTTGGTTTGAATTTATACTAACACTATTTTGAATTTCAGTTTTCCCGTCCGCCGTTGGAGCGACGCACCACGGCTCTTACAGTCTTTGTGAAAACTGAATTTCGTTGTGGAACCAGCATAGAAAGATGAGGAACTTCCGAACTTCCGAACACAATCTGATTAGAAAATGTATCGGTTCACAACATTTTCGTACAGTTCCTGATTTCCAGAAACGATTCCTTCGACGTTTCCTTTCGCAAGCATGTACGCTTCGAGGGACTTGAAGTCCTGTTTTCCAGCCTCAATCTCCGCACCGATTCCGGAATCCCAGCTGCTGTAGCGCTTCGCGACCATTCCGTCGAGGACGCCCTCTTCACGGATTCTAGCGGCGATTTTCAGCCCTTTTGCGAAAGTATCCATTCCGCCGATGTGCGCGTAGAAAAGATCGATCGGCGTCCAGCTGTCGCGTCGGACTTTTGCGTCGAAATTGAGACCTCCCGTTTTGAAACCGCCGTATTTCAGCAGAATCAGCATGATTTTGGTCGTCATGTAAATGTCCGTCGGGAACTGGTCTGTGTCCCAACCCAACAGCATGTCGCCGGTGTTTGCGTCGATGGACCCTAAAAATCCCTGCATGGCGCAATATTCCAGCTCGTGTTCGACCGTGTGGCCGGCTAGAGTCGCATGGTTCGTTTCGATGTTCATTTTCACTTTGTCTTCGAGACCGTACGCCCGGAGGAAGTTGATGCAGGCGGCGGAATCAAAGTCGTACTGATGCTTCGTCGGTTCTTTCGGCTTCGGCTCAAAGTAGAATTGACCGTCAAAACCGATTTCTTTTGCGTAATCGACGGCCATGTGCATGAATCGGGCGAGATGCTCGACTTCACGCTTCATGTTGGTGTTCCACAAGCACATGTACCCCTCGCGGCCGCCCCAGAACGTGTATCCCTTTGCGCCGAGTTCTTTCGAAACTTCAATCGCTTTTTTGACCTGCGCCGCTGCATACGCGAAACTGTCGGCATTGCATGAAGTGGCGGCTCCGTGCATGAAACGAGGATTCCCGAAAAGGTTTGCAGTTCCCCAAAGCATGCGGATTCCCGTACGCGCGATTTCCTCTTTGAAAACTTTTACCACTTCATCCAGATTGTGATTCGTCTCTGCAAGCGTTGCACCTTCGGGCGCGACGTCGCGATCGTGGAAGCAGAAATACGGCATCTGAAGCTTTTCACAAATCTCAAAAAAGACTTTGACGCGTTTCTGAGCGTTTGCAACGTCGTCCGTCGGACCTTCCCAAGGACGCGACATCGTGGCGGAACCGAACGGATCGACGCCGTTCATGCGCATCGTGTGCCAGTATGCGGCCGAGAAATTCAGATGCTCGCGCATCGGTTTTCCCTCGACGAGTTCTTCCGGATTGTAGAAACGAAACGCCAAAGGATTGGTGCTTTCCGGACCTTCATACTGCACTTTATTAATGTCGGGTAAATATTCAGACATTGTTTCCTCCTAACGGGTTGAAATTTTCTGGAATTGTGATATAGTAATAGAAATAAATAAAGTTTCATTGTAACAGATAGAATTCCAGTTGTAAAGGGTCGGGGATTCCTTTTTCGAAAAATATTTGAAAAATTTTCAAAAAACGTGAGCCTCCGACACTCAAAATCCTGGTTCTTCAGAAAGACGGATTTATGTCACAGAAATATCCCCCAAAAACGACGGCTCCGGCCGAGGTTCCTCCCCACTTGCTTTCGGAGGAGGATTTGGAATTTTTTGCCGACGTCTGCAACGCCGCGCAGCACGGTGAAATGACGGTCGTACTCGAATTTTTGCGGATTCATCCCGACGTAAACGCGCAGGACGAGCAGGGGACTTCTCTGCTTTTCTGGTCGGCGACGGCGGGCGAGATGAATATGCTTCGATTTCTGCTTGAAAACGGTGCGGAAACGAAAATCGCGGATCTTCGCGGATGGACGCCGCTTCACGCCGCCGCTTATTACGGAAAATGGGACGCGTGCCGACTCCTCGTCGAATCGGGCGCCGACGCGGACGCACGTCAGAAGGACGGGTGGAGCGTGCTGCATTCGGCCGTTCGACGCGGAAATGTCGAGATTGTAAAGTTTCTGCTCGAACACGGCGCCAAAGCGTGCGCAGCCGATGAAGACGGCGAAACCGTGCTGCACACCGCCGCGTACAGCGGAAATCTGGACGTTGTGCGTACGCTTCTCGAACACGGCGCCGACGTAAATGCCGCCGATGAAGACGGATGGACGGTCCTGCACGCCGCGTGTCGGAGCGGGAATTTACCGCTTGTACAGATGCTGACGGAAGAGTTTCACGCCGATTTGAGCGCGCGGGACGCCGACGAACAAACGCCGCTGGATTCGGTTCGGGAATTCATCTCGGAAGCGGAAAATGAAGCGGAAAATGAAGCGGAATTTGCGGACCCGTCGGAAGACGCAATCGACTTTGCGCCCATTCTTGCGTTTCTGGAAGGTCGGAAAAAGGACGCGTGAATTTCCGCATTTACGGCAAAAACGGTACAATAGGCAGTTTGAGGAAAATCGTTAAAATGGAAGATTCTTTGAATCTTCTAACACATTTTGAGCGCAAAAACGATAAAAGAAGCGGCTCACTGTCGAAAGACGATTTCGAGCACAGAATGAGAACAAGAATCGTTGATATTTGATACGAATATCAACGGTATCAAGAATAATGAACGGTAAAAAGGACAGAACTATGAAAAGGTCCAGATTCGATGGTCAGTTTACAGCACTTTTGTGTTTGAGTCTTCTGCTGCTCGCGTCCGTGTCGTGTTCGCGGAAGAAGCCGGAACCGACGGCAGAGGATCTGAAAAATAACGAGATTGTGCAGGTGCCGCTTGTGCAGCTTTGTGAGGTTCAGCTTGATCAGGAATTTCAGCCTCAGACGTTTTCGGGGGTTGCGAAAGAAGGACGCACGACGAAACTCGCGTTTCGTGTTCCTGGACCGATGGTTTCCCTCACGGCCAAAGTGGGTTCCATCGTCGAGGCGGGTGCGGAACTTGCGCGGCTCGACCAGCGTGATTACGAAAGCACGATCGCCGTCGTGGACGCAGGAATTGCAGAGGTTCAAGCGGGAATCGACGCTAAAAAGGCGAATATGAGCCGTTCGATTGAAATGCTGCAGAAGCAGCTGGACGCCGCAGCCGCACAGTTTAATACAGCGGACAAAAATCTGACGCGGTTCGAGGAACTCGCGAAAAACGGGTCGGTGCCGGACATTAAGCTCGACGAAGTGAAACTTCAGCACGAACAGGCGCTGGCGGCCAAAGTCGCGGCGGAAAAGCAGCTTGAAAACGGTCAGAAGGGGCTTGCGGAAGAAATCAAGAGTCTGGAAGCCAAACAAGCAGGTTTGATTGCAGAAAAGAAGAAGGCGACCGACGCGCTGGAGGATACGGTTTTGTGCGCTCCGTGCCGCGGATTCGTCGCTCAGAAATATGCAGAGGAAGGCGAAATTGCGGCTCCCGGAATCCCGATTCTCGCATTCACGGACGTCTCGGAAATTCTCGTTCAAACGACCATTCCAGAGTCGCTCGTCGTTCGACAAAAGGAGTTCGCGTCGTTTCAATGCCGATTTGAAATCTATCCGGACCAAGTTTTTGACGCCAAGCTGGATTCCCTCGGAAAGGCGCTTCTTTCCGGCGGTCACGGCTATCCGCTTGAGGTGAAAATTCAGAACGACACCGATTGCGTCTTGTATCCGGGAATGGCCGCTTCGGTTACAATCAACTTCAAACCTCACGACGGCGAGTGTTTCGTTCCTTTGATGGCGGTCGTCGGCGATTACGAGGCGGCACCGTCTGCGTCCGACCCGGATCCGAAGGAATACGACGGGAAAAGCCGTCAGTCCGTCGTCTGGAAGGTCTCGAAAGAAAACAAAATCACAAAACATCCGGTTCAAATTGTGCGTCTCTCGGACGAAGGCGTTGTAATTACGGGGGACGTCCAGCCCGGCGACCACATCGTCGGTCTCGGCGCCCGTTTTCTCCGCGAGGGACAGACGGTCCGTCTGCGCTGACGTTTCTTTCCGTCGATTTTGAATCGTAGAATCAGCATATGCGAAATTTATAATATGAGGTATTTTCATGCTGCCGAATTATGCAGTGCATCACCGGCTCGTCGTCGGCTTCATCGTTTCGATTCTCATCATGGGCGGTATTTTCAGCTATTGTACCATCGGACGGCTCGAAGATCCTGAATTCACCCTGAAAACCGGAATTGTCGTCACGCTTTATCCCGGCGCGAGTGCCCGTGAAGTCGAACAAAACGTCACCGATGTCGTGGAACGAACGTGCAGACGGCTGAAAAACATCGATCATTTGCGTTCCTATTCCGAACCGGGAATGTCGCTCATTTACGTCGATTTGAAGCAGAGCGTGCCGGGCGACGAAATGCCGGAGGTTTGGACCGATTTACGTACGAAACTCTCCGAAATTCGTATGGATTTGCCGCCGGAAGCACTTTCGCCGATTGTGAAAGACGATTTCGGTCAGGTGTACGGCATCGTTTTGGCGCTTACGGGTGAGGGGACGCCGGCCGACCATCTTGACCGCGCGAAAGATCTTCAGCGGGAATTCAGCCTTCTGAGCGAGGTGGGACGCGTCGAACTGTGGGGCGTGCCGAACGAACAGATCGAAATTGAAATCTCGCAGGCGAAAATGACGCAGCTGTCGATTCCGCCTTCTTTCGTCCTTGCGGCGCTTTCGACGCAGAACCTCACGATGAATGCTGGGCAGATGACCTACAGCGGCGAGGCGATTCGGCTCACGCCTTCGGGAAAATTTGAGAGTATTGAAGAAATCGGCGACCTCGTGATTGTGAGTTCCACGGCCCAAGCGACTTTGAATCTTCTGCGCGACACTGCGGCGGAATCGCTGCCGGGCGGAATCGCGTCCGGGCTTCTGCATCAGCAGACCTCTGCAATTCGCGGAACGGAAGTCTCTGGAAACAGTCAGCAAATTCGTCTGCGCGACATCGCGACGATTCGCAGGGTGAAAGCCGATCCGCCGTCAAATCTGTGCCGATTCAACGGTGAAGGCGCGATTGCCGTCGCGATTTCGCCGCGTCCAAACGGAAACGTTGTTCGAATGGGTGAACAGGTTCACGAATGCACTCAAAAAGTGATGCCGACCTTTCCGCAGGGGTACAATCTCTCCGAAGTGACGTTTCAGCCGGACGACGTGAACGAATCCGTGCGTCTGTTCATCAAAAACCTGCGAGAAGCTGTGATTATCGTAACGATTGTCGTGATGATTTCCATGGGCTGGCGAAGCGGTTTGCTCATCACAAGCAGCCTCCTCATCGTTATTCTCGCGACGATGTGTCTCCTTGAACCCATGGGACTCGTCCTTCAGCGCGTCTCGCTGGGCGCGTTCATCATTGCGCTCGGAATTCTCGTGGACGATGCGGTCGTCGTCGGAGATTTAATTATCGTACGAATGCAGCGCGGGCTGGAACGCTCTCAGGCGTGTGTCGAAGGGGCGCGGCGGGCCGCCTGGCAGCTGCTGGGTGCGACGATCGTCGGCGCGCTTGCTTTTTTGCCGGTTTATCTGACGCCCACGACGGTCGGCGAGTACTGTTCGTCCCTTTTTCTCGTCGTGGCGATTTCGCTCGGAATCAGCTGGCTCGTCGCGATGCTGCAGACCCCGGTCGTTTATTATTTATTTGTGTACGAAAACCCTTCCCAGGGCGGTAAAGACCCGCACGGCGGCCCGGTTTATCAGGCGTACAAACACGCGCTCGCCTGGACGTTGAATCATCGGTCTCTGGCGCTCGCAATCATCTTTGGAATGTGTGCGCTCGCGCTTGTTGAATTTCGTCACGTGGATCAAAACTTCTTTCCGCGTGCCCGACGCACTCAGTTTTGGATCGATTTTTGGTTTCCTGAAGGAACCGACATTGTGTCGGTCGCGAACGACATGAAGCTCGCCGAGTCGTACTTGCTCGATTGTAAAAAAAGCGACAACGGAATCACGTCGTTTACGTCGTTTATCGGGAGCGGCCCTCCGCGTTTTTATTTGCCGTACCAGCCGGAAACGCCGCATAAGAACTACGGTCACATCGTCGTGAATGTGAAAACGGTCGAAGACGTCGATACGCTGCTGGAGCCGGTCGAGTACTGGATGAAGCAGCACTACCCGCAGGCGAGAGTCCGTGTGCAGCGTTTCGCGATGGGAATGCCGACGCCGTACGAGGTGGAAGCGCGTTTTCGCGGTCCCGACCCTCGCGTTTTGCACGAGCTGGCGATTCAGGGAGAAAAAATCTTGCGGGAGTCGCCCTATTCGAAGGACGTCGATTACAACTGGCGTGAAAAACGTCTGACGCTTTCGCCGAAATATTCCCAAAATAAGGGACAGCGAGCGGGTCTGACGCGTACGAACCTCATTCTGTCGCTCGCGTGCGAGACGCGCGGAATTCCCGTCGGAATGTTCCTTGAAAACGAGAACAATATTCCGATTGTGATTCGCGGAACGCGCGACGAACGAAACGACGTCACGAAGGCGCTGAACGTCCCGATTTGGGGTCTGTCTCCCGGAAGCGTTCCGCTCGGCGAGCTGGTTTCCGACATGGAATACGAGTGGGAGGACGCCTCGATTTATCGTTACGACAGTCGTCCGGCTATCGTGGTGGGA
The DNA here is from genome assembly GCA_964438515.1 of uncultured Planctomycetaceae bacterium. GTDB lineage: Bacteria > Planctomycetota > Planctomycetia > Pirellulales > Thermoguttaceae > RGIG3701. The sequence goes on from CAYTLK010000111.1 coordinate 8,297, forward strand.
GCCGATGCGTACGGTGCGTCGTGGATGGCGCTCATCGAAGACGTGAGGCCGCAGCTTGAGGCGATTTCACTGCCGCCGGGGTACACGTTCGAGTGGGGCGGTCAGTATCACGAGTCGCAAAAATCGACGGCGGACGTCACGGCACACCTTCCGATTGCGTGCCTCATGATGCTCATCATCGTTGTGCTGCTGTTCAACGACCTGCGCCAGCCTTTGATTATCGTACTGACGGTGCCGCTTGCGATGATTGGAATCACGGCGGGTCTCCTCCTTTTGGGGAAACCGTTTGGATTCATGGCGCTTCTGGGCGTAATGTCCCTGCTGGGGATGATTATTCGAAACGGGGTGGTTCTGATGGACCAAATCGACGAGGAACTGACGAAGGGCGGGTCTCGATTTGAGGCGGTTCTGCGCGCGTCGGTCGAACGAATGCGGCCGGTGGTTGTGGCGGCGACGACGGTGGTTGTGGGAATGATTCCACTTCTGCGCGACCCCATGTTTGACGCGATGGCGACTGCGATGATGTTCGGTTTGATTTTCGCAACGGTTTTGACGTTATTTGTCGTTCCCGTTCTGTACACGCTTTTCTTCAACATTCATCCGGAGAAAGAGAAAACTGTACAAAAACAAGAAGCACAAACGGACCCGCCGACTTGTTGAAAAAATCCCCCCTTCTTTGGGAAACTGGAGTTTGGGGGGGAATTTTTTTGGATCTATTGAAGCTTTCTTTGAGAATTTTCGACATTTTTCGAAGATTTTCGAAGATTTCCGACATTTTTTGCTTGACATTCGGGAACGTCTGTGCATAATGATAGTAGAATTAATAAAATTATATGAACCTTCCGGAACAGGATTAAAATAATGTGTGCCTCAAAAAAGTGTTATTGTAAAATTGCTCGACTTGCGGTCTGCTGCACTGCTGTCTCGCTCGGTGCGATGTTCGGAAACCCATGCGCCGCCGACGTTGAGGGAATTACGAATCCGTACGACACCGCCGGCACCGCCCGCACAGAAACTGGAACCATCACAGGAACCGCGGCCGACGTCATCAGCGTTACGGGTGCCGGGACGCTGAACGTTTTTGGTCTCACAAATACCGGCTATCTCGGCGGCTGGAACGTCGCGTCCGGAACCACGCTTGCGTCGGATAATTCAGGCACCGACAAAGAAACCATCGACAGCGCTTTCGGGGCGGGAACCATCACGCTCAATGCGGCGACTCTGAAAACCTGCAACAATTCCGACCCAGCGACTTGGCTGCGCCGAATCAGCAACGACATTATTATTAGTGGAAACAGTTTTCTGACCTCGACCAGCGCCACGGAAATGCACCTCTGCGGCGACATCTCCGGCTCTGGAAACATCCGGGAATCCGTTTCGTACTCCCTCTACCTCAAGGGCGACAATTCGGCTTATACAGGAAACTGGGAACTCACTTCCGACTGGACGTGGACGGCAAACGCAGCTTCAAAAACCCCTAAAACCACTGGTTCCGATTACTCTTTCGGGTCGGGAACCATCACGGTCACAGGGGGTGGAATCGCGTCGATGGACGCAAACGGACTGATTTTGAATGATATCGTTTTGAATAAAGGTTCTTTTTGGTACAAAAACGGTTCTTCCCTCACGTTCCGCGGCAAAATCACGGGAAACAGCGACTGGACGATCAGCGCAGGCAGTACGCCGAAAACGATCATCGAAGGAGACGGAACCGGTTACACGAAAAACTGGATCGTGGACGGAACGACTGCAAACGTGACGCTCGCGAGCAACAATAATGTGAGCGTCAGTACGGGAATCGACCCGCGTTTCGGCTCCGGAACCATCTATCTGAAGGGCGGAACCGCCACCACAGCCGCGCTGCTCGGCACCAAACACAGAACGTACATTCATAATAACATCGTGAATTCCGGAAATACAAAATTTAGTGCCGACTCCAATGTGGAATTGCAGATTAGCGGAAACATTTCCGGCAGCGGAACCATTACGGAAGAGGTCGGCTGGTCGATGCTCCTTACGGGAAACAACTCGGCGTACACCGGCGACTGGGTCTTCACGGGCGATTACGTTGGATTCTCAAACGACGGAACCGCGCAGCCCGAAGGAAGCGACTTGAGTTTCGGCTCCGGAACGATTTACCTCAACGGCGGAGGTCTGCGTACCATTACGGCAGATGGAACGAGAGGGTTCATCAATACGAATATCGTCGTTTCAAGCGGGAAAAATGGGAGTTTCCGCTACGGACCCTTCACCCTCACCGGAGACGTTACGGTGAATGGCCGAATGATTAGCGACACAGCAAACGGCGACCCCATCGTCACAATCGGCGACACCGGCCTCCTGCAGGGAAACGGGTCCGTTCACTCCAGAGTGATTATGGCCGACGGAAGCGTTTTGTCCGGCGGAACGGCCGATGCGGTCGGAACGCTCACGTTCGAACGCACTCTGGAACTGCAGAGCGGCGCAACGCTTCAGATCGATGTGGCGGCCGACGGCTCGTTCGACAAAATCGTGGTGAATGATATGAAGGCGGCAAAAGATATTGCGGTCGATATTCTGTTTGACGAGAATTTCAATCCCGAAAGCGGCTGGACTGCCGACATTCTGACGGTCAACGGAACCGGGACGTTCGAAGAGGGGTTCGATTGGGGAAAAATCATCCATGTTCCCAGTTATTTTGACATTCTGATCGGTGCGAACGGCAGCGTGAGTCTCGTCGGAAACGCAAACGCGCTTCCCGAACCTTCCGCCTGTTTGATGCTCCTTCTGGGACTCGGCGGGATGTTCGTTTACGCGCCGAAATTCAGAAAAAAGCATCAATTTTCAGCTGACTGATTTTTGAACGTCACAGACTGGGCGGCATTTCGTCGCCTGGTATGTAACGAATTTCATTAATTGAATATTTGAAATTCAAAAATGCTCGTCTTTTTACAAGTTTCCGCTGGTTCGACGCGCGAGAAATTGCATTGCGGCTTCGAATATCATCGGGTAGTACGACGCATCCCGATGCACAAAATCACCGGAATGCACCACAGTTTCGAATTCTGTTCGATTTTCTGTTGTGACGGATTTTCCCCGCAGGACGCGCGTTTCGTCCCTCGTATCGGCAAAAAACGCGGCCGCTTCGGGCAGTGAAACCTCCAAAAGACCTGAAATCTCGCTCTTTTGAAAATTGTACAGTCTTAACGGAGTTGCGTCGTACAAAAAATGGATGTAGTGAAATTCCCGATCAATCAAGCCGTTGGGTTCGACCGTATTAGAAACGTGGACCTTCAGAAAAGTGAGAGCGTCGCACGTGGTTTCGAGGCCCAATTCCTCCCGAATTTCACGAACTCCGTCTGCAATCGACTCTCCCGCAGCGAGGTGGCCGGCAGCCGAAACGTCGTACAAAGAGGGGCAGATTTTTTTGTTTTCTGCTCGTTTTTGGAATAGAATTTGGGGCGTTTCGTCGTGATTGCGCACGACCCAGCAGTGAAACGTTCGGTGCCGCAGCCCCTTCCGGTGCGCTTCTTCACGTGTTGCGGTCCCGATCCACTGTTCGTTTTCGTCGAAAATATCGAGAATTTCATCTGTCTGTTCAATCATCTTCTGCGGAAGTCCTAAAAACACGACCTTACGGGAGCGTTTCTTTCCTCCCGTTAGGGTTAAAAATCCGAATCTCATTCACTTCGCGAGACCTTTTATGGTACAGTGTAACACAAAATCGTTTAAATTCAAGCCCCGCCTGGCGAAATTTTCACGAAGAATTAGGGGAGGGAACGCCTCCTTCTGCGATTTGCGGGGATGAAACGGCGTCGCCGAGGGACTCGACGGAGAAACATTGAGGGGTGCGTCGTAAAAAACCTCGTTTTTCGTGAAAAAATTTAC
>CAYTLK010000112.1:0-12107 GCA_964438515.1 uncultured Planctomycetaceae bacterium
GTGTGATAGTCGGCATTAATATGGACGTAATCGACCGTGAAGTCGCACGTCCAGAACCGACAGCTCTGCCGCCCCTCGCCGAATTTCAAATCAATGACGATTTCCCGGTTTGCCGCCATGGATTTTGAAACCTCTCCCGCGTCGAAATCGGTCGGCGCGCCATCCGAAAAAACGAGGAATCCGTTGATGTGGAGCGTCGCTTTTTTCACGTCAAACGGAATTCCAGAGTAACCGGCAGAGGACATAATTCGCCCCCAGTTCGGGTCGTTCCCGGAGAGCGCGCACTTCGTCAGAGGACTTTCCGCCACAAGACGCGCAATGTGCCGTGCGTCCGCTTCGGTTTTCAGCCCCTTCACGTTCACCGTCACGAGGTGGGTCGCCCCTTCACCGTCTTCCGGAATTGAACGAGCAAGATCGGCGCAGATGCTTTCAAGAGCGTCCGCAAAGTCCTTGTTTTTCGCGACATTTTCGCCGCCGGCCATTCCGTTTGCAAGAAGCAGAAGCGTGTCGTTCGTGCTCGTGTGACCGTCCACCGTGATGCAGTTGAACGTCGTATTCACTATCTTTTTCAGCAGCTTCTGCGCCGATTTTCCGTCTAAAACCGCATCGGTCATCACGATTCCCAGGAACGTCGCCATATTGGGCGCAATCATTCCCGCCCCTTTCGCCATTCCCGCCAGATGAATGACCGTTCCGTCCGCAAGCGTCACTTCTTTCGAAAAAAGCTTGTGGTGCGTGTCGGTCGTCATAATTCCTTTCGCGGCGGCAATGAGCGACTTTTCGTCGTCTTTGAGCTTTTTCGCGACTTTCGGAATCCCTTTCTGAATCACGTCCATCGGCATAAAGTGTCCGATGATTCCCGTCGACATCACGAGCGCCGCGTCTTCCGGCGCTCCGACCGCCTCAGCAGCCCACTTCGCCATCTCGACGGCGTCGTTGTAACCGCGTTCCCCCGTGCAGGCGTTCGCGTTTCCCGAATTCACGACGACCGCCTGAATTTTTTCGCTCGGAACTCGGCTTCGATCGAGAACGACGGGAGCCGCGCAAACGAGGTTCTGAGTGAAAACGCCTGCCGCGCCGGCAGGTACGTCGGACGCAATCAGCGTCATGTCGGCCCGAGTTTTATCCTGTTTAATCCCCGTATACGCGGCGGCAAACCGAAATCCTTTCGGAAGGAAGTGTGAAACTTTTTCCATTATAAAAAGCCTTCTTTAATTTTTGTACAAGTGTTTTTTTGATTTTATATTGTTTTTTGTATTATTTTCATATGAGTGAAAATTACAAAAGCGCCGTGTTTTCCGGATAGCCGTACATAATATTGAAGTTCTGTACCGCCGAACCGGAAGCGCCTTTCGTGATGTTGTCGATGCAGGAAACCGTCACGATTCGGTCCTTCACCACTCTTGCAGTGACGTTTACGTAATTCGTGAATCGACATTCGCGCGTGTTCGGCAAATGATCGACGACGCGGACAAACGGTTCATTCGCCCAGAACTCGCGCATCTCGGCGAGAATCTCCTCTTCCGTAAATTCACGCGTCGGGACGGAATAAATCGTCGAAAGAATTCCGCGTTCCATCGGAACCAGATGCGGTGTGAAAATCAAATCGACCGGCTCGCCCGCCATTTTTCCCAGCACTTGTTCAATTTCCGGCTGATGACGGTGCACACCGACGCCGTACGCACTGAATCCTTCGTTCAGCTCGCAGTACAGCAGGTGCGGTTTCAGACTTTTTCCCGCTCCGGACGCGCCGCTTTTCGAATCGATGATGATTCCATTGGGACGAATCATTTTTTTCTTCAAAAGAGGCGTAAGCGCGATGATGGCCGTCTGGGGGTAGCAGCCGGGATTGGCGACGAGCTGCGCGCCGCGAATCTGGTCGCGAAACAGTTCCGGCAGTCCGTACGGAACGTGTCCCAAACGATCGGGGTCCGGGTGCTTCACGCCGTACCATTTTTCAAACACTTCCGGCGAATCGAGTCGATAATCGGCACTCAAATCAATCACTTTGCACCCTAAATCCAGCAGCGCGGGAATTCTCTCGGCACTCGCTTTGTGCGGCAGACAGCAAAACACACAATCGGCGCGCTCCGCAATCTGTTCCGGCGTCAGATTTTCAAGACGTAAATCCAGACGGCCCGCCAGCTGCGGATGCACCTGCGAAACATGCAGATTTTCGTCCGAACGTGTCGTCAGAGCCGTGATTTGCACGTCCGGATGACGCAAAAGAAGAAGAATGGTTTCGAGCGCGGTGTATCCCGTCGCTCCCAATATCGCTGCGCGTGTCATGAAATTCGCCTTTTCAGCATTTGTAAAACGGATTAAAAACAATAATTACATTATATTATTAATAATGTAGCACAAACTTTGCGTTTGTCCAGCCGTTCGAGACGAAAAAAGTGTTAAAAAGTTCAGAAAAAACAAAAAAAACGGAGCCAAAGGACTCCGCTTAAGATGGATTTTACATGAAACCTTAAATACTCGGGATGTATCCTTCGTCGCCCACGTTTTTACCAGCGGCAGTGTTTGCCGCAACGGCCGCTTGGTTATAGTAAGTTTTTGCGTTGAGATATGCGGTATTCAAAGCACCGCCCGTACTGCGTGCAGAGTTTACGTACTCGTAAACTCCGAAATCCTCGCTGTTGTCGGTCATCATCAGATCCAATTCCGCAATAACTGCCAGAACCGGGTCGGTTGTTAATCCGAACGTACTGTCGGCTTTAGTATAAATGTCATCAATTGCAAGTTGGAATTCCTCGACCTTTGCGACGAACGGAGCCTCGAAATTCTGCGACCAGTCGCCAGGACGAGAATCGTCGGTAGACGCATTGTTGTAACTCCATGTAACGTGCGTACCGCCCTTTGCGTAGGTTCCAGAAGAAGAACCGATACCACCGTAGTAGTTTGCCAGCGGACTGCCGTCGACCGTTTCATCATGAATGGCTTTATACAGAGCGGGTTCCGCCTCGGCATTTGCAGGTGTTCCCTGTGCGGTTGTGGAGCCTTCAATCACTCCCGAAAACGGAGCAATACCCGAAACACCCGCTTTTCCATCCAGTTCACCAGCAGCAAACACTTTGGCGGCGTGCAGCGTCACGACCACTGGCGCAAGGCCGGCACCCAACAGCAACTGACGTCGAACGCGATTGATGCCCGGTTTGCGTGTTTCAGTTTTCGTTTCCATAATATAATCGACTCCTATGCGAGGCTATCTTGTACCTTTTGACTTTGATTAGTTTATATTATAACCCATTTCTATTATATTTCCACTATTTTCTTGTAAAATTTTAGAAAAAAGTGAAAAAAAGTGAAAATATTTGCCTTTTTTTGGGAAATCTGTTCCAATTACGAAAAGAATTCGTATAAGGTTCATGTTTCTGTCGTAAAACTCAAGAAACGAACAGAATGTGCCGATAGAAATTTGATACCGGGAAATCGATTTTGTCGGCGCTCACAATGCGTTCGTATAAGAATGAAACGAAGAATGAATCTTTGAAAAGGTTTGATTCTTTTGAAAATAGAACAGAACAAAATAGAATTAGAATCGAAATAAGTACATGAAACATCAAACACCTCCGCCAGACGTGCTTCTTTTGAAGCGTAAGGGACACAAACGTCACCACCGGCTCAACGACCATCATCTTGGAAGGTGGTTCTGGGGGTTCCTGATTTTGGGAATCCTTACGGGAGGCGGCTATATGGGGATGCAGTTTTACCTCAAAGAAACCAGTACGATTCGAAAACAGGAAGAAATCATTTCCAATATGGAGGCGATTTTGGCCGCGCTTGATGCGTACCATCAGGAACATGGAACCTATCCGCCGGCGTTTCAGATGAACACCAAAGGGGAAAAAACCCTCAGTTGGCGCGTCGAGCTGCTTCCTTATTTCCTCGACGCAAACGGTCAGCCGCGCTATCAGGATTTGTACGATTCCTTCAATCACGACCAGGCGTGGAATCAGCGGGATAATTTGGGGCTTTTGGATAAAATGCCGCGCGAGTATCGTGCGCCGCAGAGTCTCCGCGCAAATTCGGACGGACTCACGAACTACCTCACGATTCGAAATCCGCATTCCGTTTTTCCGAACGATCGAACCCCCGTCAGTAAAGCGTCCATTACGGATCCGCTCGACGAAACGGTCGTGCTGATTGAAGTGTCCGATGCGGGTGCCGTCGAATGGACGAAGCCTGACGATTTCAATTTCAACCCCTTAAAACCCGGCTCGGCCGCTCCCAGAACCTTCCAGATCGACGCGCTCGTTTGCGGAATGTGCAACGGAAAAACGCGCGTCCTCAAGTGCGACGTCGATGCAGAATCCCTGTTCCAAGTCCGACCGAAACTCTCACCGGAAGAATTGGAAGCCAAAAATCCTTGGACGCGGCCGTTCCTGCGCGACAACGACTCGCCCGTCGTTTCGGAAGAATCTGACGAACAGGATGAAGTTTCCGGAAGCGGAAATTCTGAGGGCGGAACGAGTGAGGGCGGAACAACAGGAAGCGGAACTTCAGAGGGTGGAACCGCAGGAAACGAAAAAGCCGAAATGCGTCACGAAGACCCAAAAGCACCGGAAGAATACCGTCCTGGAAGTCCAAAATAGGGACGCATAATTAGGGTGCGAAAAACAACAAGAGGGGAGGAAACCACCATGAAAATAATGGCTCCGGCTGGCAGTTCCGCCTCACTGCACGCAGCGATTCGTGCAGGGGCTGATGAAGTTTATATGGGAATCTCCGGTTTCGGAGCGCGGCGATTTGCGGAAAATTTTTCGGTAGAAGAATATTGTAACGCGACGGCAGACGCTCACCGATTCGGAACGGCCGTCAATATTACGCTGAACACGATTCTTTCGCCCCAGGAACTCGAACAGCTTTATTCGCCTCTCGAACAGCTTTATGCGGCGGGTGTGGATTCGGTCATCATTCAAGATTTGGGTTTTGCGGACTTTTTAGCGGCGCACTTTCCACGCTGGCCGCGCCACGCATCGACGCAGCTTTCTATCGCCACTCCGGAAGAAGCGCGTTGGGCCGAGGCGCAGGGTTTTTCACGCATCGTTCTGGCGCGCGAATTGTCGCTGAAAGAAATCGAGGCGATTCGTCGGGCCGTCTCGGTCGAACTGGAGGTTTTTGCGTCGGGCGCGCTTTGTATTGCGTGTTCCGGAAAATGTTTTCTCTCCAGTTTCATCGGCGGAAGAAGCGGAAATCGCGGAATGTGTACGCAGCCGTGCCGCCAAAAATACCGAAAAGTCGCTGTTCGTGCAAAAGATGAAGACGAAACGACGTGTTTGAACGACCCGGAGGAACGATTTTACCTCTCGTCGTGCGACCAGTGGCAGGAATTGCCGGAAATCGCGCGTCTGTATGAAATGGGTGTCGAAATAATCAAACTCGAAGGACGCATGAAGTCCGCTGAATACGTTTTCGAAGCGGTTCAGTACTATCGCCGCCTCATTGATTCGCTGAAAGAGGCGTCTCCCGAACAAATAACCGACTTTTTGAAAACTGAACAAAATTTAGAGCCGAAAATTCACCCTCATCCCGGCGTGGAACGGATTTTTAATCGCGGATACTCGAAAGGGTACATGTATGAAAACGATCCAGATTTCATAAATACGGATTTTTCAGCCTCTTGGGGGGTAAAAATTGGGGACGTACGGCGGCGAAGAATTCATCTGACGCAGCCGCTTCGTCACGGAGACGGTGTCGCTTTTTTGGATTCCAATTTACGAAAAATCGACGGATTGGGCGTCAATCGCATCGTGTTGGGAAAAACGGGCGAAGCCGTTCCGGAAGCACCGCGAGGGGCCGACGTGGAACTGGGAGTTTCCATTCCGAATAATGCACGTTTTTTATATAAAACATATGATATTCAATTAAACCGTCAGATTGAGTCGGAATGGAAGCAGAGTCGTCGTCGGAACGCCGTTCGTGCGCGTCTTTACGCCCACGTGGGTTTTCCCTTGCGGCTGGAACTTTCGACGGAGATTCTTGGGCGCAGATTTTGCGCAGAATACCAATCTTCCGAAAACCTCAATGTTTCAAAGAAATTCAAAACGTCGCGGGAAACGCTTCTTGAAGCGTTTAACCGATTCGGCGAAACCCCCTTTTTTCTTGATTCAGCGCGCAGTATATTCGATTTTGAGGAAGACGTATTCGTACCAAAATCGATACTGAATGAATTACGTCAGAAAACCGCCGCCCAACTCGAGACGGAAATCGTGGCGGGAATGATGCGTGAACCGATTCATATCGTCGCGAAAACGAAGCCCGAACCCGTTCAAATTGAGGTGGTGAGTCGAAACGAATCGGAAAATCAAGCCGTTACAACCGTTGCAACCGGGAAACCGGAACTTTCGGCGGCCGTTTCCACTTTGGCGCAGGCGTGGGCGTGTCAGAATTGCGGGTTGCGCAAAATTTATCGCCTCGAACCCCCGGTTCATTTTGGAAGTGACGAACGCCCCGCCTCACCGTTTCGTTTCTCACCGCTTGCCGGCTCCCTTTTTGACGCAATTCGGTTCTCGGAATCCGGCACGCCGTTTGCGCTCGATTGGATGTTTCACACAGCAAACTTGAATTCCGTGCGTTTTTATGAAAAATCATTCCCGCTGGCGGAAACGTTCTTCATTTCGCCGGAGATTTCGAGAAAAAGCATCGAAAGTTTGATTCAAGACGTCCGCGAAAATCCGGCTTCCGACCCCAAACGTCTCGGCCTCGTGGTTTATGGATATTTGTACGGAATGTACACACGCAAGACGCTTTTTTCCGACGATTTTACAGAACTCCGCAACATGGAGGGGCGTCCAATTTACGTCACTCGAAACGCCAGGTCGGAAAATCCGCTCGAAACGACGGGAAGCCGCGTGTATTACGGGAAACGGATGAATATTATTACGGATATTTTTTCGAATCCGATTGTCGGTCTCTCTGAAATTCGGCTCGATTTTACGTTGGAAACTCCTGAGCAAGTAAGCGCTATTTTGAAAAACGTACAGTCTGGAAATTTAAATCAATCCGAAAATTTTTCGTATGGTTACGAAAAAGGAATTTTTTGAATCGGCGAAAGGTTCAGAATGAATCGTACGAATTTTACTGTTGGAACACTGGGGATTTTATTCACCACCCCCTTTTTCAGCCCGCTTTTTGCGGAAGATGAAACGGTCGAGCGTCGTTTTCCTGAAACTTTGAAAATTTTTGAGGAAATCGAATCCTCCCCCTCCATCGTTCTTTGCGTGCGCGGTCCGCAACTCATAAACTGGGATGCGGTTCGGTTTTCTGAATATGAAAAAACGTATTCAAAAATATCGACTCCCGAATTTTTGAGTCAGTTTTCAATGAAACGAAATTACACGCTTGAACCTTTTTTTCCGCTTCTTTTTCCGAAGTCCGGCGACTTTTCGCAGCAGCTCGCCGACGATGGAAAGGACGTTCTGAAACAGATTTGCGATGCAAAACGCGATGTGAATCAAACTTTGTACGAAATTCATAAAGAACAATTTCTCATTCCTTTTCGCGGCCGTGCTTTTGAGATGAAAATCCGCTCAGAGTACGAAATCGACGCACTGAATTATGTTCCAATTTCGTATATTCTCAGCGAGGCGCTTTTGTTTCATCATGTTGCGGCGGGAGAGTCCTGCTCGGCCAATTTTGCGGCTTCGATCGCGCGACAGGGCGGGATGCTGGAATATCGATGCGGCGATGAAATACGCACAATATTGAAAGACGCTCCTGATTCTGTGATTCTCGTTCCGGAAACAGAAACGTGCGAGTTTTTGAAAAAAAATACGAATTCTTCTGATATTGCGGTTGAATCGCAGCTTGAAACCGCCACGGTGACGATTTTCGAAGCGGCTCCGACGCAGTTGGGAATCGGTTCTGCCGCGTATACGACCCTTTTTCTTTCTGCGCCGCGCGAGACGTATTCCGTTCAAACGCAGAAATTCATCGAGCGATTTGAAAGCATGAACGGGCGTGTGCGTGCGTTCGAACCCGTAAAATAAAGCTCAAAAACGAGTTTTTCAGTTTCCCCTTTCCCGTTTCAGTTTTACATTTTACATTTTCCGTTCAATTTTCATTCATTGAAAAATTTACGCGTATTCTGCGCCGACCTCTTCCGGATGGAGGTTTCCGGGTTTTTGTTTCCACTTTTTTGCGCGGGTCAGAACCTCATTAAAGGATGGAATTCCGCTGGTTGCGTCCGCCTGCTGGACGTTGCACGCACCGGTTGCGGATGCAAATCGCATCGTTTTTTTGAGCGGCCACCCGTTCAAAAGGCCCGTGAGGAAACCCGCAATCGTACAGTCGCCGCTTCCCGTGGTTCCGACGACGGGTACATCGTAACATTTTGCGAGGATTTTCCGTCCCATCCACTGCGAAGCGGAATCGACACTCATTTCTGCGGTGATTCGGACGGGATTTTCGCACGTTTTTAAATAAATTCCTTCGTCCCCCAGTTTGATTCCAGCCGCCTCCACACCGAATTTTATGAGTTCATCCGCCAGTTCATCAATTTCTTCAAATGGAAGAAGCGTTGCGGGATTGATGGACGAACCGGGACTCGTGATGATTCGATGCTGACGGCGCGAGACCTCTTCGAATCTCGTACGATTTAACATGAATAAAATTTCTTCTAGACTGGGTAAAAATACATCGACGTTCGGAAGAACAACGTCGAACCAGCGCCGCCAATCCAGTTCCCCCTCGGGTCCGTGCGGGTCCGGCATCGTCATATCGAGTGAAATCAGCGTTCCTTTTTCTCGGATTTTCGCGAGTTTTTCAGCAAACTGACGCGGCTGCGTGTATATAGTGTGCATGAGCGTCGGATAGCCGAAATGCAGAAGACGCACTCCGTCGAAACGTTCCGGATCGAGATCGTCCGGCGAAAAAGTGTCGTTCGCGCCCGAACAATGTAAAAAACAGCGATCGACTTTGGGCGGATTTACAACGATTGTGTAACTGCTGACCTCGCCGGGAACCTGCAGCATCCCGGATTTGAAGTCGAGATTGTGCATTCGAAGTGCGCGAAACGCCTCCAAAATGGTTTTTCCGAGCAAATCGTCGCCGATTTTTCCCATCAAGGTGGTTTGAATTCCGAGCCGTGCAAACGCGATTCCCGTATTTGAGACCGCGCCCCCCAGCGCGAGGGAGGCGGGGCCGATGCGTAAAAGCCTTCCAGGGATGATGAAATTTTCTTCCTCACAAGAGGTTTTTAATCCCGAAAGATCGGGGATGATGTCGAGGCACAAGTGGCCGGCTGCAACAACCTGAGATTTTGTATTCATAATATTTCTTTGGAAAAAACACAAAAGGTTCTTCGTTTTGGGACGTTTCTTTTTAGTATCGTTCAAAAAGAGGTGCGACTTTGGAACTTTTTCGCCAGGCGTTACGAACGAAACAGACGTTCTTGTAAAATGACGGTTTCCAGAATCCATCAGAAATCAAAGTTTTTCAATTTATGCGCACAAAATCCCCGTAAGGGGGGAAGATACAAAACTTCACCCCTTTACTGAGAGTTTGAAAACTGTTTAAAAATCAGTTTTTTCCTTAAAGTCGGAATTAACCGTGAATTTTTTCCCAAGCTTTGACGGAATCCGCTGCGGCGACCAGACGATCGACGCCGGCTTCGTATTCGAGCGTGTATGCTTCGACGCCGCCGACCGTTTCGAGGAGTTCAATCGCGAGCGGCCAATCGACGCGGCCTTTGGGGTCGCCGAGAACCAGTCCGTCACTTTCTTTGACGTGCACGGTTTTGGAACGGCCTGGATACTTTTTGATGAGTTTGGCGTAATCGGCGCCCTTGTTGCAGCAGTGACCCAAGTCGATCTGCAGAATGACGTCTTTTACGGAATTATCGGCAAAAACTTCCCAGCTGGAAAGTCCGTCTTCCGTGATGACGTTGAAATCCGGCTGATGGGCGTGGTAGCCGACGTACAGCCCCGATTCGCGGGCGATTGCGGATGCTTCGGAAAATTTCTTTCCCGCATCGGCCCAACCAGCGGCGCCTTCGTTGTGCATTCCGGGGCAGATAATGAATTTCGCACCCAAAACAAGATGGTCCTCAATGGTTTTTTTCAGATTGTCGAGATTATCGATTCCGCCGCGGCCCGTGTGGGTTCCGAGGCAGAAAAGACCGTATTTGTCCTGCAATTTGCGCAGTTCAGCGACGGGACGCGGATAACCGGCGTAATCAATTCCTTTGTAACCCATTTCTGCGACTTTGGCCATCGTTCCTTCAGGATCTTTGCTGAAGTACGCTCCAACGGTGTACATCTGGAGGCAGAGAGGAAGGTTTTTGTTGCATTCGAAGGCTTTAACCTGGATGCCGGAGGCGACCAGTGCGGCGGCGCCCAGTCCCATTTTCATGAAATTACGGCGAGAAAGTGTCATTTTACACTCCTGTTTTAAGGTGTTTGAGGTTTTTTGAAATTTAGTGAAATCCAATGAAATCCAATGAAAATTTTATGAATTCTAATAAACTTCTATGAAAGTTAATGAATTTTATGATTCGGAAGCAACAATCTAAAATCCCACAAGGAGATTGAAAACTGTTACAAAAAGAACGTTCGAGACGTTTTCCTCATCAGATACTTCTATTATAAACATTTTCCCAAGGTTTTTCAAGGTCCGACCCCTGATTTTTTCAAAATTTTATAAAATTTTTCTTAAAATAAAGAAAATCGGTAAAATTTAACGATTACAAAGAATCAATATTGCAATAGTGAGAAAAATGTGTTATAAGGAAAATTGTTTGTTTTTTCAAGTTTGAGTCCCAGGTGAAAATCATGAAATCCAAAGAACGTATTCATTCGGCTTTTGCACACCGTGTGACCGACCAGATTCCGGCCGATTTCGGAGCCACAAATTGTACCGGAATCACGGCTGCCGCTCTGTATCATTTGCGTCAGTGTCTCGGAATGGAAATTCCCGTGAGGCTTTATAATGTGTACGAAAGTCTCGCCGAAACCGACGATTCCCTTGAAGAGGCGGTCGGAGGGGACACACTGCGCCTTCCGCAGCCGGTTCCGCTGCTTAATATTGAGTGTCTCAAAGAACAAACGAAAAAATGGTGGAAACCCTACGCCCTCGAAGACGGAACGGGAGTGCTGATTCCGAAAGATTTTTATCCCGAACGGGAACTGAACGGGGATTTGTGTCTCCGGGATTTTGAAGACCGACGTTTTGGACTCATGAAACGCGGCGGATGGCGCTTTCAGATTTTGCCGATTGGACCCGGCGCAGCGGGAATGCCGCTCGAAGACGTCGAAAAAGAACTGGAAAAATCGAATCCGGCAGTCGCGTTTCTTCCGGGTGAGGCGTACTGGCCGCTGCTGAAACGCGCCGCAGGAATGTTTACAAAAACGACACAAAAAGCGTTCGTTTTTCGAGGAGGACCGCCGTCGCCGTTCTTTGCGGGTCTCGGGTCGGGCGCGACTCACAAGTGGCTCGAGGCGCTCGAAGCCAGAACGCCTGAAAGTGAGAAAATCCTCGAAAAATGGCTCGAACTCTGGGAATCACAGCTGGAAAAACTCTCCGAGGCGGTCGAGAATCAGCTCGATGTGCTGGTTTTGGAAGAAGATTTTTCGGAAGTTCTTCAGGATTCCGATCGAGAATTGATAATTGAACAAATCTTTCCATTTTATGCACGAGGAATTCAGAATATTCGGAAGAAATTCGGTGATGGATTGCACATTTTGTGGCAGTCGGCTGGAAATGTGACGCCATTTTTGCCGCAGCTTCTGAAAATGGGGGTGAATGCAGTCGGATTTGCGGATCCGGAAAAATCGGGGGTCAATCCGCTTGCAATCAAACAGCAGTTTGGGCGCGACGTTGTTCTATGGGGCGGCGTCTGCAGCGCAGCAGACCTTCTAACGATGAAACGGGACGATTTGCTTCGAAAGGTTCAGGAAAACGTCGCAACTCTTGCAGCAGACGGAGGTTACGTACATGCGTGCGCCGGAAATATTCTGCCCGCGACGGACCCTGAAAATATTTTAACGTATTTTTCACGCCGCGAAATGTGAAGATGAATTCCGTTTCGTTCGAATTGAAAAACTGCAACGGTTTTTTGAATCACCCCCCTGAATTATATGAAACAGATGAAAAGGATTTTTTAA
>CAYTLK010000113.1:0-6621 GCA_964438515.1 uncultured Planctomycetaceae bacterium
GCTCGTTCCGAATCCTTTTCCGTCCGCAATCGTGATGGATTGCGTCAGAGCGGAGTAAGAGGGGTCTCCGATGTACGTGTCGCAGGAATACGTGTTTGCGCCGTAAATGAAATATTTGTTTGCGGCAGACTCGTTCTTTCCGATCGTCAGTCGATTCGAAGCGCCGCTGCCGGAAATGACGCCGTTGAGCGTGATGGACCCGCCGTACGCCGCACGGATTGAGGCGTCGGAACCGTTAATCACAACGTTATTATTCAATTCAAGGTTTACGCCGCCGGAACTGTTATTTACGAGGTTTCCGTTGAGATAAATGGTTCCTGAACCGATGCAGTCGCCGGAAGTGACGTGGAGGCGTCCGCCATGAATATAAGTGTCTCCCGTCCAAGCGTTGGCGGAATTGTTAAGCCGCGTGATGAGGTCGCCCGCAGGGCTGAATGCGACGGAAACGTTTCCCGTAATGGTGGGTGCAAACGCGTCGTTTCCCGCGCTGTTGCGAATCGTTAAAAGAGAGTTCGTCGCCGACGTATTCGTGACGGTTCCCGCGCCGGCCATGGAAGTGACGCAAGTCGCAGACGTGTCGGAGCTTCCGAGTTTGTGACCGTTCAAATCAAGCGTCACACCGCCATTAATCGTGACGGCTCCTGAATAGGCGTAATCGGCAGAAACGGAAGTGTCGGTCGAAATCACCGCGTCTGCCTGCGTCGGAACGGAAATTCCCCCTAAAATGAGGCAAAAAGCGCATAAACGATATAGGAAGGTTCGTTTTTTCATAAAAACCCTCTCTTTTAATAGTACTTTGTATATTATACCCTGAAATATCAAAATTTCATTAAGGAAATATGAAAATTCCATGAAAAAAGAGTGTTTTTTGAAAAAACTCAAAAATCCTCACAAATCGTAATTCTTTCGACGGCACTCGCGCGGCCTGTGACGGGACTGAAATCCACGATGGTTCCGTGAAGTTCCAACTCCTCGTCCGCCACATCGTACGTCGTCGGTCTGCCGGTGACGGTCGCTTCTGTAACACAATCGATTTTTCGTCCAATAATGCTTCGCATGGAGCCGCACATTCCCACATCACACTGAAACGCCGTTCCGCCGGGATAGATTTGCTCGTCCGCCGTCGCAACGTGCGTGTGCGTTCCCAGAACGGCCGTCACTCGACCGTCGAGATAGCGTCCCATAATCTGCTTGTCGCTCGTTGCTTCCGCATGAAAATCGACGAGAATCACCTTCACTTCGTGCGGAATCTGCCTCAAAATCCGATCCACTGCATGAAACGGACAGTCGATCGGCTGCATAAAGACCCGGCCTTGCAGATTGATGACCGCACAGCGCGCGCCCATTCCAATGTCAAAGATGCAAAACCCCTTCCCCGGCGCCTCGGTCGGATAGTTGGCGGGACGAACAATCCTCGGCTGCGTTTCGAGCACCGGAATGGCTTCTTTGCGCTTAAATGTGTGGTCGCCCATCGTCAAACAATCGAGACCGGCAGCGATTAATTCGTTATAAATTGCGTGATTAATACCCGACCCGGCCGCCGCGTTTTCAGCGTTCGCGGTGACGAATTCCAAATCGAACATTTTTCGAATTTTTTCAATTTTTTTTCGAATCAGATCTCTGGCGGGTTTTCCAACGATGTCACCCAAATGTAAAAAACGCATCGTCCAGTGTTTCCTTTTGGTCAAAATGAACGGGACCGGGATTTCCGTCAAAACAGAGGTTTCATTCTGAAAGAGGAAAGAAAAAAGGCAGATGAACCGAAATTCACCTGCCCAGCACGCCTGAAGGGACTCGAACCCCCAACACTCGGTTCCGAAGACCGATGCGCTATCCATTGCGCTACAGGCGCTGATACACGAAAGTCGAGGACCGCTTGCGCGTTTCTCTCAACCAATCTTTCATTATTTTACCACATTTCCGAATTTTTACAAGGGACGCCGCCGCAAGTTTTCCGAAATTTTTCTTTTTCCTCCTTATACAGATTCCGCTTGAACGTTTCGCTTCCAAATCCCCCTCATTTAAGCAGGAGTTGTATCATCAAATTCGATTGATTAGAAAACTAACACAATCCTAACATATTCCACATCTTTCACAAACATTTCACTGTATAATAAATAGAAATCAAACGGTTTGTGAATTCACGCCTCGGGAGAAATTTTCCATGAAAACAGAAATCAAATCCATCAGCAAAACTGAAATCCTTTTACGTGCGTGCTTGTTCTGCGTACTCGTCTTTCTTTTTCTCGTTGCGGTCAAACTGTTCGGCGACTCGGCCAAACTTTTAACCGTCACATACGAAGATGGATGGAACTCGCTCCTCGACAATCTGCAGAATCCTTTTCTCAGCCTGAGTTTGGGGATTTTTTTGACCGCCGTCATGCAGAGTTCTTCCGCAACTACAAGCATCGCCGTTGCAATGGTCGCCACAGGAACGCTGACCGTGGAGCAAGCCGTCCCGTTCGTGATGGGCGCAAACATCGGAACCTCCATCACAAGCACCATCGTTTCCCTGGGACACATCGGGGACCGAAAGGTTTTCAGCAGGGCGTACAGCGCCGGCGCGCTGCAGGACACTTTCAACCTCTCAACCACCTTGGTGTTGTTTCCGCTCGAAATTTGTTTCCATTTTTTGAGCCGAATGGCACACGCACTGTCCAACTTTTTGCCGATCGGAAGCTCGGCGGCGGGAAGCGGCGGGAGCTGGAATCCGCTTCCGTTCCTCGTGAATCTCCCCGTCGAATTCATTCACAAAACGTTTTTTGAGCGCTGGTGCGGCTTAAACAACACGGCGATGGCGATTTTCATGATGATTCTCGGCCTCGGAATCCTCTTCTTCGCTCTGATTCAAATCACAAAAAACATGAAAATCCTCATGGAGTCGCGAATCGAAGAGCTTTTGAATCGGGTTTTATCGAAAAACGGGTTGCTGGGAATCGTCATTGGGTTGGTCGTCACGATGATTATTCAATCGTCGAGCATTACAACCTCGCTCCTCGTGCCGCTCGTCGCGTCCGGCGTTTTGAAACTTGAAACAATTTATCCGATCCTCATCGGCGCAAACATCGGAACCACCATCACCTCACTCATGGCCGCCATGGCGTATTCGGGGGCCGGAGGCGCTGCGGGACTGACGCTGGGGCTTGTACATTTCCTCTTCAACTTATGCGGAGCGCTGATGTACTACCCCATCCCGTGGATGCGCTGGCCGCTTTGGGGCGCTCATCTGCTCGAACACCTCGCTCAGAAGAGCCGACGTTACGTCATTACGTGGATTGCGCTCATCTTTTTCATCATCCCGATCACAGGAATGTGGCTGTTCCATTGACGTTTCATTCATGAATGCCAAACGACGCCAAACAAATTTGATATTATTTTATCGTATTCACAAGCACTCCTAAAATGAAAGGAAACCTGAAATGTTTCAGTGGCTTTTTTCCAAAAAACGTTCTGTGGTAGGGATTCCTGCACTGCGACAGCAGTTTTCACAAATGCTGACGGACGCGCATCGTGAAATGGAACTCGGCTGCGGCGCGTTTCTTCGCACATGGAACGCGGAAACCGTTCGTGAGGAAGTTTTTGCGCTCGACAAGCAGATTAATCGTGCGGAACGGTCCATTCGCCGCGAACTCTTCATCAATGCGGTCGCCCACGGAGAACGGTCCCTTGCGACCTGTTTTATGCTCATGAGCCTCGTGAAAGATGCGGAACGGCTCGGAGACATTGCGAAGAATTTTTACGATTTATCCGTACAGGGGCCGGAACCGACAGGTGGAATGCTCGACCAGATGATTTCTATGCAGGGCGCTCTTCTCGAACAGACGATTCAATGTCGCACAATTTTCGAAACACAGAAAGAAGAAGACGCGCGGACGCTGATTTTTCGCACGTCTGAAATTGAAGATTCATGTGATGAACAGATTTTATGGTACCTGAAAGAACAGCGTTCAACCACGTCCAATCTGGAGGTGGAGTACGTCCTTGCGCTGCGGTATTTCAAGCGTTACGCATCGCATTTGCGGAACATTACGAGCGCGATTGTTCAGCCGCTCCACAAGCTCGATTTTACCGGAAAAATCGTAAAACAGTATCGTGAGGAAAATCATTAGGGTGCACAAAACCTGGGAGCGCCGGCGTTTTGTCCGCGTCCCCAGGGGCGGCGTCTTTCTACTTCTTCGATACATAATCTCAAACTCACGCTTTCAAGTTTCAATCTTCCAACTCTCCCCAACTTTTTTTCATTCCGACCCTTGCATTTTCCGGAACGGTGTGCTACAATTCTTTTATCGTTCCGTTTTTCCTGAATTCTCGCCTCCTTTTCAAGTAAAATCCATAAAAAATGAAAGATTCGATTACTGCACTTTTATTCACACTCCTTTTTTCCCTCCTTACTCCCTTTTGCTGTCCGGCCGAGGTGCAGAATGGGCTAAAGTACTACAAAATGGACGGTTACGTCGCCATTTCGGGTTACGAAATCGGGGTGAAAGACGTCGTTATTCCGGAAGAAATCGACGGTTTGCCCGTCCGACGGATTGATGACGAGGCGTTTCGCAGCTGTTCGAGCCTGAGAACCGTCGTTCTGCCCGGAAGTCTCCAGAAAACGACGGTTTACGACGATGTGGACGATGAATACGATGAGGTTCCAGGCTTGGGATGGGCCGTCTTTCGCAACTGCGTCGGACTGGAATCTGTCACGTTATCCTCAGGCAATCGGGGCGTTAGTGCTTATTCTTTTGAAGGCTGTCCGAACCTGAAAGAGATTCGTGTGCCGGAGAACAATCACCATTTATCAAGCGTGGACGGCGTGCTGTTCAATCGCGACGGAACGCAGCTTCTTTTCTTTCCGCCAGGGAAAGGTCCAGAATATACCGTTCCGGACTGCGTGACGGTCATCGAAGAGATGGCGTTTTACAAAAGTACGAAAATCAAATCCGTCACATTTCCGAAAAGTCTCACAAAAATCGGACGGTATGCGTTTCAAGGCTGTTCCGCTCTCACGTCCGTCCAATTCCCGGAAAACCTTAAAATCATCGAATCGGAAGCGTTTCAAGGCTGTTCAAGTCTTACGTCGATTCAGTTCTCCGAAAGTCTCGAACTCATTGGATACCGTGCGTTTATGGAATGTTCGAGCCTCACGACCATCGTGATTCCTGAAAAGACGGCAAAAATCGACAGCGGCGTCTTCGATAAATGCACGAATTTAACGTCCGTCACGCTTCCCAAGTCGCTTTCTTACTTCAACGGCTTCCTTTTTTCCGAATGTCCGAAGCTGGAGTCCCTCACGATTCCCGAAAGCGTCACCACATTGGACCGCGGCGCATTCGATTTGGGTGAGAGCGTCACGACGGTCACGATTCCTGCCGCCGTCACAAAAATCGGCGTTCCTTTGAGCAGCTCAAACCATCTGAAGGAAATTCTCGTCTCTCCTGAAAATCAGCACTTCAAAAGCGTGGACGGTGTGCTGTTCAGCCGGGACGGAAAGACGCTCATCACGTACCCGGCCGAGCGTCCGAATGCCGAATACGTCGTTCCCGCCGACGTCACAGAGATTCAGGAAAGCGCCTTCCGAAACTGCCGTCATCTCACGTCCGTGGTGCTTCCCGAAGGTCTCACGCAGATTTCCAGCTCCACATTTTCCGGCTGTGCGGCTCTCACGTCCGTTACGATTCCGAAAACTGTGACAAAAATCGAATATTATGCGTTTCCCAACTGCAAAAATCTTTCTTCCCTCACGATTCCAGAACGTCTCGAGGAGATCGGAGCGTACGCATTTTCCGGGTGTTTCGCATTAAAATCCCTCACGATTCCGAATCGCACAAGAGTCGAGCGGTCTGCGTTTGATAAATGCACAGCGCTGACGCTTTCCGTTTTTGAAGGTTCCAGTGCGGACGTCGAGGCGCAGAGTCAAAATATTCCGGTGACGCACCTTCCGCCGCACTTCGAGTACGAATTAAAAGACGGACACGCCGTCGTGACGGGCTACGCGGGCCGAGCGGAGACGCTCACGATTCCAGAGAGTTTCGAGGGGCGACCCGTCACGGAAATCGCGTTTGAAGCGTTTTCTGGACATAAAACATTGAAAAACATTACACTTCCTTCGGGATTGAAACATCTTGGAACCCGTGCGTTTGCAAATTGTGAGGCGCTCGAAGAAATCGTCATTCCAGACGGCACCGAGGAAATCGGAGAGGAAGCGTTTGCCGAGTGCAAAGCACTGAAAACCATTACGATTCCCGCAAGTGTCGTGAAAATCGGAAAGTCCGCATTTCGTTACTGTTCCCTGAAAAACATCACGGTTCCGAAGGACTCCGAGGCGGAGAAAGTACTGCAAAACTGCGGCTTTCTGAAAGTGTTCAAACCGATTCCTGCGTATTCGGAAAAGACATTGGACGGAATTCGCTACAAAAAGCGCGAAAAGGACGTTCTCATCACCGGGTCGGACCTGAAAAACGTCGTGATTCCGGCAGAAATTGAGGGTCTGCCCGTCACGGAAATTGCAGAGGAGGCATTTAAAAACAAAGACGATTTGGAAACCGTCACGATTCCGGAAGGCGTCACGAAAATCGGAAAGAATGCGTTTTACTATTGTAAAAATCTGAAAACCGTGACGATTCCCGAAAG
>CAYTLK010000113.1:6721-12028 GCA_964438515.1 uncultured Planctomycetaceae bacterium
TCCGTCACGATTCCTGAAAGCGTCAGAAATATCGAAACCGAGGCGTTCAGCTGTTCGGCTCTCACGTCCGTCACGATTCCAAAAAACGTTACTATAATCAAACAGGGAGTATTCGATTCGTGCCGAAACCTTACATCCGTCACGATTTCGGAGGGAGTCCGAAAGATTGAGCTCCATGCGTTTGCGCACTGCTACAGTCTTCCAAGCATCACGATTCCTGCAAGCGTCACGGAGATTGGCGCGCGTGCGTTTGCCGCCTGTACCTCTCTGAAAACGGTCACACTTTATTCTACCACGAGGCTCCGCTGGGTATTTGAGGACATGCAAAAGCCGGAACTCATTTTTTCCGATGCGGATACTTCCCTGAAAAATCAAGGGGGGTTGTAAAGTTTTTAAAATGATGTAAAATAAAAGTTTGTCGTTTTGTGTCGATCGAACTGCGTTTTAGGAAAGGCAGATGATGGAAATCAATCGTAATGAATATCGGAACCCGCTGATTTCACGGTATGCATCCAAGGAAATGAGCGAAATATGGAGCGAACAACGGAAATTCAGTACGTGGCGCCGTCTGTGGGTGGCGCTCGCGGAAGCAGAGTCGGAAATGGGTTTGCCGATCTCGGAAGAACAACTCAACGAACTGCGCGCACACACGGATGATATCGATTTCGATCTGGCAGACGCCTACGAGAAAAAACTCCGTCACGATGTGATGGCGCACGTTCATACGTACGGCGACGCGTGTCCCTCCGCACGCGGAATCATTCATTGGGGCGCAACCAGCTGCTACGTCACCGATAATACGGACGTTATTCTAATCCGCGACAGTCTTCGTCTGATTCAGGCAAAACTGCTCGACGCGATGCGTACGATGGCGGACGTTGCGAAAAAGTACCAGAATCTTCCGTGTCTGGCGTTCACGCATCTTCAGCCGGCGCAGCCGACGACGCTCGGAAAACGTGCGTGTTTGTGGCTGTACGACCTCGTGATGGATTTTCAGGACCTCGAACATCGGATTTCACTCCTGAAAACGCGCGGTCTGAAAGGAACGACGGGGACTCAGGCGAGTTTTTACGCTCTGTTTCAGAACGATTCCGCGAAAGTGCGGGCGCTGGAGGCGCTGGTCGATAAGAAAATCGGTTTCGAATCGTCGTTTGCCGTCACGGGACAGACGTACCCGCGCAAGCTGGATTCTCAGGTGCTCGATGTTCTTTCGGGAATTGCACAGTCGGCTCACAAAATGGCGACGGACCTGCGAATTCTCGCGCACCGGAAGGAATGCGAGGAACCTTTTGAGAAAAATCAGATCGGCTCAAGCGCAATGGCGTACAAACGCAATCCGATGCGCAGCGAACGAATTTGCTCGCTCTCCCGCTTCGTGATGAGCGTTCAGTCGAGTCCCGCAATGACGCTTTCGACGCAGTGGTTCGAACGCACGCTCGACGACAGCGCCAATCGGCGTCTCGTCATTCCGCAGGCGTTTCTGGCGATTGATGCGATTCTGATTTTGTATCGCAACGTGACGGAAGGACTCGTCGTGTATCCCAAAGTCCTCGAGAAAAATCTGCGTGCCGAGCTTCCGTTTATGGCGACGGAAAACATCATGATGGCGGCCGTGGCGGCCGGCGGCGACCGTCAGGAAATTCACGAACACATTCGAGAACACTCCCAGGCGGCTTCGGCCGTTGTGAAACAAGAAGGGGGCGAAAACGACCTCATGCAGCGTTTGGCGTCCGACCCGATTTTCGCAAATGTTGATCTTCATGCGGCTCTCGAACCGTCTTTGTACGTCGGACGCGCGCCTCAGCAGGTGGATGAGTTCCTGGAAGAAATTATCGCACCAATTTTCAAAAAGTACGAAGGTGTGACGACGCAGGAAACGGAAATCTTCTGTTAAAGAACGCTCAGTGCGATGCTGAAATTAAGATTCAACATCGCACCGGATTATTGCACAATATCCATAATTACTTTTTCGGGCGGTTCTCCGCCGCCCTTTCTTTTTCTACTGCGCCTGATATTTTCCCAGAAGCGCGGCGGACGCCTGACCCTGAAAATTGATGCTGAGATTGATGAAACAGTCTCCTGAAGGCGTGTTTGTATCTGTGACGATATTCAATTCGCAACCCTCATCCGGTTCCTGGAAGTTCCTCGTTGGGAAAAGTACGCCGTGTTTCAGCGCCTCAATTCCCGCAATGAGTTCAATCGCACCGGCACCTGCGCCCAAATTTCCGAATGCGGCTTTTGCGGCCACAACCGGGATTGGATTCGTACGTTTTCCAAATACTTCCCGAATCGCCTCGGCTTCCGCACGATCAACTTCAGGAACCCCCAAACCATGCGCGTGGATGAAACCGATTTCCTCGATGGATTTTCCGGAATCCTGCAAAACACGATTCAAAACGTTCACAAAGCTCTGTCGATAGTTGGGGACCAAACTGAATTTCGTCAGATCGTCCGTGTGCGTCCCCACCATGGAATCGGCTCCGGCCAAAAATTCCGCCTGAATCTCCGCGCCGCGTGCGTTTGCGTGTTCGAGCGACTCCAAAATCAGCGTCGCCGCTCCTTCGCCGAGCGCCTGACCGCAATGACGCCGGTCAAACGGACAGGAAACCGTCGCGGGATCCGCATCCAGAGGCGCCACGTTCTCGGAAATCACAATCTGCCACGTGCGAATCGACTGAACTCGAGTTCCCGTGGCTCCCGTAATCATCAAATCCGCCCATCCTCGCGCAATCGTTTCATGTGCGTATTTCAGACTGGAGTTTGCGGCGGCCTCGCTCGTGACGATCGAGTCGTTCGGTCCCAAAAACTGGTTGAAAATGGAGATGTGACAGGCCGGCATGTTGGACAGCCAAATGAGGAGCCAAAGCGGCATCACCGTTTCTCGCCCCGTGTCGCCCATTTTTTTGATGTCGAACTCGCCCTTTTCGTCGCGCGACGCTGCAAACGCCGAGTACGTTGCTTCCGGTTCCGAAAGCATATAATCGCTTCCATACATCATCCCGATTCGAGGCTGTACTTCATCATGAAAAACAAGATTTGCGTCATTCAGCGCCTTTTGAGCCGACGCGACTGCCATCTGCGTTTCACGACACATCACCTTCGCGTTCTTGCGGATGTTTCGTTTTATGTCTTTTTCCAACTCACCGTAATTCTGAATATCGCCCGTAAAATCTTTGCAGAATGAGCCGTAGCGCAGAATTTCTGAAAGACCCGACAGGGACTCTGGAAGTGGTTCGATTGCATTTGCACCGGAATACAATCCCTCCCAGAGAGACTCTTTCGTCCCGCCAAAAGGAGATACTAAACCGATACCCGTTATAACTGTTCTGAATGTGTTCATATTCACATTGTATGTTAAATTTCGGCAAACCGCCTATACTGTTTCTCTTTCATTGTACCACAGATTTCAATCAATGCAATGGGTGGCACCAAAACAATTTCCATTTTACCCCTTTTCTAATCAAATTTTGCATTTATTTCTTAAAAATAATAACAATCGTTAAAATTTACTTATCTCATCCAGTCATTCTAACCGATATAGTTTATGGATACGAATTGTTAGAATCGCATGGAAATCAGGAGGTTTTTTATGAGTGAAAAAAATGTTGCCGGTTCGAGTAACGACGAATTTCTCGCACGTCTTCGAGGCGTCACGCTGTCCGCGCCGGCTCGGGACGCCGCTGCAAATTTGACGCTCCAGAACCTCAAAAGAACCACCGACGAAAGTAATTTTTCGATGGATTTTCTGCGATATCGTTCAAAAATCCAACGCGAACTGGGCCGCGGGTACGAAACTCTCTCCGCCGCGCCAAGCTGCGACAGCAACACCGTTTCGGAGCCTTACAAACCCGTTTCGGTCTCTGAAACGGAAGAGCGAAAAACCGTTGCGGAACCTGCGTCCGCGTCGAACGCTTTTCCGCGTCCGAGCGCAAATCCCTACGATTCCGTTCGTCCGTACAGCATGGTGCAGCCGGTTTACGCGTCGGTTTACGCTGAAAATACGGCGCCAGCGGTACAGCAAACTCAAATCATACAAGAATCAGTCACTGCGAAGAAGTCGGCCTCCGTTTCGGAAATGAAGACGAACGCGAACAATCCGTTTGCGCAGCTTTTAACTCCGCCCGTTTCTCAAACATCGGGAAATGCGGCGATGCAGAGTGCTGTTCCTGCACAGAATTCACTGCTTGCACCGTGGCTCGCGAGCGCGCGATGTTTTGGGGTTCTTGGAGTTCTAACGGGCCTCGGAACCGTCATTTTTTCGATTTATTCCTCCGCTGGGACGCACAATCTCACCGCGCTTGGGCTTTCGCTTCTGCTTTCAGGCGTTTCGATGTTTGCGGCCGCCGGAATTCTCAACGGAAGAAATTCCCTTTGAGCTTTTATACCCGATGCATTTTGAATTTTCGCTTCTTCTTCGTTACTCTATCGAGAAACGACGGCCGCAGGAACCGATCAAAGCGAAATTTTCAAGTGGAACGAGTATAAATTCTTTCATTCCGCGCCGACTTTTTCCGGCATTTCACGCATTTCGGGGGTTCGAGCGAGTTTCAGGAGAGTCGTCTCGTCCAGAACTTATCGTTCCTCCGAAATCAGGCATCTTTACGTGAATGACCGACTCTCAATCAATCAAAGACATTATTAATATGTCGAACACGAACAGGGTTTTCATGAGGAAACTCCTTCAGTTCGTAATTTCTCGACGTTGCCGTTCAAAACACAATGAACATTCAATCCGTCTGCAAAATCGACGGCGGCGGGGATGTGACTATTTCAGCGGCGGATCCGACGGCTACCTTTCAATTTTTCGCAATTTCGAACGTCACTGCTGGTAAAGTGGAGTTTGTCGGGCTGACTCTTACCGGCGCAAATGAGACCAGTAAGGACGGCGGCGGTGCCATTTTTACGAACGGAGCGGATGTGACCGTCACGAATTGCACTTTCACCGACAATACGTCCAATTACGGCGGAGCTATCGGGATTCAAGGGACTGCCGTTGCAGGAGCGTACACTACCGTCACGGTGACTGACTGCACCTTCACGGGAAATAAAGCGAACATCGGCGGCGCATCGCGATGGTTGGGACCGGAACTGCACAGTTGCTGGTTAATAACTGTACGTTTGAAAGTAATTCGAACCGTGATGTTTCCAACAGCGGAGGCGGTGCGATTTCTATATCAAGATGTATGATAATGGTTCTATGCCTCTCGTCAATAATATCATTATGGGATTCTCAAACGAATCAGCGGCGAGCAACTATAGTCGTTTAAATTAACAATTCCGTTTTTTAAGACCGGCTAAAATGGCTAC
>CAYTLK010000114.1:0-6065 GCA_964438515.1 uncultured Planctomycetaceae bacterium
TGATGGAGTCGATTCCTCCCGGAACGATGAATTTTGTGGAAACTTTTTGAAAATCATCACCATTTATCGCATTCTGGACGCCGGAATTTGCATAAGTCCATGATTTGACGTCGTTTCCATCGCGAGTAATGACGCTGATTCCAACGCTTCCCTTTCCGGACGTCTTCATTTCGCAGGACATTTCGTAAATTTCGCCCGATTTTACGGGAATTTGGGAAGAATACGTCACGCAAAAGTCGGCTTTTCCGGTGTATTCGATACACTTTACGCCTGGATTTTCGGAGTTTTCGGAAAACGTGATTTTTCCGTCACGCGCCCAAGACGACGTGAAGTTCAGCGGAGCCGCCGCCTCTTCCGCCGCAAGCAGGGCGGGGAAAAACAGGGAACATAAAAGTATAAGGAAGGTTCTTTTTATCATCTTAAATCCTAAAAAAATGTAAAAATGAAATGAATAAAAACAAAATTGTGGGAAACAAACGTACAAAAACAAAAGTTCGGAAAACGAAAGGTTCATTCTTTCAGAATCGTCGTTTCGCCGAGTTTCAGTTGCAGGCGGTACGGTGTGCCGTTGCGCAGCGTCACCGCGACGGGACCGTCAGAGGACGCGTGAAGTACGACGTACGGACCGTTCGCCCAAACGTTGCACGGAACGTCCGTAAAAAGATGAACGCCCGCCAGCGTCGCCGCCGATCGAAGCTCTTCAACCGTTTTTCCTTCCATTCCGACCCAAAGAATCGTACTTTTTTCATTCCGAACGATCGTTTGGATTTTTGCTTTCTCTGCATCCGTGTAAAACTCCGCATGAAGCATCACGCAGAGTTTCGGGAACCGACGATTTTTATCAGACGGATGCATCTTTCCAGAAAGAAGGTCCGATGTGAAATATTGACCGTACGAGGCGCCCATTCGGGAAAGTTCCGCACGTTGTTCGTAGATGGAACGTTTCGTATACTTTCCGCACGAAATTCTTTGCATCGCGTTTTCATCGACGAAAACGGCGACTTCGGGTGCGTAAATGGTTGGATTTTCGAGGAACCATCGGTCCATTTCTTCAAGAGCTTTCATTTCCTCCCAGAGTTTTGGGTCCGCAAACCAGCCGGCGGAACCGAGGTCCATCCACCAAGTCGCGAAATTTCTGCAGGCGCATTCGGCGGTGTTTCGGCGCAAAAGTTCGCGGGTTGCGCCGCACGTAAGACCTCCGTCGCGGAATCCGGGAAAAACCTGCGTCGAAGGAGTGAGGTGGGTGCGTGTGTCGTCTTCAAGCAGGTACATTTTCCCCGCCAGAGCGACGCTTTCTGCCGGAAGCATGCACTGACCGCCGCCGCCCGCCAGACGATCGAAATACGATTGCGGCGAGCAAATCACATCGACGTCGGGCGAGTTCAAAACGCGTTCGAGTGCGTAATGCGCCGAATATGCGGGTCCGTTTTGCGCACACGAAAATTCGAACGAATATCCGTAGAAAAACAGTACGAGTTTCTTTCCGTCCGTTGCTTCACGTACCGCACGCGCAAACGCCAGAACCGTATCGGACATTTGAACCTGCATAAATGCGTTGAAATCAAGAAGCGTCGGCTCCGTCAAAATCGGTTCCGCTTTCGATTTTTCGTACGCCTCGAACGTTGGAACTTCGGCTGTTTCGAGCGTCACATCCGTTATTTTCCATGCGCTGCGCAAAGCCGCGTCGGAGTTGTACTTTTCTCGGAGCCGCTTCCGCCACGCACGCAAATCGCAGGCGGAAAACCCTGCCCGACCGGGGAGCCACGTATCGTACGTAAACCATTCCCCCGTATTTTGTCCGCACGGATGATAGCCGGCCATATGCGGCCCGAATTTTTCTTCCATGTGCCGAATGGAGGCGCGCAGCGCGTTCTGACCCGCCAAACGATACGCCTCGGAAGAGGGCGAGGCCATCGGATTTTTCAAATTCAGCTGTTCCTGCGAGACGCCGCGCCAGACCATTCGGTCCTCGGGGTGCTGCGCGAGCCAGTAAGACGGAGCGTTCATTCCGATTCGCGGAATCAGCAGCGCGTTGGGGTTGCTGCGCAGCACCTTTTCGATCGACGCATCGAGCGCCGCGAAATCATATTCCCCTTTTTCGTTCGGCCAAATACTTGGAATTCCGAACGAGACGAACTGCGCGCCCGACTCGCCCGCCAGTCGAATCTGCATTGCAAAAAGGTCCGTTTCGCCCTTCGAATCACTCACGCCGCCCAAAGAAAGAAAGGGATTTCCGGGACGATAGAATTGTGTTTG
Organism: uncultured Planctomycetaceae bacterium; assembly: GCA_964438515.1. GTDB lineage: Bacteria > Planctomycetota > Planctomycetia > Pirellulales > Thermoguttaceae > RGIG3701. The sequence goes on from CAYTLK010000114.1 coordinate 2,257, forward strand.
TAAATCTCTCGACGTATTTGCAGTGAGGGTGAAACGGACGCGATACACCTTTCCCGCCTCAAGTTTCATGTTGGGTGTATGGTACAAATGAAAATCGAGCGGAAAATGTTCCATTCCCGGCAAAATTTCAAACTGCAGCGCTCCATCCACCTCGGAGACGCGCGCCGCCGTGACGCCGTCATTTTCGAGGCCCCACGTGCACCACGATTTCATCTCCTCCGGAGCGTCGAACGTATAAGGACCTGCGATTTTCGTACCTGATTCTTTTTCAACGATGGAAAACTCTTCGAGACGGAAAATTCCCGGCTCTTTTCCGAACCGAAAGTGAAACGTTCCGCGTCCGTCCGAGTCGGCGGTGGGTGTGAAATCGCAATCGACTTCAAGCGGTTTTTCGGCGGAGACTTGCAGCGGTCTTGAGGCGGGACCTCCGTAAAAGACGCGAGCGCGCACCGCCTCGCCGTCCACCGTGATTCGAGGAGCGCCGTCGACGCATTCCACTTTCACGCACTCCGCCGCCTCCGCACAGAAACAGCCGAAAAGAACGGTTTGTAACAGGAATAAAACCGGAAACGAACGACGTAATAGGAATTGTAATCGTGAATGTGAGTGTAAATGTAATTGTGATTGTAATTGTGAATGAATGATTTTCATGTAATAAATCCTTTATTTTAAGTAATATTTTTCATTTTCGGTTTCTCGTACGGACGTTCCAACGAGGGCCTCAATCGCACGGGGCGCTATTTCTCGCTGCGGCTCACGGCCTGCAAAACTCTCGTTTCCCCTTTTTTCATGAAGATTTCCGCAACAATTTTCTCTCCCGTAATTACGTCCGACAGTTCCGATTCAGAATCTCGCGGATGAACGTGGTACAAACCGTCTTGCGGCGCGTGCAGCACAATGTACGGCCCGTTCGCCCAAACGCTGCAAGGTTCTTCCGTGTAAAAATGAATCCCCGCATTTTTGGCGGTTTCGCGGAGTTTTTCCGGCTCCATTCCATCAAAATCGACCCACAGAATCGTACTATGAATTCCGGTTTTTGTTTCCTGCTCAGCCGTTTTTTGTTCCAATAACGCTTTCGTTTCGGCCGTCAAACATGGTGAATTCACGACGACACAGAGTTTTGGAGGTGCGATGCGCCCCGAAATCAGGTCGTCCAACAGGTACTGCGCGTACGGCGCTCCCAGCCGATTCATCGATAGACGAATATGCGAGACCGACTTTGCAGAAAAACGGCCGGAACCGATGTTCCACATCGATTTTTCGTCGAGAATCAGTCCCGCTTCCGGAGTGTACGGAGTCGGATTTTTCAAAAAGTATTCATCCATTCCGCGCAATTCATCCATAATTTTCCAGAGTTCCGGCGAGTCGAACCAGCCGGCACCGCCTAAATCCATCCACCAGATTCCAAAATTCCGAACCGCCGACTCCGCAGTGTTGCGCAGCAGAAGATTCCTCGTTCCTTCCGGCGTCCCGCTGCCGCTTTCCCAGCCAGGTGCGGTACTTCCCTCCGCTAAATACGTACGCGTGTCGTCCTCGTAGAGATAAATTTTCCCCGCCGCTGTGACGCTTTCCGCATTCAGCATGCAGCTTCCGCCGCCGCCCGGCTGACGCTCGAAATACGACATCGGCGAGCAAATCACATCGACGTCCGGCGAGTCGAGAACCGCTCGCATATTATAATGCGCGCTCGCAGCGGGACCTTTGAAAACTGACACAAATTCATAACTGTATCCGTAAAAGAAGAAACAAAGTTTCTTTCCGTGCGTTTCTTCCTTAATCACGTGCGCGAGCGCCAGAATGTTGCGCGTCATTGCATCCTGAAAAAACGCATTATAATCGAGAATTTGCCGGAATTCAGCCGGTGCGTCGGGATTCAGCGCCGGGTCGAGAATCGCAAACTCCATGGAACGGTCGCGCAGGTCCGCAGAAGGAACGGAAGCCGTTTCGAACGTGAGAGCCGGATCGTCAGAGTTCCACGCTCGTCGGAGCGCGTCGTTTGAATCGTCGTACTTTTCGCGGAGCCACTTCTGAAATGCGCGTCTCGCGGCGGGACTGTAGTCGGCGTGACCCGAACACCACGTATTTGCAGCAAACCATTCCTGCGTATTTTGCCCGGCCGGATGGTAGCCGGCGATGGAATTTCCGTATTTTGCGTCGAGATGTCGAATGGCCGCCCGCAGCGCGTCACACGCCGCCGCACGGTATTTTTCGGACGCCGGAGACGCCCAGTTCCAGTTCTCGCCGAGATCCTGCGGTTTGATGCGTTCCCAGCGCATTTTTTCGTCCGGATTCGCGTCGAGCCACCATTGCGCGGCATTCAGTTCAATCCTCGGAATGATGAGCGCGCGCGGATTGGCCGCCAGAATCCGATCACAGTAAGCATCCAGCAGCGTAAAATCGTACGAGCCGTCGGGCTGAATCCAAAAATTGTCGCAAAGCATGAATGAAACGAAATCGACTCCGACGTCTGCCGCCAGCCGCGTCTGGGAACGGAGAACTTCCCCCAATCCCCCCAAACCCACATGCGCCGCGTCGGGTCGATAGAATGCGATGTGTGCTTTTCGCGCCCCTTCTTCCGTTCGAATCGCAAAACGAACGATGTACGTTCGGTCCGGTTTCAGATCCATGCACCAGTTGTGATACACGTGAAAATCGAATGCAAACGTTTCGTTTCCCGGAAGAATCGTGATTTTCAGTCCGCCGCTTCCGTCCGTCCCGCAGCCGGGTTCCACTTGGAGAGTCGCGATCGTTCGGTCTTTTACGGTCTCATTCCACGTGCGCCAGTTTTTGGTAAAATCCTCTTCTTCCTCAAAATGGTACGGACCTGCAACCATGCGGCCCGTTTCTTTTTCGACGATTTCGTAATCATCGATGAAAATCACGCCTGGTTTTTTTCCGAATCGAAAGTGCATCGTCCCCCGCCCATCCGCATCGGCCGCAGGAACAAACTCAAATTCGACTTTCTGAAATTCGTCCGTTAAATCGAGTCCCCGGCTTCCAACGCGTCCCCAAAAGATTCGAGCGCGAACGGGCGTTCCGTCGAGCGTCAGCATCGGAACACCGTTGAAAACATCCACCGCAAAACGTTCGTACGCAGCTGCGTTTCCTGTAAATCCTGCAAATTCCGTAAAAACGGCGAGGCAAAAGGACGCCATAAGAAAAAAAAGACACTTTTTCATTCGTAAATTTCCCGATTTTTTGGTTTTCAATCCGATGAATTTTGATTTCAAACGGAATCGGCAAACGTGCAAAAATGATTCCAACATTCTTTCCGATGTCGCCGGCTCCATACATTAATATTAATGAATCCTTTCGAAATTTCAAGGTCTGAGAAACAAATATTTCCAAAATTTAACGATTTTTCAGGAATTTATACGAACACTATTTTGAATTTCAATTTTCTCGTCCGCCGTTGGAGCTGCGCACTACGGCTTCTGCAGTCTTTGTGAAAACTGAATTTCATTGTAGAACCTGCATATAGCGCATATGAATTATACACAATATTAATATTGACAGATTTTTTTCTTTTTGGTATGATTTGCACAAATTGTATTTTTGCCCGAACAAAAATTTAAGATTTAGGATTTATATAATGAATAAATTTCATTCCATTTTGAAAAAAGTTCCGTTTTTCGTACCGTTGACGCTCCTCGTCGTCCTCGTACTTTGCACCGCTTCCCAGAACGCGATGGCGCAGCGTCGGGGACCCGGTTTACTGCGCCGCCGTGCGACCGTCACCCCCATTGAAACTCCTGCAGAAACCCCGAAAGTAACTCCGGCAGAAGTTCCGAAAGAAGCTCCAAAGGCGG
>CAYTLK010000114.1:6165-11919 GCA_964438515.1 uncultured Planctomycetaceae bacterium
GCAGAAACCCCGAAAGTAACTCCGGCAGAAGTTCCGAAAGAAGCTCCAAAGGCGGAAACTTCCAAAGCGGTTCCGAAAGCGGTGAAACCTCAATCCATTCTGGAAAATAAAGCAGAAGAAGCCGTGGAGGAGTCGGTAAAAAAGGAGGCGGAGTCTCTTTCGCAGGATGTGGATTCTGCGGCAAACGAGGCGGTTAAAGAAGCGGTCGAAGGCGTCAGTCAGGCGGTCAAACCGTTGAAAAAGTCGGAGGATGCGGCCGAAACCGAGGATCTTCCGGCTGTGGAAGACGTTCCGGCGGTGGAAGATATTCCGGCATTGGAAGACGTTCCGGCATTGGAAGACGTTCCGGCGGTGGAAGATATTCCGGCATTGGAAGACGTTCCGGCAATGGAAGACGTTCCGGCGGTGGAAGATACTCCGGCTGTGGAAAACGTTCCGGCTGCAACGGAAGCACTCCCGGCGTTGGAAGACGATTCCGAAACGGACGATGTAACGGCAGAAGCGGCGCAAAAAGTGCTGGAAAAATCGGAAAATCCCGCAGAACTGTCTCCCATTTTGAATCATGCGTCCCAAGAAGATATTGATGCGGCCGTGGCGAAGGCGCAGGAGGAAGTACAGGCCGATCATCTGAACGCTCAAGTAGATGATGTGGTAAACAGCGCCCTGCAGGAGGTCGATGAAGAGTCGATCGACGAAGCGGTCGATCAGGTTTTGGACTCTTCCGACGATGTGCTGAATGAGGAAAAAAAGAACCAGCCGAAAGATTCCGAAGGAACTGAAGATCGGGTCCCGGCCGAGGTGGATCGAGTGATTGAAGAATCAGGAATCCGTACCAACGATGCAAACGCGCCGGAAGAAACATCGGAAGAGGCATCGGAAGATGCGTCGGAAGAAGAGCTTCAGGAGATGGAAACTCCCGACTATCGGATGGTTAAAATGGCGGATCTGGATGCGATTTTCACGATTCCGGAAAACGCGTCGTTTGAACAACTTCATCAGTTTACGGTCGACATGGAACATGTGCGTATTGCGGATTTGGACCAGGAAAACGCGCAGACCCAGCAGGCGCAAATTGATGAATTTCTGAAAAAAATGTTTCTCGTACGTCTTGAAATTGCGAATCGTATGCTTGCAATGGAGCTGACGGATGAACAGTGGGAAACGGCCGTCTCGCTGAAAATTCAGTCTTTCGCAACGCTTTTCCGTTACGACGAGTCGCAAATCAATGAAATGCGTGCGTTTTTGAAAGAGATTCGTCCTCGCGGAAACGACCAACTTTTGTGGAAAACGGAAGCGATTTTGATTCAGATGGAACTTTGCATGCTGAAAACGCCTCCCACAGCTGAAATTCTGAAAGAACATGTTTCCTTAATGCTCGCGCACATGAAAAAAGGGATCGAACTCGACTGTCTCGACGACGATTTTGCACTCTCCGCCGTTCAGATGGTTTTGCTGACGCAGGAAAAACTTTCTTCGGAAGACGCGAAGGCGTTTTTCACGCAGACAATTGAAATTCTGAACACGTCTTCGAATCCGCAATTCAAATCCGTTTCGCAAATTCTCGAAGGAATTCTTACGCGTATGGCGCTTGCGGACGAACCGTTGGAACTGTCGATGACGACTTATGACGGCAAAAACATTCAAGTAAGCGATTTCAAGGGGCACCTGCTTCTGATTTACTGTTTCTCGCTCGCGTCTCAGGAACAAATTCAGGAATTTACGTTCATTTATCGAACCTACATGGCGTACCATGACCGAGGTTTTGAAATTATTGGAATTTGCGTGGACGATAAAACGGAAGAAATGGATGCAATTCTGAAACAGATTCCGTGGCCGATCGTGTTTGAAAAACCGGACGATACAAACGAAAATTCCGTTTTGAAGACGCTTGGAATCTCCATGGCGCCGGTCAAAATCCTCGTAAATCCCGATGGAATCCTGAAAAAATCGAATCTCCAGCCGGTCGCCCTTCTTCAAATGCTTGAAGAGGCGTACGGTCCGATTCAGCCGCAGGAAACCGAAGCCGCAGAAGGTGCAGAAGGTACGGAAAGCACTGAAAGTACTGAAAGTGGAGAACCTGCGGTCGATACCGCCGCAGAAGCAACCGAAGCACTGGAAGCAACCGAAGCACTGGAAACAACCGAAGCGCTGGAAACAACGGAAGAAACAACCGAAGAACTTGAACTTCCCGCCGACGATGACGCCGATGAAACGGACGCAGATGAAACGAATGTGGACGATGAAACAGACGCCGAAGATGAAACAAACTCCGCCGAAGACGAAAGTGATGAAGACGGTAAAGATGCGGCAGACGCCGGTAAAGACGCCGACGACGCTCCGGAGTTGGATCTCGACCTCGACCTGGATCTCGACCTCGACGCAGGGGATGCAGACGCCGCCGACGCGGATAAAAAGAGTCAAAGCAAGGATAAATAATTCAAAATAGGAAAATTACACAATCTAGGAAAGAACAATCCGCAGGAGACTCAAACGTGGAAATTGCGTTGGAACCGTTCCGCAACGGCGTCCTTCTTCCGGTGAAAGGCGCGCCCGGCTCGAAAAAAAACGAGATTCGGGCGGCGTCCGGCGGAATGTTGAAAGTTTGCTGCACGCAAATTCCTGAAAAAGGAAAGGCCAACCGAGCGCTGGCGGAGGTCCTCGCGAAAAGTTTGGGGCTGAAACGGTCCCGGATTTCACTCGTGAGCGGCGAAACCGACACGCATAAAAAGTTTTTTATCGATGAAATTACGGTGGACGAACTTTCCGAAAAGATTGCTGACGCCCTGAAATAAGGATTTCGAAGAGGGAAAAAGATGAAAATGAAGGAAATTCCCTCTCCCCCCCTTGTAATTAATAGAAAAGGGATTATAATTTACTTTCTTGATTAATGTATTTGGAATATATATTCATTTTATAATCGTTACAGTGGAGATTCAGAAATGACAATTGATAAAAGTCTGAAAGTCCGCGCTGCGTTGATTCGTACGAGAAGTGTACTCACTCGTGCAGAACGCATCGAAAAACTGCAGTCGTCGGATCGCTGGACCGATGGCGACAGCCCGGTTGGACTTAGCAAAGTGCGAGTTTACAAACTGCAGATGAAAAAGAAGAAAAAAGAAGCTGCCGACGATGCGGCTGCTGCGGCACCTGCTGCCGGAGCGGCAAAGAAGAAATAATCTCTTCGATTGCTCCTTTTTTCGTATCTTTTTACGAATCGAAAGCCTTTGTGTGCCCTCACGAAGGCTTTTTTGTTGGCCTTCCCCCTTTTTTATCCCTCATACAGGTTTTACCGATGGTTGCACTTCTGGATCTCGTTCGCGACAAAATGTCGCGCTCGCAAAACTGGTTTTTCTCCCAGCAGAACCCTGACGGCCACTGGCGGGCCGAACTGGAAGGAGACTCGCTCCTGCAGAGTGAGTTCATTCTTATTCTGGCGTTTTTGGGAAAAGAAGACGACCCGCTGGCGCATCGACTCGCAAAACAGCTCCTGAAAACGCAGGCGGAAGACGGCGGCTGGCCGATGTATCCGGGCGGAAAAAGTACGGTTCCGAACACGGTAAAAGCATATTTTGCCCTGAAACTCACGGGTCATCCGCTTTCGGACGACTGCATGCAGCGGGCGAGACGCTGCGTTTTACGAATGGGAGGTGCCGATCAGGTAAATAGTTTCACCCGGTTTTATCTCGCGATTCTCGGTCAGATTCCCTACTCGATCTGTCCCGCAGTTCCTCCGGAAATGATTCTCCTTCCGAAATGGTTTCCGATCAATCTCTACGCCGTCAGCGCGTGGACGCGTACGATTGTCATACCGCTTTCTATCGTCTCAGCGCTTCAGCCGGTGCGGAGTTTGCCGGTCGAAAAAGGAATTCGGGAACTTTTTATTAAGGATCCGAAAGACTGGGGGCCGCTGCGCGCGCCGGGGAAACCGGAACATCCGGGAGTGTTCAGTTGGGACACTTTTTTCCGAACGACCGATAAAATGCTGAAATTTTATCAGCGTCTTCCGTGGAAACCGACTCGGCGTCTGGCGCTGAAGTGGACGGAACGGTGGCTCTGGCGCCACTGTCAGAATTCGGACGGTCCCGGCGCGATTCAGCCTCCGATTATGTGGGGACTTGTGGCGATGAAGGCGTTGGGGCTTGAGGACTCGCACGAAAAAACGCAATATTTCTGGAATCAGCTGATGAATCTCGTGATTGAGAATCCGGAAGACGGAAGTGCGCGCTGCGCGCCGTGTTTGTCGCCGGTTTGGGACACAATTATTACGATGCGTGCGCTGGCGGCGGGTGGAATTCGTGCGGACGAACCTCACGCAAAAAAGGCGGTCGAGTGGGTTCTGAAACAGCAGCTGCACGTGAAGGGCGACTGGAGCCGCTCCGTAAAATGCGAGCCGTGCATGTGGTGCTTCGAATATCGTAACGATTTCTACCCAGACTGTGACGATACGGCCATGGCGATTATGGCGCTGCGCGGGATGGTTCCGGAAGGTTCCGATGAACGTGTGGACGCTGCGATTTCCGGTGCTCTGCGCTGGTTGCGGGCGATGCAGAATTCCGACGGCGGCTGGGGCGCATTCGATCGCAATAATAATAAAGAATTTCTCACGCAGGTTCCGTTTGCCGACCACAACGCAATGACCGACCCGAGTACGCCAGACCTCACCGCCCGAATTTTAGAGTGTTTCGGCACACTGGGATTCCGCATCGGCGGCGGCGACCGCAATCTCGATCGAAGCATTCAGCACCTGCGCGCCAATCAGCGTCCCGACGGAAGCTGGTTCGGAAGGTGGGGAACGAATTACATTTACGGAACCGGCGAGGTCCTTGCGGGAATGGCTGCGGTGGGAATTTCGCGGGACGATCCAGCGGTGCGTGCGGGAATCAACTGGCTCCTTGCGCATCAGCAGCCTTGCGGCGCTTGGGGTGAAAGTCCCGACTCATACGAAGACGTGGCGCTGCGCGGGACCGGTCCCGTCACACCCAGTCAGACGGCTTGGGCGATTCTGGGTCTTTCCGGTTTTGGAATGGCGCAGCATCCTGCGGTCCTTGCGGGCATTCGGTGGCTCGCGGAGAATCAGAACGACGATGGAAGCTGGACGCAAAATGTTTTCACCGGCACCGGGTTTCCGGCCGTTTTTTACCTTCGCTACCATTACTACCACCAATACTTTCCACTCCTTGCGATTTCCCGCTGGTTTCACGCCGCCTCCGAACCCGCAAAATAGAATGTCATACAGATTTAATCATACAATTTTCGCACACTGCCGGTTTTGAAGAAAATTTCCGTTTTTTCAGTTTTCGATGACCGTCCTTTGAATCGTATACTGATTTCACTTGAGATTTCAGCTTTTAATTCCCCTCTTTTTAAGATGGACGGCACGAAGTATTGCGGGCGAATGAACCGATTTCCTATCCCATTTGGCGAGCGGCGGGCTTTTTGCCCGCTAAACGTTCGTCCCCTGAATGCGCACATCTTTGAAGGTGGACTGTTCCAGAGGCGCGTTTCCGAGTGGAATCTGCTGCTTCGAAAAGGAAAAGGCGGTATTCATCACACCCTTTGAATCCTGAAACGTGAATTCGTGTGTGAAATACGTCCCGAACCAGCCTTCCGAGGGAAACGAACGGCGGACGGTCCCGGTTTCATCCATTTCGACCCACGGAAGGATGAGGTCGAACGGGAGCGCCATGAGCGGCAGCAGAAAAAAGCAGACGATCAAAATACCTTTTACCTCGCCGAACCGCAGGAAAATTCCCG
>CAYTLK010000115.1:0-2992 GCA_964438515.1 uncultured Planctomycetaceae bacterium
CGTCAGCGAAAGTTCCAGACTTGTTCCAGCTTCGGCTGGGCGCCGGTGACGGGATCCATCTCCATGTACATCACGTCTTTCATGTACTCGTTCCAACGATCCACCACCTCGCTGTTTTTTTGAGCCGCAGCGGCAAAATCAGCACCGTTTTCACATTCGTAATAACCGAAAATCTCGTTTCCAACAATCCAGATGGAATAATTTCGAATCCCGCTCTTTTCAAGAACGGCCTTCATTTCCGGCCAAATTTCCCGATGACGACGTTTGTATTCTTCCAGCTTTCCTTCAATAAGAAGCGCTTTCCAAGCGTATTTTTCCATAATGTACCCCAAATGTGCATTCTATAGGATAAACGCACGGTGTTTTTGATTTTTGAGATTGGAATTTCAAAAAGAGGGACGCTCGCCGCCGACCCAGCCTTCTACGGTTGTGTCGGCGTGTACCCGTTTGGGTTCCGCACTGGAATGTTTGTGGCGAAATGCGTGACATCCGACGCCTCCAGCAACCAGCAGCGTACCGACGAGAAATAAAATCATCCAGCGCCGAAAATTTTTCATTCACTCACCCTCCGTGGATTCCCATTTATGATTGAGGTTTGTATTTGTGATTGTAATTTATGATTTACTTTCTGATTATACCGAATATTTGGAACTGACGCAATATTAATTTGTGGAAATTTCATTATTTTCCATAAATTTCATGTCGGAAAACAATTTTTTTAGTTCCCGTTTCAGAATTTTTCCCGTCGGACCTTTCGGCATTTCGTCGATTATGTAGATTTTCTGCGGACATTTGTACGCCGCCAGCCTCATGCGGCAATACTTGCTCAGTTCGATTTCGTCGAGGATTTCGCCCTCTTTAAGCGTCACGAACCCAATCACGTCCTCCCCATGCACGGGGTGCGGGACGCCGACGACCGCAGCGTTCAGAATCGCGGGATGAGCGTGAAGCACTTCTTCGATTTCACGAGGATAAATATTCATTCCTGCACGAATAATAATGTCTTTTTTCCGATTCACGAGATAGAAAAAACCGTCTTCATCGCAGTAACCGAGGTCGCCGGACAAAAACCACGAATTAATGAACGCATTTTCCGTGGCGAGTTGGTCCTTGTGGTACCCCTTCATCACATTATGACCGCGAATCACAATTTCGCCGATTTCGCCGGGTTTCGCAAAGGAGTGGTCGGGACGCATGATTCGCACCTGCACGCCCGTAATTTCACGACCGATGGAGCCGGGATGAGGACCGACTTTCGGCAAAATGGCGGTTGCGAGCGGACTCGTTTCGGACAGTCCGTACCCCTCAAGAATCACGGAGTTTGGAAAATTCTGATTCAAATCATCGTACGACGCAATGGAGAGTGAGGACCCGCCGGAAATCATGATTTCCAAATGACGAACATCCAAATTCAGCTTCTGCTGCATGCGCGCCAGATGAATAAGCATCGTCGGAACGGCCGCAACCACGCTGACTTTGTGTTTTACAATCGCCTGCAGCACACGTTTCGGGTCGAAACGCGGAACCATTACAATCGTCGCGCCCGCAAAAAGCGCCGCATTTTGCACGACCGACTGACCAAAAGAGTGATAAAACGGTAAAATCGCGAGCGTCCGTGAACCCGGTTTGTACCCCGTCAGATACTCGCGAACAAATTGGGCGTTGGAATAGAGATTAAAATGCGTCAGCTGCGCGCCCTTCGGAAAGCCCGTCGTTCCGGATGTGTAAAGAATGACGGCCGTGTCGTCCGGATTCGTCGCTGCGGGGGCCGGACTCCAGCTGGATTGCGACTTTCCATCCAGATTGGGAATCGATTCCCACACCGCAGGTCCGTCCGTGAATGGAAGCGGGGAATTCGGGAGATTGTTTGAATTTGTGCGAAATTCTGAAACAGAATCTGAAAACTGTGTGAAATTCGAATCTTTTGCCGAACTCCCCAGCAGAACGCCCGTAATGTATTCCTGCGAGCTTGCACCAATGGGAATCGTGGATTGAATGGAGGGCGAGGACGCGTCTTCCTGCGGCGTGCCGGCGGGCCAGGGCGACTGCTCGAAATCATCTTCGGAAAGATTCTGCCAGTTGACCGCATTTTCATGTTGCGCGACGACGGTGACGGTCTTCGTCGAGAACGGATAAATCTCTTTCAGACGTGCAATTTCGTCTTCGACCCAGTAGATGCAGTCTTCCTGATACGCCTCGGGAAGCGACTCCACGCCCGTCGCCTTCGTTCCCGTCACAATGACTCCGATGCACGAATCCACTTCCCGCGCCGCCTCGACGCACGGAAGCATACAGTTTTGGTACGCAATAATGTATTTTGAGTCGGAATGTGCGATCTGAAATGCAAGTTCGCGGCTCGTAAGAAGCGTGTTGCATGGAACCACAATCGCGCCCAAATGCAGAATCGCAAAGTACGCAATCGTAAATTCCGGCACATTCGGCATCACGACGCAGACGTGGTGGCCGCGCGACACACCCATGCGTGAAAGAAGAATCGTCCAATAACGCACCGAATTTGCAAGCTCCGCGTACGTAATTTCCAGACCATTATAAATGATGGCCGGATGATTGCGATACTTTTCTGCCGCTATTTCAAAATCAAGTGCAAGATTGAGACTCATGATTCGATTCCGTTCCGGTTAAATTTTCCTGAGGCGCAGGTTCCTTCTGCTTCCTCATTTTTCCTTATTATAAAGATTTCTGCAACTCTGTAAAGAGCGACTCCAGGAAAATTATATCGAAAATAGGAAAATTTACAAATTTTTTACATTTTCCAGTTCCTCGTACAGAAATGTCGGTTTCTCCGTCCGAATGCGATGCAAAGAAGATTAAAGAAGCTTAAAAATAGATAAAAAGATTGAGATTGTGACGGCTTGCGCGGTTTGGAAGATTTAGGAGGTTTAGGTGTTTCGGGTGTTTCTGTGGTTCCGATATTTCAGCGGTTCAAAAGTCTCAAACAGAATAAAATCAGTATAAAAAACTGAATAAAAAA
>CAYTLK010000115.1:3092-11806 GCA_964438515.1 uncultured Planctomycetaceae bacterium
CAAACGTCACGGAGCGTTCGAAGGAAGTGCCCCAACTTGAACTTTGTACTCAAGATCGAGCGTTCCGTCGGCCGGAAGCGTCATCGGCGCGTCGAGAATCGGACTGGGATTGATGAAGCAGTACCCGTTCGATTTTTGTGCGTAAAAACGCGTCTGCGGCGTCCCTTGAATCACCTCCACACGAACCCCCAAACCATTTTTGGGGTCACGATAATCGACCCAAGACGCGGGTTTTTTTCGGATTTCGGCCATCGTATTTTCCCCATTTTCACTCGTGACGGTAAACTGCGAGTCCAATTCTTTCGGCATCCGCAGCGCAAAACCCGCGTAACCTCCTCCGTGGGAGTGGGGCGGCGTGCGGTCGAACGTCACATCCTGTTTTCCCGCCGTAAAATGATGGCGCGACGTGATGGTGTACGACCCGGAATCGTCCGGCGCGCTGAAAAGAATTTCTCGCTCTTCCGTCAAAACCAGCTCGTCCGGTTTCGTTTGATTTCGATATTCCAGCGTCAGACGTGCGGTCGCCTGCGTTCCTTGAATCTCCACCTCACAGGATTTCGTGCAGGTTTTTCCGTCGGACGGTTCCCAGTAATTGACGCCGTTCATGTGTTTCCAGCTGAACCACAGTCCGAGGTGCCACACGTGATCTTTCGGGCGAAAAGCCGTAATATCGCGGCCGTCGGGGAGCGTCACCGGATGAATGCAGGGTTTGGAATCTCCCAGCGGAGCGCACAGTTCCCAGACGACGGACGTTCCGTCTTTCATCAGCTTTGCGCCAGTCGGCGTCTTTTCGCAGGTGTAATCGGCTCCAAACGCGCAGGAGGCGAGGAGACAGAACAGCACAGACAGGATTTTCTTCATATATTTTCTCACTAAATCATCTAAATAAAAAACAGGGAGTCTTACGTATCCTTCTCATTTTACCGCTTTTTACGAAACGAAGAAAGGGGGGGATGTATTTTTTTACGGTTCTTTTACAAAATTCGTGAAAAATGTGAAATTTTTTTCGGGAGTTCTATTGACAAACGGGGCCGCACGATTTACAATCAATAAAAGTTGATTTTCCTGGGACGAAACGAACCCGCGTCCGTTTGCTGCGGCGCACGGCCCAAAATCATCTTTTCAAAACTCCATTCGGGGTTTCATGCGTGTGTTGTTTTACAGTTTGAAACCTTTTTACAGCTCGAAACCTTTTTACAGTTTTATTGTGCAGTTTTGTTGTTTTACTCCTTCAATATAAAGGATTTGTAATGTTTTCTTCCATTTCACGCCGAAATTTTTTACGCACCTCTGCGCAGCTCGCCGCCGCTGCAACCGCTGTTCCGCTGACTCTTTCTGCAAAACCCGTCTGGGCGCAGGCGCCTTCTGACCGCATTCGAATGGGTTGTATCGGCGTGGGAAGCATGGGACTGGGAGACGCACTTTCGTTCAATCATCTGGTGGACGTTGTTGCAGTCTGCGACTTGGATGAGGAATACGGACTGGCGCGTGCGCTGCGTTCCGACCTCGGAAAACGCGATGCAAATGGAAACAAAATTGCGCCGGACACATACAAGGACTATCGGCGGATTCTCGAACGCGACGACATCGACGTCGTGACGATCGTCACTCCCGACCACTGGCACGTAAAAATCGCTGTTGAGGCGCTGCAGGCCGGAAAACACGTGTTCTGCCAGAAACCGCTGACCCTGACGCTCGAAGAAAATCTCATCATTCGAAATGCGTGCGAAAAATATGGAAAAACGTTTCAGATCGGAACCTGGCAGCGCAGCCAGCACGATCAATTCATGCTGGCGACGATTATGGTTCGAAAAGGAATGCTGGGCGACATAAAACACATCGTCTGTCACATCGACGGTTCCCCCGCGTCCGGGGAATTGCCGGTTCGTACGGAAAACATCGGTCTCGATTGGAATACGTACCTCGGTCAGACGCCCTACACGGATTTCGTTTCGTCGCGAGTCGGAAACGATGGAAACCGATTCGGTCAGAGCCGCTGTCACTATGAATTCCGTTGGTGGTACGAGTATTCCGGCGGGAAATTTACGGACTGGGGTGCGCATCACATCGACTCCGCACTCTGGGCGCTGAACCTTCAGACGAAAGGAACCGGCCCGATTTCCGTCGATGGAACCCACGCGGAACATCCCGTCCCCTTCAAGGACGGCTATCCCACGGTCACGAACCGCTATAATACATGTACGAAATTCGATATCGTGATGAAATTCCCGAACGATTTGGTGATAAACGTTGTGAGCGACTCGCCGGATGGAAACGGAGTGCTTTTTGAAGGGACGAAGGGGCGAATTCACGTGAATCGTTCCCGAATTAAGGGGAAACCGTTCGAAGAAATGGACCGCAGTCTCATCACCGACGACGACTATCGCGAGCTGTACAACGGAAAACCGTACGAATGGCACACGGACAATTTCATCCGCTGCGTTCGTGAGGGCGGAAAGCCGGTTTCGGACGTTTGGTCGCACGTTCAGGCGATGCATTGCTGCCACCTTTGCGGAATCGCAGCCCGATTGGGCCGTGAAATTCAGTGGGACGCTGTGAATGAAAAAATCATCAACGATTCCCAGGCCGCTTCGTTCTTTGCGCGTGAACGACGGAAAGAGTTCGACATTCCGAAAATCGATTGATAGAAAATCGATAGAAAATTAATAGAAATATGCAGGTACTTTACGAGGACAATCACCTTCTTGTGGTTGTGAAACCCGCAGGACTGCCGACGATGGGAGTCGCTGCGGGGGACAAATCGCTGATTACGGTCGCAAAAACGTATGTCGCGGAAAAATATAACAAACCGGGAAATGTGTTTCTTGGGGTTGTGAGTCGGCTCGACACTCCGACGACTGGCGTGGTGGTGATTGCACGTACGAGCAAAGCAGCGTCGCGTTTGGCGGAACAGTTTCGTCAGCATACCGTCACGAAAACGTATTTTGCGGTAATTGACGGTGTTTTGCCGAACGAAGAAGGGACGCTGCGCGATTTCATGGGTGAGGAAAAACGGCACCGAAAGATGTTCGTTACGCAAAATTCCGATGGAATTGAAGCAATATTACATTATAAAGTCGTTAAACGTTTTTCAAACGAAACGATGCTGAAAATCCGGCTCGAAACCGGTCGAAAACATCAGATTCGCGTACAGTTATCGCATCTTGGGTTTCCGATTGTGGGAGATTATAAATATCGGTCTCGGACGCCTTTTCCGGTTGGGATTGCGCTTCACGCACGTGAAGTGACGTTTTCCCATCCGACGCTGGGCGAGCCGATGACGTTTACCGCCGACTTTCCCGCAACGTGGAAACGTTTTTTTGCGGACGGCGTCTATCCGGAATGAACGTTTGAAAACAAGAAAAATAAACAAATGACAATTCATAAAGAATCGAACAGAAAACAGAATCAGCCGAATGGATGCAATTCTTGAACGTTGGAACCGTGCGATTTCCCTCATTCGTGCGGCCGGGTATACGGTTCGTGAGGAGTGGCTCGAAGGGGAGGGCGGTTTGTGTGAATTCAAGGGGGAAAAATACTTTTTTTCCGACCAGTCGCTTTCCCTTTTCGAACGTCTCGAACAGGCAGAGGCCGCCGTCCGAAAACTGAAACTCTCATCCAAAAACTGAAGCCGCCGTCCGAAAACTGTACCCGCCGTCCGAAAAACGGACTTCCTCACCGAAATTGCGACCCAAAACCTCGTCACAATTTCCCGAATCTAAAATGTAAAGAAACAGACAAAACGTTTGTTGAACAATTATCAAAAAGGCTAAATTATGGAAAATAATCCTCCAAAATCAAAAATGAACATCGAGAATCTTCGTCATCAGCGCGACGATGTGGAAATGTTCGAGCTTCCGATTCCGGAAGAAGAAATCATTGAACGCTACGAAAAGCTTTATACGGGCTGCGTCAACGACGTGATGCGCGAAATGTGTTTGACGAATCAGGCGCTTCCCGAGGCGATTTTGCCGCTGCGTGACGAAATGGTTTTGGCTGGATTTGCGTTCACAATTCGATCGGCGGCCGACCCGACGGTTTTGGGGGAGTTGGAACTGCGCGTGAAGATGCTTGAACAGCTGAAACCCAACATGGTGTGCGTCTGGAACGCAAACGGCGTCGATCACGCGTCCCACTGGGGCGGCGTAATGACGAAAATGTCGATGCAGCGCGGCGTCCGCGGCGCGATTATTGACGGCGGAATTCGCGACACAGGGGATATTTTGTCCCAAAAATTCCCCATTTGGTGCCGCTACCGCACCTCGAACGGCTCGCTCTCTCGTGCTAAAATGACGGGCTATCAGGTTCCTCTCATGGTTGGAACGGCTCTCATCAAGCCCGGCGACCTGATTTTTGCCGACATCGACGGGGCGATTGTGATTCCCCGCAAAATTTGCGTCCCGGTTTTGGAACGTGCGGAAGCAATTGTACGAAACGAAGATGAATTCAAAGACTGGATTCAGGCGGGACTTTCCCCTGAAGAAGTACACGCTCGCGGCGGGTATTTTTGATTAAATTTAATTATTTTTCTGCGATTTTCAGAAGCGGTACGGAGAAAAAGGAGGATGGAAAAGGAACGTGAAACGCCCTTCCGTCTTTCTGTTTTTCCGTGACGTTTTTCTGACCGTTCCGTTTTTTCATCCCCTTCCATCCTCTCAACCCTATTCTGATTCTCATGCAAAATTCAAACGCAAATTCAGACTCAAACTTAAGCTCAAGCTCAAACTCAAACTTAAGTTCAAGCTCCAATCCGATTCCGAAATTTTACAAATGGTACATGCTGATTTTGCTTTGGGGTGCGTTTTTCCTCAATCAAGGCGATCGTCAGCTCTTCAACAACGTCCTTCCGCTCATCATGAAGCCGATTTCCGAAGGGGGGCTGGGGTTCGACAAAATCACGCTCGGAAAAGTCGTCATGTACTTCACGATTTTTTACGGAGTCTTCGTTCCTTTTGCAGGTTACGCAGGCGACAAAATCCGCAAAAAACTCGTTGTTTTTACCAGTTTAATGGTTTTCAGTTTCGGAACCCTTGCGACCGGAATCGTTCCGCACTCGGAGTGGCTCACCTCCCATCTTCCCGGCAGCGCGTTTTTATGGTTCAGCGCCTCGACGCTCTCCCTCTTAATATTGATTCTCGTACGGAGCGTTGCGACCGGAATTGGCGAGGCGTTTTACTATCCGGCAGCCAATTCGCTGATTTCGATTTATCACACGAAAACCCGCGCGACCGCTATGGCGATTCATCAGACGGCCAACTATACGGGCGTCGTTTTTGGAGGAACTTTTTCGGCTTGGATCGGCTATCAGTACGGCTGGCGCGTTGCATTTTGTCTGTTCGGTCTCATCGGAATCGCGTGGGCGGCCGTGATTTTCTTTCTTTTTCGAAACGATCGTAAGGACGCGTTGGAACTTGAGGCGGAGACGGCCAAAGTTCCCGTTCAGGAAAAGAAAATTTCAGCCCTGAAAGCGTGTTTGACCGTTCTTTCCCGTCCGACATTTTACCTGCTTTCACTCGCATTTGGAGGAATGTGCTTCGTAAATGTCGGATATTTAACCTGGATGCCGACCTATTTGATCGAACATTTTGAAGTTCCGAAAACTTTGGCGGGGTTCAACGCGACGTTTTACCACCATCTTTTGGCGTACATCAGCGTGTTTCTGGCGGCCGGACTTTCCGACTGGCTCGCGCCGCACGTACGAAACATTCGAATGCAGACGGAATTTTGGGGGTTGATGCTCGGCGCACCGTTCATTTATTGGATGGGAGCGGCCGAAAATGTGCTTTACGTTTACATCGCGCTGGCGGGTTTCGGCTTCTTCCGAGGAATTTACGACTCGAACCTCGTCGCATCGCTTTTTGACGTGATTGAACCCGAATATCGTTCGACCGCCACGGGACTTATGTTTGCGATTGCGTTCGTGATTGGTTCTTTTTCACCTTGGATTTTGGCGATTCTGGAGAAAAGATTCGGCGATTTCAGTACCGGAATTTCGTCTCTTTCGGTCGTGTACGCCCTTTCCGCACTGCTGGTTTTGATTTCCATCCTGTTTTTCTACAAACGGGACCGCGCAACGGCAGAAGCGAGTATTTCAGAAGACTGAAGCGCAATATTTCGATGAAAAAGCAGGGAGAGAGATTTCGGAAGAATTGAGAGAGGAAAAATCATGAATTCCATGAAAATTGGGATGTTTTTACCGTTTAAGCCGGACCGAACGTGGGAACTCGCGCGGCAAATCGGCGTGACGCACGCCATCGTGAAACTCGCTCCGGAACGCACGGGGCTGGAACCGCCGTACAAGATGGATGTGCTGGCGGAGGCGAAACGGCGTTTCAACGAAGCTGGGTTCATTTTGGAGGCGCTCGAAGGCGATGAATTCGACATGAACCGCATCAAAATGGGACTCGACGGACGCGACGAGGACCTTGCGCACTACGAACAAATGCTGCGAAACATGGGTGAATTGGGAATTCCGCTTCTTTGCTACAATTTTATGGCGGGAATCGGCTGGCACCGTACGCTTTTCGATATTCCGGAACGAGGCGGCGCGAAAACGTCCGGTTTCGACATGCGGGAAATGAAAACCGACCGGGAAATCATTTCAGCCGAACAGGTTTGGGAAAATTATAAGTACTTTTTGGAACGTGTTTTACCAACGGCCGAAGCGTCCGGCGTGAAGATGGGACTGCATCCGGACGACCCTCCCATTCCGTCGCTCGGCGGGTACGGACGGTTCCTCTGCACCGCGGACGGCTATCGGCGCGCGATGGCGCTTTCGGACAGTCCGTCGCACGGAATTACGTTCTGTCAGGCGAATTTTTACGCGATGAATGAAGACGTTCCTGCGTTGATTCGGGAGTGGCGCGACCGTATTTTTTTCGTGCATTTCCGCGACATTCGACACACAGAAACCGGTTTCGTCGAGTCGTTTCACGACAACGGAGAGCACGATATGGCGGAACTCATTCGTCTTTATCGCGAAATCGGTTTCCACGGTTTGATTCGTACCGACCACGCACCCGCAATGAGCGGTGAAAAAGGCGGCGGGTACGACATGCTCGGTCACATTTTCGCCATTGGATACTTGAAAGGGTTGCTGGACGCGACTGAATAATGCAGAAATAAACATAAGTTTTTCAAAAACAACATGTACAATAAACAGAAAGGGATAAAATGGAGTCAAACAAAGCGAAAGTCGCCTTAGTGACCGGTGCCGGCCGTGGAATCGGAGCCGCAATTGCAGAAGCACTCGGAAAAGCTGGGTTCGTCACGTGGGTCAATTACAGCAAAAGCGCAGAAGCGGCGGAATCTGTGTGCACGAAAATTAAATACGTCGGCGGAACCGCGTTTCCCATTCGTGCGGATGTTGGGTCGTATGCGGAAATTCAGACGCTTTTCAACACCATCGAAACGCAGTCGGGGCCGGTTGACGTTCTTGTAAACAACGCGGGAATCGAAATCCGTCAGTCTGCCGTCGACTATCCGGAAGAAATTTATGATTTAATCATGAATATCAACCTGAAAGGCGCGTATTTTTGCACGCAGCGCGCACTTCGAACCATGAAGGAACGCCGCTGGGGACGCGTCATTAATATTTCCTCCATTCATGAAGAGCGGCCGACCGGGAATCGCGGAATTTACAGCATCAGCAAGGCGGGAATGCGGATGATGACGTGCGAGCACGCGAAAGAGTTCGGAATGTACGGAATCACCGTAAACAGCGTGGCGCCCGGCGCGATTCGTACGGATTTGAATCGGAAAGTGCTGGAAGATCCGGCGTATGAGGAGATGGTTTTGCGCAACATTCCGGCAAAATTCATTGCGGAGCCTTACGATATTGCGGGAGTCGTCGTTTTTTTGACGTCGGAAGAGGCGCGATACATCAATGGGGCGTCGATTCGGGTGGACGGCGGTTTGGCGCTCAATTAAAAACCCGACTCCCGCCGTATTTTACTGCATTTCGCAGTCCGCAGAGTTTCTCGATTCTTCCGCCGATTTTTGAAAATTGGGAGAGAGGCGGGAGGAGGGAGTCGATGTAGGTTCCGACCGTGCAGACCTGACCGTCTCGGAAGGAGTTTTTAACGACTTGCGGCTTTCCACTGTTTCAGGTTTGCGTCCTTAATGACGGCGCTGAATCCCTTTCTTCCGGTTCGTTCACGAAGGTGCGCCAGTCTGCGCGACGTGGGATGCTGGAATCGACTGCACGCGCAATCTCCAGCGGAGTTCTTTGTTTTTGCAGTTGGACGCATGGTAGTTCGCGACGAGCATAAAAATAGAGTCGATATTGATTTCCATCTGCTGAATCAGTTCGATTTCAAACACAACATCTCCGGAAATATCCTCTTTTTCGCCCTTCGGCTCGTTTTTCTTATGTTCATTATGGTCGTTTGAATTAACAATTCCTTTTTTAAAGACAGGATAAAATGGCGGATTCAAGGTTCTCAACCTTCGGCAAAAGGTCGGAAAAGCGCGTTTCATGTTTGCCCGCGTCTTTTCGATCGGATTGAAATCGGGCGAGTGTGGCGGTAAAAATAAGAGTTTCAGACCGTGTCGGTGTACCAGATTTTCAAGTTTCTGCTTCGGATGAAACGACGCGTTATTCATAATTACGGCACTGCCTCGCGGTAAAAAGCGGTCCCATCGTTGAAAATGTCTGCCGCGTTTGACGTCTTCGACTTTTTCTCCCCGAAACGCACGTCCAAACTCGCGTACAA